>CALUET010000011.1 GCA_944319745.1 uncultured Phocaeicola sp. | reverse complement strand
GGAATAGCAAAAGGTATTTAATGATATTTAGTAATATAGTTTGTTTGTAATAACTTGATTATTATCAGCATATTGCAATCTTTTGATATTTCTTGATTGTATAAGTTAAAGTCCCGTACGCACCGCGAAATTAAATAAGTTACGGGATGATACAGCCGGTTTTACATTAAAAGGAGTAAAACCGGCTGCATTTTTTGTATAAATTCGCTTCATTATTTAAGTGCAGAGATGCGGATGTTGAATGAAAAGGAATAGCGTCTTTTTGTTTATCAATGAGGCATTTACAAAAAGACAAGGCGGGCTTTATTTCTGATGGCAAGCCATGTTTTTGGGTATTTCTCTCAGCCTTTCTTTCAAGCCCCAAGAACTGTCAGTTGAAATACTTCTCTAATTTTTTTATCATCATGCCCAGGCAGAATACTACAACGTGGTCGTTTTCCTGTATGACGGTATTACCTGTTACAAGAATACCTTCTCCGTTACGTATGAGACCTCCAATGGTTGCACCTTTTGGCAGCCCGATATCTTTTACGGCTGCTTTTGTAATACGTGCATCTTTCTTGACGGTAAACTCGGCAACGTCGGCGTTTGCGAAAGTCAAACACTTTACGTTTGATACATCTGCGTCAAGCATCATTTGATAGATGTGGCTGGCTGCGATGAATTTCTTGTTGATTACAGTGTCAATATCCAGGCTTTCCGCCATGCTGATGTAGTCGATGTTTTCCACTTCTGCCACTGTTTTGCTCACTCCCATTCGTTTGGCTGCCAGGCAGGCCAGTATATTTGTTTCCGCGTTTCCCGTAAGAGCTACGAAAGCCTCGGTATTTTTTATGCCTTCCTCCAGCAGGAGTTCGATATCCCGTCCGTCTCCGTTGATAATCATAACCTTGTTGTTTACCAATTCTGTCAGGCGGTTACAACGGTTGAAATCGTTTTCTATGATTTTTGTTTGCATATATTCCGGCATGTATTGTACGGTGCGTACCGCAATACGACTGCCTCCCATGATCATAACATTGCGGATGTCGGCATCATTTTCCTTGCCGGCTATTTTACGGATGTACGGAATATATTTTTTTGTTGTGGTAAAATACACCACATCATTTAGGCGTATGCTGTCATCGCCCCTCGGGATAATGGTGGTATTTCCTCTTTTTATGGCAACAAGGTGGAAGGGAATATTTTGGCTGCCGAGTTCGTATAAAGGAATGTTCAGGATTTCTGCCTTTTCATTCATTTTTGTTCCCAGCAAGATTAAGGCGCCTCCTGCGAATTCCCACCATTGTCTTATCCAACTCATCTTCACGGAATCTACAATTTCTTTCGCTGCAAGCATTTCCGGATAAATAAGAGAGTGGACACCCAATTGCGAAAAGAACTCTTTATTTTTCGGTAAAAGATATTCATGATTGTCGATTCTTGCCACAGTCTTCTTGGCCCCTAAATTGTTTGCCAGCATACATGCTGTCATATTCCGGCTTTCATCGGGGGTAACGGCGATAAAAAGATCGGCTCCGGCGACGCCGGCATTCTTCAATCCTGAAACAGATGTGGGAGAAACATTGATTGTCATTAAATCGAAGTTGTTCCCCATTTTGCTCAAACGTTCCTCGTTTTCATCCATCAGAATGATGTCTTGTTTTTCTCCGGACAGCAATTTTGCCAAATGTGTGCCCACAGCTCCGGCGCCTGCTATAATAATTTTCATATTTTTCCTTCGGACTTTGTCAGTTGAATTATTGTTTGATAGATTGTTTCGGTGTCGATTCCGCAAATGGAATACAGGTCTTTTACCGGACCGTGTTGAATGAATTTGTCCGGAATGCCCAAGCGTTTTATTTGCGGGGTGTATCCGTTGTCGGACATAAATTCAAGTATTGCGCTTCCCATGCCTCCTTTCAGTACGCCGTCTTCCACGGTAATGATTTTCGGATACCGTTTTCCTATTTCGTGAAGCATCTCTTCGTCCAACGGTTTTAAGAAGCGTAAATCGTAGTGGACAAAGCGCATTCCTGTATCTTTTTCAGCCCGTTCGATTGCTTTTGATGCTGCGTTTCCTATGGGACCGAGTGTTATTATGGCTAAAACATCTCCATCTTTTAGTTTTCTTCCTTTTCCTATCGGAACAGCTTCCAGGGGACATTTCCAATCGATTAGCACGCCTCTTCCCCGAGGATAACGGATAACGAACGGACCTTGGTCGGGAAGTTGTGCCGTGTACATCAACTTTCTCAGTTCATGCTCGTCGTAAGGGGATGAAATGGTCAGGTTGGGGATGGGGCGGAGATACGCCAAATCGAATACTCCGTGATGAGTCGGTCCGTCTTCTCCCACCAGCCCTGCGCGGTCGAGACACATTATTACGTTTAGTTTCTGGATTGCTATGTCGTGAATGATGTTGTCGTATGCCCGTTGCATAAACGAAGAATAGATATTACAAAAAGGAACCAATCCTTCTTTTGCCATCCCTCCCGAAAAGGTTATGGCATGTCCTTCGGCTATTCCGACGTCAAAGGTTCTGTCGGGGAATTCCTTCATTAAAATATTCATCGAGCAACCTGTGGGCATGGCCGGTGTTACGCCGATAATTTTATCGTTTTGTTTGGCTAATTCCAACAGCGTGTTTCCGAACACATCCTGAAACAAAGGAGGCATGTTTGTCGTATCGTTTATGATGCGTTCCCCCGTTTCTTTGTTGAATATGCCGGGAGCATGCCAGATGGTAGCCGCCTTTTCTGCCGGAGCAAATCCTTTTCCTTTTATGGTATGGATGTGCAAAAGTTTCGGGCCTTTCATGTCTTTTATGTCTTTCAATACTTTTATTAAAGACAAGACATCGTGGCCGTTTACCGGGCCGAAGTAACGAATATTCAATCCTTCGAAGATGTTTTGTTGCTGCATGAGCATTGATTTCAGACTGTTGCCGAAGCGTATCAGACTTTTTCTGCGTTCTTCGTTCAAGATGCCCCATTGATGGAACTTCTGGGAAAGCTTGTATCTTAGTTTGTTATATTGTTCCGAAGTCTGTAAGTTCAGCAGGTATTGTTTCATTCCTCCCACGCTTCGGTCGATAGCCATGTTGTTATCGTTCAGAATAATCAGTAAATTGTTGGGAGTAGACGATACGTTATTCAGTCCTTCGAAGGCCAATCCTCCGCTCATTGAACCGTCTCCTATGACGGCTACTACCTTTCTATCTTTTTCACCTTTTCGGGCAGCTGCCACAGCCATGCCGAGAGCTGCGGAAATAGAGTTCGAAGCATGTCCGCATGTAAAGGTATCGTATTCGCTTTCGGCGGGGGAAGGAAACGGACACAATCCGTTCAGTTTACGGTTTGTATAGAAAAGATCTCTCCGGCCGGTCAGTATCTTATGTCCGTAAGCCTGGTGGCCTACGTCCCAAACAATGCGGTCGTAAGGAGTATTGAATGTATAATGAAGCGCAACGGTCAGTTCGATTACTCCTAAATTTGAGCCTAAATGCCCCGGATTACGAGATAATTCATCGATGATTTTTTGCCTTAGTTCATTACATACTTCTGGCAAACTTTCCGGAGGAAGGAGTCTCAAATCTTTAGGACTGTCGATTTTGTTCAATAATTCATAAGAAATTTCTTGTTCCATCCGTCTTTATCAAAGATTGATTCTGCAAAAATAGGGAAAATAACCTTATTGTGTTTAAATTTGTATGCAAATATTAGTTTATGAATTTTAGGACGGAAGTTGAGTTGTCCGTCGGCGCGTATGAGATATGCCATGCCGACAAGCTGATGCTGTGGGGCTCCTGTTTTACCAACAGCATCGGGGCATTATTGTCTGACGGAAAGTTTGTTTGCGACATAAATCCGTTTGGCGTATTGTATAATCCGATGTCGATTGCAGCCGGGATGCAGCAGTTATTGGAACGATACCGCTACGGAGAAAAAGATTTATTGCATGAAAACGGGATGTGGTTCAGCCTGATGCATCACAGCGCTTATTCTTTTCCTGAAAAAAGTTCGTGTCTGGATGCAATCAACACCCGCCTGAATGCGGGAGCCGATTTCCTTGAGAAAGCCGATTGGTTGCTTATTACGTGGGGAACAGCCCGCATATACGAGTGGAAAGCCGACGGGCGTATTGTGGGGAATTGCCATAAATTGCCGGAACGTCTTTTTACCCGTCGTCTGCTTTCTGCCGAAGAAATAGTGGAAACATACCGGCGTTTGTTGCAGAAGCTGAGGGAATGCAATCCGAACCTTCAGGTTCTTTTTACGATAAGCCCGATACGTCATATGCGAGACGGCATGCACGGCAATCAAATCAGCAAGGCCGTTTTACTGCTTGCCGCAGACCGTTTGTGTGAAACGCTTCCTTATTGTCACTATTTCCCTGCCTACGAGATAATGATGGACGAGCTGCGCGACTATCGGTTTTATGCCGATGATATGTTGCATCCCGCACCGTTAGCTGTGAATTATATATGGGAATGTTTCAAAAAGACCTGTTTCACGAAAAATACAATACGCATTCTTCAAGAGTTGTCCGAGGTGAAAAAAGCCTTGGAACACCGTCCGTTTAATCCCGAGTCGGAAGCTTATAAAACATTCTTGCGTCAAATTCTGTTAAAGATACGAGGTCTAAAGGAAAAATTCCCGTACTTAGACGTGCAAAAAGAAGAAACGTTATGTCAAGTTCGATTGAAGAAATAGCAGCCTTGTTGGGCGCGGAGCGTGTAGGCAGTCGGCCTGCACAGATTGATTGGATTCTTACCGATAGCCGGTCATTGTGTTTCCCTGAGGAAACATTATTCTTTGCTTTGAAAACAAAACGGAATGACGGGCATAAATATATTCCCGAGTTATATGCGCGCGGCGTGTACAATTTTGTGGTAACCGAGGTTCCGAAAGAATGTCATTCGTATTCGAATGTGAACTTTCTGAAGGTCCCCGATCCGCTGAAAGCGTTGCAATGTTTGGCAACAAAGCATCGTGAGCATTATCAGGTGCCGGTGGTGGGCATTACGGGAAGTAATGGAAAAACAATAGTAAAGGAATGGTTGTACCAAATATTGAGTCCCGATCGTGTGGTCACGCGTTCTCCCCGCAGTTATAATTCGCAGATTGGAGTACCTTTGTCGGTATGGTTGATGAATGAGCATACGGAATTGGGAATATTCGAAGCCGGAATTTCTGAAATGGGTGAGATGGAAATGCTCGAACCAATTATACAACCTACCATAGGGGTGCTGACAAATATAGGAGGAGCCCACCAGGAAAATTTTTCTTCATTGCAGGATAAGTGTATGGAGAAGCTGCAGTTGTTTAAAAACTGCGACGTTGTAATATATAACGGCGATAATGAATTGATAAGCAATTGCGTGTCGAAGTCGCTGTTTACTGCCCGTGAAATTGCATGGTCAATGAAGGATGCCGAGCGTCCGCTCTTCATCGAAAGCATAAATAAAGACGATACGGGTACCACGGTGAAGTATCGTTATTTGGGATTCTTCAAGGAGTATCGCATCCCCTTTATCGATGATGCGTCGATAGAAAACTCTTTGCATTGTTTGGCCGTCGCATTGTATCTGATGGTTTCTCCCGAAGTGATAGCGGAACGTATGGCACGTTTGGAAACAATCGCCATGCGCTTGGAGGTGAAAGAAGGCAAGAACGGGTGTGTTTTGATTAATGACAGTTATAATTCCGACTATGCTTCGCTGGACATTGCGCTGGACTTTATGGCAAGACGCAGTGAAGATAAGCAGAAAAAACGTACGCTTATCTTGTCGGATATATTGGAAAGCGGACAATCTTCCAAGTTCCTTTATCGCCAGGTTGCCGAATTGGTACATAGCAGGGGCGTTGATCGGATAATAGGAGTGGGCGAAGAAATTTCTGCGGCTTCGTCGCGTTTCGACATGGAAAAGAAATTTTTCCGTACAACATCGGATTTGATAAAATCGGGCGTGCTTGCCTCTTTACACAATGAAGTGGTTCTTATCAAAGGAGCCCGGGCGTTTCATTTTGATGAGTTGACCGACTTATTGGAACTGAAAGTGCATGAAACGATTTTGGAAATTAATCTGAATGCCTTAATTGACAATTTGAATTATTACAGAAACAAGCTGAAACCTTCCACAAAGATGGTATGTATGGTAAAAGCGTCGGCTTATGGTGCGGGATCGTTCGAGATAGCCAAGACACTGGAAGACCATCGGGTAGATTATTTGGCGGTGGCTGTTGCCGACGAGGGAGCAGATTTACGCAAGGCAGGCATCAACAGTTCCATCATTATAATGAATCCCGAGACGACAACGTTCCGCATGATGTTCGAAAATAAACTGGAGCCGGAGGTTTACAGCTTTCGTTTGTTGGAAGAATTGATAAAGCATGCCGAGCGAGAAGGCATAACCAATTTCCCGATTCATGTCAAGGTTGATACGGGAATGCATCGTTTGGGCTTTACTCCGGACGAGATACCCAGATTGACAGAGCGCCTGAAACGGCAGAATGCAGTGATAGCTCGTTCCATATTTTCCCATTTGGTCGGGAGTGATGCCGAGCGTTTCGATTCGTTTACGCGCCGGCAGATCGAGACGTTTGAGGAGGCAGCTTCTGTATTTCAATCGGCTTTTGAACATAAAATATTGCGTCATATATGTAATACGGCCGGCATAGAACGTTACCCGGGTGCTCAATTTGAGATGGTAAGGCTGGGTATCGGTTTGTACGGTATTGATCCGTTTACAAATAAAATATTACACAATGTGACGACTTTAAGGACGACTATTTTGCAGATACACGACGTCCCCGCCGATGAAACCGTAGGATATAGTAGAAAAGGAGTGCTGCATCGCGATTCACGCATCGCGTCACTTCCGATAGGATATGCAGACGGATTGAACCGTCATTTGGGAAATGGTCGGGGATATTGTTTGGTGAATGGTCAAAAAGCTCCTTATGTGGGAAATATATGTATGGATGTTTGTATGATAGATGTGACGGACATTAATTGCAAAGAAGGCGATAAAGCAATCGTGTTTGGCGATGAACTTCCGGTGACAGTTCTGGCCGATTGGTTGGATACGATTCCGTATGAGATTCTGACGGGGGTATCCAATCGGGTGAAACGCGTCTATTATCAGGATTGAAAGCCGCAGTGCGGAAAAGAAAACCTCCCGTTGTTTTTGAAAAAACAACGGGAGGTTTTTATTAAAACGTTACGGCCTTTCTTTAATCTCTTTGAAACAAAGTGTTCTGAGTAGGCTCTTGGGGAACGTAATCTCCCTGGAAGAACCGGCTGGCACGTAACAAGTGACGCCATATACTAACTAATTCTTGTGACTCTTGTAAGATGTTCAAATAAACCAATGATACTTGCAGGCGGGTACTATCGCTTTCTTGCATTCTGTTCATCTGCTGTTTTCTCATGGCAGAGATCTTGTTCTTCAACTCATCTCCCTTCGCAAGAATTTCGTCTGCATCATCGTAATGATCGTTAATGATGGTTTCTCTTGTCTGTTCCATCAGCGCGCATAATTCGTTTCGCACCGGCAGGAACTCAGCAACACATTCTTTCGATACAGGATTGAAATTGTTGTCTACATGCTCTTTACACGGCTCGCATATACGTTTCAAGCAGTAAAGCATTTCTTCGCAGCTGTTGCTTCCCAAATGGAACCACGTATTTTTTTCTATTGCAATGGTTGTGGGGACACGACGTAAGCCCAGCAATTCTTTTCTGCGTCGTTTCTTTAACATCTTTTTCTGCTCGTCGATGGCATTCATTTCCTTGCGCAACAGTCGCAAATCCTCGTGAATAAATCCGTCTGTGATTTGAATAAATGCATTCTTTACGAAGGCGATTGAATCGGTCAGCGTCTCTTTTACATGTGAACGAAGCAGGCTTAAGATCTCGTTCTTGTCGCGGCTTGACATCATACGCTTGAATGCATCGTCTTGTTGTTCGGCTTTTTCTTTCTTACTGTACTTGATATTGCTGCGAACCAATAGAACTACAGCTATGATAGTAAAGGCTACCATACCGACAAAGCTTGTGTAATACATGATGATGGTAACCAATGCGCAGACCGTAAAAGCGACAAATGCTGTGACAAACCACCCGCCGATGACTGAAAGCACGCCGGTGATACGGTAAACAGCACTCTCTCTACTCCAAGCACGGTCGGCTAATGATGAACCCATTGCCACGATGAATGTAACGTAAGTTGTAGAAAGAGGCAGTTTCATGTTGGTTCCGATAACGATAAGTAATCCGGACAATACCAAATTGACCGAAGCGCGGACCATATCGAATGCTGCTCCGTCGGCTAAAATGATTTCATCTTTATTAAAACGGCTGTCGATCCATCGACGCGTTTTTCCTGGAATTACGCGCTTTAGGAAGTCGTTTATGTTATTAGCACGCCTTACGATAGAACGGGCAATGGCGGAAGAACCAAACATTTCGTCACCTTCTTCTTGTCTGGCCAGTTCCACGGAAGTCTTGATTACGTTCTTGGCTTTTTTGGAAGTTGCTAATGCATAAACCATAACACATCCGGACAGGAACAAAAAGATGATAGGTGTTTTGGCAGAAGACATTAACGATCCCATCATAAAGTCGTAAATACTTGTTCCGTTTGCATTGGCAACATAATCTGTATATGCAGAGAAACCGGCTAAAGGAACACCGATGAAGTTGACCAAGTCGTTGCCTGCAAAAGCCAAAGCCAGTGAGAACGTTCCTAATAAAACTATGATTTTAAAAACATTGACCTTGCACCAGTGAAGAATTTGCATCAGTAAAGTGAAGAATACAAAGCATCCTATTACCAATGCGGTAGTATTCTTTTCTATCCATGCCAGCGATTCCGGAGTCATAAAAGGAGCAGTGTTTAGTCCTTTTATCAGGATAAAGTAAGAAAGAGACGTAACTGCAATACCTCCGAAGATTCCAATTGTCCAAGATAAGTGCTTTTTGTAATTGAATCCGAATATCAATCGAGAAAGATATTGAACGACTGTTCCTGCGATAAATGCGATGGCAACAGAAAGGAAAATACCCATGATAACGGATAAAGCTTTTTCTGTATTCATCAAGTTTCCCAGCGTTAGCATGCCGGTCTCATCTCCCATGATTTTTAAAATGGCGAGGATAAATGTACCTCCTAACAGTTCGAATACCATGGAAACGGTCGTTGAAGTAGGAAGTCCCAGCGTATTAAACACATCAAGCAAAACCACATCCGTAACCATAACGGCCAACAGGATACACATGATTTCGTAAAAGTTGAAATTAATCGGCTGGAAAATACCATGGCGGGCGATGTCCATCATCCCGTTACTTAGTAAAGCTCCTATAAAAACACCGAGAGATGCAATGATGATGATTGTTTTAAATTTGGCAACTTTTGCGCCCACTGCAGAGTTCATAAAGTTTACCGCATCGTTGCTGACGCCGACCAACAGGTCGAATACCGCTAACATGAAAAGGAAAATGACGATTCCTAGATAAATTGTCTCCATATAATTATTATAGAATATTTTACGGTTGCAAAACTATTTCCCTTATATTATAATGAAATGTCATATATGTTACATTCGTGTTACAAAGGCGAGCGAACATAAAGGAGTAATAATAAATGTAATTTATTTGCATATCCATGAGGATGTTTCGGTTGAATATCGTAAATTTGTAACCAAATATCAAAAAAATAAAGCCATGTCAGAATCAAAAAGAATAAAAACAGCGCTGGTTTCGGTTTATCACAAAGATGGTTTGGATGAGATCATTTCCAAATTGCATGCCGAAGGAGTAGAATTTCTTTCTACGGGAGGAACAAGACAGTTTATAGAATCTTTAGGTATTCCTTGCCGTGCCGTAGAAGATTTGACGAGTTATCCGTCGATTTTGGGCGGACGAGTAAAAACATTGCATCCGAAGATTTTTGGAGGAATTCTTTGTCGTCGCGAATTGGAACAAGATATTCAGCAGATAGAAAAGTATGAAATACCCGAGATCGATTTGGTGATTGTCGACTTATATCCGTTTGAAGATACGGTGGCTTCGGGAGCCGATGAACAGGCCGTCATAGAAAAAATAGACATAGGAGGCATTTCTTTGATACGTGCTGCCGCAAAAAATTATAACGATGTGGTGATTGTGGCAAGTAAAGCTCAGTATAAACCGTTCCTTGATATACTGACGGAAAAAGGAGCCAATACGACACTTACCGAACGTCGTTGGTTTGCAAAAGAAGCATTTGCGGTTTCTTCATATTACGATGCTGCTATCTTCAATTATTTTGATGGCGAAGATAATTCGGCATTCCGCTGTGCTGTTAACGAACAGAAGACTTTGCGTTACGGAGAGAATCCCCATCAAAAAGGATATTTCTACGGTGCACTGGATAAAATGTTCGATCAAATTCACGGAAAGGAGATATCGTATAATAATTTGTTAGACATAAATGCTGCGATAGACCTGATAGATGAGTTTAAGGGAGAGACGACCTTTGCCATACTGAAACACAACAATGCTTGCGGATTGGCTTCGCGTCCCACTTTGCTTGAAGCATGGAAGGATGCTTTGGCCGGTGATCCTGTTTCTGCTTTCGGCGGTGTGCTGGTGACAAACACCGCGGTCGACCGTCAGACGGCTGAGGAAATTAACAAACTTTTCTTTGAAGTAATTATCGCTCCCGACTACGATGTTGATGCATTGGAAGTGCTTACGCAGAAGAAAAACCGTATTATTTTAGTACGGAAGGATGCGATGTTGCCACAAAAACAATTCCGCTCACTGCTTAATGGGGTGCTGGTTCAAGACAAAGATGTTCGTGTTGAAACCCGGGAAGATTTGAAAGTGGTGACAGAAAAGGTGCCGACAGATGCAGAAATAGAAGACATGCTTTTTGCAAATAAGATAGTAAAAAATAGTAAAAGCAATTCGATCGTTTTAGCTAAAGGCAAGCAGCTTTTTGCAAGCGGAGTGGGACAGACTTCACGTGTGGACGCGTTGAAGCAGGCAATTGAAAAGGCAAAATCATTTAATTTTGACTTAAATGGAGCCGTAATGGCGAGTGATGCTTATTTCCCGTTCCCCGATTGTGTGGAAATTGCCGACAAGGAAGGGATAAAAGCTGTCATTCAACCCGGCGGTTCAATCAGAGATAATTTAACTTTCGACTATTGTAATGAGCATGGCGTTGCGATGGTTTTGACAGGTATTCGTCATTTTAAACATTAATCAACGGGATTGAATAATGGGCTTATTCTCTTTTACTCAAGAAATAGCGATGGATCTTGGCACGGCCAATACCATCATATTAAATAATGGAAAGATTGTTGTCGATGAGCCTTCGGTGGTTGCTCTTGATCGTCGCACCGACAAAATGATAGCGGTAGGCGAGCGGGCAAAGCTAATGTACGAAAAAGAAAATCCGAACATACGCACCGTCCGTCCTTTGCGCGATGGTGTGATTGCCGATTTTAATGCATGCGAGCAAATGATGCGCGGGTTGATTAAGAAGGTAAATATGGGGCATCGCTTCTTTACGCCTTCTTTGCGTATGGTGATTGGCGTTCCTTCCGGAAGTACGGAAGTCGAACTTCGTGCCGTTCGCGACAGTGCAGAGCATGCAGGAGGCCGTGATGTGTATTTGATTTTCGAGCCGATGGCTGCAGCTATTGGCATCGGACTGGATGTTGAGGCGCCGGAAGGAAACATGGTTGTTGACATCGGCGGAGGTTCGACTGAGATTGCCGTGATCTCATTGGGCGGAATTGTATCGAATAACTCTATCCGCATTGCCGGTGATGATCTTACTGCAGACATTCAGGAATACATGAGTCGTCAACATAACGTGAAGGTGAGTGAACGCATGGCCGAGCGTATCAAGATATATGTTGGTGCAGCTTTGACAGACTTGGGCGAAGACGCTCCGGAAGATTATATCGTGAGAGGACCTAACCGAATAACGGCTTTGCCTATGGAGGTGCCGGTATGTTATCAGGAAATTGCCCACTGTCTGGAAAAAAGCATAGCAAAAATAGAAACAGCTATCTTGAGCGCTTTGGAAAACACTCCGCCCGAGTTGTATGCCGATATCGTAAGTAATGGTATTTATTTGGCAGGGGGAGGAGCATTGTTGCGCGGCTTAGACCGCCGTTTGGCCGATAAAATCAATATTCCTTTCCATATAGCTGAGGATCCGTTGCTGAGTGTGGCAAAAGGTACGGGGATTGCATTGAAAAATGTAGACCGCTTCTCATTCTTGATGCGGTAATTTTTGAATAATCATTTGGGGACCGATAAACGGGGATACGGTGAATCGTTTAAAGTAACCCCGAAATATCGGTTCTCTTTTCTTGAATTCCATTTCCGATTGCGACATGCGTAATTTGTTGAATCTTCTGTTGAAATATGATTATTGTCTGCTTTTTCTTTTATTGGAAATAGCAGGCTTTTTATTGTTGTTTCGGTTTAATAGTTATCAGGGAAGCGTGTTTTTTACATCGGCCAACCGCGTGTTTGGGGCAGTATATGATGTTGCAAAAGAAACTACGGCGTATTTCGGATTGCGGACGGCCAACAAACGTTTGGTAGACCAAAACACGGAATTGTTTCTGCAAATAGAGCGTTTGACGGAAGAGTTGAAGAAATATACCGCCGATACTGTACTTATTGGAGAGATGCGCTCGAATGTTTTGAGATCGTACACGCTGTATGATGCCGACGTGGTTAACAATAGTGTAATTCATAAGGACAATTATATTACAATAAATAAAGGAGAAACAGATGGGATTCGCCCGGAGATGGGAGTGATAGGAGGGAATGGTATTGTAGGAATTGTCTATAAGACATCGTCGCACTATGCGCTTGTTCTTTCTGTTTTAAACTCAAAAAGCAGTATAAGCTGTAAGATTAAACGTACAGAATATCTCGGGCTTTTGAAATGGGATGGAGGCTCTTCTCATTATGCCCTGCTGACAGATGTGCCGAGGCATTCGGAATTTCTGTTGGGAGATACGGTTGTGACGAGCGGATATAGCGCAGTTTTTCCCGGAAACATTCCGGTGGGTATTGTAGAAGAAATATCCGATAGCGAAGATGCCTTGTCGTATATATTGAAAGTTAAGTTGTTTACCGACTTTGCTCGCTTAAATGATGTACGCGTCATTTCGGCACCGGGCAGGGAAGAGCAGGCAGAGTTGGAACGTAATGTTGCTGAAATAGAAGAAGAATGATATTCATACATCGTTTGGGATGGTTCATTGGTTTGGTACTTTTTCAGGTACTTGTATTCAATCATGTTCATATTTATGAATATGCTACGCCGGTGCTTTATATTTATTTTGTCTTTTCTTTAAATGCAGCCGTCGGGCGGAAAGCCCTTCTTTTGTGGGCATTTTTTTTAGGACTTGCAGTAGATGTCTTCAGCAACACGCCGGGAGTGAATGCATGTGCCTGTACTTTGTTTGCTTTTTTCAGGCCTTTTATTTTGCGTACGCAGACGGTTCGCGACATGACCGACGATTTTTATCCGAGTATTTCTACAATGGGCTTCTCACATTATCTGCGGTATGTCTTGATCGGAACGTTTGTTCTTGTGGGAACAATACAACTGATCGAAACTTTTTCTTTCTTACGCTGGGGTTCTCTCTGCCTGAAAATAGTGACAGGTACTTTTGTTTCCGTTATAGGCATATTATGTATTGATTCGATGAGGAGGAAGAAATAGTGGAACGAAATTTTCGTTTTGAGAAAAGGAAGTACGTCATTATAGGCATAGTCTTCGCTGTTGCTTTGTTGTTTATTATACGTTTGTTTTCATTGCAGATATTGAGTGACGACTATAAACAGCATGCCGATAGCAATGCATTCCTGAAACGTGTGCGTTATCCCGGGAGAGGTATCATATACGATCGGAATGATAAGCTTTTAGTATATAATCAGGCTGCTTACGACATTACCGTGGTTATGAAAGAAGTGGCCGATCTCGATACGCTCGATCTGTGTAATACGTTGGGAATCGACGTGGATTTCTTTCGGAAACGTATCGGGGAAATAAAAGACCGCCGCCTTAATCCGGGTTATTCACCCTACACGAATCAAGTATTTCTTTCCCAGCTTTCTGCCGAAGAATGCGCGCTTTTTCAGGAAAAGCTCTTCCGCTTTTCGGGATTTTATGTGCAGAAACGTACGATACGTCAGTATGCTTACAATGCAGGAGCCCATGTTTTGGGAGATGTGGCCGAGACATCCAAAGCGGATCTTGAGGCTGATGAATATTATTCGCCGGGAGATTTTATCGGTAAGTTGGGAGTGGAACAGGCCTACGAAAAGCAATTGCGTGGAGAAAAAGGCGTGGAAATCTTGTTAAGGGATGCATACGGCCGGATACAAGGCAACTATATGAATGGAAAATTCGACGAAAATCCGGTTCAAGGAAAGAATTTGACTTTAGGACTTGACATAGAGCTTCAGATGCTCGGAGAGCGATTGTTGGAGGGAAAAATAGGAAGTATCGTTGCAATAGAGCCGTCTACCGGCGAGATTCTTTGCATGGTTTCCTCGCCGTCTTACAATCCTCGTTTGATGGCAGGGCGGAATCGTGGGAAAAACCACCAGATGTTGTCGAACGATCCGTGGAAACCTTTGTTGAATCGTGCTATTATGGGAACTTATCCGCCGGGATCTACTTTTAAGACGACGCAGGCCCTGACGTTCCTGGAAGAGGGCATCATCACGCCTTCAACCTTGTATTCGTGCGTGGGGGGCTTTTCTTTTAGAGGATTACATGTAGGGTGTCACGGTCATCCGTCGCCTTTACCGCTCATTCCGGCCATCGCAACTTCTTGTAACGGTTACTTCTGTTGGGGATTATATCACATGATGAGTGCGAAAAAGAAGTATGGTTCTGTTCAGAAAGCCATGAATACTTGGCGCGATTATATGGTTTCTATGGGATTCGGATATGCATTGGGAATAGACATGCCGGGGGAAAAACGTGGCATGATTCCTAATGCTGAGTATTATGACCGGGCGTACAGACATTCGTGGAACGGGCTGACCATAATCAGTATTGCTATCGGACAAGGGGAGGTAACGGCCACTCCGCTTCAGATTGCCAATTTGGGTGCCACGATTGCCAATCGCGGATATTTCATAACTCCGCATGTGGTGAAGAAAATCGAAGGCGAAGAACTCGACAGCATTTACAGCGTTCCGCGTTATACAAAGGTACGAAAAGAGTATTATGAGGAAGTGGCGAGCGGAATGCGTGCGGCTGTGACCGGAGGAACATGCCGACTGGCCAATCTTCCTGACATAGAAGTTTGCGGAAAAACGGGGACGGCTCAGAACCAAGGACACGACCATTCGGCATTTATGGGCTTTGCTCCGATGAACAATCCCAAGATAGCCATTGCAGTTTATGTGGAAAATGGAGGATGGGGAGCTACGTATGGTGTGCCGATTGGGCGGTTGATGATAGAAAAGTATTTGACCGGTACGCTGACTCCTGAGGACGAAGTGCTGGCAACGGACATTCAAAATAGAAGAATCAACTATGGTAAGCAGGAAAGATAATGTGATAAAGACGCTGGACTGGTGGACCGTTGGGTTGTATCTGATTCTTGTTTTGCTGGGATGGCTTAGCATATGTGGAGCAAGTTATGACTATGGTTTGCCGGATTTCTTCGATTTGGGAACCAGAGCCGGCAAGCAATTGATGTGGATCGGCTGCTCGTTTTGTCTGGTTTTTGTCCTGCTAACGCTCGATGCACGCATATACGATACGTATGCTTATCTGTTTTATGGCATCATGATACTGGTACTTTTGGCAATGGTATTTAATCCTACTGACATAAAAGGCTCGCACTCTTGGATTGTTTTAGGGCCTGTCAGTTTGCAACCGGCGGAGTTTGCCAAGTTTACGACGGCATTGGCATTGGCCAAATTTATGGGAGAATACACTTTTTCGCTGAAGCGTACCCGCCATATGATTACCGTGGTCTGCATGATATTATTGCCCTGTGTATTGATTGTTTGCCAGAAAGAAACCGGTTCGGCTTTGGTCTTTTTGGCTTTTTTCCTGATGTTATATCGGGAAGGAATGACAGGAGCTGTTCTTTTTTCCGGCGTGTGTGCCGTAATTTATTTCATTGTGGGAATTCGTTTCGGCGGTGATGTATTGGGTGATGAGCTGACCTCTGCTGGAGATTTCTATGTACTTTTTCTCATAGTGTGCTTTTCCATACTGCTGGTTAGGCTGTATTGTAAGGAATATGGTAGGGCCGTTTCTTATATGACTTTGGTTTGTGTGGGAGGAATGCTGCTGGGATTGCTTTTTTCTTTATATGTGATTCCTTTCGATGTTGTGCAGCTTCAGTATTGGATTTGCGGAGGTTTGTTGGTATGGTTGCTTGTGCTTTTTCTGCGCAGCCGCATATACCGTTTTCTTTTCATCATGTTTTTCCTTGTGGTATCGGTGGGATTTTCTTTTTCGTTGGGATATGTTTTCGACAAAGTGCTTGAACCTCACCAGAAGACGCGCATTGAGGTACTTCTCGGAATGAAAGATGATCCGGCCGGAGCGGGATATAATGTGAATCAGAGCAAGATTGCCATCGGATCGGGCGGTTTTCTTGGGAAGGGTTTCTTGAACGGTACACAGACAAAGCTGAAGTATGTCCCCGAGCAGGATACCGACTTTATCTTTTGCACGGTGGGAGAGGAGCAGGGATTTTTAGGTGCGTCCCTGGTGATTATTTTGTTTTCCGCATTTATCGTCCGTCTGATTTTGTTGGCAGAGCGGCAGACTTCCCGTTTCGGGCGGGTATATGGTTATTCGGTGGCAAGTATCTTTTTCTTTCACCTGTTCGTAAATATCGGAATGGTGCTCGGCATAACCCCCGTAATAGGCATACCGCTTCCTTTCTTCAGTTACGGAGGTTCTTCTTTGTGGGGCTTCACCATTTTACTGTTTGTATTTTTGCGTATCGATGCAGCCCGCGAGGATTGAGTTACTGTCTCATCGATTTTCTTTTTAGCCAAAAGTTAAGTATACAGAGAAACGGCACTGCCGACAGGATAGGGAGGTAGGCAATCCGGATGTCCTTATCGCAAAGGTGTGCGAACGATGCAGAGAACAGTTGTTTGACTTCGGCTCCGTATAAATAAACGAATGCGGTGGCACCGCCTGTAATCAGGAGTGCGATGGTGAGATACAAGGCGAAAAATACCCGTCTTTCCTGTCGCCGGTTACGTAAGGCAACTTCATTTTCTATTTGTTGCATCATGCGGTAGGTAAAATTGGTGGGGAGCTTGTATCCTGTATTTCCTTGAATGGCAGCTTTCATTCCTTTATCTTTCTGTATCATATTTCGTCCTCCTTTTTATAAGCAGACAGATTTTTTTTCTGATGCGATGTAGTTTTACTTTACGTTGTTTTCCGTTATCCCGGTTATGTTCGATATATCTCGCAGACTGTGCGCTTCCTCGTAAAAAAGAGCGATTAAGGCTCGCTCGTCCGGCGGAAGCAGGGTCAGTGCATGCCGTAGTTTTTTTATTTGTTCTTCCGTATCGTTGTCGAGTTCTTCGTCTGTTTCCGTATCCGAAATCTTAGCCCAATATTGTTCGTCTATATTTATTGTTTCCGACTTTCTTTTGCGCAGGGCGGAAATGGAAAGGTTGTAGGCTATCCGGTATAGCCATGTCATAAACGAACTTTTTCCCCGAAATGATGAAAGATTCCTGAATGCTTTTATGAAAGTGTCCTGAACAAGTTCTTCAGCATCTTCGGGCGAGTGTCCCATACGGATAATCAACGTATGGATTTGTTGGCTGTATGCATTGAGAAAGTAGGCGTATTCTTCTGTCTTTCCCGCTAAGATGCGCGTTATTATATGTATCTCTTCATCATTCATCTTTCTTTCTTAGACGCAAATGAATTTTTATCGTTACAGAATGGACTTGAAAAAATGCAGTTTTTGTCTTTTTGATTTGTTTGGTGTTTCATTGCAAATTTAGTTTTTTCCCCGATAAAACAGAGAAACCTTAATTCCGCAACACTATTACAAATATAACTTTTTAAGTACCTGAGCAACAAAAAGTTGCTCAGGATTTTGCCATGTCAGATTTTTCACCTATCTTAGTGTTGCAAATCAAAATATGTATC
>CALUET010000010.1 GCA_944319745.1 uncultured Phocaeicola sp. | reverse complement strand
GGAATAGCAAAAGGTATTTAATGATATTTAGTAATATAGTTTGTTTGTAATAACTTGATTATTATCAGCATATTGCAATCTTTTGATATTTCTTGATTGTATAAGTTAAAGTCCCGTACGCACCGCGGTAAACATTGAAGATAAAAGTTTAAAAAGAATGAACGCCCGGCTTTGTGTTTTTGTAAACATAAAGCCGGGCGTTTGTTTTTTATGCGGGATTTTCTTCGTTGTATTGGAAGAGGCAAACAAAAGATTGGGATAATATATTGATAATCGCGCCTTCGGGAAGTTCTTTCACGGAATTGTAGTCCATAAAAGTTAAGCGGGTTTTGTGGGTAAATCGGCTTGTTTGATTGGATATTCGGGCATCGTATGAATGGAATCGTTTATTCCAGGACATTCTCGGGCATGTCGTTGTTTCCCAAGAAAAAGTAATATTGTACTCCTGTTTCTGCATCTGTTGCATTCATCGTGATGGGAGCACTTTCTCTTGTTCCCGGACTTTTAGTGAAGTCGTGCCAATCCCAGTCTAATAATGCTTTAATTGCATAAAACATTTCTTGGCTTGTGTTTGACAGATCATATTTGTAAATGTTGCGGCCATCGAATTTCTCTTTGAAAATCAATTCCATGTATGGTGTATTATTCTCTGTTGAAAAATGATATTTCCCCGTAGATTTCAGTTCCCAATCTTCATCATACAGGTAAAAACTGCTCTCGTTATTGTTGATTAAAAAGAACCGGTCACCACTTTTATAGGGTGATTGTATGGGAGCGGCAACGACTAAATTTAAATAGCTGTAGACTATTTTAATAGTCAAATTCACCGTTTCGTTTATGATATTATCGTGTACTTTTACAATTGTCTCGCCGATTTGTTTGGGATATATGTTCAAATTTCCCATACCAGTGAGGCTTGACAAATCTACCGTCGCCTCCAGTATCTCGGGATTTTCCACTGTTATGGTATAATCTCGGTTCCCTCCTCTTATCATGATGCTTTTCGCTCCCTGCATCGGCCGTTCATAATAATTCTTTTCAAAGGACAGATGAAATATCTTTACTTCGTTTTCACTGTCATTGCTGCAATTCGTCAGTCCTGAAATACCGATAAACAACAATAAAAGTACTTGAACTATTTTTTGAATCTTCATGATGGATACCTTTTATTTTAGTAATAAAATGCTCGTAGAACAAAGATAGTGATAATAGGAGAAACCCTAAAGTAATTTGATATTTCTTTTTTATTCGATTTGAAAATCTTGGCGTTTTGCGGGAAATGATGCTTCGGGTGGAATAATTTGATGCCGTCATGTTGTAAAAACGTGGCGGCATTGTTTATACTTTCCGCTGAAGACTTCCCGGTAAGCCGGGCGGGATTTTGACGGGGCAAAACCGCCGCTGTAACAGCGTGTGTAATTGATTTTTGGATTCCTGCCGATTGTTTTTTTACTTTTATGGATGATAACAAAAATAAATGAACGTCGTTTCCGTTGTAACTTCTTTTTTCTTTCCGAACTTTTTCTGTACTTTTGCATATATTAAAGGTGAAATAGATTAGCAGTTTTTGGTATGAGAAAGATCGTTGTCTACATTCTCTGGGGTGTTTTGATTCTGACAATAGTAACAATCGCAGTAGTGTTTTCTGCCATTTCCAAGGGAAAAATAGGTTATGTGCCTCCGGTGGAAGAGTTGGAGAACCCGAATCTTAAATTTGCCACTCAGGTAATTTCAGACGACGGAGTGCTTTTGGGTACATGGTCTTACAGCAAAGAAAACCGGGTTTACGTAGGGTATGATGAACTTTCGCCGAATCTGGTTCATGCTTTGGTCGCGACAGAGGATGTCCGTTTCAGTGAACATTCGGGAATTGACATGCGTGCTTTCTTGCGTGCGGTGATAAAACGTGGAGTATTGATGCAGAAAAACGCAGGAGGAGGAAGCACCATTACTCAGCAATTGGCCAAGCAATTTTATTCTCCCACGGCAGATAATGTGTTGGAGCGCCTGTTGCAAAAACCGATAGAATGGGTTATTGCCGTAAAACTTGAGCGGTATTATACGAAAGAAGAGATACTGACGATGTATCTTAACAAGTTCGATTTCTTGAATAATGCCGTCGGCATTAAAACCGCAGCGAAAACTTATTTCTCAAAAGAACCGAAAAACCTGTCGATAGAAGAAGCTGCTACCTTAATAGGAATGTGTAAAAATCCGTCTTTATATAATCCTCGCCGGTTTAACGAGCGGTCGCGTGGGCGACGCAACACCGTCCTTGAGCAAATGCGTAAGGCCGGTTACCTGACAGAAGCCCAATGCGATTCTTTAAAAAAGCTGCCTCTTACCCTGAAGTTCCAGAGGGTTGACCACAAAGACGGGCTTGCTACCTATTTTCGCGAGTATCTTCGTGTCATGATGACGGCACGAAAGCCGGATAAGAGCAAGTATCGCGGATGGCAGAAACAGAAATATTATGAAGATTCGCTGGCATGGGAAACGAATCCGCTCTACGGGTGGTGTGCAAAAAACAAGAAAAAAAATGGTACAAATTACAATATTTATACCGATGGACTGAAGATCTACACCACAATTAATTCGCGCATGCAGCGTTATGCAGAGGATGCTGTTTACGAACACATCGCCTTGTATTTGCAGCCTCGTTTCTTTAAAGAGAAGAAAGGACGCAAGACGGCTCCTTACACCAGCGAGTTGACAAAGGAGGAAGTTGACAATATTTTAAACCGCTCCGTGCGTCAGAGTGAAAGGTATAACGTGATGAAGACGGCCGGATATAGCGAAGAAGAGATACGGAAGGCCTTTAATACCAAATATGAGATGACCGTATTTTCATGGGAGGGCGAGAAAGATACCATAATGACTCCGCTTGATTCGATTAAATACTATAAACATTTCCTGCGGACGGGCTTTATGTCGATGGATCCTACCACGGGATATGTGAAAGCTTATGTAGGCGGACCAAACTATAATTACTTTCAATATGACATGGCGATGGTGGGGCGTCGGCAAATCGGTTCCACCATTAAACCGTTTTTATACTCGCTTGCCATGGAAAACGGCTTTTCTCCCTGCGACCAGGTGCGCAACGTAGAGCAGACATTATTCGATGAAAACGGAAAAGCATGGTCGCCTCGTAACTCATCGAGGTCGCACTATGGAGAAATTGTTACCCTTAAATGGGGACTGGCAAACTCAAATAACTGGATTTCCGCTTACTTGATGAGCAAACTTAGTCCTTATGAACTTGTCCGTTTGATTCATTCTTTCGGTGTAGAAAACCAGGAAATTCAACCAACGGTCTCGTTGTGTTTGGGACCTTGCGAGATTTCTGTGGGAGAAATGGTCAGTGCTTATACTGCTTTCGTGAATCGTGGTATCCGTGTGGCGCCGTTGTTTGTCTCACACATTGAGGACAACGAAGGAAATACGATAGCATCTTTTACTCCCCAGATCGAAGAGGTTATCAGCGAAACAAGCGCTTATAAGATGCTGATTATGCTGCGTGCCGTTATAAATGAAGGCACGGGCGGAAGAGTTCGACGGCTTTATAACATAAAAGCGGACATGGGAGGTAAAACAGGAACGACCAATCGTAACTCGGATGGCTGGTTTATGGGATTTACTCCGACGCTGGTTTCCGGTTGCTGGGTGGGGGGAGAAGAACGAGATATTCACTTCGATCGGATGACAGACGGCCAGGGAGCTTCAATGGCATTGCCCGTATGGTCGTTGTATATGCAGAAAGTTTTTGCCGATGAATCATTGGGTTATCACCAAACGGACAGCTTCTACATACCCGAAGGTTTCGATCCGTGTAAAGATAAACTGACGGAAATAGAGGAGGAGAACGTGAGCAGCCTGGATGATATATTCTTCCAGTAAAAAAAAGATTCTTCGTCCGACGTTTGAAAACGTGTCGTCTTTGCGGGCAAGACAAGGCATTCTTTAGAAAGAAACGATGTCTTGTCTTGCCCGAATCTTTTGGCGGTTTTATTTCGGCACCCGGGAAGAAGAAAAAAAACGATTGGCTTGTTTCTTTAAACAAAGACGTTCGCCTGTGGGGAGTCTGTGCCTGTCGGATGAGAATGTCCGGGTGCAGTTTCCGATTGTTTTTTCATGCAAAATGAAAACACTTCCCGGTTTCTTTGGATTATTCCGTATAATTTATTATATTGCCGTATAAAATCAGGATAAATATAATGGACAGCGGATTTACGTCATACCGGTCATCGTCCGAGGAAATGAAGAGAATATCCGAACGGATGGAAGCGTTTAATCGGGGACGGACAGATAAAAACGGCATATATGCCATCAGTCTGTCTACATCGTCTCGCCCTTATTATGCCTTTTGGCGGATATTTCCCGATGATCCCGTCCCCTTATTTATCCGGACATTGGCCACTGTGCTGGAAACCGCGGTGGAACGTGCGTTTGTTGCACTCGTAAATTGTAATATTCGTTTGGAGATACGCGACAATTCGTGCTTTGAAGCCGGTTATGGGACTTCGAATGATGTGATTCCTTTTGGCAAATATCGGGGCAAACGTCTGGCGGAAATCTATTATATCGATCCGTCGTATGTGCTTTGGTTGGCCAATAAGTTTAAGGTGGAAAACAAACGTTATGAATACATCGTTTCGGTGGCAAGAAAGTTTTCCCTCGTTCATTTCGAACTGACGATACAGAAACGTCGTATCGCTTCGGTGAGTAAATTTGTGGGAGAGGTAGGCGGACATGTAAAAGATCAGAATCTTACGGTACTTGGCGTGCGGCTGATTGTGGATAAGTACAGGCCCGATTTTTACGTGGATCAGCACATCCTGGCCGTAGACCGCGATGGGAATCGTTTCGTCTTTACGGTGAAGGCGGGAGGACAAAGCCTTTCTCCTTATCGGTTAAGCTGTCATTCCCGGGAAATAAAACGAAATGAGATATTGTACGTTCGCTCGGCCAAGGTGATGTCTCACTATAAATTCAACGGAGTGCAATATACTCGTTTGGGATATCTGCAGATGGATTAGTGCATTTGCTTCGGCAGAGTGCCCAGACATTCTTTAACATAATGTTTTTCCATGTCGGCGGGCTTGAGAATTTCTTCCCCGTAACACAATAAATCAATGTCGAGAGGGATGAGGCCCATTGCCTTCTTTTCGGGAGTTCTGCCGTGCGACTGTTCCAAACGTTTGAGTATTCCGGTCAGTTGTTCCTTGTTCAGTGATGTTTTCATTCGGGCGGCCCGGTTGAAGAAAGGCGACGGGTTTGCGATGTCTTCGGGAGCGGTTTGTATAATTAGCCCCCATTCCATGCCGGGGAACAGAAAGTTCAATTCGTTTTCTGCCCTATTTAAATGATTGATTCCGTCGCAATTGGATCCCAGGCAGAGGATGCATGAAATATTTTTCTCTGTATTTGCCATCAATGTCCGTTTTTGTCAGGCAAAAATACGACTTCCATTGCAATAAAACAACCGGTTTCATTACAGGATGCATGCAAATGTTCGTCTTTAAGAAATGATAAAAAATAAGATTTGATGAGGATGTTCCGCTTTATTTTTCATAACTTTGTATGATGTTGAAGAATATAGATATGAAATTTATCGGAATAATCCCTGCAAGATATGCCTCTACACGTTTCCCGGGAAAGCCGTTGGCTTTGCTGGGAGGCAAGCCGGTTATACAACATGTATACGAGCAAGTAATCAAAACATTGGATGAAGTTTATGTGGCCACCGATGACGAGCGGATAGAAAAAGCCGTAACATCATTCGGAGGAAAGGCAGTCATGACCTCGCCCGACCATAAAAGCGGGACAGACCGTTGCTACGAAGCGTACCGGAAAGTGGGGAAAGGTTACGATGTGATAGTAAATGTTCAGGGGGACGAGCCGTTCATTCAATGCTCACAACTGGAGACAATAAAAAAATGTTTCGATGACTCTTCCACTCAAATAGCCACTTTGGTAAAACCTTTTACGGCGGCCGACGGCATTGGGGCCCTTGAAAATGTTAATTCCCCGAAAGTTGTGGTCGATAAAAACATGAATGCCTTGTATTTCAGTCGTTCTGTTATACCTTATCAGCGCAATAAAGAGAAAAAAGAGTGGCTTTCCGGTCACACATATTACAAGCATATAGGACTTTATGCGTATAGGGCTTCTGTCTTGAAGGAAATCACGTCTTTGCCCCAATCGGCTCTTGAAATAGCCGAATCGTTGGAACAGTTGCGTTGGTTGGAGAACGGCTATAAGATAAAAGTAGGGCTGACAGAGGTTGAAACAATCGGAATCGATACGTATGAGGATTTGGTCCGTGGTGAAAAATTCTTACAGGAAAGAGGAAAATGATATGGTGATACTCGATAGAACGGTTGCTCCCGAGATGCGTCAGATCGAAAACTTTTCGATAGGTGTACCCGCGTGTCATGTAATGCATAACGGCATTCCGCTACATATCATTCAGGCGGGCGACGAAGATGTCGTTCGTTTTGATTTGCTGATTAAGGGCGGGCAGTGGGAACAAACGGCTCCTTTGCAGGCAATGTTTACCAACCGCATGTTACGTGAAGGCACGCGCACGTTATCTTCTGCCCGTATTGCAGAGAGACTTGACTATTATGGTGCATGGCTTGACCTGTCGTCTTCCGTAAATTATGGTTTTGTTACACTGTATTCTCTGAATAAATATTTCCCTCAGACCTTGGAGATTTTGGCATCGATGGTGAAAGAACCGGCTTTCCCTGAGAAAGAATTGTCTGTTATAGCGGAAAGTAACAAGCAACAGTTCCTGGTGAATGCGGAAAGAGTGGAGGTGATTACACGCAAACAGCTGAATCGTTCTCTTTTCGGACTCTCGCATCCTTTGGGAAAGTATGCGCAAGCTAAAGATTATGATTGCATTCATAGCGGTATGTTAAGGGATTTTTATCGTAAATATTACCGTTCGAATAACTCGTCTGCTTACGTGTCGGGGAAAGTAACATCGGAAATAATCCGTTGCATAGAACGCTTCTTCGGCGATGAAGCGTGGGGCGATATGAAAGAATCGAGTCAGCATATAGCCTATATGCCGGAGCCGGACGGACGAAAACGTGTCTTTATAGAACGGCCGGGCGCAATGCAAAGTTCATTGAAGATCGGAGGGTTTTCCATAAACCGTTTGCATCCGGATTATCATAAATTGCGTGTCTTGGTCACATTGTTGGGCGGGTATTTCGGAAGTCGCCTCATGTCTAACATCAGAGAAGAGAAGGGTTATACCTATGGCATCGGGGCAAACTTGGTATGTTATCCCGATAAAGGCATGCTAATAATAAGTACCGAAGCTGCAAACGAGTACATAAATCAAATTATTAAGGAAGTCTATAAGGAAATAGATATTCTTTCTTCAGAGAAAGTTCCCGATGAAGAACTGAATATGGTGAAGAATTATATGTTGGGAGACATGTGCCGGTCGTATGAAGGTGCGTTCTCTTTATCGGATGCCTGGATATTTATTGAGACAGCCGGCTTGAAAGATTGTTTTTTCGAGGAATCGCTCGATGCAATTCGTTCCGTTACTGCGTCAGATCTGCAGGCACTGGCGCAGAAGTATTTGAGGAAGGAGCATCTGATAGAAATAATTGCCGGAAAGAAAATGCCCGGGGAAGCTTCGTAAAAGATGGGGAACTATGATTTTAAACGTTGGAAAACTGAATAAGTAAAAACGAAAATGAATAAATATATTTATCTGTTGTTGCTTTTTATGGCGGTAGATGTTTTGCCGTCGATGGCGCAAATTTCTTTGGGATATTATAAGTTTAAAGACGGATCCGAATACAGCGGGGAGTTAAAACGCCGCAAGCCGAATGGAAAAGGGAGGACCGTCTTGAAGAACGGAGATATCTATGAAGGAGAGTACGTAAAAGGAAGAAGACAGGGAAAAGGCATCTATATTTTTCAGAATGGTGAGAAATATATAGGTGAATGGTTTGATAATAAACAGCAGGGGAAGGGCGTTTTCTATTTCCTCAATAACAACCGGTACGAAGGGATGTGGTATAATGATTACCAGGAAGGCGACGGAACCATGTATTATTATAACAGCGATGTGTATGTCGGCTCGTGGCATCATAATAAACGAGACGGGAAAGGTGTCTATACATGGGCCAATGGAGCAAGTTATGATGGCGAATGGGATAATGATTTGAAGAGCGGATATGGAGTAATGGTGTGGGATGATGGCTCAAAATATGAGGGCGAATGGAAAGATGGAGTTCGTCACGGAAAAGGAACGTTTTATTATGTGAACGGAGACAAGTACGTGGGTGATTGGGAAAAAGACGTTCAACAAGGAAAAGGTATTTATGAATTTCAGAACGGGGAGTGTTATGAAGGAGACTATGTGGGCGGCGAACGGACCGGTTATGGCGTTTATACTTATCCGAATGGCGATAAATATGAAGGACAGTTCGAGGACGGTTGGCAGCAAGGCCACGGGACTTTTACTTGGGTAAGCGGGGCTGTTTACGAAGGAAACTGGTCGAAGAACGAACGTTCCGGCAACGGGCGATACACATGGGCTAATGGAGATGTTTATGAAGGCTCGTGGAAAAATAATATGGCGGAAGGAAAGGGCACTTTGTATATGAAAGACGAATCGGTTTATACCGGCGATTTCCTGCATGGAAAGGAAGATGGGAAAGGAATTATCGTAGAAAAAGACGGAACCCGTTTCGAAGGAACATTCAAGCAGGGGAAGAAAGATGGGGCGTTTGTGGAGAAAAATGCAGAAGGAAAAGTCATTAGAGAAGGAACATTCCGCAACGGACGCATTTTGGAGGAAACGAAAAAGTAAGGAACGTTTCGCAAGCCGTGTTTGAATGATTGCCGGCTGGCGAAAGAAAAGAAAAGGACGATTGGTTTTATTCAACACGCCCTTTTCAGGAAAACACTACGGTGTGTTTTTCCACATATGGGGATAAATAAGTAATTCTTATTCAGATTATATCGGAAAGTATTTTATATCTTTGTAAAAGAAAGATTTATATATGGATGTAAATGTAGCAGAAATTTTGAATTTTCTGAAGCTGTTGTCTGCCAACAATAACCGCGAGTGGTTTCAAACGCATAAGGCAGATTATCTGGAGGCGCAGAAAAAATTTGAAGATTTGCTTGCCATTGTGATTTCTCGCATAGCATTGTTCGATAAAAGTGTGGCACATCTTCAACCGAAGGATTGCACCTATCGTATTTATCGTGACATTCGTTTTTCAGAAGACAAGTCTCCTTATAAAAATCATTTCGGAGGTTACATTAATGCGCGCGGGAAAAAATCGAACCATTGCGGTTACTATTTACATTTGCAACCCGATAATTGTATGTTTGCCGGCGGAAGTTGGTGCATGCCGCCCGAGATGTTAAGAGCGGTTCGCCTGTCGGTTTATGATAACATCGACGAGTATCGTTCGATAGTGGAAGACGTTGCTTTCAGGAAATATTTTCCGGTTGTTGGCGAAACATTCCTGAAGACCAATCCAAAAGGTTTCCCGAAAAATTTTCCATATCCGCAATATATTCGTTGTAAGGACTATACGGTAGCTTATCGCATTGCGGATTCTTTTTTTGACGAACCTGATTATGTGGATAAAATAATAGCGGCTTTTCGTCAGTTGAAGCGATTTGCCGATTTCGTCAATTACACGATTGATGACATGGAATGAGGAGTTTTGCGCTATGGTAATAGATAAAATAGAGAATTTAAAGCAATATGTTTCTTTAAACCCTTTGCTCCCCCGGGTAATGGCCTTTCTTGATTCGGCGGATTTACCTGCACTTCAGGCCGGACGCATCGTGATAGAGGGAGAGGAGCTTTTTGCCAATGTAGAGCATACGTTGCCGAAAAAGAAAGAAGATGCCGTGCTTGAAAGCCACGATAAATACATTGATTTGCAAATACCTCTGACGGGAGTGGAGACAATGGGTGTCAGTTCTCGGGCTGAACTTCCCGAGGCTGTTTACGATTCGGGGAGAGATATTTCTTTTTACAACAGCCCTCCCATGAACTATTTTGCTGTAAAGCCCGGTATGTTTGTGCTGTTTTTCCCGCAGGATGCGCACGCACCTGCCATTACAGACGAGGGTATTAAAAAAATAGTAGTAAAAATCCGTATACATTAAAAACCAAATATGATGAATAATGTCTTAAATCTTATAAAAAACGATCCATGGTTAGAGCCTTATCAAGAGGCGATAATCGGAAGGCATCAGCATGCAATGGATAAAGAGAAGGAATTGTCTGATAAAAAGACATTACGCGATTTTGCTTCGGGACATCTTTATTTCGGAATGCATTTGGTGGAAAAGGAATGGGTGTTTCGCGAATGGGCACCTAATGCCACGGCAATTTATTTGATAGGCGACTTCAATAACTGGACGGAAGATCCGGCCTTTAAGTTGAAAAGAATAAAGAATTCTGAAAACTGGGAGATAAAGTTACCTAAAAAGACGCTGAAACATGGCGATTTGTATAAGCTGAAAGTATATTGGAAAGGCGGTTGTGGTGAACGGATTCCCGCGTGGGCTACAAGAGTGGTTCAGGACGAGCAGACTAAAATATTTAGCGCTCAGATATGGAATCCCGAGAAGCCTTATAAGTTTAAAAAGAAAGTTTTCCTGCCAAATATTTCGCCTTTGATGATATACGAATGCCATATAGGCATGGCGCAAGACGCGGAAAAGGTAGGAACATATAATGAATTTCGCGAAAACGTGCTGCCGAGAATCGTGGCCGACGGGTATAATTGCATTCAGATTATGGCCATACAGGAGCATCCGTACTACGGAAGTTTCGGTTATCATGTGTCGAGTTTCTTTGCTCCGTCCTCACGTTTCGGTACACCTGACGAATTGAAACTGCTGATTGACACCGCCCATCAGATGGGAATTACCGTCATTATGGATATCGTACACTCGCATGCCGTGAAAAACGAGGTGGAAGGACTTGGAAATTTTGCGGGAGATCCTTGCCAGTATTTCTATCCGGGTGACAGAAGGGAGCATCCGGCGTGGGATTCTTTGTGCTTCGATTACGGGAAAAATCAGGTCATTCATTTTCTGCTGTCGAATTGTCGTTACTGGTTGGAGGAATTCCACTTTGACGGATTCCGTTTCGATGGAGTGACTTCCATGTTGTATTACAGTCATGGGCTGGGGGAGAGTTTCTGCAGCTACGGCGATTATTTTAACGGAAGACAGGATGATAATGCGATATGTTACCTGACCTTGGCAAACCGGTTAATCCATCAAGTCAATCCAAGAGCGATAACTATTGCGGAAGAAGTCTCGGGGATGCCCGGACTTGCTGCTCCTTTTACCGACGGAGGTTACGGATTCGATTACCGAATGGCGATGAATATTCCTGACTATTGGATAAAGATTATCAAGGAAAAGCGCGATGAAGATTGGAAACCTTCCAGCATGTTTTGGGAAGTGACTAACCGTAGGAAAGATGAAAAGACGATTTCTTATTGCGAAAGTCACGACCAGGCTTTGGTCGGAGACAAGACAATTATTTTCCGTTTAATAGATTCGGATATGTATTGGCACTTCAAGATTGGAGACGAGAATCTCAATGTGGAGAGAGGAATTGCCTTGCATAAGATGATACGTTTGCTGACGGCTTCGACCATTAACGGCGGTTACCTGAACTTTATGGGCAATGAATTTGGTCATCCCGAGTGGATTGATTTCCCGAGAGAAGGAAACGGATGGTCGTATAAGTATGCGCGTCGCCAGTGGCATTTGGTGGACAATAAAGAACTATGTTACCATTATTTGGGCGATTTCGATTCGGCCATGATTCATCTTTTGGAGAGGATTAAGAACATTCAAAAGAGCGATGTCATTGAGGTATGGCACGATGATGGCGACCAGATTCTCGCTTTCCGCAGAAAAGACTACGTGTTTGTGTTCAATTTTAATCCGACTCGTTCGTTTACCGACTACGGCTTTTTGGTCATGCGCGGCGAGTATCGTGTTGTTTTAAACACAGACAATAAGGCATTCGGCGGGTTCGGCTTGACAGACGATACCATTTCACATTACACATGTGCCGATCCTTTGTATGCAAAGGAGAAGAAAGAATGGTTGAAACTTTATGTTCCAGCCCGTACAGCAATGGTTTTAAAGAGAGTGAGCTTTTAGTCGTATGAGTGATTCAAAACAAGTGTTATCTCAGAAAACCGATTGGCCTCAGGCTTTGATATGCGGTTCTCTGTTTGCCGTTTTCAGCTTCGTTTACCTGTATGTATTCCAGCGTGACGTGCTGGAAGCGCTGCATTTTTCGCTGGCACACGGGAAAACTGTTTTTTCTGCTTTGGGAAGTGCTGTCGTGATAACATTTGTTTTGCTGCTGATACGCTGGGGGCTTAACAGATTCTTGCGGTTGGGAGGGGCAGTATATGCTCTTTCTTATTTCCCGTTATTCCTTGTTTTGGGTTTACTGACCGATATCGGTTACGGCATATATGCTTCCACTTATCATACCAACTGGGGATGGTTGTTCCCGTTGCTGCTGCTTGTTTACATCCTGGTCGCCATTCTTGTGGGTAAACTGTTTCGAACGATGCGCGGCTTTACCGTACCATTGCTGACTGTCACAAACAGCAATCTGTTGATAATGCTGGTGCTTTGTTTGATGACAATACTGATAGGCAATGCAAACAATACCCTGCATTATGAGCTGAAGTCGGAACGATTGTTGCGGGAGAAAAGCTATTCCGAAGCATTGACCGTAGGCATTCATGCTGCCGAACCGACGCAAACACTTACAGCCCTGCGGGCATACGCACTGGCACATACAGGCGAGATGGGAGAAAAGCTGTTTAATTATCCTCAAAACTTCGGCGCGAAAGGATTGTTTTTTCCTGATGATTCTTTGAAAACTTTTCGTTATACCAATGACTCGGTCTTCAACTTATTGGGTGTTCCTTTGCAAAAAGTAAATTCGGTTGCCGGGCTTTTACACGATATGTGCCATCAGGGGACCGGAAGTCATGTCGCTCTCGATTATTATTTATCTGCATTATTGTTGGATAAAAAGCTGGATACATTCGTAAAGGAACTTTCTTACTTTCAAATCATGCAGGAAGACCTGCCGCTTTATTATCGTGAAGCAGTTGTCTTATGGGATAAAATGCACCCGGACAGCGTTGCCCTTTCTAAAGACAGCCTGATGTTGCAGCGGTATGGTGCCTATCTTGAAAATGAAAGACAGCTTTCACAGGAGACATTTACGGCGAAAAAGAACCGCATGCATAAGGACTATGGCACTACCTATTGGTGGTATTATAATTATGGTGGCGAATGATTTTTTCCATATCTGTGCATACAATCACAGGCTTTTTATTAATTTTGCGCATTCAAAAACAGCATCAAGGAAATATACAAAAGATATAAACTATGGCGAAAGAACTGAAAGAACTGACCAAAAGAAGTGAAAACTATTCGCAGTGGTATAATGATTTAGTAGTAAAGGCCGATTTAGCTGAGCAATCAGCCGTACGTGGTTGCATGGTAATAAAGCCTTACGGATATGCTATCTGGGAGAAAATGCAACAACAATTAGACCGCATGTTTAAGGAAACCGGGCACGTAAATGCATATTTTCCCCTATTGATCCCGAAATCGTATTTGAGTCGTGAGGCGGAACATGTAGAAGGTTTTGCTAAAGAATGCGCCGTAGTTACCCACTACCGCTTGAAAAATGCAGAAGACGGCTCGGGAGTTATTGTAGATCCCGCCGCAAAATTGGAAGAAGAACTGATAATTCGTCCCACATCCGAGACAATCATTTGGAGTACATATAAGAATTGGATTAATTCTTACCGCGATCTTCCCATCTTATGTAACCAATGGGCTAACGTAGTGCGCTGGGAAATGCGTACACGTCTTTTCCTTCGAACGGCAGAATTCCTTTGGCAGGAAGGACATACAGCCCACGCGACTCGGGAAGAAGCTGAGGCTGAAGCTCGGAAAATGCTGCATGTGTACAGCGATTTTGCCGAAAAATACATGGCCGTTCCCGTAGTAAAAGGAGTAAAATCGGCTAACGAACGTTTCGCCGGAGCCTTGGATACTTACACAATCGAGGGCTTGATGCAAGACGGAAAAGCGCTTCAATGCGGAACATCGCACTTCTTGGGACAGAACTTTGCCAAGGCGTTCAACGTACAGTTTGTCGACAAAAATAATAAACTTGATTATGTATGGGCTACTTCATGGGGAGTGTCTACCCGCCTGATGGGCGCGTTGATCATGACACACTCCGACGATAACGGACTGGTATTGCCTCCTCATTTGGCTCCGATACAGGTAGTTATTATTCCCATCTACAAGAATGACGAACAACTCAAGCAGATTGATGCAAAAGTAGAAGGAATCGTAAACAAATTGCGTGCGATGGGTGTTTCCGTGAAATACGACAATGCGGACAACAAGCGCCCGGGATTTAAATTTGCCGATTACGAGTTGAAAGGTGTTCCCGTGCGGCTTGCAATGGGCGGACGCGATTTGGAGAACAATACAATCGAGATAATGCGTCGTGATACTCTGGAAAAAGAGACACGTTCGTGCGATGGAATAGAGGAATATGTGAAGAATCTTTTGGAAGAGATCCAGGCAAACATCTATCAGAAAGCCTTGGATTATCGTAATGCACATATAACAAAAGTCGATACTTACGAGGACTTTAAGACACAGATTGAGAAAGGAGGCTTTATCTTGGCGCATTGGGATGGCACGACCGAGACGGAAGAGCGCATAAAAGAGGAAACTAAAGCTACAATCCGTTGCATTCCTTTCGACGCAGACGAGGAAAGCCTCAAACCGGGAGTCGACATGGTTACGGGTAAACCTTCTGCACGCCGGGTATTGTTTGCTCGCGCTTATTGATGAAAATTAGTCGTAATTTAATAGAAAGAGCGGAATTGTTTTACATAAACAATCCCGCTCTTTTTTCGGTTGGTGCTGTGAGTCTGAAAAAACAAAAGGACGGCCGGCGAAAAAGATGGCAGTGTTTTCCATCGGCCGTCTTGTACTTGCAGATAAAAAACAAGAAAGGGTATCTTCACCAGACACCCTCTCTCATTTGAAACATCACATTATCAGATTAATAATCCGTATTGTTCGGATCGAAGTTTGTCCATCCGTTTAACCAAGCATCAGACGTTCCGAAAGCGCCGATGTAGGAAGTTTGATCGAAACCGCTTTGCAAAAGTTCGTCTGTCCAGGCAGCTGCATTCAGAACCGGGCTTGAAGCTGTCGGCATATAATTCGCTCCTATATTGCTTCCGTCGGTAAATTGCAGGTCGTTTATGTTGTCGAATGCTCTGTTTCCCGGTTGTGCTGCAAAATATTCGTGTGAGAAAGAATAAGTAGCACCTTCTTGCCAGGGCAGATCATCGTACTCCTTATTGGCATCGGTTCCTATTGCATCCATTCCAGCAAAGTAAATATTCTGAAGTTTCAACAGCCCGTCTTTTGCATATTCTACGGTATTTCCTTTTTCTCCGTCTACAATTAATCCGATAGGATAGCCGATGGCTACAGAGTTGAAACAAGCCAAATGACTTGAACGGCGGATTTGCATTGCAGACTGGAACAGCCCGAGTGCAGAACCATTATTCGGATAATACTCTCCTCCGTTGATGTAATTTTCATCGTTTGTGAAGCCGTCTCTTCCTTTGGGGCCGATGAATGTAATGTTACTAAACGTTGCAGTAGTGTAAGGGCTTACTTCCGTTCCGTCAGCATTGTTGTCCGATTCGAAACCGTTCGACTGTGATGTGTCGGCCAGTCTCGGGTTTCTGATTACAAGACCGTATTGTACTTTACCGGAGAAACCGTTGTCTGTATCGAAATCATCGTCCCATCCGTTGAAAGCAATTAAGTATTTGCAGTTTACCGTACCGCCGAACCATTCATAAGAATCGTCGTTAGAGAAAGAAACCTGCAGGTGATCTATTTGTGTTCCGCTACCAACTGAACCGAAAGTTATGCCGTTTATCTCTTTATCTTTCTGGAAAGGATATCCGGCAAATTCCACGCGTACATAACTTAAAACGCCGGAATTGTCTGCATCGTTGTTACCTCCATGTGTGGTGCGCGGGCCACCTTCGATCTGCATTGACGTTTGGTTGTTGCGTGCATTACCGCAAATAATCAAACCACCCCAGTCTCCCGGTTTACGTTGCCCTTTGGGTTGTGCAGAAGTAAACACGATAGGAGCGGATGCCGTGCCTTGTGCTATCAGTTTTCCGCCCGGTTCCACGATGAGAGATGCTTGTGTTTGTTTATCTCCTTTAATAATAGTTCCGGCTTCGATGGTTAATTGTGAGCCTTCGGCCACGTAAACCCATCCTTTTAATGTATATGTTCCTCTTTTAAGAGTTTGGGTTCCTTTGAAAACCAATTCCTTCTCTCCGTTACCGATTATCGTTCCTTCTTCATCGGCCTCGCCGTCTTCATTGAATAATAAGTGGTCGCATGTTGTTTTTCCATCTGTATCAGTGCCCCAAGTATAGGTAGGTCCGCTTTCCTCTTGCGGGGTATCGTCGTCGCTACAAGAAATTGTCATTCCCAACATCATGGCTGAAAATGCATAAATCATGAATTTTCTTTTTTTCATTGTTTTCGTTTTTTAGTAAATAAGAATTGTATGATTTAAAAATTATAACTGATGTTCAAGTTAAAGTTCCGGCCCGGTTTGTATTGGCGATTGATTTGTTCCAAAGTTCCGTGGGCAGTTTCCTGGAATTGCAAAAAGGTAATTTTCTCTGCCAACAGGTCTCTTACGGCAAATTTTACTTCAACATGTTCGCCAAACTTCTTGGAAACACTGAGATCTATCGTATTCCTTGGCATTTCATACGAGTCGGGTATGTTGACAATATTGTCGCCCGTACCCATACTTCTCCCGACGCCTACGATACGTTTCCCGATGCGGTTATAAAGAACTGCCGCATTCCATCCGCTTTTGGGCTCTTGGTAAAACAATCCGGTATTGATGAGGTAAGGAGATTGCCCTTGCATCGGACGTGATTTCTCTCTTGATCCTTCGGCAAAGTTCACCTTGCTCTTAATCAATGCCCCGTTGAAGCTCAGACTGAAATTGCGCATTCCAATGAAATCAAGGTTTTTTCTTATGTCAAGTTCTATACCGTAGTTGTCGGCTTTTTCCGCATTTACGTTTGAATACGTGTAATCTGTTCCGCCGTTTACCGTGTAAGTCCATTCAATGGGATTCTGAAAATGTTTGTAAAACAGCGATACGGCGATCAATTCTCCCAGGCTCGGGTAGAATTCGTAACCCAAATCTACGTTGTCAATATAGGCAGGTTTCAGAGAAGCGTTACCTTCTACGTTGCTGGCCAAGTCGAAATCGTAGAATACGGAAGTCGATACTTCACGAAATTCCGGGCGGTTTACGCTTCGTCCGTAGGATAAACGTATCTGATGTTTCTCGTTAAACCGATAAGTTGTGTTGACAGTTGGGAAGAAATCATTGTAAGTATAGTAGATACTTTTGGGACTTTCTTCGTACTGGCGGGTATTGCTTATCAATTCCATTTTGTTATGTTCGAATCGAACTCCGGCATAAACGTTCAGTTTGTCGAAGGGCAAATTGAAACCCAAATAGCCGGCTCCCATAAGATTGTTTCCGCTATAATTGTTGGTATAATCGACGTGTTCCAGTAAAGACAGTTTGTCGCTTCCGTAATTCTCGTCTTGTAGCAGTTGGGTAGTGACGTCCATTTCAGAATATGTCTGCGGAAGTCGTCCGTCATTCCACGTATAAAGGAAGAAACGCGTGTCGTATGTTCTGGTTCGGTACTCGATGTATGTACCGGCTTTCAGCATTGGATTGAAAGAATCAAACTCGAATGTATGCTGATAGTTTACGTTGACTGAGGCAATGTGTTCGTCCAATCTTGAAAACTCACGGTTTATGTCACCGATATTGTCTATTTTCATTTTCCCGGTACTCTTGTCCAATACCGTAGTATATCGCCGTCTGTCAGGCATATTCCGGTTAGCATACGAGTAACCTGCGCTCCAGTCCAGTTGATCTTCATTCCTTAAAGTATGTTTTCCCGTAAACTGACCGTTGTAAGTACTGCGGCTTTGATAGTAGTATTCTGCCTGTTCTTCGTAATCACTTTGGGCATTATATCCTTTTCGATAGGTATAACGGTCTTTACCCAACTGGTTAAATATGTTCTTAAATTCGTATCTGCTGTTTCCATTGGCGGGAACATAAGTGAAGTTTAACATGGCCCCCAGGCGGGAATTACGGTTATATTGGTCGTCTGTATACTGGCGAAGGTAAGTAGAGCGGTCGTGAGTTGTGTCATAACCTCCGAAAAGGTTATTGCTCATGCCGTCGTATGTTTTGTAATTGTTGCTATAATTCAAGACACCCAGCAGGGCAAAAGTTTTTCCCGAGTCGCGAACCCAGCGTTGACTGACGTTCATGCTTAGGCTGAGGTCGCCGATGGGACTCATGCGACGTACCGTCCAATCATTGTTGAAGCCGTTGTTTAGCAAGCTGAAGTTGTTGGCATCTCCATTCCCGCTTGGCCTTAAATTGGCACCGATGCCTCCTTGTAAACTTCTGAGGCCGTTGTCGAATCCCAAAAAGTCTGTGCCGCTTCCTTTATAATATTCAAAACCTTTATAGTGTGTCTGGTCGTTTATGTTTCCGCCGATCGAGATTCCGAAAGTATTTTTATTCGGGATGTCTTTGGTATTTATGAGAATAAATCCTCCGGTGAAGTCGGCCGGATATTCAGGGGAAGACGATTTTACAACCACAATATTGTCTAATTGTGAGGAAGGAATGATGTCGAATGAAAAAGCGCGGGCATCGGCTTCGCTGCTTGGTACCGCACTGTTGTTGATCCAAACGTTATTGTAACGTTGAGAAAGCCCTCTGACCATCACAAATTTATCGTCGATGATGCTGATTCCCGGCACGCGGCGTATTACTTCGGAGGCATCTTTATCTTGCGTCTTTGTGATTTGTTGGGCAGAAACTCCTGTTTGCATTACCAAACTTTTGCGTTGTTGTGTGATAAGGGCGTTTTCCGTGTCTCTTTTCACCGTCGCCACGATGGTAACTTCATTCAGCACTTGTGCATCTGTTTCCATTTCTACACTTATTTCGGCCATATCTTTTACGGTGATTTCTACGGTCTGTGTGCGATAAGATATGTATGAAATAACTAATTGATAGGTGCCATTTCGAAGACCGCCCAGCTCAAATTTCCCGTCGACATCCGTTATTGCACCGGTTGTTGTGCCATTTATTTGAACAGTTGCCCCGATTAGTGGCTCTTTGGTTTCCTTGTCGAGGACGACTCCTCGTATCGCTGCTGCTTGTATATAGGTAACTATGAAAATAAAAGCGGCGAATAATAAAAATCTTTTCATTGAGTCTCTAATTATTTCGTTGCAAAAATCAGACTTTAAAATTACAGGCGGACAACAGAAGAATGACGCTTCATTGACTAAGTGATTACAAAGTAATTTCAAATGGTGGAGAGCTTTGGGTGAAATCTTCGTGTTTTTTGTGTCAAAATGATTTGTCGAAAAGAAAAAATCTCCGTGTGGAAATTATTGTTTATATTTGAAGAATGTTAGTATAAATTGCGAAAAAACAAATCGACTATGAAACAAGTTTTATCACGTAAGTACATCTTTTTTCTGATGGGTGCCTTTGTTTTGTCTGCAATGCCTTTGTGTGCGCAGCAAGGAACGAACCGTTATATCCCGGTTGGCAGCATGCAACAACCGGAAAGCGGCCTGTTTTGGCCGGAAGGCCAGGCTATTCCTCACTTTGCAACGCCTTCGTCGCCGTTGGACGGCCTGGATTTGGATAAAGCCCAATTGCCGGATGAGGAAAGGGTAATGTTTACTTCATTACAAGGTCTCGTCAACAGAGAGAAACCTCGCTTGTTCCTTCTTGAAAGAGCCCAGGAGGGAAAATATAAATGGGCGAAAATATTAAATCTTTCCGTGGAAGAAATTTCCGGGGATAACCGTTTTGAATTGATAAAGAAATACCGGGATGTATTGAAGGGTGTTGTGCTGTACGATCCGGAGAAAAACATTCATTACGCCAATCTGGCTTCGACCATTGCGGGATTGGACGGTTTGCTTCCTGTGACTCCCCGAATTTACGAACAGCTGAAGGGCGCACAGATAGATCTGCCGGTGATGGCCGATTTGACAAAACTTCCCTATACTCATACGACTGAAATCTATGATTATTTATATGAGAATTACTGGAACCGTTGCACACACCGCCTGCTTGTGAGTCAACCACCGGTGCGGGGATACGTGAGAGACCTGGCCGTTGCCGCAGGAACGGCCGTTGTTTGGCTGGATGCACGCGTGTGGAGCGAGAATATCGTGCTTCGCAAATTCTTGAAAACAATGCAGCCGGGAAACAGTATCGTGACGGGGTGGTTCCCGGAAGAACGCTCCGGAGTGGGCATGACGGCGGAATATGGTTTGTCAACCATCCCTTCCGATTTCTATGAGAATGCTACCGTTTACGGGGGAATGTCTCATCTGATCTCTTATCCGGCGGTGCCAAAGATGCCGAAACTCGAGAACAAAATCTATCTGGCAATCTTTTTGAGTGACGGAGACAACGTGCAATATTGTCAGCACGCCATGTCGCAATTGTGGGACAAACAGGGGAGAGGAAGCATTCCGATTAATTGGACTATCAGCCCCGGGCTCGTAGACTTTGGTCCCGGACTGCTTAATTACTATTACGCAACGGCTTCTTCAAACGATTTCTTTGCCTCCGGCCCTTCCGGTTTGGGCTATGCCTTGATATATGATGCACATAATTATGTGTGGAACTCTACGAGTGGTACGAATTTTACTCCGTATGCAAAACTTACACAACGGTATCTTGAGAAGAGCGGATTGAGGGTGATTACCGTATGGGACGAGGTGAATGATGAACAGCGCAGCGCGTATGCCCGTAATTGCCGGTATTTGTACGGAGTGACATTACAGGATTGGGAGAAACATCCCTATAAACTTTCACCGAAGATTCAGGATAATCGGTTGAGCTTTATGCCGAATTTCCCTTGTTATGCCAGCGGGGTGGATGTGATTTATTCGTTATGGAAAGACACGATTGCCCGTTTCGATGGTTCAGAGCCGTTGTTCCTTTCCGCACAGGGCGAGTCATGGAAAATGGGTCCCGACAATATTGTGGCACTGAAAAAACAGTTGGAGGACCTTTCTCCGAGCAACATTGTGATATGTCGTGGAGACCATTTTTTCAATCTTTACAACGAAGCGCATCATCTGCCCTTTAACCTGACGCTTTCTTCCGCGGTAAAAGTGACTGCTTCACCCGCCGATACGCCTGCAGAACTGGCTTCCGACGGTTCTCCCAGCGAGAAACATCTTTGGATTTCATCCGAAAAAAGTGGTAAGGCATGGATACAATTCGATTTTAAGGAACCGTATCTTGTGAGCCGTTATGTGGTGCGTCATGCCGAAAGGGCGGGACTGTCGCCTTGCCTGAATACACGTTCCTTTATGCTGGAAGTAAGTCTTGACGGGAAAACATGGAGTCGGGCAGATACGCAGATGGGCAATACCCTTGCCGTGACCGATGTTGATGTCGCTCCCGTAAAGGCACGTTACGTCCGCTTGACAATAACGGATCCGGGAGAAGACGGCATTGCGCGTATAGGCGATGTAGAGATTTACGGGAGTAAATGCGTTGATTAAACCGCGGAAACGTGGTTTTTATTGAAAAAACGAGCCTTCGTTTCCACTGAAAATTCAAATTCTTTTTTCGGAAACGAAGGCCCGTTTATATGTAAAGCATGTGTGCTTTTAATTCAGATGATTCTTTTGTGCATTGTACAGGGCGTCTATAATCCCGTCGGACAACCCGATTGTGGGGACATAAATGTGCTTTGAACCGAGAATTTCCGCTATTGTGAGGAATATGTCTCCGGCAGGAACAATGACGTCGGCGCGATCGGCTTTCAGAGAGAACTGCTCCATGCGTTCCTCCACCGGTAGTGCTTTTAGTCGGGCATGCAGTTCTTGCAAGGTATTTACGGTCATCCGCTGTAGATTTTTATCTTTTCTTTCCGCCAGTCGGTACAGTTTGTTGATGTTTCCTCCCGAACCGATGATTTCGGTTTCCGGATAAGTTTTGGCAAGTTCTGCCATGTCGCGTTTCATCCGTTCCCATTCTTCTTCTTTGACAGCCCCGTTCAGGATTCTCACAGTACCTATATTATACGATTGACTCTTTACAAGTTTTCCTTCCGACAAGAGGTTAATCTCCGTACTTCCTCCTCCCACGTCTACGTACATGTAGTTTCCTTTTCTGTCGGCCATGTATTCGAAGTGGTTGTTGTAAACCATTTGGGCTTCTTCTTTCCCGTCGATGATTTCTATTTTTATGCCCGCCTTTTTCTCAATGTGATGAATAATGTCTGTCCCGTTCCGGGCATCGCGCATGGCAGACGTGGCGCATGCCCGATAAGCATCAACGTCGTAAATTTTCATAAGATAGTTGTAAGACTTCATCAGGCGGATCATGTTTTTTTCTTTTTGTTCGGATATTTTCCCGTCGGAAAAGACATCAAATCCCAAGCGTAAGGGCACTCTTACGAGTAACACTTTGTTGAAATGAAAAGAATCGCGCCCTTTGTCCAACTGTTTGATGAGAAGTCTTACGGCATTCGAGCCAATATCTATTGCGGCGTAACGGCCGCTTTGTTTTCTATTTGTTCCTTTTACCATAATTATTTATCTGTTGTTGAATAATAATTATACAGGGCCTCTTGTGAGCGGAAGGGCTTCTCTCCCGGATAATTCCAAAATTCGTTGGAACCTTTTCCCTCGACAATGCGTCCCTGCATCGTGTCGGCCAGTCCAAAATCCACTATCCGTTTCATCTCTTCTTTGATTTCGGGATCGTAAATCGGCGTAATGACCTCTATGCGATGATCCAGGTTTCTCGGCATCCAGTCGGCAGATCCTATGAAAACTTTTTCTTCTCCTCCGGCAGCGAAGACGAAGATACGTGCATGTTCCAGGTATCGGTCGATGATTCCGTGGATGCGTATGTTGTCGCTTACCCCGGGCACTCCCGTAACGATTGAGCAGTTTCCGCGTACAATCAGGTCGATGTTTACACCGTTTCTTGAGGCCTCATATAATTTTTCGATGATAACTTCATCGGTTATATGATTGATTTTTACTTTTATGTAGGCAGGTTTCCCGGCTTTTTTGTTCTTTATTTCATCATTTATTAGTGATATGAACTTCTTTTTCATCTCATTGGGTGAGACAAGAAGTTCCCTGAATTTTATGGGAGTGTACGGCTTTTCTATAAAATCGAACACCATATTCACCTCTTTAACCAGTCGGGGTGATGCAGTCATCAGCATGCAGTCGGTATATGTCCGCGCATTTCCTTCGTGAAAGTTCCCGGTACTGATACATGCGATGTCGGAACCTGTTTTCATTTCTATGTGAGTTATTTTTGAATGAACCTTCAGACCTTCCACTCCAAAGTAAACTTTGATACCGGCATCCTGCATCTTTTTTGACCATTTGATGTTCGATTCCTCATCGAACCGGGCCAACAGCTCGATAACGACGGTAACTTTCTTGCCGTTTCTTGCCGCGCCTATCAAAGCTTTCACCACCTTCGAGTCTTTGGCCAGGCGGTAAAGCGTGATTTTTATACTGCGAACCTGTTTACTGATGGCGGCCTCTTGCAAAACTCTGATGAAAGAGTCGAAACTATGATAAGGCACATGTATAAAACGGTCCTTTTGTTGTATTTTATGCAGAAGGCTGTCTGCTCCATCCAATTCCTTTTTTAATACGGAAGGCCATGAGGGATATTTCAAGTCGTGCCGGTCGCAGTCGGGGAATTTCATCAGATCTTTGTGGTTCTGATACCGTCCTCCGTCCAGTACGGTGTCTAACTTATCTAAATCGAGCTTGCGAAGTACTCGTCTCAACAGGTCTTTTGGCATTCTGCTATCGTATATTACCCGTAAAGGCTCTCCGCGTTTTCTGCTTTTTACCCCTTTCGAAATCTTTTGCAATGTACCGTTTCGCAAATCATTATCTATTTCCATCTCCGCATCGCGGGTAAATTTGAAAGCATAAGCTTCGAAAGTTTTGAAATCCAGTCCTTCAAAAACCAGAGGAAGGCAGCAACGAATGACATCATCCAAGTAAATCAGGTAGCATTTTCCATCCCGGTCCGGCAGGCGGATAAAACGACCATATATGTTGACCGGCAGCTCCAAGAAAGCATAATCTACCGTATTTCGTGAATCTTGTTTGTGGGCTTTGATGGCCAAGTAGATGTTCTCGTCATTGTCGCTATCCAATGATTTTACTGCAGAAAGCCAGATGGGAATGACGGAACCACTCAGTTTTGTTTTATAATATGAGTTTATAAATTGCAATTGTTCCGGTGTGACTTCCGTATCGGATACCAGGAAGATGTTTTTTTCTTGCAATGCCTGAGTTACATCATGAACGGCTGTTTCATACTCTTTCATGTAAATAGAATTCAGTCGCCTTATCTGTTTTAAAATATTTTTGGCATGCTCTCTCTCGCGGCTCGCCGTCTTGTCCGTATATTCCACGATGCGGCTTTCGGAAGCAACTCGTACACGGAAAAACTCATCCAGATTGTTTGAATAAATGCCCAGGAATGTCATCCTTTCCATTAGGGGAACATTCGGACGCATGGCCTCTTGCAGTATGCGCCGGTTGAAGTACATCCAGCTAATATCTCTCTCTAAATATGGAAATTCTTTCTTTTTGACCGTCATAAACTATACTCCGTTATTTTACTTTCTCGGTTTTCCTTTTACAAATCAGATTAAGCGATATCGTCAATCTGATAGATTGCATTTATCTCCCTGATGAATTCTTCTTCTACAGTCTTCAGGTTCTCTATTGCTTCTTCCGGTGTTTCACCTATGGCAAAACATTGTTCATGTCCCAAAATGTAGGCGTAATAATTATTGTCTACCGTACATTCTATAACATAGTTGTTTGCTGTAATGTTCATGTGAATAGTGATTTTTTTTGTGAATCACCCAAAAGTCGAACTTTTATGTTACAGAATCGTGTACAAACAATTACTTTTTTGTTAAGCAAACGATTTGTTGTTTTGCTAAAAACAATGTTTTATACGTATGAAAACAATTATTTACCAAAGTAAAGAAAAAACGAGGAGAATAACGATTGTTCTGGTGTGAAAAAAGAAAAAATAAAAATCTTTTTTCAGATAAATCACGTATCTTTGCACAAATTTCTTCATGCAACATGAAAATTAAGGATGTGATTGATGCCCTTGAAATGTTTGCGCCTCTGCCTTTACAGGATGGTTTTGATAATGCCGGACTGCAAATCGGATTAACAGATGCGGAAGTTACAGGGGCATTGTTGTGTTTGGACGTGACGGAAGCCGTGATCGATGAGGCGATAGCCTTGGGGTATAATCTCATCGTATCGCATCATCCGCTTTTGTTTAAGGCGATTAAGTCTGTTACGGGACGCGATTATGTGACGCGTTGCATCATGAAAGCCGTAAAAAACGATGTGACGGTTTATTCCATGCACACCAATCTTGATAATGCTTCCCGGGGAGTTAATTACAAAATGGCCGAGAAGATTGGGCTGACAAACGTAAGAATTCTTGAGCCCAAAGAAGGCATGTTGCTGAAGTTTGTGACATTTGTACCTGAAAGTAAGGCGGAAGATGTGAGAAACGCCTTGTTTAATGCCGGATGCGGCTGCATAGGTAATTATGACTCGTGCAGTTATAATACGGACGGAACGGGAACTTTTCGTGCAAAGGAGGGGACACATCCGTATTGCGGCCTCATTGGGGAGCTGCATGAAGAGAAGGAAGTGCGGATAGAAACGATACTTCCTGCGTATAGGAAAACGGAAATCCTGAAAATCTTGTCGGACGTTCATCCTTATGAAGAGCCCGCGTTCGATTTTTATCCGCTTCAAAATGAGTGGAACCAGGCGGGAGCCGGCCTCGTGGGAGAGCTTGCCGAACCGGAAACAGAGCATGATTTTCTGTCACGCATCAAAAAGATTTTTGAAACGGGATGCGTGAAACACTCGAATATGACGGGACGTTTGATACAAAAGGTCGCGTTGTGTGGCGGGGCAGGTGCCTTTCTTTTACCGAAAGCTGTGCGGGCACATGCCGATGTGTTCATTACGGGTGAGGTAAAATATCACGATTATTTCTATTACGAAAATGATATTTTGGTGGCAGAGATCGGCCACTATGAGAGTGAACAATACACGAAAGAAATACTTTATTCAATTATACGGGATAAGTTTCCGACGCTGAGTATTCAAATGACGCGGATAAATACGAATCCCATCAAATACTTTTAAGAATTATGGTTAAAGAAGTAAAGAAAGATCCTACGGATTTAAGTGTAGAAGAAAAGCTGAAAGCATTGTATCAATTGCAAACCATGTTATCGGAGATTGACAAAATTAAGACATTGCGTGGTGAACTTCCGCTTGAGGTACAAGATCTGGAAGATGAAATTGCCGGCTTGGGAGCCCGTATTGAAAAGATTAAAAAAGAAATTAGCGAACTGAAATCGAATGTGGCTTCCAAGAAGATTGAAATTGAAACCGCCAAGACTTCCATTGAAAAGTACAAGACTCAACAGGAAAACGTGCGGAACAATCGGGAATATGATGTGCTTACAAAGGAAATAGAGTTTCAGAGTTTGGAAGTGGAGTTATGCGAGAAGCGCATAAAAGAATATACGGAAGCCATTGCTGCAAAAGAGCAGGAGATAGAAAAGAATTCGACGCAACTGGAAGAACGTTCCAAAGACCTGGAAGTGAAAAAAGGAGAATTGGACGAAATTATCTCAGAGACTAAGCAGGAAGAAGAAAAATTGCGTGAAAAGGCGAAGGATCTGGAGACAACGATCGAGCCGCGTTTGTTGCAGGCATTTAAGCGAATCCGTAAAAACTCGCGCAATGGTTTGGGTATTACTTACGTTCAGCGTGATGCTTGTGGAGGTTGTTTCAACAAAATTCCGCCCCAGAAACAATTGGATATCCGCATGCGTAAAAAGATTATCGTGTGTGAATATTGCGGACGCATTATGATCGATCCGGAACTTGCTGGAGTGGAACAAGGAAAAGGCGGACAAGAATAAGGACAAATATCTCGTGTTTCATACAATTTGTTTGTATGATTAAAACGGAAAGAGCGGGCTTAACAGCCCGCTCTTTCCGTTTCTTGTTATCTCATCTTCAGTGAAATCCATCCTAAATATAACATGCAGGGCAAGAGAAGCAGCAGACCACCCGCTTGCCCGAAGGCATCGGACAGGATACCCATTAGCGGTGTAACGAGTGCACCGCCCGAAACTCCCATAATCATGAGCGCCGATATTTCATTGGCACGTCTGGGGAGATGTTGCAGTGCATACGAAAAAATGATGGAAAAGACGTTGGAGCATGCCAGACCGACAAGGGTAATCATTACCAACATTACTTGCAGATTGGGAATACTTAACAGCACAATGAAAGCAATACATGACAAAAGCATACTCCATTTTAAGAATTCTTTTCCTGAAATGCGGACTAAAAGGAATGCACCCAAAAACGAGCCTACCGTACGTGAAGCGAAGTAAAGGCTGCTTCCTAACCCGGCTTTTACCAAAGGCAGTTCCGTCCGTTCTACAAGCAATTTCGGTATGGTGGTGTTCAGCCCTACATCAATCCCCACAATCAACAGGATGCCTATAAAAAGCATCAAGATTGTTCGGTTGCCGAATAACGACAGGGCAGAACGAAGCGAAGCATGTTCCGCCTGATTGATCTCTTTGCCCGGCACACTCAGCCACATCCAAACTCCGACAATAACCGTAGTTATTGCGTAAATGGGGAAGATCCATCGCCAGTCTCCTAAGCATGAAGCTGCCAATCCGGCGATAATCGGTCCCAAAAACGACGATACGGCTTTCATAAATTGCCCCAATGTCAGGATGCTTGCGGTGCGGTCCGGTGAAACGGTTTGCGCCACCATTGGATTTAAAGACACTTGAAGTAAAGCATTTCCAATGCCTAAAAGGGCAAAAGCCAACAGGATGTTGGCAAATTTATAACAGAACAAAGGCAATAACATAGCCACGACTGTCATGCCAAAGGCGATTAAAACCGTGTTGCGCCTGCCAATCTTTCCCATGAGAATACCTGTCGGGATGGAGCAAATGATGAACCATAGGAATACCATCATCGGGAGAAGATTGGCAATGGAATCGGACAAGTTAAAATCTTCCTTGACATAGTTTGTGGCAATGCCGACAGCATCCACAAATCCCATAATAAAGAATCCGAGTAAGATTGGCAGTATTATGTATCGTGACGTGGTTATGTTATTTGTAGCCATACGTATTGTTTTTAGTAATTGTCTTTCGGAGTATCTCCCATTTGTACCTCCAGATGTCCGCCTTTAACGATTTCTGCGAACGGAATGTGCACGTCGTGTAAGGGCTTTCCGTTCAGTATGTATTGCTGTACGTAGTTGTTTTCTTTGCTCATTCCGCTGGTAGATATGACAAACTCTTTGCCCGGATAATAATTTTCATTCAGCTTGATGGTTACTTTATCGAATAAAGGTGCTCCCAGGCCGAAGCTCGGGTTAGGATCTGTCAGCCCCTTTACGTCAAACAGTCCCATGGAAGATATGACATACCAGGCGCCAAGTTGTCCTTGGTCCTCGTCTTGTCCGTAACCGTAACCATGAATTCCTTCTGTTCCGTAGAATTCATTTAAAATTGCTCTTACCCATTTTTGTGTAAGCGATGGGCGGCCTGCTTCATTGAATAGCCATGAAATATGCAGACAAGGCTGATTACCTTGATTATACAATGTCTGTAATCCGGCAAAAGCTCCCACTTCCTGTCCGCCACTGAAGATAAGTTTTTGTGAAACGGTGAAGATGCTGTCTAAGCGGGCATTAAATGTTTCAGCTCCAACTTTGTCGACAAGTGTTTTAACATCGTGCGGCACATAGAAAGTATATTGCCAAGCGTTTCCTTCTTGAAAGCCTCTCCATACCTGCATCGGGTTGAAGTTTTCTATAAATGTGCCGTCTTTTTTCTTGGGACGAATAAAGTTTGTAGACGAATCGTACAGACGTTCCCATCCTTTTGACAGGTACATCAGTTTATTATAATTCGCTGTGTCACCCAATTGTGCGGCCCATTGTGCAACAGCCCATGCACTGTAAGAATATTCCAGTGTATGCGAAGCCGAGAACATAAAGGCTTCATCCGGGCCGTCTCCCTCGTCCAAGTGAGGAACATATCCGTATGTCACAAATTCTTTTGTGTCAACTTTTCCTGCTCCCAAGGGGCGGTTGTCCCCGTCTAATTCGTTCTTCAGACAAGCTTCATAGCCCAGTTTTGTGTCAAAGTCGCGTATGCCGCACTGATATGCACCGGCAATGACTGTGCTCAGCAGGTTTGTTCCTACGCCCGAAACGTAACGATTATTCGCAAGGCCGTCGGCCAACCATCCGCCATCCTTGTATTCTTGCAGGTGACTGCTGATATAATCTGACAAATATTCCGGGTAAGCCAGAGTCCATATCTGCGATAAGTTCCATTGTCCGCCCCAAATGGCGTCGGTATTGTAGATGTTATGTACGGGCTTTCCATCCTTCATTGGCAATTGACCAATGCTTCCGTCGTGCCGGGGATAAGCGCCGTTTATATCGTTGGCAAGGCCTCTTCCCAGCAGAGCGTGGTAAAGTCCGGTGTAAAATTTCACTTTATCCGCGCGGTTATCTGTCTCTACCCGAACACGTCCGAGGTATTCTTCCCACGTTTGTTGTGCGATTTGTTGTGCTTGGTCAAACGAAAGGTCAGATGCTTCTTCCTTTAAATTGATGCGGGCATTCTCGATAGATGTATAAGACAGTCCGACTTTTACGGTGATGTTTCCGGCTTCTTTCATCTTAAATGTCAGGTAAACACCGGCTCCAACACCTTTTGCTTCTTTTTCATTGGCGTGTTGCACTTCTCCGTTGAATGTGCCGAAGGCATCAGGTTTACGGTCCAAAACTGCAGAAAAATAGAGAGGAACGGTTGCTCCCGGCTGGTACTTTTTCACATATTCCGGTTCTGTGATAACCCATCCTTCTACATGCCCGTCGGAAGTATATGCGGCCCATGCGTCGCGAACGGCTCCGCTTTCACCCTGACGGTTGCCTATGTCGAAAAGAATATGGTTTTCATCTCCTGCCTGGAACGAGTAACGGTGATAAGCCACACGCGGTGTTGCTGTCAGTTCCGCCCGTATCTGGTAGTCGTCCAGCACGACAGAGTAGTATCCGGCCGTGGCTGTTTCGTTTTCTCTGTTGAAGTGTGAACGGTAGCCTGTCTTGATGCTGTCGTTTACCGATCCCGGCTTTGTAATAAGTTTTCCGCTTGTGGGCATGAGAACGATGCCTCCTACTTGGAATTCATGCAGGCAGGGGAAACCCTCAATGGAGTTGTCTCTGTAGTCATAGCCCGTGGCTTCCCATCCGGATTTATTGCCCAGACTTCCATTTGTTGAAGGTCCCGGTTTGGCTAAGCCGAAAGGCAGTGCTCCGGGGGCAAAGTGAAACCAGCGGCAATGTGCCGTTCCGATACGTGGTTCTACGTATTGGGTTAAGTCTTCGTTTTGCGCATTTCCTTTTCCTTCATGCGACGTACACGACAGCATAAAGAGGCCTGAAAGGAATAATGGCCAGTAAAAATGTTTCATGTTTCCTGTTTTTTATTGTTTTATGTTATTGTTCGTTCAGCTTGTTTAATGCGAATTTATAGGCGCCCAAGGCGATGGCCCGGTTTGCTCCCAGTTGTGAAATGGCTACGCCGATGCGTTTGTACGGATCATAATCGACGTATTGTTCCGTTCCTGGTATGCGGATTTGTTTGCATTGTTTCTCTAAAAATTTTTTTCTGTCGGCCGGGTCTTCCAGGTTGAACGGCTCCATTTGCAGTCGGGCAAAGCATGTTCCGTTCATCATTTGCAGCGGTTCTTTCAATTCCCGTACCAGTGCCGGCAGAATATATTTGCCGGCTCCGGCCAGTCCCCCGCCGATGACGACCAAACCGTCTATCAGGGTTATGGCTTCTGCTATCGCGTTTCCTGCCATTTCCCCGAGTTCTTCGAACGAAAAGATTGCGGCCTTTTGATTGCCCGAACGCGTTCCTTCGGCTATTTCGAAGATATCTTTTGGTGTTAAGTTACTGTTGTCTCCCGACAGAGAAGTATAAACTCTCTTTACAGCTCTGATGCTTACGCTTTCCTCTGCGATGCAATCCGGATAACGTTTATTGCGGAAACACCACATATCGCCTCCGGCTCCGTTATCGCCGACAAGCAGTTTTCCGTCGATGACAACGCCTGCACCGAATCCAGTCCCCAGCGTGATTCCTAATAAATTACGGTAACATTTGGAGCTTCCGGCGGCAAGAAGTTCTTTGTTTATGGCGGGCAGTATTCCTTCTGTAGCCTCTCCGTAGGCGAAAAGATTGCCATCGTTGTTGATGAAGACAGGGATTTGGAAACGAGCTTTCAGGAAAGGTCCTAAGGCCACGCCTCCGCGGAATGCCGGGAAATTGGGCAGATCGCCGATGATGCCCGCCTCATAATCGGCCGGTCCCGGAAATGCAAAACTGATGGCCGAAGGCTTTTCGGGAAGTAGGTCCCTTACTTTTTCGAAACCGTTCACCAGCATGTTTAAACATTTGTCGATGTCATTGACTTCCGACGGTAAAATGACAGGCGGAACAATCTCTTTTTTATCCTGAATGGCCGAGAATACCATGTTCGTTCCTCCAGCATCCAGAGTCATAACAATGCGTTTGTCCATATTGTTTGTTTACTGTTTAAAGCGTACGTATGCTTTTATTGTACCACATTCTTTTCCTTCTGCTTTCCCGAAGGGGCGGATGGTATAGGTTCCCACCGAAGCCGGGATGATGAATGTCTCGGCGTAATGAACAACGAACGGTTCGAAATCTCCGGTCGGACTTTCCACTATTGCTTCGGCTCCTTCTACCAGATTGAGAACGTTTACGCCGTTGCCCGTGTGATGTGTAACGGGCTTTGAAAACCAATGTCTCCGGGTTTCGATGAATTCGTTTTCGTGCAGTCCGGTTCTTTCTTCACGCCAGCCGTCGCCTTCCGCTATTTTTTCTATCCGGTTTACCAGGTTTTGTCTGACAAAATCGGTTTGTCTTTCCCATTGTATCACGTGCGATCCGTGTTTTATATTAATTGGTCTCGGCTTTCCGTCGAGGCCCAATCGTCCCCAGTCCCAGAGCTTAAAGGTAAAAATACTCGGTGTTGCACTAATTTCCAGGACCATTGCTCCCGCTCCCGAGCAGTGGATTGTGCCATTGGGTATCAGGAAATGATCGTGTTTCTTGGCAGGCCATTGGTTGACGAATTCCTCCACATTAAACGGTTTCCCTGTTTCTTGCGATTCGTTCAGCGCATCTATCATCTTTTTTGCGTCGACGTTTGTTTTCAATCCCAAGAATACGCTGGCTCCTTCTTGGGCATCCAGCAGGTAATAGCTCTCGTCCTGCGTATAATATATGCCGAATGTGTCGCGGATGTATTGTGTGGTGGGATGAACCTGAAGACTTAGATTCCCTCCGTCCATGGTGTCGAGGAAATCGAAACGAATGGGGAAATCTTGTCCGAAGCGGGATTCCACCGGTCCACCCAACAGGTCTCTTGTCTTGTAAAATACCAGGTTATTGGCAGGCATCTCGAATAATGTTCCTCGGATGTTGAAGTAAAGGCTGTTTTCCTCCGGCACACAATCGAAGCACCAACCGTAATTTTTTTGTTCGGGATTCAGGTTGCATACGGATTTCATCCACTGTCCTCCCCAAGGAGCCGGATCGAAAAAAGGAACAACGCGGAACGGTTTGTGGGCGGTTTTCTCCAATCCTTTTCGTAAAGTTTCCCCGGAAATCATTTTGGGAGTGCCGGCAATGTGGGTATCCATCCAGTAATCTGCTACGGGCAACAGTCGTTTTTTCAGATTATCACACAGAATCCAGTCGACGAAATACCCGCGTTTATAATGAAACGATGCTTCCTCGTCTTTGTTTTCTACTCCTATTCCGTTTATTTCATGGCGGCGGGAGCGCAATTGTATTTCCCATCTTGCCATGTCTATATAGATAATTTTATCGGCAGAAGGGGCAATCACTGATGTACCGTGCCCGAAGATAATGCATAAGCCTTTGCACGATTCAATCATTTGGCGGGCACGTTTCACTTTTTTTTCCTCAAAGAAATCTGTGAAAGAAAAGTGCGAACGATAACCGAACAGGCGGTCGTCGGTGACATACGGGTATGTCATAGCCTCGATCTCGCGAGGTGTTTTGAACAATGTTTTCGTGTCTATCCATAAAGCCGGGTGTAACTTTTCCAGCTCATCGGCTATGTTTTTATAGTACACTCCCTGGTAACATTCTATTACAACGGTGTACAGTGAGTCGTTTGTCGTGTGACAGGCGCAGAACAATTCGTTTCTTATCTCATCCCATCCCGTCCACAAATCTCCATCAACCTCGGTTGCCGGAAATTTGTCGTAATTGCTTTCCTTCATAGGGTTTGTTTCTCTAAAAAAATGTATTCGTAATGATTGCAGTGAAATTACAAAGAAATGTTATAACACGCAAATACATCCTGTAAAAGCACGCAATCTTTATGTGAATCTTTAGTCCATTTTTATCAAATCATATTTACAATTTCCCAAACCGATCTGCTCGGCATATTCAAGATTGTGTATGCCGTTTTGCGATTCCATTCGTTCGATCAGATGAATCTTCCCTTTGTCTGTCGAATGATATACCATATCGACGCAGGCACGGTCTAAGGCAACCAGATCGAGTGATGCCAGGATTCCTATATCTTTCATCTTTGGTTCTTCCGGAGTGGCTACGCAATCGCAGTCGACCGACAGGTTGTTTGCTACGTTTATATAGAGTATTTTATCTCCCGCATGGTCAATAATGGCTTTAGATGCTTCGGCCATTGCTTCCAGAAAGTCGTTTTGCGGGGGCAATTCATTCCATACTTCTGTCACACTCTTTGTTTTTCCTGCCGAATGAATCCATGCTTTCCCTTCCGATGAGGCAATCCCTATGGAAATATTTTTCATTGCACCGCCAAAACCTGCCATGGGATGACCTTTAAAGTGGGAAAGAACAACCGTAAAGTCGTAGTTCAGATAATTTTTCCCCACGAGATCTTCATTCAGATGTTTGCCGTTTTTGATAGGAAGGGCCACATATCCGTCGGCATCCATGATGTCTACCGGAGCAATGGCGGTGAAGCCGTGGTCGGCGGCTGCTTTCAGATGGCTTTGTGTGTTGGCACGTCCGCCTCCATAGGCGGTGTTGCATTCTACAATGGTGCCGTTTACCATCTGGACCAACCCCTTTATTAGCTCCGGATTAAGGTAATTTGTATTTCCGGGTTCGCCGGTGGAAAGTTTTACCGCTACCTTCCCTTCAGCTTTGCGTCCCAATGCTTGATAGATTTTTATGAGATTTTCCGAAGAAATCTCTTTGATGTAATATACTTTGGATTTCGTCTTTTCTTTTATCGATGGGATTGAAAAACTGTTTTTCCCTTGTAGATTCTCAAATCGGTTGGCTATTCCCACAGATATTAATGTGGCAAGTGATGACTTCAGCCACGTTCTTCTCGACATTTTTCCGCTCATGTTGTGTCTTATTTAGGTATTGTTATATTATGAATTTTCTTGTGTTCGCTATCGTCTGGGCTGATATTCTGAAATGTTTTTCTCCGGCGGTATGGCATGCCGATGCGTTCTGCCGGATTTTAGCGGGTTACATTTCTTATGCGATGCCCAACAGTTCTATTTCAAAGATGAGCGTGGAGTTTCCCGGGATTCCCGGTTGGGAGAATTTTCCATAACCCATTTCTGCCGGAATGTAAACCTCCCATTTGTCACCCACACACATTCGTTGCAGAGCAATAATCCATCCGTCAATGAGGTCGCACAGGCGGATTGCCAAAGGAGTTCCGCCCCGACTGCTGTCGAACTGCCGTCCGTTTATCGTCTTCCCTGTGTAGTGTACGGTAACGATGCTTCGTGAGGTAGGGTGTTTGCCGTCGCCTTTTCCTTCCGACAACACCTTGTAGAATATCCCTTTTGGGAGTGTTTTTACTCCTTCCTCCTGTGCTTTTTGTGTAAGCCAGTCTTTGTTGGCTTGTGTATATTCTTTTTTGTTCATACTTTTTTCTGCATTTATGTGCCGCTTGGCGTAGTCACTTCGTCAACTTCCACGTCGATGCGTTCAATCTTGAAGATGACCGGACGCGTACCATCCGAGCAGCATGCTATCATCATTTTCTCATCGTTTGTCCAGCCTTTCATGATGCTTCCTCCCTGCAGTGCCGTATATACGTAGCGGCTAATGGCGTCCCATGCTTCAGAGCAGAAGTTCCCATTGAGCATGTGCCAGAAATCATCTTTGTGAGCATTGCGTTCCAGCAGAAACTCGTCGCCGGGCTTAAAGCAAGGACAAGGACCGCTTTTCGGATCTGACAGATATTTTTCCTGGTAGTCTTTGAAACATTTGCATTCAAGAACCGTGATTTTACATTTATGTTCTATTGGCATGATAAGTATTTTGTTTTGATTTTTATGTTATTTTTTGCCCGGAACGGTTTGTTTTTTCTCGTTCTTTTCCGGAGATAGATGTCGGTATTGTTTGATACGTTGTAAAGTTTTTTTTATGTTTTCCGTCGTGAATATTATTGAATAAACGGATTTATGGCAGACAACAATTCCGCCTTGGGTATGGCACCGCTTTGTCTCCAGAGGATTTCTCCCTTGCGAAACAGCATCAGGGTGGGTACGGCTTGTATGCCATATCGCGTTGCGGTCTGTTCATTCTTGTCGACATCTATCTTGATGATGCGTATCTTTTCACCTGTTGCTGCCTTGACTTGTTCCAATACGGGGTGCATCATTTTGCAAGGTTGGCACCAGGTGGCGAAGAAATCCACAAGTACAGGTCTGTCTCCTGAGATTATATCGTTGAAAGTTTCCATTTGTTATACTGTTTTAGTGTTATGTTTTTAGCGTTTTTCCTTTGCGGACATACCGGTTTAACGGCATGTTACGTTGATTACACAGCCTTCTTTTCAGGACATCGCCCCGATGTTTTATTCGGAAAGCAGGCATCCGCAAAAGAAAAGCCGCGCAAGAAATATTGGTTTTTGGGGCGGCTTTCTCAACATCCGCTTCCGTCCAGACGGCAGGATGCCCCTTCCTTTTCCCTCGAATTGGGAATCAGTCCCACTTCTTCGGGCCTTAATGTCACGCGGCCGTCCTCCAAAACAAAGCAGGGGATTCCTATTGCGCCTACCCGTTTCATGGCATCGAAAGCCGGATTCGTGTCGCGCAGACGCAGAAACTCCTTCAGATTTTTCACATTTGTTCCTATGTCGATGACAACATAATTGTCGTTCCCTTTCACTTGTTCCTCCACGAATATGCAATCGGGGCAGGTGTTCATTCCATAAATCTTTATCATGTTGCGTACTTTTTTTAGGGGTTTTGTACAAAGTTATGCAAAAAATCAGGAATCTACTTTAGATGCGAAATAAAAATGTTTTCAGAAAATATGTGTAATGTCCCGGCGGTTGCCGGAACTGTTTTTCTTGTTCTTTTCAAGGGAATGCGTCTTTACTTCTTTTTTCCCGAAAAAATTTGTATGTTTGCCCGTTAAAAACAGTCAAGTAAGCGTTTATTTATATGAATTTTGGTTTCGTAAAAGTTGCGGCAGCCATTCCTTCGGTGAAGGTGGCCGACTGCCGGTATAACGCAGAACAGGCAAGAACTTTGATCTGTGAGGCGGATAATAAAAGAGTACACATACTGGTGTTTCCGGAAATGAACCTGACCGGTTACTCATGTGGCGACCTGTTTGGACAATCTTTGTTGCTGGAGCAGGCGGAAATGGCGCTGATGCACCTCTTGAATGATACGCGCCAATTGGATATAACATCCATACTCGGCATGCCGGTTCAGGTGAGAGGAACATTGATGAATTGTGCCGTAGTGATTCAGCGGGGCAAGATTTTAGGTGTCGTACCCAAGACATATTTACCCAATTATAAAGAGTTTTACGAACAACGCTGGTTTACTTCGTCCCTGACGTTCGAGGAAAACATGACTGTTTGTCTGTGCGGACAGCAAGTCCCGCTGGGAAAAGATTTGTTGTTTAAGTCGCATGAGGTGTGCTTCGGTGTCGAGTTGTGCGAAGATGTGTGGGCAACCATTCCGCCCAGTTCGCTGTTGGCATTGAAAGGTGCCGAAATCATTTTCAATTTGTCTGCCGATACGGAAAACATATGCAAGCATCAATATCTGCGTTCTTTGCTGGCGCAGCAGTCGGCACGCTGTCTTGCCGGATATGTTTTTGCCTCAAGTGGTTTCGGAGAGTCGACGACCGATGTAGTGTTTGCCGGCAATGCTCTGATTTATGAAAACGGCACGTTACTTGCCGAGTCGGAACGTTTCTCCTTTACTCCGCAATTGGTGGTGAGTGAAATTGATGTGGAACGTTTGCAAGCGGAGCGTTTGCAGAATACCACATTCGCAGCAAATGTGCAGCAATACGGCAGTCCGGCACCGAAAATCATTCCGGTGGAAAGTATCTCCGTGCAAGAGCCTGTGCTGATGCGTCACGTTGATCCGCATCCATTTGTGCCTTCGGGAGATAAACTGCTGGACGAACGTTGTGAAGAGATCTTCTCCATTCAGGTTGCGGGCCTGGCCAAACGTCTGGTCCATACGGGATGTAAGACAGTGGTTGTCGGCATCTCCGGGGGACTTGATTCCACCTTGGCACTGCTGGTTTGCGTAAAAACGTTCGATAAGCTGGGAATTTCGCGAAAAGGAATCGTCGGCATTACGATGCCGGGATTCGGTACGACCGGACGTACGCACCGTAATGCTACGGAGTTGATGAAGTCGCTTGGCGTAACTTCCTGCGAGATAAGCATTCGGGAAGCCTGTATTCAGCACTTTCAGGATATCGGCCATGACATAAATGTTCACGATGTTACTTATGAAAACGTGCAGGCCCGTGAACGAACACAGATATTGATGGACTATGCCAATAAGGTTGGAGGACTGGTAATTGGCACGGGAGATCTTTCGGAGCTGGCGTTGGGATGGGCAACATATAACGGCGATCACATGTCAATGTACGGAGTAAATGCCGGCATTCCCAAGACGTTGGTACGTTATTTAGTCACTTGGATTGCGGAAACAAGTGTAGATTCCGATTCACGGGCCACGTTGCTCGACATCATAGATACCCCCATCAGTCCGGAACTGATACCGGCCGATGAGCAGGGGAACATCAAACAGAAGACAGAAGACCTGGTCGGACCTTATGAACTTCACGATTTCTTCTTGTATCATTTCTTGCGTTTCGGCTCGCGCCCGGCAAAGATCTATTATCTGGCCCGCCAGGCTTTTCGCGGAATATACGATGATGAAACGATAAAGAAATGGCTGACCAGTTTCTTCCGCCGTTTCTTTGCCCAGCAATTTAAGCGTTCTTGTCTGCCCGACGGCCCGAAAGTGGGATCCGTGTCATTAAGTCCTCGGGGCGATTGGCGCATGCCCAGCGATGCCAGTGCCGCGTTGTGGTTGCAGGAATGCGCGGAACTTTCGTGAAAAGAATCGGGAAAAATCCCTAAAAATAGGTATTTCCTGTTGATGGATAATGCTTTTACTTTGTGACCGATAATTAAAAGAATTTTTGGTTACAATGAAAAAGATTGGAATTTTTTATGGTTCAACAACGGGAACCTGTGAGGATCTGGCTAACCGGATAGCCGATAAATTGGGAGTTCCGGCCTCGGACGTGTATAGTGCAGATAAGCTGAATGCTGACGTAATAGCCGGTTATGATGTGTTGGTTTTGGGCAGCTCTACGTGGGGAGACGGCGAAATGCAGGATGATTGGTACGATGCCGTGAAGAAATTGAAGGCGACGGATCTTTCAAAGAAGACGGTCGCTTTATTCGGTTGCGGCGATTCGGAATCTTATTGCGACACATTTTGCGATGCAATCGGCGCGTTGTATAACGAATTGAAGGATACGGGTTGCACGTTTATCGGGAACAAAGTGGCTACAAGCGGCTATTCTTATTCTTCTTCCACTGCGGAGGTTGATGGAGTATTTGTCGGTCTTCCTCTCGATGAGATGAATGAAAGCGATAAAACTCAGGAGCGTATCGACGCATGGGTGGAATCCTTGAAAAACGATTTATGATAAGTTTCTTTTAAAACAAATTGTTATAACTGATGCAGGAACTCAATATTCATCCGTCGGAATTGAAGGTCTTTTTAAATCATGTGTATGAGTTTAAAAAAGGAGTTAGGCAGATGGTGCTTTATACGGTGAATTGTAAGTATGAAACATTTGCGGTAGACCGTTTGAAGAAGCAGAACATCGATTACCTTGTACAGCCTATCGATGGGAAAAAGGTGAATCTTTTTTTCGGAAAGCCGGAGTGCATTCACGCCATTCGTTGTATGGTAACTCGTCCGTTAAATCAGTTGACTCCGGAAGAAGACTTTATTCTCGGAGCAATGTTGGGTTATGATATTTGTGCCCAGTGCAGGCGTTACTGTACGAGAAAAGAGGGTAGTTGTTCAAAAGAAATCTGAAAAAATACCGAAGAGTGCGATTGCTCTTCGGCGTTGAAGGCGGGAATATCCTGAATTCGTTTGCAGAATTTATTTTATGTAAACGGCGCATGGGATATTCCCGCCTTATTGTTTTGTGGTATGTGTTGAAGGTTGTATGCAGAAACGTCGCGTGGGCTTCTGCGGTTTATGCCGGGATTGTCGGGATTTTCTTGGCGCTTTTGTCGGAAAACAACGAATTCTTTTTATCTTTGTTTCCCGACTGAATGATTTTTGAAACACGTTTTATGACGCACGATCCGCAACTTCTGGTTTACAAGGCTTCGGCCGGATCGGGTAAAACATTTACCCTTGCTGTACAATATATCAGGCACCTGATAGAAGATCCCTACGCATATCGTCGTATTTTGGCCGTAACTTTTACGAATAAGGCTACGGCGGAGATGAAAGACCGTATCCTTTCACGCTTGTACGGAATAGCGTATGGTGATAAAGATTCGGACGATTATTTGAGGGAGATACGGAAAAACACGACGAAAAGCGATGCGGAAATACGCAAATCGGCGAGAACGGCATTGCATAACATGATTCATGATTACAGCAGATTCCGCATTGAAACCATCGATTCGTTCTTTCAAACGGTCATGAGGAACCTGGCCCGCGAGTTGGAACTTGGGGCAAATCTCTCCATCGAATTGAATGCCAAGGATGTGTTGAGCGAGTCGGTCGACTCGCTTATCGGGAAACTTACTTTGCAATCTCCGGTTCTTTATTGGTTGATAGAGTACATAGAAGAACGGATTGCCGACGACAGACGTTGGAACGTGTCGGGTGAAATCAAACGATTCGGAGGAAACATTTTCAACGAAACTTACATAGAGTTTGGGAAAAACCTGCGCGAAAAGCTCCGGGATCCGCAGTTTATTCCCCGTTATCGTAAGCAGCTTTGTTCTATTCGCACGGATGTTTTGGAGCAGGAAAAAGGATTCTCCGAGCAGTTTTTCGGCTTGTTGGATATGAACGGCCTTTCGTCCGGCGACCTGAAAAACGGTTCCCGCGGCATAGCAAGCTATTTCAATAAGTTGGCCAATGGGAACTTGAAGAGTGAAGTCCGTAACCAGACGGTGGAAAAGTGTCTGGAGAGTGCCGAAAATTGGGTGAATAAAACATCAGCGCGTCGAGACGAAATCATGGCTTTGGCGAATAAAGAACTGATACCTCTCCTGGAGGAGTCGGAAAAATATCGGGTTACCAATAACCGGATATTGAATACTTGTGATTTGTCGCTGCGTTACTTGAACAATCTTCGTCTGTTGACTTACATAGACGAAGAGGTTCATTTGCAAAATCAGATGCACAATCGTTTCTTGTTGGCCGATACGAATGCGTTGCTTCATAACCTGATGCAGGAGGGAGACGCGTCGTTTGTGTATGAAAAGATTGGCACAACCATCGACACGGTTATGATAGATGAGTTTCAAGATACCTCACGCATGCAGTGGGAGAACTTCCGCATATTGTTGCAGGAAAGCCTTTCTCAGAAAGAAGGAAGCCTGATAGTCGGCGATATTAAGCAGAGCATATACCGATGGCGAAACGGTGACTGGAGAATTTTGGCGGGACTTGATAAAGAAAACGACTTCAGGGTAAACGCGTGCAGTCTTGTCCGGAACTGGAGAAGCGAGGCAAATATCGTCCGGTTCAATAATGCGTTTTTTACCAAAGCTGTGCATATCCTTGCGGAACGATACGAAGAAGAAGAAAAAGAAAGCTGCGAACAGTTGACGAATGCTTACGCCGATGTGCGTCAGGAAACGGGGAAAAAAGACGAAAAAGGTTTCGTGAAGCTGGCCTTTTTATCCGATACGGAAGAGGAATCGTATGAAGAGGCCATGCTGAGGAAGCTGGCAGATGAGGTGGAACAACTGGTCAGGCAGGGCGTTCGTATTCAGGATATGGCAATTTTGGTGCGGATGAACAAGAACATTCCCCTGATTGCCGATTACTTCGATAAGCATACTTCATACAGAATCGTGTCGGATGAGGCTTTCAGGCTGGACGCTTCTTCTGCGGTATGTATGCTTGTTGACGGGATAAAATATTTGTCTTCTCCGGAAGACCGGGTGGCATTGGCCCGCTTGTCTTTCGCTTATTGTCGTGAAGTGCGCGGCATGTCTGTGGAAACCGACGCAATTCTGTCCGGCGGGTGCGAGAATTTTTTGCCGGAAGAATACATTTGCAAAGCCGAAACCTTGCGGATGTTACCTTTATATGAGCTGTTGGAGCGGCTGTTTTCATTGTTCGATGTCTGTAAAATACAGAAACAGGATGCATATCTTTGCGCCTTTTTCGACGCCGTTATTGAGTATATACAAAAGAAATCGTCGGATTTGTCGGCATTTATCGTCTACTGGGATGAACAACTTCATGCCAAGACGATTCCTTCAGGAGAGGTGGATGGCATTCGCATTCTCTCCATACACAAGGCAAAAGGTCTGGAGTTTCATACCGTTCTGCTTCCGTTCTGCGACTGGAAAATGGAGAATAGCCGGAATGAATATCTGGTCTGGTGCTCGGTTTCGCAGAAGGAAAATCAGGCAAACGTGTCACCGTTCGATGAACTTGACCTCATTCCCGTGAACTATTCGGGCATTATGCGCGATTCGCTTTTCAGGGAAAGCTATGTGGAAGAACGTTTGCAATTGTGGGTAGACAACCTGAATTTGCTTTATGTGGCTTTCACCCGTGCATGCAAGAATCTGTTTGTGTGGGGGAAAAGCGGGCAGAAAGGTACGGTGTCAGAGCTGTTGGAAGAAACACTTTCGGGGATGGATTTGTTTAAAGACGAAACAAACGATGCCGGAACATACCGGTACGGCACACTGTGTCTTTCGGAGGAGAAGGAAAAGAGCGGCGATTCATCGAACCGGCTGTCTGTAAAGGCCGGAGAGATTCCCGTAACGATAGAGCCGCTTTCCGCAGAGATAGAGTTTAAACAGTCGAACCGTTCGGCCGAGTTTATACGGGGAGATGAAGAAGGCGATGAGGCGGATCGTTACGTCAAACAGGGACGATTGCTTCATTATCTCTTTGCTTCCGTAGGGAAAGAGGACGATCTTTCTTCGGCGATAGAGAAGCTTTGTTTTGAAGGCGTAATCGAGTCTTGCGAACAGGAAGCTCAGATTCGTAAAATTGCGCTTTGGGCTTTAAACCATCCGCAGGCAAAGAAATGGTACGATGGCAGTTGGAGTTTATATAACGAGCGTAATATTATTTTTACCGATGCGGAGAATGGCTTTCAAACGCGCCGGCCGGACAGGGTGATGATGAAAGACGGACAGATAATCGTCGTCGACTTTAAGTTCGGGAAAAAGAAAGATGTTTACGATGCGCAGGTAAAAGAATACATGAAACTGCTTTCAGACATGGGATATAAACAGGTGAGAGGGTATCTTTGGTACGTATATTCAGGAGAAATCAAGGAAGTAAACGGGTAAAAACATGGAAACATTTTTGAAAGAAGTAGCGCACGACTTGTATAAAAAGACGGGAGGAAATATGGCAAATGTTGCTGTCATTTTCCCGAACAAACGTGCCGGTTTGTTTTTTAGCGAATATCTGTCTGGGGAAACAAACGCACCTATGTGGTCGCCCGTTTACTTGAGCATCAGTGAATTTTTCTGCCAATTGTCGGACTTGCGCCTGGGAGATCCCGTGAAGTTGGTGTGCGATTTGTATAAAGTATTCTGCCGAATTACCAAAAGCAAGGAAACGCTGGACGATTTTTACTTTTGGGGTGAAATGTTGATTGCCGACTTTGACGATGCCGATAAGAACATGGTCGATACGGGAATGCTGTTTCGTAACCTGAAGGACCTGAACGAACTGGCGGGCGATTGCGATTTTCTGGAGGAAGGACAGAAAGAGGCTATCAGCCGTTTCTTCAAGAATTTCTCCATGAAACGGCTTACGGATTTAAAGCAACGCTTTATTTCCGTGTGGGATACGCTGGGCGATATTTATACGGCATATAAGGATTTGCTGGAAACCCAACGGCTGGCTTATGAGGGCATGCTGTACCGTAGTGTGATAGACGGACTGAATCCTGAAGAATTACCGTATGAAAAATATGTTTTTGTGGGATTCAATGTGTTGAACAAGGTGGAACACACGTTGTTTCATAAGCTGGACCGTGCGGGAAAGGCCTTATTTTATTGGGATTATGATGTGTTTTATACCCAAAAAGTACCTCATGAGGCAGGCGAGTTCATTCGGAGAAATCTGAGAGATTTTCCTTCGGAGCTTCCACCGTCTGCTTTCGATCATTTGAATAAACCGAAAGAAATCATTTACATACAGTCGCCCACCGAGAACGGACAAACGCAGTATTTACCGCAATGGATACGGGAAAACCTCACGGAGGAGGAAAAAGAAACGGCAATCGTCTTGTGCAATGAAACACTGTTACAGCCCGTTTTGCACGCTCTTCCGGAGAATGTGCGGCATATCAACGTGACGATGGGATTCCCTTTATCGCAGACGTTGGCATACAGTTTCGTAAATGTACTGATGGAGCTGCATACGTCCGGTTATAATCCGGCAAACGGACGTTATGTCTATTCGGCGGCTTCTTCGGTACTGAAGCATCCGTACACGCAAAAACTGTCTGATGAGGCTGATGCCCTGTTGAAAACTCTGACGAAAAACAACCGTTTCTATCCGCTTCCCTCGGAGCTGGAAAAAGATGAAGCACTGGCGTTATTGTTTACTCCGGTGGAAAACAATTTGCAGCTTTGCACGTTGCTTTCCGAAGCATTAAAGCGCGTGGCGGCCCTTTATGACCGGAATAATGCCATGCGGAAGGAAACGTTTGACCAGTTGTATCGTGAAGCCTTGTTTAAAGCCTATACGCTGGTAAACCGGTTTAACACGTTGATAGAAAATAAAGACTTGTGTGTGAATGCCGTTACGCTGAAGCGATTACTCTTACGTGTGATGGATACTTCGGGGATTCCCTTTCACGGGGAACCGGCCATCGGCCTGCAAATCATGGGAGTGCTCGAGACGCGTAACCTGGATTTCCGCCATCTTGTTTTACTTTCCGTCAATGAAGGACAACTTCCGAAGGGAGGAAACGACGCGTCTTTTGTGCCGTATAATCTGAGAAAGGCTTTTGGTATGACAACCATCGACCATAAAATTGCCGTTTACGCCTATTACTTTTACCGTATGATACAGCGTGCCGAACATGTAACGTGCCTGTATAATACCGTTACCGACGGGATAAACCGGGGAGAATGGTCGCGCTTCATGCTGCAGTTTCTGATAGAATGGGATTATAACGTTGTCTGCAAACAGTTGAAAGCATCCCAGTCTCCGTTGCACCCCATGCCGATTTCCGTTCAAAAATCGCAGGAGGTGATGAAACATTTGCGGATGACTTTCGACATGGATGCCAATCCGAAGGCATTTATTTCTCCTTCGGCATTGAATTGTTATTTGGACTGTCCCTTGAAATTTTATTTTAAATATGTGGCAGGACTTACCGTTCCCGATGAAGTGTCCGAGGAAATTGACTCGGCTAAATTCGGAAGTATTTTCCATTATGCGGCGGAACGTATCTATAAGGACCTGACGGTACAGGGAAAACTCATCGGGAAAGAATCAATCGAAAGTCTTTTGAAGGACGATGCATGCCTGCAAAATTATGTAGACAAGGGCTTCAAAAAAATATTTTTCAACATCCCCGAGGATGTTCCTTCCGAGTATAACGGCATTCAGTTGGTAAATTCGGCTGTTATCGTGAGGTATATTCGTCAGTTGCTTCGTAATGATTTGTCGTATGCACCATTTACTTTCATCGCTTCGGAGACGAAGGTGCAGGAAAATGTAGAGATACAGACGGCCGAAGGTGCGGTAAAATCGCGCATCGGAGGGATAATCGACCGGATGGATCTGAAGGGAAACCAGTTGAGGATTGTCGATTATAAAACCGGAGGAAACGCAGAAACACCGGCCAATATAGAAGCCTTGTTCGTACCCGACAAGAAACGTGCGTCGCATATATTCCAGACTTTTGTTTATGCCGCCATCGTGTGTAAGAGCATGCGTACCCAAGGAAAAACTTATCAGGTGGCGCCTTCTTTGCTGTATATCCATAAGGCCTCTTCGGCCGATTATTCTCCTGTGATACAAATGGGGGAGCCTCGCAAGCAAAAGGAGGACGTCGTAGACTTTGCCTTATGCGAGGATGAGTTCAGAGAACGGTTGCAAATTCTTTTAAATGAGATATTCGACGTTTCTGTTCCTTTCGTTCAGACCGACATCAAAGAGAAGTGTACTTACTGCGATTTCAGGAAACTTTGCAGAAAAGCCGACTGATTTATCGGCAAAGACGGCCGATAATTTTACGACAGCGCGCCAGGTCTTTCTCGGAAACATCGTGTTGTTTGGTGCCGCCTTTCTCGAAAGTTGCAACAACACGGAAGCCACTCCATCTGAAAATCTCTTTTAAGGCGCGAATTGTTCCGCGGGATTGTTTGAAGAGGATGTTGAAAGGGAAAGGGGTGGAACAGGTGCTTATGAACACGGCCTGCTTTCCTTTTTGCAGGGGTTCGGGCAGTCCTTTTCCGTTTGTTCTCATCAGACCGTAGACAATGCGGTCGAACAAAATCTTTAATTCGCCCGGGATATTGCCCCAGTAACATGGTGAACCGATGACCATGACGTCGCATTCGTTGATGGCTTTGAGCACTTCTACCGAATCGTCGTGTGGCAGACGGCATCTTCCGTCTTTACGGCACTGCATACAGCCCGTGCACGGTTTGATGTGTAATGCCGATATCCGGACATACGTCACGCGGCATCCTGCCTTGTCTGCCTCGTCCTTCATGCATTCCAGCAGGCGGGAAATGTTTCCCCGGGGGCGAGGACTGCCGTTAATAATCAGTATGTTTTTTTTCGATGGCATTGTTTGAAGGGATGTTTTTTGCTGGTCGTTTGCCGAATGACATTTATTCTTTTATGTCTTGGTACATGAAGCGTTTGATGCTTTTCTTCGCCGTTTTTTCAAACTCTTCGGGGTAAAGTCGTATATTCGTGATTTGCGAGTAAGCAGGCAAAAGCTTGTTCAACTCGGTTCTGTTCAGCTCCATCATGTTTTCAAGCTGTGTCTTGTTCAGATTCTTCTCGAAGGTTTCTTCATGATCCGGGTATACGAGAGCTATCAGTTTGTTACCGTTCAGCAGCACCAACGATTCGTTTACGAACGGCATATTGTTTAATCTTGCTTCAATTTCCTCAGGATAAATGTTCTGCCCCGAGGACGTCAGCAGCATGTTTTTCAATCTTCCTTTGATATAAATATTCCCTTCTTTGTCTTTTATGGCCATGTCTCCGGTGTGCAACCACCCGTTTTTGTCGATTGCCTGCGCCGTAGCCTGCGGATTCTTGTAATATCCTGCCATGACATTCATGCCCCGGCATATCAATTCTCCCGGTATGTTTTGCGGATCATCGGAAAGAATTTTCGTTTCCATGAAGGCTACCGTTTTTCCGCATGAGGTATATTTGATTTCATCCCATCGGCTGTGGCAGATAAGCGGTGCGCATTCCGTCATGCCGTATGCTATGGTATAGGGGAAATTTATCTTGCGTAGAAACGCTTCCACTTCGGCGTTGAATGGAGCTCCCCCTATTACGATTTCTATAAAATTGTTTCCAAATACCTCCATCGCCTTCTGGCGTATCAGCTCTTTTACGTGTTCGCTGACGATAGGAAGGTTTAAAAGTAGTTTGCCTAACCTGTTGTCTACCTTGGGAAGAATGTTCTTTTTGAAGATTTTCTCGACAATGAGCGGTACGCAGGCGATGATGCGCGGGCGGATTTCCGCAAACGATTCGGCAATGATTTTAGGCGAAGGCATGCGTGTAAGGAACCATAAGTGTGCTCCGGCCGTGATGCCGTACAGAAAGTCGAAGGTCAGTCCGAAAATGTGTCCTAACGGAAGCATGGAAACAATGGAATCGCCCGGATTGAGATTCACCTTTTCCCGGATATGAATAATGTTTGAAAGCAGGCTCCGATAAGGTAACATGACACCTTTTGAGTAGCCGGTTGTTCCGGAAGTATAGTTTATGACAGCAAGTTCTTCCTTTTTCTCACGGCGGTACGACACATGCTCTCCACGAAATCTGCACGGATATTTTTTCCCGAATTCCTCATTGAGGTGTTCTCTGGCGTAGGTCAGTTGTTTGGAACGTGAGAATACCAGATCCAAAGTTTTCAGTTCGATGATACCTTTCAGGTGAGGCATGGCATGTTCGTTCAGGTTCTCCCATGCCTGATCTCCCACAAAAAGCATACGGGATTCCGAATGATTTACAATATTGTGGATATTGTCGGCCTTAAACTCGTGCAGGATTGGTACGGCGACTGCGCCGTATGTGATGATTCCCAGAAAGCTTATACACCAGTTGGCGCTGTTCCTTCCGCAAAGTGCGACTTTGTTTCCCTGTTTTATTCCCGCGTGTTTCAGCAGGATATGTATTTTTTCTATTTTCCGGGCTACGTCTCTGTACTGAAGCGTTACGCCTTTGTAGTCGGTTAAAGCATCTTTGTCCCAGTTCTGACGTATACTTTGTTCTATAAGTTGTATGAAGCTTTCTTCTATTGTTTCCATGTCAATTGCACACTTGAGGTGTAAATGTGCGCAAAAATAATAAAAGTTGGCCGAAATATGTTATATTTTTAGCATAATAACTGTTTTCTTTTTCTGTAATTATTTTCGTATATCTGTATCTTATCGGGGAAAACTTTTTAATTTTGCATCGTTTTTTAGGATAAAATTACAAAAAACGATGAAAAAGAATGAGATAAAAGGTCATAGTGCAATGCTATTGGCCAATGGAATGTGGGGACTGATGTCTCCGATAGCCAAATTGGTTTTTATAGGGAGTGCGGTCACTCCTTTTATTTTGGCCGATTTTCGTATCATAGGGGCGGCGGCTTTGTTTTGGATTGTATCGTTTTTTACCAAAAAAGAACACGTTCCTCACGGAGATATGTTGAAACTTTTTTTTGCATCGTTACTGGGTATTGTGTGCAATCAGGGATTGTTTACGATAGGCCTGGGCATGACTTCTCCCATCGATGCGTCTATTATAACCACCAGTACGCCGATTCTTACGATGGTTTTTGCCGCTTTTTATTTGAAAGAACCTGTCACGGGTAAAAAGGTATTGGGCATTTTTACCGGAGCAAGTGGAGCCTTGCTGCTGATTATGAGCAACAGCGGGGCGAATGCCGGGCGTGAGGGGAATGTGTTCGGCGATTTATTGTGCATGCTTGCCGAGGCAAGTTTTTCGCTCTATCTGGTTCTGTTTAAAGATTTGATAAGCCGTTATTCTCCCATTACGTTGATGAAATGGATGTTTACTTACGCAATGGTATGTATCGTTCCTTTTTCTTATACCGGTTTGATATCGTTGGATTGGTCATCCATCAGCACCGAAACAATATGGTGTATCGTATTTGTAGTGGCAGGAGGCACGTTCATCAGTTATTTGCTGTCGCCGGTGGGCCAACAAAACCTTCGTCCTACCGTAGTAAGTATGTATTGTTATGTGCAACCCATTGTGGCGAGCATCGTTGCGGTATGTTGGGGTATGGATCAATTTAACCTGCTGAAGGTGATAGCTGTCTGCATGGTCTTTACGGGAGTATTCCTTGTTACACGCAGCAAAAGCCGTGCCCAGATGGAGGCTTACGCGGCAAGCCGTGCCGGACAAAAGCAGTCTGAGTGACGGCAGTGGAATTCTTTTTCAAGGGATGAGGCGGTTGTCCCGGTCGTTTTCCCCCCGGAAAAAATCGTAAAGCGGGGCCGTCTGTTGTTTTTTTATATTCTTCCTGCCGGTTATTATTGAGCAGAATCTGTATCTTTGTTGCGTTTGAACAGTGAAAACTCAGGACTTATGTTGATTTATAATACGACTTATCATGTAGAGACGAACGATGCCCGTAATTTCATTATCTGGCTGAATGAATGTTACATACCGGCAGCAGAAGCATCGGGCGACCTGAAGAATCCCCGCATATTGCGCGTTTTGAGTCATAAAGAGCAGGATAGTGAGTGTTTCTCCCTGCAGTGGGAAGTGGCAGACAGTGCCGTGCTTCATCGTTGGCTTGTAGCCGAAGGTACACGGTTGGACGCGGAAATGAAGAAAATATTCAAAGACAAAGTGATTGGTTTCTCAACACTCATGGAGGTAATCAAGTGATACATCCTGTAAAAGAAAAAATCATTTTAGGCATCGATCCGGGAACAAACATCATGGGATATGGCGTCCTGAAAGTGACCGGCGTAAAGCCTGAGGTGCTGACATTGGGAGTCATCGACCTGCGCAAGTGCAAAGATTCGTATCTGAAACTCAAACATATTTACCAACGGGTGCAAGGTATCATTACGTCTTATCTGCCGGATGAACTGGCCATTGAGGCACCTTTCTTCGGAAAGAACGTACAATCGATGCTGAAGTTGGGGAGAGCACAGGGAGTAGCTATCGTTGCAGCGTTGTGTAGGGATATACCTGTGACGGAATACGCCCCCTTGAAAATAAAAATGGCCATCACGGGGAATGGCAGGGCAAGCAAGGAACAGGTGGCAGATATGCTGAAACGTATGCTGCATATACCCGAGTCTGAGATGGGACCCTTCATGGATGCTACCGATGCATTGGGAGCAGCTTATTGTCATTACCTGCAAATGGGACGTCCGGAACTGCCGCATGCATATTCGGGATGGCGAGATTATATAGCAAAGAATCCGGACAAAGTAAAAAAGTAAAGGATATGGGAAGAACAGTGATCGGTATATTGAACGGGGTGGCACGAAACCCTTTGTACAGATTGACGGAACCGATTAATCTGGAGATTGAGGAAGGAGAACAGGTAGCCGTCGTAGGAAGGAACGGAGCAGGCAAGAGTTTGCTGGTCGATACTTTGACGGGAAAATATCTGCTCTTGATGAACGAGGTGAAATATGATTTCCGTTCGTCGGATTCGTCGGCTTTCGGGAACATCAAGTATATTACGTTCCGTGATTCTTACGGCGATTATGATGCGACGTACTATTATCAGCAGCGTTGGAACTCGCACGATTTGGATGATATTCCTTTGGTGCGCGATTTACTTCCTGCTTGTGAAAACCGGGATTTGAAGGATATTCTTTATAACTTGTTCGACATCGAATCGATGCTTGATAAGCATATCATTTTATTGTCGAGCGGAGAGCTTCGGAAATTTCAGCTGACGAAAACCTTGCTTTCAGGCCCTCATGTCCTGATAATAGACAATCCTTTTATCGGATTGGATGCCCAAACCCGTGAATCATTACAGCAATTATTGAGGAAACTGATAGAGGTAACCTCGCTTCAGGTGATACTGATACTGTCGAAAGATGACGACATTCCTTCGTTCATAACCCATGTGATACCTGTGGCAAACCGTTGTTGCGGAAAGAAAATAACGTTGTCGGAATATCTTGACGTCAGGGGAAAAGATCCGGAAAACGCCTTGTCCGACGAGAAAAGGCAGCGCATAGCCGGTTTGCCTTACGGAAAAAACGCTTATCATGCCGATTGTGTGGTAGAATTGCGTAAGGTAAGCATTCGTTATGGCGAGAGAACCATTCTGAAAGACCTTGACTGGGCGGTAAAACGCGGGGAAAAATGGGCTTTAAGCGGGCAGAACGGTTCGGGAAAATCCACGTTGCTCAGTTTGATTTGTGCCGATAATCCGCAGAGCTATGCTTGCGATATTTCTTTGTTTGGCCGTCAGCGCGGCAGTGGAGAGAGCATCTGGGAGATAAAGAAACACATTGGTTACGTAAGTCCTGAGATGCATCGCGCTTACTTAAAGAGTTTGCCGGCCATAGATATTGTGGCAAGTGGTTTGCACGACTCCGTGGGATTGTATAAAAAAGTGCGGGATGATGACAGGGCTGTCTGCGCATGGTGGATGGATATTTTCGGCATTGCGGATTTGAGAGACCGTAACTTCCTGCAATTGTCGAGCGGTGAGCAGCGAATGGTCTTGTTGGCCCGTGCATTTGTCAAGGATCCCGAACTGCTGGTTCTGGATGAACCTTTGCACGGACTGGATATGTATAACCGGCGCCTGGTGAAGGATGTGATAGAAGCCTTCTGTCGTCGGGAAGGGAAAACGTTGATTATGGTAACACATTACGAGGAAGAGTTGCCCGCTTGTATCGGGCATCGTTTGTATCTCACGCGGAATGTGTGATGCCGTACAGTATGGGTTTTGCCTGTTGATCCTCGGTGCTGAAGCCAAACCAGTGCGACATGTTACCGTCGGGTAGCATGCAACAGCGCATGTTTTCGGCGGGATGGCCGTACTTTATTTCCAGATTTTCGGGCAGTGTAACGTGTTTCGTCTTTACTTTTTCCGCGGGCTTTTTCTTGAGTGACATTCCCGCTTCAATCCAGGCAACGGCAGCTTTGCTTTCGTATGCAGGATAATTCGTCCTGCAAAAATCGTATAAAATGATTCCGCGACGCTCCAGACTCAGCGGTTGGTCGATTACGTTTATGTCCGTCAGATGCGAGAGAAAACGGGAAAGAAATCCGTCTTCCCGTAAAATCAGTTCGCGGGTAAGTTTCTGCCATGCGGAGGTATTGTAAAATCCGTCCAGCAATCGCGACAGCCGGCCGGCTGTAATCAGTTCGTCGGCCGAAATATCTTTCGTCTGCAAAACTTCGTATGGAGGAAGGGGTGAGTAGCAGATGCCCAATTCCTTGGCGCGTCGCCGCATCTCCGTGCCGGGAAGCAGCTTCAGCGATTCCAACTGGATTTCTCCGGCACCGTATTCGGCCAGGGTGCGGATGTCGGCGAATATCTCTTCCAGCCGGTATGAGGGCAGCCCGGCAATGAGGTCGGCATGTGTTTCCATGTTGGAAAGCGAGCAAAGAAATCTCAGTCCGTCCAGTGAATCTTTCAGATTCCCCATCCGGCGGCTGAGCGTCAATGCCTCTTCATGCAGGCTTTGTATGCCGGCTTCAAGGTGAAGAAGTCCGTCGGGCATGCCGGTCAGTTCTTTTTTTACTTCATCAGACAAGAGGGCCGGATGGATTTCAAGATGGAAATGCATGTCGGGAAACTCGCGGAATATATCGAGCAACGCTTTGGCATGCTTGCCGTTATAGTTGAACGTCCGGTCGAGAACCCGGATGTTTCGTATGCCGTGTGCGTGGATGACTTGTATTCTTTTCCGTATGGTTTCTATGGGAATTGTGCGAACGGGCTTTTCTCCTCCGCTGACGCAGAAAGCGCATGTGTTGAAACATCCCCGTGTGGTCTCAAGTTGAACGAATGGTTTGCTCCAATTGAAGAAGGCGCTTTGCTCAGGATTGGCCAGTGTTTCAAATGAAGCCACGCGGGCAATGCCGTTATCGTGGTAATTGTTTCGTTCGTCTATATAGCACAGACCTGTTATGTTTTTCCATTTCTCCGGCTCATTGATGCACGTAATCCATTGTGGAAATGCTTCTTCTCCTTCTCCCCGAAACACGCATGTGACAAAAGAGTTGCTGCGCAGGAAATGTTCGTTGCCGCCCAAAAACTCAGGTCCCCCTAAAGCAATTTTGCAGGAGGGGAGCATGGCCTGTGCGCGGGAAAGCACGTGCATGAGCATTTCGTGGTTGAACAGCCAGCAGGTTGCGGCGATAAGGTCGGGAGCATGCCGGCAGATTTCCGTAGCTATGGCACCGGGATTCTCGTTGACGGTGGCAGACACCACACTCCATCTTACCGTAGAGAAGTTGTTCATCTGGGCATGCAGTGCGGGCAAGGCCAGGGATGAATGGGCATAGGAACTGTTCAAGTCGAGCCAAAGAATTTGCATGGTGAAAAGAAAAATAATGTCATTCTTCGCTTTCGGTCGGAATGACATTATATAAAAATAAAATTATAATAACGATTATAATAAGTATTGTGAGCTGATAGACTCGTTTGTTGTTACCCGGCGGATGGTTTCGGCAAACATGTTGGCGATGGAAAGTTGTTTCACTTTTGCGCAACGGTTGGAATAAGGAATGCTGTCGGTGAAAACCAACTCCGTGAGCTGTGAATTTTGTACCCGCTCGGATGCCGGACCGGACATCACGCAATGAGATGCAATGGCGCGAACGGAGCATGCACCGGCTTCCTTCATTATGTCGGCAGCCTTGGTTATTGTTCCGGCAGTATCTACCATGTCGTCTATCAGAATCACGTTCTTGTCTTTCACGTCTCCAATAATTTGCATGGATGAAACGACGTTGGCTCTTTCACGTGTCTTGTGGCACAAAACCAAGGGTACGTCTAAATATTTTGCATACGAGCTTGCTCTCTTCGAACCGCCTACATCGGGGGTGGCAATGGCCAGATTGTCTAAATTAAGCGATTGGATATAAGGTACGAAAATAGTCGAGGCATACAAGTGATCGACGGGAATATCGAAGAAACCTTGTATCTGGTCTGCGTGCAGATCCATCGTTATCAGACGGTCAATGCCGGCAACGCTTAAAAGGTTTGCCACCAATTTGGCTCCTATGGAAACGCGCGGTTTGTCTTTTCTGTCCTGACGTGCCCAGCCGAAGTAAGGAACAACTGCGATAATGCTTTTGGCGGATGCTCGCTTTGCTGCATCGATCATCAGTAAAAGTTCCATTAAATTGTCTGAATTCGGGAAAGTGGACTGTACTAAAAATACATGTTGTCCGCGAATAGATTCTTCGTAAGATACGGCAAATTCGCCGTCGGCGAAATGCGTGATGTTCATATTACCCAGAGGGCAACCTAAACTTGTACAGATTTTTTCTGCAAGGTATCTCGAATTTGTTCCGGAGAAAACCTTGAAAGGTGATGTTTCGCTCATTGTATGATGAAAATGTTATCGTAAAATTATATTTTGCAAAGTTAGCTATTCCATGAACATTGGCAAACGGATTGGCATTTTTTTATGAACGGGAATTAATCGGCCAATTCTTTTAGTTGCCTGAAGTAAGTGATTAAATTCTGATAATTGTAATCGGATGCCGGATCGAATTTGTTCCATAAACTGCCCAATACAGCAGCTCCGCCGAAGCCGAAATCTTTTATGCACACGATATTTTCATCGCTCACCCCGCCCAATGCAATTACTTTCCGGTCTATGATTCCCTGTCTGACGGCTTCCCTGATGTCTTCGTCCGAGAAGTGTGAGTGGTATCCTTCCTTTGAGATACTGTCGAAAATCGGGCTTAGAAATACATAGTCGCAATTCTTCTTGTCGGCATTCACTTCGTCAAACGTATGACATGACGCGCTTACATGTCCCGTATAGTTATCGGGCACTATGGGGTTGCGGTTGCTTAAATGGATTCCTTTCAGTTTATATTCTTCTTTCAGGTAAAAATGGTCGTGTATGACGATGCGTTTATGAAATTTATCCGGGATGAGTGTCAGCAAACGTTCCGCATAAACCGCAGGAAGATTGGGTTTACGCAGGTGCAGAATATCGAGTCCTTCCTCGAAAAGTGCCGTTATGATTTGATCCTCTTCCACAAAATATGTGGGAGTCGTTATGACTATCAATTTCATCTCTTCTGAAAAATTGTGTGCAAAGGTAGTAAGCTGATTGTAATATTCCTAATCTTTCAGAATAAAATAGTATTTGTGTGCAGGGTTTTAAGGTCGATGGTCCATAATTTCCCGCTTAAGATTTCTCCATACCCACAGATTATTTTGATGATTTCATTGGCTTCCATGCAACCAATGATGCCGGGAATTATTCCCAGCACGCCCTTGGACGGAGAGGGGAGTGCCAGCATTTCTTTTTCATCGGGGAATAAATCCCGGTAATTTCTTCCGCCTTGATGGTTAAAGACAGAGACTTGTCCGTCGAATTCCCGAATGGCTCCGTAAACATATACTTTTCCCAGTTCGATGCAAACGTCGTTAATCAGGTATCGGGTGCCGAAGTTGTCGCATCCGTCTACGATGATGTCGTACAAGTCAACGAGTTGTTTTGCATTTTCCGGTGTGAATCGTTCGTTGTAAGCATGGATGGTTATCTCGCTGTTCAGCGCATTCAGTCGCTGTTTGGCGCAAATAACCTTGGGTTTCCCAACCTCTCTTTCGGTGTAAAGAATCTGACGTTGCAGGTTGCTTTCGCTCACATTGTCATTGTCTATCAGCCCGAGAGTGCCGATGCCTGCCCCGGCAAGGTAAAGGGCGATGGGGGAACCTAATCCGCCCACGCCGACAATTAATACACGGGCATGCCGTAATTTGTCTTGCCCTTCTTTGCCTATCTCCGGAAGGAGCATTTGGCGGTTATATCTTTCCGTCATACTCTTGCAATATGGTCGAATGAAGCATCCCAGTCTTTCCACACCGGTTCCCTGCCCAGATTCTTCAATGTACGTTCTATTTCTGCGGCGGTACGTTCGTCGCTTACGTGAAATTGCTCGAGGGCCTGCGGGTAAGTATAATATCCTCCCGGTTCGGTTTTGCTCTCCGCGCTCATGGTCGTAACGCCCAGCGTAGCCATGTGGTTGCGGATGTTGGCCGGTTCGCGTGTAGAGTAGGAGATGTCTACGTCATGATCGAAGATGCGCATGGCAAAAGTTACCTGTGCCAGTTCCTTATTGCTCATGATAACGTTGGGCTGGAAGCCTTCGTTTTCGGCCGGACGCATGCGCGGAAAGTTCACACTATACTTGGTTTTCCAATAATGCTTTTGCAGATAGCGCAGGTGATAAGCCATCATGGTGACATCGGTACGCCAGTCTTCCAGCCCGATCAATACCCCCATCCCGATGGAATGTACGCCGGCCTGTCCCATGCGGTCGAAGCCGTTTACGCGCCATTCGAATTTCGACTTCATGCCTCGCGGGTGATATATGTTGTAACGGGCGCGGTTGTAAGTCTCTTGAAAGCAGATTACCCCGTTCAAGCCGTGGCGGATAAGCTCGGCATATTCTTCTGTTTTCAGGGGCATGACCTCAATCTTCAGGTTCGAGAAATATGGCTTTGCAAGGTCGAGTGCCCGTGCCAGATACGGTACTCCGGCTTTTGCCGGGTTTTCTCCCGTTACGATCAGCAGGTTTTCAAACGGGGCAAGTTTCTTGATGGCGCGATATTCGTTTTCTATTTCCTCGGGGGTGAGAATGGTGCGTGCCATCGGGTTGCTGATGTGAAAACCGCAATAGACGCAAGAGTTTGTACACGAATTGGTAAGATATAGGGGAATAAACATGGAAATGGTTCTTCCGAACCGTTCTTCCGTGTAGCGACGGCTTAAACGAGCCATCGGCTCTATGTATTTTTCCGCTGTAGGCGATATCAAGGCCATGAAGTCGTCTACATCGCAATGTTGCTTTCCCAAAGCGCGAACTACGTCGGCCTCGGTTTTGGAGTAAATGGCCTTTGTGGTTTCCTCCCAGCTTATTTTTTCTAATTCTTCACTAAACATTGTCTTGTTGCAATTATATTTTTGTGGGAAGCTGTAAACTTTCCGTATGTTTTTCACTTCGAATTCGGGACAGTCATGCGGTTGCCGGTTGTATCCCTTTCGGAAAAACCGGTTCCTTCCGCCGTCTGTCACTTCGATTCTTTTACGTCTTTCAAGTCGCGGCTCAGTTTCATTGCGCAGAAGTTCGGGCCGCACATGGTGCAATATTCGCCGTCGGTATGTCTGCCTTCGTTGAAATACTCCAAAGCCCTTTCCGGATCGAGGCTCAAATGAAACTGGTCTCTCCAGCGGAATTCGTAGCGTGCTTTGCTTAACGCGTTGTCGCGTATCTGTGCGCCCGGGTGTCCTTTGGCCAGATCGGCGGCATGTGCGGCAATTTTATACGTGATAACTCCCGTACGCACATCCTCCCGGTTCGGCAGTCCGAGGTGTTCTTTCGGAGTAACATAGCAGAGCATGGCAGTACCCAACCAGCCGATTTGCGCAGCTCCGATGGCCGATGTGATGTGATCGTATCCCGGAGCGATGTCGGTTACCAGCGGGCCGAGGGTATAAAACGGCGCATTGTGGCAATGGCTTATTTGCCGCTCCATATTTTCTTTTATCTTGTGCAGGGGAACGTGTCCCGGACCTTCGATGAAAGCCTGTACGTTTTTCTCCCATGCACGGACGACAAGTTCCCCCATCGTGTCCAGTTCGGCAAACTGAGCCTCGTCGTTTGCATCGGCAATGGAGCCGGGACGTAATCCGTCTCCCAGGGAAATGGCAACATCATAGCGGGCAAGGATGTCGCAAATGTCATCGAAGTGTTCGTAAAGGAACGATTCGCGGTTATGCGTCAGACACCATTTGCTCATGATGGAGCCGCCGCGCGATACGATGCCGCACAGGCGTTTGTCTGCCAGGTGCACGTTGTGCAGACGGATTCCTGCATGAATGGTAAAATAATCCACCCCTTGTTCGCATTGTTCTATCAGCGTGTCTTTGTATATTTTCCACGTCAGATCTTCCACTTTTCCGTTAACTTTCTCCAGAGCCTGGTAGATGGGTACGGTACCCACCGGCACGGGACAGTTGCGTATAATCCATTCCCGTGTCTCATGTATGTTGTCGCCTGTGGACAAATCCATCAGTGTGTCTCCTCCCCATTTGCAACTCCATACAGCTTTGTCCACCTCCTCTTCGATGCTTGAAGTCGTTGCCGAGTTGCCTATATTGGTATTAATCTTGACAAGGAAGTTGCGCCCTATGATCATTGGTTCGCTTTCGGGGTGGTTGATATTGGCGGGAAGTACGGCACGTCCCGCAGCGATTTCGTCGCGCACAAACTCCGGAGTGATGTGAGTGTCGATGCCCAATTCGCGGCAATTCATGTTTTCCCGTATGGCCACATACTCCATTTCGGGGGTTACGATGCCTTGTTTGGCGTAGTACATCTGCGTGCAGCATTTTCCTGTTTTCGCTCTGTAAGGCAGAGCGATGTGTTCGAAGCGTAAATGATCGAGCGAGCGGTCGTTGAGACGCATCTTCCCGTATTCCGATGTTATGGAGGGAAGTTGTTCCACATCGCCTCGTTCCGTAATCCACGATTCGCGCATGCGTGGCAATCCCTTCTTCAGGTCGATTTGAATGTCGGGATCGCTAAACGGACCGCTGGTGTCGTAGACGTAGACCGGTGCATTGGGAGTGATTTTCTTTTCTCCGTTTTTGATGGTAACGGTGGGAGTGAGGTTTACTTTTTGCATGCCCACTTTGATGAAAGGATACAGGCTGCCTTTCATATACGCTTTTTCTGCGTGTGCATACGCCTTGTTCTTTTCTTCCATACGTTGTATTGTTTTTAGTCGTTTAAGAAAGCGGTTAGCGGAGAAGACGCCGATGCCGTCATATCTTCTGCCTGTGTTCCCAGTCCGGCCTCGTAGGCACGGCGTCCGGCGATGACGGCCTCTTTGAATGCTTCGGCCATTTCCACCGGATTTCCGGCGACGGCTATTGCCGTATTTACCAGGCAGGCTGCCGCTCCCATTTCCATTGCTTCGGCGGCATGGCTGGGGGCTCCTATACCGGCATCCACGACAACCGGCACGTTGCTTTGCTCTATGATGATGCGCAAGAAGTCACGCGTTTGCAAGCCTTTATTGGTGCCTATGGGGGCGGCCAGAGGCATTACCGTTGCTGCGCCGGCTTCTTCCAAGCGTTTACACAGCGTGGGATCGGCCTGGCAATAGGGTAGTACGACAAATCCCATGCGGACCAGTTCTTCGGTAGCCTTCAGTGTTTCGGTGGAGTCGGGCAACAGGTAACGCGGATCGGGGTGAATTTCCAGTTTCAGCCAGTTGGTCCCGAATGCTTCTCTGGCCATTTGTGCAGCAAAGACAGCTTCTTCGGCCGTGCGTACGCCGGAGGTGTTTGGCAGTAACTGTATGTTCGGCCGAACGATATGTTTCAGCATGTCATCGTTCTTGTCGTCAAGTTCGATGCGTTTCATGGCAACGGTAACCATTTCCGTGCCCGAAGCTGCGATGGCCTGTTCCATCACTTCGTTTGAATTGAATTTTCCTGTTCCCAAAAACAATCTGGAATTAAACTCTTTTCCAGCTATGATCAGTTTTTTCATAATGAGTTATTTGTTTACGAAAGTTTTAGCGATAATAATTGTTTCATTTCGGTTATCGGATCGTCGGCGTGCAGGATGGAACCGCTGAGTGCTATTCCGTCGACTCCCGTGTGCAGGATGTCCGGAATATCTTTTCGGGTGATTCCCCCAATGGCCACGATGGGGATGCGGATGTTTGCCGCTTTCATTTCCGTAACAATGTGGCGGTATCCGTCCAGCCCTAGTATGGGACTGAGGTTTTTCTTTGTTGTCGTGAAGCGGAACGGGCCGCAACCCACGTAGTTCGCACCGTTCTTGTAGTGCATCAGTACGTCGTCGAATGTATTGGCTGTGCCTCCTATGATGCAGTCGTTGCCCAGTATTTTCCGCGCTTCGTTTATGGGCATGTCGTTTTTCCCCAGATGTATCCCGTCGGCATTCAGCTTTTTCACCAGTTCCACGCGGTCGTCGATGATGAATGTCGCCCCGTATTGTTTGCACAGGGCCTGTATGCGTACGGCTTCTCTCTCGGCATCTTCGTCGGAAGCCTCCTTCATGCGTAACTGTATCCAGCGGCATCCGCCTTTAAGTGCCATGACGGCCGAATCGTAGTACGTATATTTTTCTGTGTAGTGGGTGATGAATTGCAGTACCATAGGCATTATCCTCCGCAAGCTGCTTTTATGATTATCAGACTGTCGCCCTCTTGCAGAGGTTGTTCTTCCCATTGTTTACGGGGAACCATGCGGTTATGCAATGCTACAGCGATGCCTTGCGAAGGCAGTTCGAGTTGTTTTATCAGGTCGGCAACGGTATTGCCCTGCAATAATTCTGTTTCTTTGTTGTTTACCACAAGTTTCATAATCGGTTTGTTTTATGCGGGTAAGACAAAGAAGGCAACCACTTGGCGGAGAGAGAAAGCAAAGATATGTCCGGCAACAATCCCTTCGGCGGTATTAACCGCATCAGGTTCGTAGGGTATGATCTCAGCCCGTTGTTCGCATGGGGGCACCCCTTTGTTCTTACGTTTGATGCAAAGGTATAAAAAAAACGGGATTTTCAATAGAAAGGCACTAAAGAATGCGCGGAAAAGAATGTATTGAAACAAAAAAAATCTTCGGGCGATTGTCACCCGAAGATTTCCTTCTTCCTTTTAGTGTATTGAGAGGTCCCTGGCGGATTCGAACCGCCGTACGCGGTTTTGCAGACCGCTGACTAAGCCACTCATCCAAGGAACCGTCAAAAGAGTTCTTGCTGCCCTGTTTTTTTACAGCGTTGCAAAGGTACGACTATTTTTTTAATCTGCAAGAAAACTCGCTCTTTTTTTATTTTTCGTCGCAATCTTTTCTCATTTCAGCCTTGTGGCAGCCGGCACAATTACATCCGCATCCGGTGCTTTTCCCCTTCTTTTTCCGAAAGAAACCAAGGAAATGTTTCCCCGTATATAAGATGCAGAGAAGAACAATGATGCCTACAAGTATGTCTTGTATATCCATATTCCTACCGGTTTAAAACAATAAACTGCCTATTCTGAAGACCGCAAACGAAGCAATCCATGCCAGCAGCGTGGTGTATAGTGCGGTGAAAACCGCCCATTTCCAGCTGCCCGATTCTTGCTTGATGGCGGCTATCGTGGCTATACACGGGAAGTAGATGAGCACAAAAATCATGTATGCGAATGCAACGAGCGGGGTGATGGACATGTGTTCGGCCAGGCTTGTTGCTTCGATGTCGCTGTCGTTGGCATAAAGCACTCCCAGCGAGCTGACCACCAGTTCTTTTGCTCCCACTCCCGAGAGTAGGCCGATACCCATTTTCCAGTCGAATCCTAACGGCTCGATGGCAGGCTCTATGGCTTTTCCCAGCTTTCCTATGTAAGAATTCTCTTGTTGTTCTACGGGTGTGGCGTAGCTCTCATGATTCGGATAATACCCCAGGAACCAGATGATGATGGAAGCTACCATGATGATGCCTCCCATTTTTTTGAGATATTGTTTCCCCTTATCCCATGTGTGACGAAATACCGCTTTGCAAGTCGGCATACGATAGGGAGGAAGTTCCATGACGAAGGGAGTGTCGTCTCCTTTTATGATGAAACGACTGAAGATGCGTGCCATCACCACGGCCAGTATGATGCCGATGACGTAAAGCGATAAAAGCACCAGGCTTTCTCTTCCGGGGAAGAATGCTCCTATCAGGATGAGGTAAATGGGCAGGCGCGCACTGCAGGAAATAAGCGGTGTGACCAGCATGGTGACCAGGCGCGATTTGCGGCTTTCGATGATACGTGAGGCCATGATGGCCGGTACGTTACAGCCGAAGCCCATGATGAGAGGGATAAACGATTTGCCGTGCAACCCCATCTTATGCATAATCTTGTCCATGATGAAGGCGGCTCTGGCCATGTAGCCGGAATCTTCCATCAGAGAAATAAACAGGTATAGCAATAAGATGTTGGGAAGGAATACGATGACGGCCCCCACACCTCCGATGATTCCGTCGACGATCAGGTCTTTCAACGCTCCGTCGGGCATGAATCTTTCGGTCAGGTTGCCCAATTGTTCCACGATCCATTCGATGCCCATCATGGGGTATTCTCCCAAAACGAAGGTACATTCGAACATCAGATACAGGAAGATGAAGAATATGGGAAAGCCCCAGATGCGGTGTGTGACGATACTGTCGACGATGTGTGTGAAGAGCTGATTGTTCTTATGATTGTCTACATAAGTCTCTTTCAGGGCACCCGATATGAAACCGTACTTGGCATCTGTGATGGCTTGTTCGCTGTCTTCATTCAGCACCTGTCGTATGCGTTGGGCTTCCTTGTCGCGTATTTTTAAAATTTCGTCTTTGTTGGGCAGGAGAGAAATGACGTGTTGTTCAATGTCCTTGTCGTTTTCCAGCAGTTTGATGGCCAGGAAACGGGTGGAATATCGGGAACGGATGTTCTCTGTCCGTCCGATTTCTTTCTTTATGGCGTCGATGCTTCTTTCCAGTTCCGCCCCGTGATTGATGTGGATATGGCGGATAAAACTTTTCGGCTCGAAATTGCCTTCGTCATCCTCCTTCGCCCCGTATTTATGGTCGGGCACGTTTTCGTCGTGCCATTGGCGGAATTCGCGCAGTGCCTCGTTTTCTATTTCGGCCTTTTGCCCTATGAAATCGGCTCCTTCATACAGGTTGATAATCGTGTGGAACAGGTTGTTTATGCCTTCACCCGTGCGGCTTATGGTGGGAACGATGGGTACACCCAAAAGCTTTCCCAGTTTCTTATAGTCGAGAGTGTTCCCGCTGCTTTGCAGAGCATCGTACATGTTGAGCGCAATGACCATGCGCACATTCATGTCTATCAGTTGCGTGGTGAGGTACAGATTGCGTTCTATGTTTCCTGCGTCCACTACATTGATAATAACATCCGGCGTTTCATTGATGATATGTTTGCGTACGTAAAGTTCCTCCGGGCTGTAGGCGGAAAGAGAATAAGTGCCCGGCAGGTCTATCAGGCGGAAGCGGTATCCCTGAAACGTGAAGAATCCTTCTTTGGCATCTACCGTTACCCCGCTGTAATTGCCCACATGCTCGTGCGCACCCGAGGCAATGTTGAAAAGAGAAGTTTTCCCGCAATTCGGATTTCCCACCAACGCAACATTGATAATACGTCGTTTTCCTTGTGCGATGGCTTTCATTTCTTCGTCCGACACCGGTATGTCTTCGGCAAGCGGACTCAGGGAACCGGTTTCTTTCAGCAGGCTGCGTGCTTCTTCTTCGCTCACCACTTCTATCATGGCGGCCTCCTGTCTGCGTAAAGAAATCTCATATCCCATGATTTTATATTTTACGGGATCTTTCAAAGGTGCGTTCAGTAAGACTTCTACGGTTTTACCTTTTATAAAACCCATCTCGATGATGCGGCGGCGGAATCCTCCGTGCCCGAGTACTTTAATGATAACTCCTTTCTGTCCGGTCTTCAGCTCTGATAATTTCATCTCATATTCATTTTGCGGCAAAGATATGAGTTCATAATATAATATGCAAGTTATTTAGATTGTTTTTAAATAGAACGGAAAAGGATGATGGAAGGCTTTAGATTATGGATGCGCCGGAGAGCAGGGAAAGGTTGCATTGCGGATTACCAAAATTTCTTTATTATTAATGTATGAATGGGAGCAATACTTCACAGAAATTAGGTGGTAATGAAAGTTATATCATCGGATATAAAAATGCTGATAATTTTATGATATTTACAAAAATATCATATATCTTTGCAAAGTCTAGCTGGCCCGGTGGGGGCAGTGGGATGCTTTTTATAAAAAAGAAGGCGTTTACTTGAGCGTTATCTTCTAAAGTCCAAATCTCGCAAATTTGAATCTATAGGAAGATAGGGCAACGGGTGACGTCCATTCAGGTGCTGTATCAACGTCTTTCTGCGTTCGTGCGGGAGATGTCTGCATACTGATTCCTGGCGTGGGCTGGCTGCGTTGCTTATCCTTATAGATGGGCATGCGAGAGCCTGGGCTTTGGGATAAGCAGAGTACAGACTCCCATGCCTTTTTTTATTTATGTTTGCCTTTAACTCCGGGGAGTCTATTTAGGTATAAAAACCATGTAGACATGACAACAAATGGATTATTTATTTTTGTGTTTTCGGCGGGGTTACTTTCCTTAGCTACTTCGTGTGGAAGTTCAAAAGATCAAACGGCTTACATTTATCCGCAACCGCAGCCACAGCAGCAGGAACAGCAAATCCAACAACCCCAGAATGTAATAGTTCAGCAACCTACAAAACAAAAAAGAGAAGTAGACGAATGTATTACCTTAGCTAATACAGAAGATGAAAACAAGTATCGGGCATACGGCACAGCCACTTCTTTCCAAGAGTCATACGCTTTACAAAATGCAGAAGCCAATGCGGTTACAGCTATGGTACAACGTATGGAAACAGCCGTAGAAGGCGCTCGCCAATTCTATAACAAAGATGCTAATGCCAATGCCAAAAAGATGACGGAAGGCGATGCGCAGGGTATTATAACCCAATACATCGTAGGATTATGTAAAAATTATCGGGTTATTAAAACCAATTTGTACGATTTGTCCGACGGTTCTATACAGTGTTATGTGTGCATTGAAATGCGCAATACAAAAGATGAATTCCTGAATACTGTCGGAAATGCTTTGACCAAAGATGAAGTTATTGCCATCGATTATGATAAAGAGCGCTTTATGGATTCCATAAAAAAAGGTCTGGAGGATTATAAGAAAAGCAGAACGGAATAATTTGTAAAAGAAATGGTCATGAAATATCTCGGTATCTTGATACTTTTACTGATATTCCCGACAGTAACCATACAGGCACAAAAATCAGATAAAATGAAACCACGTTGGATAGCCGAAACTCCCAGACCGGGGAATCCGACGTATGATTTTGTTGTGGTGAGAGGGTATGGGGATAATCCTCAAGCTGCTTCGCAGGCATGCTTGAATAAACTTATCAGCAACGAGGACTTGAAAAGCTCTGTTCAGGCTATTGTAAACAGAAACCAACAGAGTGTGCAGCAGCAATCAATCGACAATGGTGTATTGACTGAACATATTTCCAATACCGTTACGATGGATGTTTCCATAAACGGGAAGCAAATAAACATTATGGTCAATCCGGTAGATGAGTATTGGGAATATACCACCCTTAACGGGAAGTCGGTTTGCGAGTGTTATTCATTGTATATGGTTGCAGTTTCTTCTTTGCCGCCAATTTATGATAACATCACTTTAACGCGGCATTACGGAGGGCGCGGATTACTTCGTTCCCTTATTCCCGGTATGGGACAGATATACAAAGGCAGTATGGCAAAAGGCATTAGCATCATGGGTGGCGAAGCGCTTTGTATAGCAGGAATTATTTTGAGCGAGAGTACCCGTGCTTCTTATGTCAGAAAAATGAAAGAACAACCTGACCATTTTCAGACCTATCATACAAAAGCAACGAATTGGGAAACAGGACGGAATATCTGCATTGGTGTAGCGGCAGCCCTTTATGTCTACAATTTGATAGATGCGGCTGTTGCAAAAGGCGCCAGAAGAGTTGTGGTAAAACCCCGCCAGCAGATACGTTTCTCTGTTGCACCGGCTGTGATGAATGATGGGATGGGGATAGGTTTTGCATTGAATTTCTAACAACTATCTCACATCAGCATTTTATGAAAGCCTTTGTATTGATACTGGGATGCTTATGTTGTGCGTTTGTGGCACATGCCCAAGTCAGCACATTTGAAGAATTTCGGAAACAGGAGCGTAGCAGGTTTGAAACTTACCGTCAGCAGCAACGTTCGGAGTTTGAGGAATATCGTCAAAAACGAAACAAGGAGTTTGCAGACTATTTGGCAAAGAAGTGGAAAGATATCGACGTGTATAAAGGAATGATTGCGCCTGCTTTCCCGAAACCTTTTGTCCCTCAACCGGAACCGGACTCGTCTGTGGTAAAAAACATTCCCCGGCAATTATTGGTAAAGCAAATAAAGACGGCACCTCCTGTCGTTCCTAAGGTGAAACCGGTGAAGATTGATGTGCCTGTTAGCCCGGAGGACGATCGTTGCATCACAGTCACTTTTTTAGGTTCCCGTTGTAAGATACATACACTTCAATCGTGCGATATTACCTTAACGGGCATCCGTCCGGCTGATATTTCGGCAGGCTGGAAAAATATCGCCACGGAACAGACTGATCCGCTGGTGTACGATTGTCAGCAACTCCGGGATGAACTGCAACTTTGTGACTATGCTTATTATCTGTTGATAAAACAAGTGGCATTGTCAGTCTTGGGCGACCAAAAGATAAACGAGGCTGTATTACTCTCCGGGTATATATTGGCGCAGTCTGGCATTGATTTCCGTTTTGCAACGGATAGCCGGTCTTTGATATTGGCTCTGCCTTTCGACGTAACTGTTTACGGAAAGTCTTATTACACGATTGGCGGGCGGAAATATTATTTGATGGATCGTGAACATGTCGGTAGCATTCAGATTGTTCCGGATGCTTATTCGCCAGAGGCAGAAATGTGTCATTTGGCTTTTTCTGCTCCGATGCACCTCTCGCAAAACATGGCAGAACCGCGGCATTTGGCTTCGGAAAAATATCCGGAACTGGAGGTTGATGTTTCCGGCAACCGGAATCTGATGGATTTATATTCTCAATATCCCAGAGTAGATTGGGCTGTTTATGCGAATGTGCCATTGGATGAAACCACAAAAAAACGGTTATTGTCGTCGCTTGGTAACGTCGTTTCCGGAAAAACTGAAGAAGAAACGGTAAACATGTTGTTGAATTTTGTGCAAACGACCTTTGTCTATGGCTATGATGACGAGATATGGGGAGATGATCGTCCCTTCTTTGCAGACGAAACTCTTTTTTATTCTTACAGCGATTGCGAGGACCGGGCTATCTTGTTTTCACAATTGGTGCGGATGTTTACCCGGCTGGATGTCGTATTGCTTCATTATCCCAATCATCTTGCCACGGCTGTTCGTTTTACACGGGATTTCTCCGGTGATTATGTCCTTGTCGACGGGCATAAATATTTCGTTTGCGATCCTACCGGATATAAACCCATCGGGCATGCATACGATGAGTTTAAAGACGTAAAAGCAGAAGTTATAAGATTAAATGCTGAATGATAAGATAAAATGCAGGTTATCATGAGTAAACAATATTCAATGAGTTACTGAAATTAACAAGAAGTTTAATTATAAAAAATAGCAGAGATGAATAGATTAATTAAAAAAATTGAAACGATGTTGCTTGCCATAGTGACCATCGTATGTTGTTCATGCACTGAGGATGCGATAGAAACAACGGGGGATATTTATGGCAAAGTAACCGATTCACAAACAGGAAGAGTGTTGCAAGGGGTGACCATTACATTGACACCCGGCGGATTGTCGCGTACAACGGGCAGTGACGGAACCTATGAATATTTGGACCTTGAAGCGCAACAGTATCAGGTTCAGGCACAGAAAACCGGTTATCTCACAAATACGAAATCGGTAAATGTGCTTGTTGGGCAGTCTATTACGTGTGACATACGCCTGGAACCGGAAAGACAAGAAGCGGATATTCTCATATCCCCCTCTTCTCTTAACTTTGGAACAACGCAAAACGAACAGGCATTGACCATTACCAATAATGGAAATGCTGCAACAGAGTGGTCTTTGGATTTGGGAAACAACAACTGGTTGTCTGCTACACCTTCGTCCGGACGCATTAATAGCGGAAAGACGCAGAATATCATCTTTACTGTAGATCGTGATATGCTGTCTGAGGCTAAAACGGCTCAAATCAGTTTGTCGGCATTCGGCAATTCGTATGCTATCCCTGTATCTTGTGCCCTTAAAGACTCGCATTCGGAGATGAGTGTCACACCTACTGTCCTGGATTTCGGGGAGCTGTTGCAGGAACAAACCTTGACCATCAAGAATACGGGGAACGCCCTTCTGGAATGGAGTATATCCGGACTTTCTGAAGCCTGTCTTTCTCTTTCTGAAACAGAAGGAACGGTAGACGCAGGAGGGGCACAGGTTGTAAAGGTTATGCTGGATCGTTCAATGATGACCGACAATATTAATACCTCCCTGATTGTTTCGGATGGTATAAAACAGCAGCCTGTTCAGATTAATGCTGCGAAAGCTGTAGCCAAGATGTCGGTAACTCCGCTGTTGTTGGACTTTGGCGATGAGGCTACGGGACAGAGCTTCAGCATTATTAATACCGGAAGTCTTGACCTGACGTGGACCATCGTAAGCCCGATAGAATCTTGTCTGAGCGTATCGGAAGCGAATGGAGTGATACCTCCCGGAGGCAATCGTCAGATCAATGTTTCTCTTGACCGTTCTACTATGCCCGAAACCTTGAATACCGTTATTAAAGTATCGGATGGAACACGCGAGGAGAATGTTGTGGTACAAGCCGTAAAGGGAAGTGAAACTGCAGGTTTGGTTGTGACACAGGGGCTGTACACATATTATAAGTTTGACGATAACTTTGAAGATGCAACAGAGAATGCTGTAAATGGCTTCGGGCTCAATTCGCCTACCTTTGTAGAGGGAGTTACGCCTGATTCTAAGGCTGTGAAATTCAGCCGGAGCAGTAATAGTTCGTTTAATGTGCCCCAACCCATTATAGATTCAAAGAACCTGACCGTTAGTTTTTGGGGAAAAGATTTCAGCGATGGAAATATTTTCTATATGATTTCTTCCAACGAAAATGAACCAATATTTACATTAAGTATGGCTGATGGGAAACTGAAATTTATTGTAACGCGTTACAATAATTGGTATCAATATGCCGGGACCGGAACATTTGCACATCCTACCATTACTGACGGGAACTGGCATCATATCGCTATTGTTTCCGATTTCAGTGTAACGACTTATTCAACCGTTACCACGACACTGTATGTAGACGGTATGGCTGTAGACACTGTAACGGAATATGCGAATGCCTTTAGTGAAAACGGAGGAGATCAATCATCTTATGGCACAGGAATAAAATTTGTTATGGGAGGCAGCCTTGACCTGAACTATACCAATACGTTGAATGGAACCAACATGTCTGTTGATAATTTCAGAGTGTACGACACACGCCGGCTTTCTGCGAATGAGATAAAGGAAATATATGATGCTCGGCAATAAATAGAAAAACGGGATTTTCCCGGAATCTGTTATAAAGAAAACGCCCGACTTTACAGCAAAGATGTAAGGTCGGGCGTTTCTTTTCGGTATGTGTGAAACTCGGACTCATGCAATTAATAAATCCTGCAGGCCATAATGTGATGATAATTTCATCTCATATCTATTTCGAATAAAGATATGAGTTCATAATATAATATGCAAGTTATTTAGATTGTTTTTTAATAGAACGAAAAAAATGATGAAAGGCTTTAGATTATGGATATATACCTTCTAGGGCATACATGTTTTGTTTTATCATGATAAATGAGGAAAGTACAAATAAAAAAATTGAGTAGGAAAAGAAATACAGAAAGATGAATCTGTATGATGTGTACTATGTGTTGATGGCGTAATGGTAAGGCACGCTTCCGTCTCATAGTTTTACAAAGAACTTGATATACGCAGACATCTTATTATAATACAATAGAAAATAGCCTTATTGGGTTAGAAGATAGGGAATGACAGGAGCAAAAAGTGTAAAAAGGGAAATAATACGCAGAAAATGAAAGGACAGCAGTAAATATAACAATAGTCATATCGGAAAGGGGAATATTGGGGGAAACTACATAAGATTATGAAGTTAGAAATGTATAATGAAAAATTGAAGTATGACATTGTGAATCTGTAAAAATAGATGCAAATCGGATAGAGTGGAAGATAAAATGGTGGACCATTATAGCAGTGAAATTAACAAGATAGACCGAAAGTATTAGTGAAAAATCATGGAATATGAAAATAGGTTAGGATTGATGGGTAATGATTTTTATTTCTCTATTGTAAAATGGGATTATTATTTATAACTAAACAATAAAACAAATTGTTAGTTAACTGTCCTAGAGTTTAGAGGAAGACTTTGCTTAGAGGAATATAAGGAAGAGTTCAATATAGACCACTCAACGGTAATCGTAGAGAGTTTTCTTCAGGAAAAAGGGAAATTCTTACTGTATATTGTCGGATGGTTTATACAGATGATTTAAAATGTAGTTTCAGAAACTCAAAAAGAAATTGGTGTAGATTTCCTCGAAAAAATAAATTCAAGAGGAAATTGAGGTTATAAAACATAAAAAATGAGAAAAAATAAGGATATTCTTTGCGGAATTTATTTGATTAATTTTATATTTTTGCATTGAACTGAGTTCATGCTCTTTTCAAAATGTATTGGTAAAGAAAGAAGCGTTATGCTTATTTCCCTATACTGAAATACAGTTAGTTGCATACGCTGTTCTTAAAGGTTGTTCTTGCGTTATCCATATTAGAACGCACAAAAATAAGCATTTTAATTGGTTTGTGGTTAACTTTTCCTTGCTATCTTAATATGAATAGAAGAAAAAGCGTTAATTTTGCAACGTGAATAAAAAAATAAGTGCCTATGGTATAGATTATCAAAATAAAGACATAAGATAAAAAGCGTTAGCTTGTGTACATTCTTATTTTCTGAAATCGCCAAATTAAAGAAACGTTCAAGAAGTACAAAGTTGATGCCTGCGCTCATAGCGTGGGCTTTTACTTGTATTTGAACGTATGGTGTTTGGCGATACCAAGAAAATAGATACACAGTAAATAGTCCACGTTTTTTATTTGTCTATCGCTGAAACAAGGACTATCAAAACAAGTAATAAACAATAAAATCATTGAGCAAAATGAAGAATTCAATCTTAATAATTGCGGCTTGTATTATATCTTTTGCTGTGGCAAGCTGTGGAGGAAATTCATCAAGCGATAAAGAACGCATTGCACAACTTGAAGATAGCATCGCAAGAATACTGTCAAAACAACAAGCCAAAACTCCTTCATACGGTAGTGACTCAGAAAACAAAACTTCTAACACCTTTACCGCTACTTCAAGTTCGGAGTATGATTCTAATAGTGCATCTACTAATTTCTTGGGAACATACAAGGTAATAGATGCTACGGGACATACATTCTATATCATTCTTAATGAAGATGAAACAGCGAATGTAAAAATAGAAGGTTCTGATGTGATTCTCTACTGTTCATGGGAAGAACTTTTCATAATAAACAAAGGAATAAGAATTGATTTCTCAGACAAGAGACCAATTATTTACTTTGATGGCGGCGTAAAAAAGTACGGCGGAATGTATCTTAAAGACGGATGGCTGTATGCTGGTAGTAGTGAGGTTGAATCAAAACATCCTCAATGGCGTTTGAAGGCTGAAAAAGTAAAATAGAATTTCCTAAGACATGGAAATAATGGCTAAAAGCTGTGATTTTAGCCATTATTTTTTATAAGTCAAATTCGGTTTTAAGTCTCTGAACGGTTGAAACGGAAACATCGCATAATTTAGCGACCTTACGAATACTAGTACCTTTTTTTAATTCTCGTAATACTTGTTTGTATTCTTCTTGCTTTTGTTCCTTTGTTTTTACGCTACCTTCCTTTCTTCCAAGTTTTCCACCTTCTGCGATATACTTTGCCCTACCACTATTCAAACGAAATTTGATATTTTCACGTTCCATTTCTGCGCAAGTACCAAGCACTGAAATAAAGATATTAAGAAATGGATTTTTTGTTCCATCTGATTGAAATATATTCAGATTCTCTTTCTGAAAATAAATGTTAAGGTTATTATCCTTGCACAGCTTTACATTTGCCAGCACTTCATCTACATTTCTACCCAAGCGACTTAATTCACTTATAAGCAAAGAATCTATTTTGTTGGATATGCAGTAATCCAAACACTCGCAAAGGATTGGTCGTTCTTCGTTTTTCTTTGCACCTGAAATATGTTCTTCGTACACTTTAACGACTTCCATATCATTACTGGATGCGTATGTCTTCAAGTCAATAACTTGTCTGTCTGTTGACTGCCTGTCATTGGTACTGCTTACACGAGCGTATATAACTGCTTTCTTCATGACTTTTATTCTTTTTAGTCCAACTAATTCCTTCATTTACTGATGCAAAGATAAGCATTTCTTTTGGTGTATGCAAGAAAATCAAAGATAAAATAGAACACAATAATTAAATGTATTCTTATGACGTAATAGATTTATTTGAATACAGTTTGCTTCAGAATACAGATGCGTAAATTACGCACTACTTTATTTTTATGCGTAAATTACGCATAAACTTTAAGCTACATTGTGCCTCAATTAGTATCAGATTTACTTTATTTCTTAAAAAACTTCGATTTTGATTTTGTTTATACGCTAAAAAGTTGTACTCTT
>CALUET010000009.1 GCA_944319745.1 uncultured Phocaeicola sp. | reverse complement strand
TACCAAATAAATGGAGAATTTCGCCAAATTAAGACATTGAAAGACTGCATCCCTCGAATTTGCAAATTGTATTCATACTCGCCTTTACATTATGTTTGTCGCTAACTTATAAATTATTTGCGACAACCATAAGCCTTGAGCAAAATATATGACGCTATTCTACATTAATTATTAATGGAGCTTATACTGGACATGCAAAAGGGTTTAATAGCGGCATTGGCTCCTCTAATTCTGCGTAAACAATGCGTAAACAAACTATTTCAGTTAGGGGGATTTAGTGAGTTTCACCGAGAATAGTAAGATGTATAACTATTTGATATTCAATAAAAACTAAAATCGTTGGTTGTCACAGAATATCATTTTATCGTTCTCATAATCTGGAGGTCCCAGGTTCAAGCCCTGGCTGGTCCACGAAGGAAATCAAGCAGTTACGAATTTCGTAGCTGCTTTTTTTGTGTCGTTGCGTAAACAAGCTGTTTGTGTTTGATTTGATGTGCTGTCATGTTTTTGTAAGTGTGTTTGGCTGATTTTGTTACTTTGATGTTAACTTTACTTCCTTGGGTAGAAGGCTATCTTTTGGTGTGACGGCAAATTTTCTCATGCCTTTGATATGAATTTATGAAGTTCGTCGCAGTAGGGTATTTAAAAGATTGCGGCGTTTGTCTTTAGTGCAGCGCTTGTTGTAAGTTTTTTCTGCTGAAGAAATGATCAAATGTAAATGGCAAATCATGAAGAGGAAATAAATGTGAAGAACGAATTTTGGGCCGGTTTAGATATAGGAAAGAAAAGTTATTTAATAATAAATGTGCTTCTTGTTTAAATAAATGCTTTTGGGTAACTTTGTCATTATCCAATGATTGCATTAAGGATTTTGATAAGACAGGTTTCAAAAGGAGGTATATTCTGCTATTGCTGATGACAAGCGGGAATATTTTATTTGGAATATGTCGATGAAGAACGGGAGCATTTTTAATAGTATCAATAAACAAATAACAGATGAGGCCATTAAAATTAATCGGAGCATTCCTTGTTTTAATAATGTTAAGCATGAACATATTGAACAGTAATGCGCACACCTATAAAGGTTCTGTTGAGGTTGGCAGAACATTACACACCGATGATATGAGTTTATTTAGTACAACTGATATTTATACTACGCACGGTGTTCAGATTAATCCTTATTTTTATGTAGGAGCAGGCGCAGGAGTTCGTTTAGGCGATGATTTCACTTCGATTCCTTTATATGGAAGTATAAGATACACAATACTGAAAAAGAAGGTATCTCCATTCATTGATGCAAAAATAGGATATAACATTCTTGATGCAGCAGGCTTTTATACGAATCCGGGTGCCGGCGTGAGTTGGAATTTTTACAAGAAGTTGTCGGTGTTTTTAAAGGTTGGATATACTTATAACTCCAAATCTTATGATAATTGGAGGAAGCCGAACGAGTTGATTAAAAGCACGAATATCTATCCTCATGGGGTTTCTTTATCCGTTGGCTTTGATTTTTGACAGAATTATCCGGCATGAAAACGGGGGGCGATGCCGTTTTAATGTTGAGAAGGATGTAGTTTTTTGGGATTCTTTTATTGATGCAGGAGCTCATTCCTGGTAGAGTTTATTAGATAAAAAGGAAAGCAATAAAACAATCTTAAGAGAATCATTGGTGAGAATCTGATGGGAGGAAGATTGGAAGCTGCAGAACAACCATGAAAATAGACCGTGACATTGGGTAAAACAGACCGTGGACATAAAGTATTTTTTCAGGAATCATTCATTTTATGGAGGTAATTTTATTGTTATTGTATCTTTAAAAACCTTATCTTTGAAAAGGCTTTTCGTATATTTGCATTGTAGCAAAAAATGACGGAAACCCTGTTGGTGTAATATCAACAAGTAATGAAGATATGGTTTAAATCGTTTTATCCGGATTTATTGAACACGTTATCGTAAGTATAATTTAAAGATAGAATACAATGCGTAAATTCATCTTATCTGCAATCTTGGCGATGGTTGCAATAACGTTTGCCCATGGGCAGGGAAAAGGATACAAGGGTATGGTTGATGCAGGCTGGATCCTTGTGTCGGAGAAAGTAGCTTTTCAGGCGACAACAATTCATGGTTGGCAGTTTAATCCGTATTTGTTCGTAGGAGGGGGTGCCGGCGTAAATTATTATTCTAATAAAAAATCTGGTGGAGACGGCGCGTCGGGCGTGCTTATTCCTGTATTTGCCGATGTAAGAGGATACGTTATTCCCAAAAAAATATCGCCTTATGGCGAAGTGAAAATAGGCGCGTCGATTCCCATCACCGATTGGTTTTCTACAAGTCCTTATGTTGCTCCGGCACTCGGATGCCGGTTCGGGCTCTCTTCCGATTGGGCGATAGACGTGGCTGTTGAGTATGTCTTGCAGAAGAAAATGAGAAATACGGTGGGAAATGGGGAAATTTCTACCGGAGGTTTATGCCTTAAACTCGGGGTGGAATTTTAGGAAAAGCGACAAAAAACATCGAAAACCGAAAGTGTTGAAAGGCCTCCTGAGTGCTCCGGATGGCTTTACCGTTTTTATTGGAAGGCGGTCGGAAGGGTTGAAAGCCTGCTTTGTGATAAAGGAATCGTGCTTTTCGTAGCCATAAATATGTGGGAGAACTATATTTTTCATCGGTACGATTGAAGGAAAACCATGCGGTGCTTCTTTTCGCATGTCAGGTTGTTTTATTAAAAAAATCAGTATGTTTTCATTCCCTTTTTGTCATTAAATAGAGAACTTTTGGAAAGTTTTTTGTTCGTAAGGCACTGCGGTTTGTGAGGATTATCTATATTTGTTTCTTGAAACGAAATATTTTATGGCTTATGAAAAAACGGTTAATTTTATGCTTGTTCGGGATGTGTTTACTGATTGCTTTGCCGGTTCATTCTCAAATACAGTTTGGTTTGAAGGGAGGATTGGATGTCTCGAAAGTAAGTTTCTCCAGTGAATTGTGGGATGGTGATAATAAAACCGGCTTCTTTATAGGACCTATGGCCGAATTTACCTTGCCGGTTGTTGGAATAGGTATAGATGTTGCCGCATTGTATTCGCAGGCCGGTCTTAAAATAGAAAGCACCGGAACCGGAGAAGACGGAGGTTCTGTTTCCGATAAATGGAAGTCAATAGAAGTGCCGGTCAATTTGAAATGGACGTTGGGCCTGGGAAAAATGTTGGGAGTATTCCTTGCCGCAGGTCCACAGTTCGGCTTCAATCTGAACAATAAATTAGACGGTTACGAAACAAAGTCGTGTGCCGTAACGGTAAACGTGGGTGTCGGTGTGAAGCTGATTAACCACCTTCAGGTCGGATTGAACTATAATATCGGTGCAAGCAAGATAGCCGAATCGCTCGACGAACGTATTGTCGATAACATGAAGAAGAATTCCTGGCAGGTATCGCTGGCGTATCTCTTCTAATCTTTTCGGGAGAAAGAACTACTCAAACGGGAATGTAACGCCCCACGATTCGCGTAAGGCATCCATTTGTCTCATCATGCGAAGGGTTTCTTCATGCGGCATTTCAGGCGTTTCTATTTCTCCTTTTTCAATAGCTTCTATTGCGGCTTGTACCTGATATTCAAATCCTGTGATTTGTTGCGGGGCATGATATTCGGCAATGATCTGGTAATCTCGATTGACGACTCGAATTGATTGCGGATTGTTGATGTTTTCAACAATCAGATGCCCCTTGTCGCCTGAGATGATTCCCTGGCGGTCGCTTTGCACATAAATGCTTGATTGTAGAGCGGCCATTTTGCCGTCTTTGTAAAACAACGTGATGCTTTCCTGAGCATCTACGCCGGTTTCAGTCTTTGTACAGGCAGAAACCGTACGTACAATATCGTTTCCGAAAGCCATCGCCGCAAAGTTTAGAGGATAAATACCAATGTCCAGCAAGGCACCTCCGGCAAGTTCCGGACGGATGATCCGTTCTTTGTGGTCGATGACATAGCTTAAATTGGCGGAAAGGGTGCGGGGAGTTCCGATGATTCCCTCCTTCAGCAGTTCCTGTACCCGAAACGAAAGCGGAAGAAAGCGCGTCCACATGGCTTCGCCAATGAAGATATGGTTCTCTTCCGACAGCTTGATTAAGGCTTCCGCCTGCCGTGCGTTGGCGGTAAAAGCCTTTTCGCATAAAACAGGTTTGCCTTTCAGTAAGCACATGCGTGCCTGTTCGTAGTGCAAAGAATGGGGTGTGGCAATGTAAATCAGGTCAACTTCCGGATCGGATGCCAGCGCTTCATAGGGAGAATAAGCTTTTTCAAACCCCCATTCCCGGGCAAAATCATTGGCTTTTTCCTGAGAGCGTGAAGCTACGGCATAGCTTATTACATCAGGCATGCGCCGTAAAGTGTCGGCCATCTTGCAGGCGATGTGTCCGCAACCTATAATTCCTATTTTATATTGTTTCATTGTACAAGTACATTTGTCTTATCTTTTGCAAAGCTATAAAAGATTGTCAAACAAACAAGATCGGGGGGATACTTTTTTCGTACCTTTGCAGTGATGGAAAAATATGTCGATGTCATATTGCCTTTGCCTCTGGCTTCTTCCTATACTTACCTCGTGCCGGAAGAAATGAAAGAGAAAATCCGTATAGGTTGTCGGGTAATTGTTTCTTTCGGTTCCATGCGTTATTATACGGCAATCGTGATAAAGGTTCACTCCGATGCTCCCGAAGGGTGTAAAGTAAAGCCGCTTGTCGAAATACTTGATGAATCACCTGTTTTGCTTCCCCGCCAGCTTGCGTTCTGGAAATGGATATCGGGTTATTATCTCAGCACGTTGGGCGATGTGTATAAGGCGGCCGTTCCGTCCGGAATGAAGTTGGAGAGTGAGACGCTTGTCTCTTTTAATCCCGATTTTGATAGTGGAACAGATTTGACCGAAAAGGAACAAAAAGTGCTTAGACTGCTGGAAAACGGGAAAGGACAAAACGTCAGGCAACTGGAGAAAACGGGGGGAATGAAAAATTTGCTTCGTATAGTTAAGTCTTTGTTGGAGAAAAAAGCAGTCCTGATAAAGGAAGAACTGAAGAGAAGCTATAAGCCGAAAAACGAAACATATGTATGTCTTTCCGAAGCGATGCGGAATGATTCGGTGTTTGATCATGAAATGGAAAAGCTGTCGCGGGCGCCGAAGCAGAAAGTTGTATTGGAGAAATATGTCGAATTATCCGGTTTATCAGATTTAAATAGCGCCCCGTTGGAAGTATCCCGTGCGGAGTTGATAGAAAAATCGGGAGTTGCATCTTCCGTGCTGAACGTTTTGTTTGAAAAAGGGATCCTGAAGAAATATGAAAAAGAGGTAGGGCGATTATCGCATACTGAGGCAGAGACCGATGGATTGCATACTTTGTCTCCGGCTCAACAAAAGGCTTTTGATGCGATTCTGTCCTGTTTCGGCAAGACAGACATCTGTTTGCTGCATGGCGTTACTGCCAGCGGGAAGACAGAAATATATATGCATTTGGTGGAACAGGTGCTTAAATCGGGCAAACAGGTATTGTATCTTTTGCCGGAAATTGCCCTGACCACACAGATAACCGGGCGGTTAAGGCGAGTCTTTGGTAGCCGTCTTGGGGTATATCACTCTAAAATGCCGGACTCGGAGCGGGTGGAAATCTGGCAAAAACAATTAAGTGAAAACGATTTTGATATTATTCTTGGAGCACGTTCTTCGATATTTTTGCCTTACAGGCGCTTGGGCCTGATAATTGTTGACGAGGAGCATGAAACAAGTTATAAGCAGCAAGAACCTGCTCCGCGCTATCATGCCCGTAATGCAGCCATGATCTTGGCATCGATGTTTGGGGCAAAAACATTGCTTGGAACGGCAACTCCGAGCATAGAGTCTTACTTCCATGCCGTAAACGGAAAGTATGGTTGGGTGGAACTGACGGAACGTTTTCGTAATGTGCAACTTCCTGTGATAGAAACGGTGGACATCAAAGAGTTGAAGCGTAAGAAACAAATGAGCGGAATGTTCTCGCCTTTGCTTTTGCAGAAGATGCGCCAGGCGTTGGAACAAAAGGAACAAGTAATCCTTTTTCAGAATCGTAGAGGATTTGCTCCCGTGATGGAATGTCATGTTTGCGGGTGGGTTCCGAAGTGTAAGCGCTGTGATGTGAGTCTGACTTTCCATAAAGATTTAAACCGTCTTGTCTGTCATTATTGTGGATATTCGGAACCTTTGCCCCGATGGTGCCCGGCATGTGGAGAAAAAGATTTGCGGTATAAGGGCTTTGGAACGGAAAAAGTGGAAGACGAAGTCAACAGGTTTTTCCCCGAAGCCCGTGTTGCACGGATGGATCTGGATACGACACGTACCCGGAATGCCTACGAAAAAGTGATATCAGACTTCGAAAGAGGAGAAATAGATATCCTTATTGGTACGCAAATGATCTCGAAAGGTCTTGACTTTGATCGGGTAAGCGTTGTAGGAATATTGGATGCGGATACCATGTTGAACTACCCCGATTTTCGTTCTTACGAGAGAGCTTTCCAACTTATGGCTCAGGTTGCGGGGCGTGCAGGCAGACGTAATGGACAGGGGAGTGTTGTCTTGCAGACAAAATCGCCCGAACTTCCGGTGATTCGGTATGTATTGGCAAACGATTATCGCTCGTTGTATCACGATCAGCTTGAGGAACGTCGTATGTTCAGATATCCGCCTTTTTACCGGTTGATTTATGTGTTTTTGAAACATCGAGTGTCCGATTTGTTGGAACAAGCGGCAGAAGAAATGGCATCTTCTTTACGAAAAAGTTTGGGGGAGCGCGTGTTAGGCCCCGACAAACCGCCGGTTTCGAAAGTACAAACGTTATATATAAGAAAAATAATGGTTAAAGTGGAACAAAAGGCTTCGATGTCGAAGGTAAATGAATTCCTTCAATTTGTGCAAAGACGCATTCTTTCGGATGAACGTTTCCGCACGATTCAGATATATTACGACGTCGATCCCATGTAAATATTGTGATATGAAGATAGAACTGGATGTACATACTCATACAATTATGAGCGGACATGCCTTTAGCTCGCTGCAGGAAATGGTGAAAGCCGGGGCCGAAAAAGGACTGAGCTTGTTGGGCATTACGGAACATACGCCGGGCATTCCGGGAACATGCGAGCTTATATATTTCAGGAATCTGCATGTTGTGCCTCGCAGAATGTATGGAATAGACTTGTTGTTGGGCGCAGAGATAAACATTCTTGACGGTGAAGGGAATCTCGACTTGGATGAACATCACATGAAGATGCTGGATTTGCGTATTGCGGGTATTCATTCGTTGTGTTATAAGCAGGGGACAATCGATGAAAATACGCACGGTATGGTTGAGGTAATAGCCAATCCGTATATACATATCATCAGTCATCCGGGTGATGGGACGGCGCCATTACACTTTGAACCTCTCGTTTTGGCAGCGAAAGAGCACCATACTTTGTTGGAGATAAATAACAGCTCCTTGAAACCTTGCCGGAACAAATTTGACGCACGTGCGAAAAACATTGAAATACTTCGCTTGTGCAAGCAGTATGAAGTACCGGTGATTTTGGGAAGTGATGCCCATATTTCTTTCGACATAGCGGTATATGATAATCTTCTCCCGCTTATCTCGGAAACGGAGTTCCCCGAAGAATTGATAATAAATACGAGTATGAAGAAGTTTAAGGACTATTTATCCATTTAATGATGACGTGGTTATGATACGAATACTTTTTGTCTGCCTGGGAAATATTTGTCGTTCTGCTGCGGCGGAGGAAATCATGCGCACTTATGTCCGCAGGGAAGGTTTGGAAAAACTTATCCGGGTTGATTCGGCAGGAATCAGCAGTTATCATCAGGGCGATGAGGCCGATCCGAGAATGCGTGCTCATGCTGTCCGCAGAGGATATGCAATTACGCATCGGTCACGCCCGGTTCGTGAGAGTGATTTTGAGAATTTTGATTTGATTCTGGCGATGGACGACAGCAACATTGATGCGTTAAAAGCAATGGCTCCGGATGTTGAGTCGGAACATAAAATAGCACGAATGACCGATTTTTGTCGCATCAAGCAGGTCGATTACGTCCCCGATCCTTATTATGGCGGGGCACAAGGATTTGAAAACGTGCTCGACATCCTTGAAGATGCGTGCGGCGGTCTGCTTGCCGAATTACGCCTTCGCTTTGCTTCCCTCCTTTAATTCGGGGTAACTTACCCTTGTGTGGTACATGGTTTTTAGCTTTTCTTTAAACACAGTTTTTACAGTGGAAATGTCTTTAAAGGTAATCGGACATTCCTTGAAATAGCCTTCTTGCACCTGAGTGTCGATGATTTTATCGACAAGGTTGGAGATGCTTTCCTCTGTGTATTGAGGCAGACTGCGTGATGCAGCCTCTACGGAATCGGCCATCATCAGGATGGCTTGTTCTTTTGTAAACGGATTTGGCCCGGGATATTGGAATGCTTCTTTGTCATCGCTTTCCTCCGGATGTTCGTTTCGGTGTGAGATGTAGAAATATTTTGTGAGGCCTTTCCCGTGGTGGGTGCAGATAAAGTCCTTGATTTCCTTCGGGAGATTATATTTATCTGCCAGCTTCATGCCGTCTGTAACGTGGTTTATTACGATCTGTGCGCTCTGCTTATAGCTCAATTGATCGTGCGGATTTATGCCTGATTGGTTTTCCGTGAAGAATGCCGGGTTCATCATTTTCCCGATGTCATGGTACATGGCGCCGGTACGAACGAGTTGGCTGTTTGCCCCGATGCGGTTCGCTGCAGCAGCGGTTAGGTTTGCAAGTTGTAAAGAGTGCTGGAAAGTGCCCGGAGCTATTTCGGACATTTCCCGCATCAGCTTGTTGTTTATATTCGAAAGTTCTACAAGTGTTACGTTGGACGTGAAGCCGAATGTTTTCTCCAATATAAATAAAAGTGGATAAATAAACAGAAGTAAGATCCCGTTTATGATAAACTTAAAATACATGGATGTATCAAGTTGTTCCATTTCATTTACTTGAATCAGATCGATGGCCAGGTAAAAGATGCAGTAAGCACTCGTTACCATCAATGCGCTCTTGAGTAATTGCGAGCGTTGCGACAGCTCGTTTAGGCTGTATATTCCCGTCATCCCGGCTACTGTTTGCAATAAAATGAATTCATGCGGCGTGCGGAGTGCAATAGAACATAGCAGGATGGAAATGAGGTGAGCCGTAAAAGCGGTGCGAGAATCTAAGAAAATTCGGATAATTATGGGAATCATGGCAAAGGGAATGAAATACACATTGAAAAGATGATGCTTTACCATGATGAAAGTAAGTACGGGGAATGCGATGATGATGATGAATAATAAGAACAAACTTCTTTTCTTTTGAAAATAATCATGGCGGAATGTTTCCAGATAGATCATGAAAAGTAAAATAAGCGTTGAGACAAACAAAATTTGTCCGCACAGCGTCATGCGTTTTTCCGTAATGGTATCTCCGCGTTTGTTCCATTCTTTTTGTAAAGAGTTGAGGATGTCATACGTTTGTTGATTCACTATTTCTCCTCGATCAATGATTTTTTGTCCGTTCATTACAAAGCCTTTTGCTCCGGATATGCCGGCGAGCAACTCCTCTTTTGCCGTTTCCGAACGCTCGGCATCATAATTTAAATTAGGAATGATATAGTCGTTCAAATTACATCTCTGCAATAAGATTTTATTATAATGTGCGGTATCGCCACCAATAAGCTCTTCATATGCTTGCTTGACGGAATACAAATCTGCAATGTTGCGCAGATTTGATGCATTCCCTTTAATTGTTTGGATGCTGTTCTGGTTTTCTTCTTCTAATGAAATTAAGTCTTCGGGCGAGATAATCCCTTTCTCATAGATCTTTTTTAGTGTCCGTTCGATGTATAGTTGGTAAGCAATATCCGGAATGATAGCGGCAAGCGAATCTTTATAATCTTTTTGGAACTGTCGAATCATTTCTTCTTCTTTTGATTCGTCAAGCAGATAGTAAGGATGATATTCGGACATGATGCTGTCTTGTTCCTTTTGTAGCTCGGCATCACTCTTGTAAATGGGGAAGTCGAACGGGGCTTGTAACAGACTGTATTTCCACGGTCTGTTTATATCAAACTGATTGTAGAATCGTTCTTCGTGCGGCAGAAAATAGACAATTACCGTTACTGTAACCAAGAAGATGCAGCATTTGTAAAGCAACTCTTTGTAAGAAAAAGATTTGTTCAAGCGAAAACTTTTCATGTCCGGAAATATATTTTGGACGCAAAATAAGAAAAAAACAGGAAAATTGAATTACTTTTGCAAAACTATTTTTAGATAAGAGTCATAATGTCAGAAAGAAAAGTAAGAGTTCGCTTCGCGCCAAGCCCAACAGGCGCTTTACATATAGGTGGTGTGCGCACCGCTTTGTATAATTATTTATTCGCCCGTCAGCATGGAGGCGAGTTCGTTTTTCGTATAGAAGACACCGATTCCAACCGCTTTGTTCCGGGAGCCGAGGAGTATATCCTGGAATCTTTTAAATGGTTAGGCATTCATTTCGATGAAGGAGTGAGTTTCGGTGGAAAATACGGGCCGTACCGTCAGTCGGAACGTCGGGATATTTATAAAAAATATGTCCGCGTTTTGTTGGAAAGTGGCGAGGCTTATATCGCATTCGATACGCCGGATGAGTTGGAAGCTAAGCGTAAAGAAATAGCAAACTTCCAGTATGATGCTTCAACACGCCTGTCGATGCGTAATTCGTTGACGATGTCCGAAGCTGAAGTCCAGGCTTTACTGAGCGAGGGAAAGCAATATGTCGTGCGTTTTAAGATAGAACCGGATGAAAAGATCTGCGTACACGATTTAATTCGTGGCGATGTGGTAATAAATTCTTCCATTCTTGACGATAAAGTATTGTATAAATCTGCCGACGAGCTGCCGACCTATCATTTGGCTAACATCGTCGATGATCATTTGATGGAGATCTCTCATGTCATTCGCGGGGAAGAATGGTTGCCTTCGGCTCCGTTGCATGTATTATTGTATCGGGCTTTTGGTTGGGAAGATACGATGCCTGAGTTCGCTCATCTGCCGTTATTGTTGAAACCGGACGGAAACGGGAAGTTGAGCAAGCGCGACGGTGATCGATTGGGCTTCCCCGTTTTCCCGTTGGAATGGCACGATCCGAAGACCGGAGAAGTGTCTTCTGGTTATCGTGAGTCGGGCTATTTGCCTGAAGCTGTAATAAATTTCCTCGCATTGTTGGGATGGAATCCCGGGAATGACCAGGAAATTATGTCAATGGACGATTTGATTCGTCTTTTCGATTTGCATAGATGCAGCAAAGCCGGCGCAAAATTCGACTATGAGAAAGGGAAATGGTTTAATCATGAATACATCCTTTTGAAAAGCAATGAGGAAATTGCAGAAATGTTTATTCCCATCTTGAAAGAACACGGCGTCGATGCTCCGAAAGAAACCGTCGTTACGGTTGTCGGACTGATGAAAGGGCGTGTTAGTTTTATAAAGGAATTATGGGATACTTGTAAGTTCTTTTTTGTTGCTCCCGTGGAATATGATGAGAAAACGGTGAAGAAACGTTGGAAAGAAGATTCGGCTGTATGTATGACCGAGCTGGCCGATTTGCTGGAGTCTTTGGACGATTTCTCATTGGCTCATCAGGAAGAAGTTGTTATGAAGTGGATTGAAGACAAAGGATACCATGTGGGAAATATCATGAATGCTTTCCGTTTAGCTTTGGTAGGCGAGGGAAAAGGGCCGCACATGTTCGATATCTCTGCGGTATTGGGAAAGGAAGAAACTTTAAAACGTATTCGTAGAGCGGTGGAAGTGCTCAAGTAAACAGGGATTCATGACTTATAATTTTATTATATTTCTCTATGTTTTTGCAGCTCGTTTAACCGCTTTGTTCAACGAGAAGGTTTCTAAAATGGTGAAAGGACAACGCGATGCTTTTACCGTTTTAAAGGATAAGATAGACGAAGACTCGAAATATTTATGGTTTCACGCGGCATCTTTGGGGGAATTCGAGCAGGGGCGTCCGTTGATTGAGGCAATTCGCCGTAATTATCCTGAATATAAAATTCTGCAAACATTCTTTTCTCCTTCGGGATATGAGGTGAGGAAAAACTACAAGGGGGCCGACGTAGTGTGCTATCTTCCCTTTGATACACCTCGCAATGTGAGGCGTTTTATTGATGCGGCACGCCCGTCGATGGCATTTTTCATTAAATATGAGTTCTGGAAGAATTACTTGGACGAGTTATCCCGGCGGCATATTCCCACATACAGTGTGTGTTCTGTTTTTCGTCCGAACCAGATATTTTTCCGTTGGTATGGGAGAAGTTATAAAAAAGTACTGCATACGTTTACTCATTTGTTTGTACAAAACGAGGAGTCCGTGCGGTTGTTGGGAAATGAAGGCGTAACGAATGTGAGTATTGTGGGCGATACTCGTTTCGATAGGGTGCTGGCTGTTTCTCGCGAAGCGCAGGAACTTCCTTTGTTGGATTGCTTTAAAAACAAGAAAAAGACCTTGGTCGTCGGCAGTTCATGGAAGGCCGATGAAGATATTTTTATTCCATATTTCAATGCACATCCCGAATTGAAGTTAATCATTGCACCGCATGTAGTGGATGAATCTCGCTTGAATGAGATTGAAGAAAGCCTCAATTGTAAGACAATTCGTTACACGAAGGCTACAAAAGAAAACCTGAAAGATGCCGGATGTTTGCTTATTGACAGTTATGGATTGCTGTCGTCTGTCTATCGCTACGGTGATGTTGCATACATAGGAGGCGGATTTGGCGCTGGTATTCACAATACGTTGGAAGCTGCAGTTTACGGCATTCCGGTTATTTTTGGCCCAAATAATAAGAAATTCGTTGAGGCGCAAAACCTGCTACGTTGCAATGGCGGATTTGAAATACAGGGAAAAGACGATTTTATGAACCTGATGAACCGGTTGGTTACCGATGAGGCTTTTCTTGCTTCGGCAGGGAAAAATGCGGGACGTTACGTGTCTGCCAACGGAGGCGCTTCCGATGTTATTCTGAAAACCGTTCGTCTGTAAAACATAAACCGGATTTTGCGAGTCCGGATATTTAACCGTATACCCCGGAACCTTTGCAAGAAATGTTCAAAGGTTCCGGGGTATTTACGTTAGGGTTTATTTGTCTTTTTGTGTGATTTCTCGTATAATTTTGCACGGATTTCCCGCAGCCACCACTCCGGATGGCACGTCTTTTGTCACCACACTTCCTCCTCCTATCACCGTATTGTCGCCAATCGTTACACCGGGGAGTATGCAGACTTGTGCTCCTATCCACACGTTATTCCCGATTGTTACGGGATAAGCGTACTCCAGTCCCTCGTTCCTTTGTTCGGTATCCAGCGGGTGTCCGGCTGTATAAATCCCTACATTCGGAGCAATGAAGACGTTGTTCCCTATTGTTACCCGTGCTCCGTCAAGAATGACAAGGTTTGTGTTGGCGAAAAAATTGTCTCCGATGTGGATGTTGTATCCGTAATCGCAGTAAAAAGGTGAAATAACTGTGCCGTTTTGGCCTAAATGAATGATTTTGCGGATGAGCGTGTCTCTCTTTTCAACTTGTGTGGGAGAGAGAAGATTGTACTCGTGCAGGAGACAGCGTGTCTCGAGCATTTCTTTTTGCAATTCGGGATCATGGTTCGGATTGTAAAGCAATCCGGCTGCAACTTTCTGCTTTTCTGTTGTCATCGTGCAATTGTTTTCACAAAAATAACTTGAATGTTTCGGTCGTGCAAAGAAAGAATCCGAATAAATGTCAATATGTAAGAAGATACTGATGGGAAAGTTTTTGAAAAGATATATCTTTGCAAAAACTGTAACAATAAAAAGAACAATCATGAAGAACGGAATGTTAGTGTGTACACTGTTGGTCGGATGTGCATTAATGTCCTGCGGACCGACAGAAAAGAAAGAAGTGAAAAAATCAGGGAACCCGGTCATCGAAGGATGGTATGCCGATCCCGAAGGCATTATTTATGGAGATACCTACTGGATTTTTCCGACGTACAGCGATTTGTATGAGAAGCAAACCCATTTCGATTGCTTTTCTTCCAAAGATCTTGTGACGTGGGAGAAGCATGAAGCTGTGCTCGATACGGCAGAAGTAAAGTGGGCCAAACGTGCAATGTGGGCACCGTCTATCATTGAAAAAGGCGGGAAATACTATTTCTTCTTTGGAGCAAATGATGTGCATGAAGGCGAAATCGGAGGAATTGGCGTCGCTGTGAGTGACCGTCCGGAAGGCCCTTATAAAGATTTGTTGGGGAAACCTTTGATAAATGATATCGTCAACGGAGCGCAACCCATAGATCAGTTTGTGTATTACGATGAGGCAAGTAAGGAATATTATATGTATTATGGTGGTTGGGGACACTGTAATGTTGTGCGATTGAACGAGGACTTTACAGCACTTGTTCCCTTTGAAGATGGTACGGTTTACAAGGAAATCACTCCGGAAAATTACGTGGAAGGTCCCTTTATGATGAAGCGTAACGGAAAATATTATTTCATGTGGAGCGAAGGAGGATGGGGTGGACCCGATTATAGCGTGGCTTATGCCATAGCAGATTCGCCTTTCGGTCCGTTCAAACGTATCGGGAAAATTTTACAACAAGATCCGGAAGTGGCAACAAGTGCAGGACATCATTCGGTGATTCATGTGCCGAATTCGGAAGATTATTACATCGTTTATCATAGACGTCCGTTGGGAGACAATGCAAGAGACCACCGTGTGGTTTGTATCGATCGCCTTACCTTCGACAAAGAAGGCTTTATACAACCGGTGAAGATAACGAACGAAGGTGTGGAAGCACGGGAAATAAAATAAGAAACTCCGGGGTATTTTAAGAAAAACACTTCGATGCTTACGATTGAGCATCGAAGTGTTTTTTGTTATTTAAGGGGAAGATTAAAAAATATATTCTCCCGAACCTATCGTAACGATCCAGGAATCATTGTTTTTTTCTACTTGTTGTATTCCCGGCTGGTCCGGTTCTTCCGGGCAGAAACGCAGGGGAATATGTACTGTTGCCCGGCAATTTCCCGGGATGGTGATTCGCCATGTGAACTTATTGTCTGCGCGGTTCCATTCGCTTTTTATCATTCCGTTTGTCGACAGGTAGGAAGCTTTTACGTGGTTTAATCCCTCCGGGAAGCAAGGATTCATCTCTATATGACGGAATCCTACGGAGCCTTTTGCATTTTTTATCCCGGCCAAGTCCTCATAATACCATATTAACAGGTCGCCTAACAACATGACGTGATTCCCGGAATTCATCGCCGGATCGGCAGTATTTCCGTTCCATAATTCCCAAATCGTGGTGGCCCCGTTTCTCACCATATACCCCCAACTCGGATAAGTGTCGTGGGTGGTCAGTCGGTAGGCGATGTCGGGCCGGCCGAAACGCGTCAGTCCGCGCATTAAATGTTGTATTCCTACCACTCCGGTGCTTACGTGTCCTTTGCAGTCGCCCTCCGTCTTTTCTACGATATTTGCGAATACGCGTTCTTCATAACCTTCGGGAACCAGTCCGAGCGACAGGGAAAGTAAATTTCCCGTCACGGAGTTATTTCCGTATTGTGCTGTTTCCCGGTTGAAAAATTCGTTGTTGTATGCCGTTTTAATTTCATCGGCTGTGCGGAGGAAATCCTCTGTATCCTCGGTATGTCCTGCTATTTTTGCAAAATCTGCCATTTTGTGCAGCAAATCATAGAAGACCGTGGAACTGAGGATGCGGCCGTCTGTCTGGCGCAACGGATCTTTTGAGTGGATTAGTTCCTTCGATTCGGGCGGCATACACCAGTCTCCAAACGCATCATTCATGACGATTCCGTTTTTCAGTTGCGTTGAGCGTATGCGATTGATGTATCGTTTCATCGAATCGTAATGACGTGTGATGCCACTTGTATCGCCGTATCGTTCGTAAAGCATGCAGGCTGCGTTAAAGTAAGCGGCAGGCCATGTTACATCATCGGAATAAATGGTCCAGTATCGTGGTGAAACGACTGAGATACTTCCTTCGGGACTTTGTGCATCTTCTATGTCCTGCAACCATTTACTATACAGCATTCCGTTGTCAAAAACGTAATTTTCACCGAAACAGCCGGTGGCGCGGTCGCCCAACCATCCCATTCGTTCGTCTCGTTGCGGGCAGTCGGTCGGCATATTCCGGTAATTCCCTCTGATGCCCCAGTAGGCATTTTTGTAAATTTGGTTGATCATTTCGTTGGAAGTCTCAAATTGTCCCACTGTCTGCATCTCGTCGTACATCACTTCCCCCGTAAGGCTTTTTTTTGTAGGAGGCTCTTCTATTCCTTCTATTTCCACGAAACGGAAGCCATGAAATACAAATGAAGGAGCCCATGTAAAAGGTTTGTCGTCGGTGGGGATGTAGATGTCTGTGGCACGTGCCGTGCGTAAATTGGCCGTATAAAGAGTACTGTCGGACTGAAGCGTCTCGGCAAACCGGAAAATAATCGGCTTCCCTGCCGAACCTTTTAGCGTGGCAACCAGTCGTCCCACCATATTTTGTCCCATGTCGACCATGTATGTTCCTTTGCTTGTTTTCCACATTTGTTTTGGGGAAAGCTTTTCCATGACACATATCGACGGGCACGGTTGTGCACGAAGCCGGCCTCCGGGAGCATCCATCAGCTCGGCTTGTTTCCATTGTGTGTCATTGTATCCGGAAGTGAGCCATGCGCCTAACTCTTTCCGGACGTCATATTCTTCACCGTCGAATTCGTTGTTTGCGATGATCGGGCCTTGCGATGTTACTTTCCAACTGGGATCGCTTACGATAGTTTTGCCGGTGTTGTCGGAAAACGTAATCTCCAGTTGGGCCAACAAACGCGGCAATCCGAATCCTTCCATCCCGGGATTTCTCAGCCAGAAGTAGCGTCCGTTTCCTAAGATTACGCCGATTGTATTATCTCCTTGTGTTAAGAGAGAAGTAACGTCGTATGTATTGTAGTAAACTGTGTATTGATATTGCGAGACGGCCGGCGTGAGCAGGTCATTACTTACCTTTTCCCCGTTGATGAAAGCAGAGTAAGTTCCCAGTCCGCAGATATAAAGCATGGCTTTCTTTACCTTCTTTTCATTGGAAAACTCTTTTCGCAGGTATCGTGCGGCGAGGCGGGTTTGTCCTTCCGCCGTCTCTCCCGGGTTCGACATTGCGCTTTCTCCAATCCATTCGGCCTGCCAGTCCTCTGCATTCAGCAGGGCATTTGTCCATGTTTGTGCTTTGCTCCATGCCGTTTCGCCTTGATTGGTCTGAAGACGCACGCGCCAATAGTATGTAGTGCGCGACTGCAGAGCCGGGCCAGCATAGGGAATGAGCAGGTTATTGTCTGTCTGGATTTGCCCGGAAGGCCAAAGCAGGTTTTCTCCTTTCTTCAAATCTTTTTCGGAGGTGGCCACCTGGATTTCGTAAGAAAGCTGTTTCAAGTTTTTTTCGGAAGACGACAATTGCCACGAGAAGCGGGGAGCCGGAACATCTATTCCGACGGGATTTTCTTTCATCTCTACTTTTGTCTGTGAGATTTCGATGGAAGGCGTCAACAGGTTGCATGCCGTAAGGCAGCCCAAGAGGGCAGATAAAATAATTTTTTTCATAGTTGTTTGATTGAAACTCCCGCCGTGACGGATTATAATGCGCGGGATGTCTTATGGAAAACAATAAGATGTAATAAACAAGTTGCCTCCGCTTTTTGGAGGAGACAACTTGTTTTTCCGAAAGAAAGAATGCGGTTAATTATTGTTTTGAACCTTATCCATCAATACCTTCATCCAGTGTCCTGCGATAACGGAACGAGCTTTGAAGCCTGTCATTTTACTGGTTACTGTATCAAACCAGTCGCTGATGGGAACACGCGAAGGCGTTTCATTTATATACTTGTAAAGCGGATCGATGAATTTCTCGAAGGTAGCTTTGTCGGGAGACATCGAAGCGGTCCATACAATCCAATCGGATTTTGTATAGTCTTTGCGGGAATCCAGCGGCAAACCAAACTCGTTTTGTTTGGTAAGATAGTAATTGATTTCCTTCTCGATTACGTCGTTCGGGAAATAATTAAGGTTCCACATCTTGTCCCAAATCATATTATATTTCTGACTCCACGTGTTGGAACGGTCGAAAGCCAGGCGGTAATGATCGCCTTCTTTTGCCATCTGTTCCCATTTAACGGCCATTTCCTTTGCCTTGGCTGCATATTCGTCTGCCACTTTTTCCATGCCCATCATGCGAGCCATCTCGGCGTATCCGGCTATACCCATAATTGCTTTGACGGAAAGATTCGCATTGTGTGCCCAGTGTCCGGCGAAGTCGTCGGTACAAAGCTGGTTTGCGGGATCCTGTCCGTGCTCAACCAGATAGTCGGTCCATGTGGTCAGAATGTCCCAATAGCGCTTGGCATATTCCACATTCCCCTCGAGCTTTGAGATGGCAGCCGTAAGGATTACCATATTCCCGCTTTCTTCAATCGGCATGTCCCCGCCGTAAACTTGTCCGTTTGCTATCGGGTAAGTACCTAAATCGTGTGCGGCAAAAGGTTTGTTCCAGCGCCCGCTCCGGCTGTATTCAAAGATACTTGTCATCATGGCTTTCTCTAATTCCGGATTGTAGATGAGGAAAAGCGGAGCGGAAGGATAGGTCAGGTCGACCGTATTGACGCATCCGTTACTGTTATTTTCCTTGGAGAACCATAACAGGTTTCCGTCTTTGTCGGTGAAAAGTTTGTGGGCAGATATGACTTGTCTGTATGAGCCTGAACAGATTTCCGCATATTTTTTCCCTCCTGCTTGCAGGGCGTCGTCGTAAATCATCTCGTCGAGAGCACGACAACGTTCCATAATGCTTTGATAATTGTCGCGCAGTTTTTCAAAGGCATCGCAGATCGTTACTTTACCTTCATGCTTCCAATATGCCATACGGCGGTCGTACATGTACTCAATGGAGTAAATATCATCGTAACCCAGCATCATGAAACTGCGCTTTCCATCGGCGGAAACTTTCCCTAAGTTATGGACGTAAGCCATGGCCGGATTGTCCGTTTCCCGGCGAGTGGTCCATTCTTTTTTGATAGATTGCAGGGCGCCTGTCCGGATGAACGATTCTTTCATCTCGTAATAATCGCCCAAACCTACGGATTTTCCTCCGCCATTTGCTCCGGCAAGGTAAGCATATCCCCAGTCGATGCAGATTCCGTCTCCTTTCTTTCCGCAGATCGGTTGTTCGATGGTGCCGGCTTTGACATAGGCAATGCCGTTCTTAGAAAAGACTTTTGCGGTTGTTGCTTGGTCTTTTTCGTTGATGCTTAGTTCGGGAGTCGTCTCGATATATATCTGTACATCGTGTTCTTTTTTGTCAAGCGAACGGACGTTATATGAAATGTAATTGATTGGGGTAGACAGAAGATCAAGGTCGTCGATTAATTGTGGGGCAGTGAAAACCACATCCAGTGCCACCGGTCCGCATTCAAACGTGTAATAGCTGGAGGTAGCCAAGACATCGATTTTTGTTTGGACTGCTTTTGTATCAAACTTAACGGCATCGGCTTTTTCTTTGTACAAACCGAAGTCCACATAAGCACCCCCGGTCGTATTATGGCAATGTGCCGCAATGACGTTCTTCCCTTTCTGCAATTTCTTTTTTATTTCATCAGACAGTTTCATGACGATGTCGTTACGCCATGTCTCCCCAGTGGAAACAAGTTGTTCGCCATTCAGGTAAAGTTCAAATACATCATCGTGGGAATAGATGAGATACAAGTCCTCGGCTATGTCTTCCGGATTGCTTATTTCGATTGTACGGCGGATATAAATGTCGGAGTTTAAATCCCTCCATGTCGTACTGATACGGGGCATGTCCCGTGAACCGAAGGCCGCTTTTCCTTTTTCCCATGCGTTGTCGTTGAACTGTATGTCCTGCCATCCTTCGGCCGGCTGCGAATTAGTGTAAGACGCTTCCCAACGTTCGATGTCGGTCATCGGCGCAATGGCTTCCAGATTTATTTTATCTTCGCCCAAGAAACGGTAAACTTTTCCGTCTACGCGCAGAGCTCCTATCAAAGGTTTTTTCGCTCCTGTCCAATGCTCTGTAATTCCTTCGTTTAATGTGTCGTAAGGCGACCAGATGGAAAAGTAGGGGTCCGATACGATAATGGGCACGGATGGAAGGCGTAAATCGCTTTCCCTTGGTGCAGAAAACAGGTCGGCTGTCTGGGCATTACCCGTTAGTCCGGCAATCATTGCCATTGTCATCAGTAAATTTCTCATGATAATTTTAAGATTATATCGTTTTAAATAAATTCTCGGAAGCAAATATACAAGATAAAACGCAAGAAAAAACGGAAATACGAAATAAAATGACTTTCTGAAAAGATGAAATTACTTTTGAAAAAGATGGCGGGACACTTGAATAAAGTTTCCCGGGAAGTATTTTACGCAAAGGCAGGATTTATTTTTATTCTGCCGAGATTTTAAAATGATTCCCGTGGCGTGATATTGAGAAAAATACAATTTATCTAACACAAATTAAAGAGGCTGATATAAAATCTTTTGAAATAAAGTATTATCTTAGCGTAGACTTTTTAAATAATGCCCCTTGTATCATGAGTAAAAACAATTATTATTGCGTGATTATGGCCGGAGGGTTGGGACAGCGTTTTTGGCCGTATAGCCGTAAAGCTTTGCCAAAACAGTTTTTAGATTTCTTCGGAACCAAACAGACTTTATTGCAGGATACATTTAATAGATATAAACAGATTGTTCCGGAAGAGCAGATTTATGTAACGACACATAAGGACTATAAAAGGCTTGTAATGGAACAAATTCCGGAAATTAAGGAAGAACAAATCATTGTGGAAGACGTAAGGCGTAATACTGCCCCGTCAATAGCTTACGCATCTTATGTGATAAAAAAGATAAATCCCGACGCAACGATTGTTGTGGCACCGTCGGATCATTTGATATTGAAGGACGAAGTTTTTAAAGAAGCCATACTGAAAGGTCTTGAATTTGCTTCTCATTCGGAGAAATTGGTTACGTTGGGCGTAAAGCCGAGCCGACCGGAAACGGGGTACGGATATATTCAGATAACCGACAAGAAGGAGAAGGATTTTTTTAAGGTAAAGACCTTTGTGGAAAAGCCTGCGCGTGAATTTGCCGAGATGTTTGTACAGAGTAATGAGTTTTATTGGAACTCCGGTATATTTATCTGGCATGTGAATGTGATTCTGAAGGCGTTTCAGGAGCTGATGCCGGACATCTGTCCGCGTGTGGAAAGCGATAAACCTGACTTCGCTTCATGTCCCAATATCTCGATCGATTACGGAATTATGGAAAAGGCTGACAACGTGTATGTGCAGTTGTGCGATTTCGGTTGGGCAGATTTAGGCACATGGGATGCGTTGTATGAGACTTCTCCAAAAGATGCAAATGCCAATGTGATTATAAACAGCAATACCTTGCTGTATGACTGTCGCGATAATATCGTGCTGGTCCCGGAAAATAATTTGGCAGTTCTGCAGGGCTTGGAAGGTTATTTAGTGGCTGTTCGTGATAATGCAATACTGGTTTGTAAGAAAGATGACCAGAATGCCATACGAAAATTTGTAAACGATGCGGAAATAAAATTTGGAGATAAATTCTCCTGAGTGAAATAAAAAAGGTCGTTCCATGGAAGCGACCTTTTCTTTTTATATGGATTGAGAGAAAGATTATTTGTTTTCGTCGGACAGATTCTTCCGTATGCTTTCGGCAATGCTTGCGAATTCGTCACTGCTTAGCTGCAGTTTGGGGTTGGAAAACAACATGTCCGATTCTTTGTGGATTGGGATTAAATGGATGTGTGCATGCGGAACTTCCAGACCGATGACTGCCTCGCCCACTTTTTTGCACGGAAAAGCTTTTTGAATGGCTCTCGCAATGTGTTTTGCAAAAACGTGCATCTCTGCCAGATCCGTATCGCTCAAATCGAAAATGTAGTCGATCTCTTGTTTGGGAACTACCAGTGTGTGTCCCTTGGTAAGCGGATTAATATCCAAAAACGCATAGAACTTTTCGTTTTCTGCTACTTTATAACTTGGAATTTCTCCGGCAATAATTTTACTGAATATCGTAGCCATGATGGTAAGTTTTTAGTTTGTAATTAAGTAATAAATAAGGCAAGCCGATAATAATATCGAACTTGCCTGTATGATTAAAAGGATATTCCTGTTATTTCCAAACTGATCTTTCCTTGCGGAATTGTAATTTCTGCGATATCTCCAACCTTTTTCCCGAGCAATCCTTGTGCGATGGGCGTATTGACAGATATCTTTCCTTGTTTCAGATTGGCTTCGCTTTCCGATACGATGGTGTAAGCCATTTTCATGCCTGTTTTCACATTTTTCAGTTCAACGCGCGTTAATATTTGTACGGTGTCGGCATTCAGTTTTGAAGTATCTATAATTTTTGCATCACCAATAGTGGCTTTCAATTGGTTAATCTTCATCTCCAACATGCCTTGAGCTTCCTTTGCTGCATCATATTCGGCGTTTTCCGACAGGTCACCTTTGTCGCGTGCTTCAGCAATTGCTGCTACTATTTTCGGCCTTTCAACTGCTTCCAGATGCTTTAATTCGGCCACCAGTTTCTGATAACCTTCTTCTGACATATAAGCCATAACTCTTTCTCCTTTACTATTCGTTAAAATGTTTCTTTTATCCCATAAATAAAAAAGAATTCCGACATGCGAATATATGTCGGAACCCTCCTATATCTTTACTTTTGACAAAGGTAAGCTCTTTTATTTGAATCGCCAAACTCTGTCCCGGTTATTTTCACATGCTTTTTGACATGTTATAATAATTTCTTTATTTCTTGCTCTAAATTGCTGTTTTTATCGATGCGTACACATAGTTCATTCTCCCTGTTTATTAGAAAAGCAGTGGGCAATTCTGTCAAACCATATATGGTTGCGAAAGAAGAATAAGGTCCTTGCGGATCACGGACGCAGATCCACGGCAGATTGTCTGCCGCTGTTTTCCAAAAATGTTCGTCTGTATCGAGCGAAACCTGGTAAACTTCCAGTCCTTTCGGCGCGTATTTATTGTAAATTTCCCTCAGAGCCAGATTGTGCGCCCCCGATGTTGCGCTTTGATATGCCGTGAATTCCAGTACTACAACCTTACCTTTTAAATCTGTAAGGTGATGAGTTTTCCCTTCTATATCCTTCAACGGAACATCAATAAGGCCGGCTTCTTGTATTTTGTTTTCAGGAATGTCTAAAGGTTGTGTCTCTGTTTGGCGCGCATTTTTCATTCCTTTGATGACCATGTTGTATAGATTTCTTGAACGGTCGGCATGCGGATACCGATTGTTCATGCTGGTTGCAACAGCGGCAAAGCATTTTAAGTCTTCTTTATCGACCAAAGGCTCGAAAATCATGAAGCCGTTTACTTCTTGGAACAGCGCAAAATAAGAAGAAGTAACGTAAGGCATTGCAAAAATATAATTTCGTTTTACCGTATTCTTGTATGCGTTAATGGCATTTGTCAGGCTGTCTTGAAAAATTCCTACCGGCATACCTGACTTCTCCCACTGATTTATGCGGGCTTGCAATTCGGCTTGCAGAAGAACCAGTTCTTTTATTCTGGTATTATTGTCGGAGCCTTTTATGTCGTACCCGGTGGAGAAATTGGCAAGATTTGCATTGATTTCGATATTCTCGGTTGAGTCTACTGCAAAATTGATGATTTTGTTATCGATGCGCAGCCGATAGAAGTCGGGAGCATTCGGGCTTTCTTGTTTGAAATGGAATTCGCCCGTGTCATTCAATTTTACCGAATCCAGTGCGGTGATGTTTTCAATGCCTGTCTGTTCGAAGTACAGCATTTTGTCAGAGGCCTCGGTTATTTTGCCCTGAACGTTGAACGAAGGAGTGTTGTTGCATGCCGTCAATGCTCCCATTAATAAGGCGATGGCACTGAAAATGATATTTTTTTTCATCAAATAATTCTTTAAATTTTGTTTGCAAAGTTACACTTTCCCATGAGTTGACCAAGCTTTTCTTTTGTAAATTACCTGTTGCTGGTGAAAATTTAACGGTAAGAATCAGATAAACGTATCCTTCTTTTTCACCGAAGAACCTTGTCTTTTTGTTTGAAGATGCCGATGAAATATTAATTTGACAAAAAGTTTTATTCATTTTCACACGGTTGCAATAATAAAATCTGTATCTTTGCATGTATTTTCATGAAAAAATTATATTAAAAAGAATCTTATGATTAATCCTATTGTTAAGACGATCGAGTTGGAAGATGGAAGAACCATTACGCTCGAGACGGGAAAGCTGGCAAAACAGGCAGACGGTGCTGTTATGCTACGTATGGGTAATACCATGTTGTTGGCGACTGTTTGTGCAGCAAAAGATGCAGTTCCCGGTACAGATTTTATGCCTCTTCAGGTAGAATACAAAGAAAAATATTCAGCATTCGGACGTTTTCCCGGCGGATTTACGAAGCGGGAAGGTAAGGCATCGGATTACGAGATCCTGACATGTCGTCTGGTTGACCGTGCATTACGTCCGTTGTTCCCAGATAATTTCCATGCGGAAGTTTATGTAAACATTATCCTTTTTTCAGCCGACGGAGTGGATATGCCGGATGCATTGGCCGGGTTAGCCGCATCGGCTGCTCTCGCCGTTTCCGATATACCTTTCGGAGGTCCTATCTCGGAAGTCAGGGTGGCTCGCATCGACGGTAAGTTTGTTATTGATCCTACATTTGAAGCTTTGAAGAAAGCCGATATGGACATTATGGTAGCAGCTACCTATGAAAATATCATGATGGTGGAAGGAGAAATGAAAGAAGTGTCGGAACAAGACTTGTTGGAAGCCATGAAATTTGCTCATGAAGCCATAAAAGTACATTGCAAGGCGCAGATGGAATTGATGGAAGAAGTAGGCAAGACGGTAAAAAGAGAGTATTGTCATGAAGAGAACGACGAAGATTTGCGTAAGGCCGTTCACGACGCTTGCTATGAAAAAGCTTATGCCGTAGCCGCTTCCGGCAATAAAAACAAGCATGAGCGTCAGGATGCTTTCGATGCAATATGCGAGGAGTTTAAGTCACAGTACACGGAAGAGGAACTGGAAGAAAAGGCTCCTATGATTGACCGTTACTATCATGATGTGGAAAAAGAAGCAATGCGCCGTTGCATCCTTGATGAGGGTAAACGTCTGGACGGGCGTACAACGACCGAGATTCGCCCGATATGGTGCGAAGTAAGTCCGCTTCCGGGACCTCACGGTTCGTCAATTTTCACACGAGGGGAGACGCAATCTTTAAGTACGGTTACGTTAGGTACGAAGTTGGACGAGAAAGTTGTCGACGATGTACTGGATCAACATAAAGAACGTTTCCTGTTGCATTATAATTTCCCGCCCTTCTCTACCGGAGAAGCAAAGGCACAACGCGGGGTAGGACGGCGTGAAATTGGTCATGGTCATTTGGCATGGCGTGCATTGAAAGGGCAGATTCCTGAAAATTATCCGTATTGTGTGCGTGTGGTTTCCGATATCTTGGAGTCAAACGGTTCGTCTTCTATGGCAACAGTTTGTGCCGGAACCTTGGCATTGATGGATGCAGGTGTGCCTATTAAAAAGCCGGTTTCCGGTATTGCAATGGGATTGATTAAAAATGCCGGCGAAGAAAAATATGCCGTTCTTTCCGATATTTTGGGTGATGAAGACCATTTGGGTGATATGGACTTCAAGGTGACCGGTACAAAAGACGGTATTACAGCTACGCAAATGGATATAAAATGCGATGGTTTGACTTACGACATTCTTGAGAAAGCATTGCTTCAGGCTAAACAAGGCCGGGAATATATCTTGGGAAAACTTACCGAATGTATTGCCGAACCTCGTCCGGAACTGAAACCTCACGCTCCGCGTATTGAAACAATGACCATACCGAAGGAGTTCATTGGTGCCGTTATAGGCCCGGGAGGAAAGATAATTCAGGGTATGCAAGAGGAAACAGGTGCAACCATTACCATCGAAGAAATAGACGGAGTAGGCCGAATAGAAGTTTCGGGGAACAATAAGAAATCGATAGATGATGCCATGCGTCTGATAAAAACAATTGTTGCCGTGCCTGAAGTGGGCGAGACGTATGTCGGGAAAGTCCGTTCTGTAATGCCTTACGGAGCTTTTGTTGAGTTCCTTCCGGGCAAGGATGGTTTGCTGCACATCTCGGAGATTGACTGGAAACGTTTCGAAACCATAGAAGAAACCGGCCTGAAAGAAGGTGACGAGATCGAAGTGAAACTGCTGGATATTGATCCGAAAACAGGGAAATTTAAGTTGTCTCATAAAGCATTGCTCCCTAAACCGGAGGGCATGAACGCCGGTGAAGAGCAGCAAAAGCGGGAGAAAAATTTTCATCGCAAAAGAGAGCAGAAATAAAAAGATCCTGATATAATGATAAAAGCGCCGCAACAATTGTTTCAATCGTTGCGGCGCTTTTGTTTAAAATACGGCAGGGTTTTGTATCACTCCTGCTCTATGTAATCGCCGTTTTCCTTGATCAGTTCGATCAGTTTCTCCACGGCTTCTTCTTCGGGAATGTTTTTCCGGATGCATTCTTTCTTCTTGTACAGGCTGATTTTCCCGCGTCCGGCTCCCACATAGCCGTAATCGGCATCGGCCATTTCGCCGGGCCCGTTCACGATGCATCCCATAATACCTATTTTCAGGCCCTTGAGATGCGATGTGGCCTTCTTGACCTTTGCGATGGTCGATTCCAGGTTATAAAGCGTACGCCCGCATCCCGGACAGGAAATGTATTCGGTCTTTGTCATTCTGACACGGCCGGCTTGCAAGATACCAAAAGCCGTTTTGTCTACAGTCTCATCGTCGATCTTTCCGCCATGATTGTATAAAAGTATGCCATCGCAGAAACCGTCGCATATAAGGGCGCCCATGTCTGCGGCAGACTTTATCTGTAAATCTTCGGGATTGCTTTCTTCATAGAATTGGAAGAATACCACGGGGTTGGACAAATTCTCGTTCATGAGCTGGTGAACAAGTCCGCGAAATTCTCCAACACGGTTAGGATGATTACTCTGGGCGATGATGATTACTTCCGGATGCCGCCTCAAACAGGCCGTCACTTCGTCGTTCAGTCCCATATACGAGAGGAAAAGAAACTTCATGTTTGCCTGACAGTGATGCAATCCGATGAGTTGTGCGGAGGTAAAGGCCGGGAAAGTGTGCTCGTCACCTCTCCATACGGTGGCATCTACAATGTAACCGGTGTCCGGAAGGATGGCCTGAGGATTTTTTTGTCCGCAGTAAACATAGTCGGGTTTAAACGGCCCTTTACTTATCTCGTTGTTTTCCAATCGGGCGGAGATTACGACAGGGATGTTGTCGCCTCCGATATTTCCTACGGGAATGGTGGCGCGTCTTGTCGGGTTGATGTAGTTGAATCGTTCATTTGCTCTTGCCGGGATGTAAGGATGATCCTTACGTTTGGCGATGTAGTCTACCAATTTTCGGGCAACAGGAATCTCTGCTTCGGGAGCTTCGCTGAGTGAAACCCGTATGGTGTCGCCCAATCCGTCCGAAAACAATGCGCCGATCCCCAGTGCCGATTTGATTCTTCCGTCTTCTCCATCGCCGGCTTCGGTCACGCCCAAGTGCAAAGGGAAATTCATATTCTCCTTTTCCATTTGCATAACCAGCAGGCGTACGGTTCTTATCATGACAATCGTGTTTGATGCTTTTATGGATATTACCACATTCATGAAGTTTTCTTCTACGCAGATGCGGAGAAATTCCATGCAAGATTCTACCATCCCTTCCGGTGTATCTCCGTATCGTGACATGATGCGATCGGATAAAGAGCCGTGGTTCACGCCGATGCGTAAGGCCGTATGATTGGCTTTGCAGATGGAAAGAAGCGGAACAAGTCTGTTACGTATCTTCTGAATTTCCTGAATGTATTCCTCGTCTGTATATTCCAGTCGCTTGAAAGTACGTGCCGCATCGACGTAATTTCCCGGGTTGATCCGCACCTTTTCTGCATAAAGAGCCGCAACTTCGGCTACATTGGGGTTGAAATGCACATCGGCAATCAGCGGGGTGTCATATCCCTGCGAGCGTAAACCGATATTTATGTTCTTTAGATTCTCGGCTTCCCTCACGCCCTGTGTGGTAAGACGCACGTATTCTCCTCCGGCATCGATGATACGTTTTGCCTGTTCCACACAGGCTTCGGTATCCATTGTCGGGGTGTTTGTCATGCTTTGTATCCTTATAGAATTAGCGCCACCCATAGGAGTGGCGCCAACATATACTTCTTTCGCGTGACGGCGTTCGTAATTAAAATAATCCATCAGTTCGTTTTATAGGTATATTTGATTTCTTTTAGTTCTTGGTTCGCCTTTACGATTTTATCTTTCAGCCCTTCTTTGTAAGAAGCCAGTTTTTTTGCCAGTCCTTCGTCGGAAAGAGCCAGCATTTGTATGGCGAGGATTGCTGCATTCATCGCACCGTTTATGGCAACGGTTGCCACCGGAATTCCGGGAGGCATTTGAAGAATGGAATAAAGAGCGTCTACTCCGTCGAGAACGCTGCCTTTTACGGGGACACCGATGACCGGCAGTGTTGTGTTTGCTGCAATTACTCCCGGCAAGGCTGCGGCCATTCCTGCAGCAGCAATGATTACTTTTATGCCGCGTGCGGCCGCTTCTTTTGAGAATTTTTCCACTTCGGCCGGAGTTCTATGGGCGGAAAGTGCATTGATTTCGAAAGGAACTTGCATTTCGTCCAGCAGTTTTGCTGCTTTCTCCATGACGGGCATATCCGAAGTGCTGCCCATAATGATGCTTATAACAGGTTTCATTCTTTTGTTTTCGGTTATTCGTTTATTAATAGTTTATAGGCTTCGGCATCCAGCAATTCGTCCATTTCGGCCAGATCCGTCGGTTTTATTTTTATCAGCCATCCCTCTCCGTAAGGATCCTTGTTGACAAGTTCGGGATTTTCTTCCAAGGCCGGATTGACTTCAAGTATTTCACCGCCGATGGGAAGGAATAAATCTGAAACGGTTTTCACGACCTCTATCGTACCGAAAATCTCTCCTTTTGCAAGAGTCTCTCCTTCGGTTGTTACATCGACGAAGACAATATCCCCAAGTTGATTCTGTGCGTAGTCGGTAATTCCTACGTATCCTGTTTCTCCATCCAGGCGAATCCATTCATGTTCGCTTGTGTACTTTACATTTGCTGGGTAATTCATAATTATGGCATTTAGAAATTTGTATTTTTAGTATTCTATCTTCAAATAAACAAAATTCCGATGACTCCGCAAAACAAACCCACAAAAAAACCACCTTCCACTTCGTTTAGGGTATGTTGTCGCACTATAATCCGTGCAGAGCCGACCATCCCGTTTAAAAGGATGAAGGCGCAAAGCCACCAGATGGGGTTAAACTGAAAGATAAAACTGTAGGAAAGTAATCCGCCGACCATCATCCCTCCGCTTGCCATATGCGTGCTTATTTTCCATTTCATGTTGACAATTGTGCAGATTACCATGCAGAGCAGCGTGGAAACTATAATTCCGCTCATGTAACGCGGGAGATGAATCCGGTACATTGTGAGCAGACATCCCACGTAACTTAGTATTGTCAACCCGTAAGGGATGAATCGTTTTTCTCGAATCCCCAGTTCCTTAATGCCCCAACCATTTATTTTTTGGAATAAATAGATGGATAGCATGGGCAACAGAATCGTGAAGCAGTAGACCATAGACAGCACGATTATCTTATATTTAAGCGGGGTAATGTTCAAATAGGTGAAAAAGAACAGGAGGAAGAATGCTATGAAAGGCACCATAAACGGGGTGAATATGGCAGAAATGATGCGGGCCGTTGTAAATAAACGTCCCGTTCTTTCTTGGGGAATATCTTGTTCTTTTTCGTGAAACGTCAGTTCGTCCGGTATATTTGTATGTTCCATTCTCGGGCAATTTTCAGGTCGATTATCTTCGGAGCCGGGCTACGGGGATATTTAATTGCAGGCGATATTTTGCCACAGTACGGCGGGCTATGGGGTAACCTTTGGCTTTCAGTATTTCGGCCAATTCGTCATCCGTATAAGGTTTCTCTTTGTTTTCGTTATTCACACACTCTTTCAAGATCCGTTTAATCTCGCGAACTGAAAGTTCTTCTCCGTTTTCAGTGGTATATCCGTCGTTGAAAAAGAACTTCAGTGAGTATATTCCGAAGTTGGTCTGCACATATTTGCTATTGCTTACGCGTGAAACCGTGGAGATATCCAGGCCGGATCGTTCTGCAACGTCCTTAAGAATCATCGGACGCAACAGGGCCTCATCTCCTTCTTGAAAGAACGGTCGTTGCAAATCAATGATGGCTTGCATGGTGTTTAACAGGGTTTGTTGCCGCTGTTTTACCGCGTTGATGAAGCCTTGCGCGGCGTCAACTTTTTGTTTAAGGAAGAGTAATGCGTCTTTTGATTCCTTGCTTTGGTTGGCACGGTTTCGTGTATGTTCGTCAAGCATTTCGGTAAATTCGCGGTTTAACCTCAGCTCCGGGATGTTTCGGTTGTTTAAACTTAGTCGGATATTACCATCATCTTCCGTTTCTACGATGAAGTCGGGAATGATTTGTTGCAGATTTTTTCCGATGGTTTCTCCCAAAGAACTTCCCGGGCGGGGATTGAGTTTGGTCAGTTCGGCAATTGCTGCGTTGTAAGTATCTTCATCAATTCCTAATTTCTGGATGATTTTTTCTTTGTTTTTCTTTTTGAATTCATCACAACACTTCTCTATAATATCATATTCAACCTGTTTCAGCGGAGAATCTTCTTTGCGTTTTATTTGCAGCAACAGGCACTCTTGCAGATTTCGTGCCCCGATCCCGGCCGGATCGAAGTCTTGAATGATGGTTAGGACCTTCTCCAATTGTTCCGTTGTGGTAGATATGCCTTGGTAAATGGCCAGTTCATCGGCCAGCGATTCCAGGTCTTTTCTCAATAACCCGTCGTCATCCAGCGAACCGATAAGGTATTCTCCAAGTTGTCTTTCCTCGGGAGTTAGTTCCTGCATGTCGAGCTGTTCTTTCAAAGTTTCGTAAAATGATATACTGTCGGAGAAGGGAATGTCTTCGGCTTTCTCGTCTTTTGAGCGATTATTCTCTTGCAGTTTGTAGTCGGGAATATCGTCTTCCGTACGATAATCCCCCAGTGACAGGTCCTGATTATACTCGGATTCGTCGCTTTCATTCTCATCGTTGAAATCGAGATCTTCGTGTGCATCATCTTCAGACGTCTGTTCTTTTCCCTCTTCCAGCGCCGGGTTGTCGAGAAGCTCGGCATGAATGCGTTCCTCAAACTCCACCGTTGGAAGTTCCAACAGCTTGACGGCTAAGATTTGTTGCGGCGATAAAGTTTGAACCTGCTGTTGTGCCTGGGTTTGTACCTGACGAGAGTTTAAAGCCATAGTGTTTTTTCTTTTAATGCTTTTGCAAAGTTAAGAAAATAATTAAGATGCGGTCAATATCTGAAACTGCTTCCTCCGAGGAATTCGCGCAGAAGAGATGTGGGAGGTAACTCGCTGTCGCGCACAGAAACAAAGTAAGATAAGAACCGAAGCAGACGGTGTGCTTCCGAATATTCGGGACAATTGTTGGGAACCTTCCGCAGGATAGGTTCTGCATAATCTTTTAATACTGCCAGTTCAAACAGGAGGGCGGAGTTGAACATGGCATCGGCATTCTCTTGATAAGGGAATATCCATTTGTCTTCGCCGGCGCGTACGCTCGGCCAGCGTGAGATGGTTTGTTCGGCCGAATAGTTTCTGTATTTATAATCTCGGATAATGCGTCGTAATAAGCGGTTGTCTGTGGTGGGAATGTAATTGTGATTGTCCAATAAAATAGTCGTTAAAGCCGATACATAAATCTTATATTTATTCTCGGAAGGGATGTTCGGTGTCAATGCCGGATTCAATGCGTGAATCCCTTCAAGGATAAGAATCATGGAATCGTTGATACGAAGTTTCCTGCCGCTGGGCTCGCGTCTTCCCGTTGTAAAGTTAAAACGGGGCAGTTCAACCTCTTTCCCTGCCAAAAGTTCTTGCAGTTGTTTTTCGAAGAACGGGATGTCGAGAGCATATAATGACTCGAAATCATGTTGTCCGTTTTCGTCTAACGGAGTATTTTCCCTATTGACAAAATAATCATCCATCGATATGGGGAACGGTTTTATGCCGTTTGTCATAAGCTGGACGCTGAGCCTTTTACTGAAAGTTGTTTTTCCTGAAGAAGAAGGGCCGGAGATTAACACAAGTTTTATGCGTTCCCCGTTTTGGTTTCGCCTGGTTATTTCATCTGCTATTTGGGATATTTTCTTTTCTTGCAATGCTTCGGAAACATTGATCAGTTCCGTTGCAAATCCTTTGTTGCAGGCAACATTTAGATTGCCGACCGTATTGATTCCTAAAATTTTATTCCAGTTATGGTATTCCTGAAATACTTCCAACATCTTGTCTTGCTTCACCACTTCTTCCAATTTTGCGGGATTGGTTCGGTTGGGGATGCGCAACAACAGACCGTCGTAATATTTCATTATATCAAAATTACGGATATATCCTGTACTGGGAACCAGGCTCCCGTAGTAATAATCCACGGTGCTTCCCAATCTGTAATACGAGGTATAGAGCTGTCCGGAGGTTTCCAACAACTCGGCCTTATCGATCATTCCTCTTTCCCGAAACAGTCGGACTACATCATCGGTGTGGCTTTCTATGCGCAGAAACGGGATATCTTCATCAATGATTTCCTGCATTTTTTGTTCGATGTTGCGTACAATATCCAGTTCTATTGGGCGATTGATGTGTAATTTACAGAAATACCCTTTTGAAACCGGGTGTTCCAGAGCGATGTTTCCCTCGGGATATAAATCTTCTACTGCCTTGACTAAAATAAAACAAAGGGATCGTACGTATGTACGCATGCCTGATGGGTTTGTAATGTCGAGGAACTCTACGTCCTTATTTCCGTATACTCGGAAAGTAAGGCTCTCAACTTTGTTGTTGACTTTCGCACTGACTGTGCCATAAGGCATTTGTAATTCAAATCCTTTATAAATATCCAAAAGAGAAGATCCTTCGGGAAATTCTTTTGTTTGATTGCTATTTTTGCAATATATTTGTAACATAATTGTAATATATTTTGCGGTGGCATAAATACCCGGCAGTTAAGTTACACATAAAACGATTAAGTGTTTATTCCCACTTTAACTAATTATCGGATGGAATATACTTTTTATGATTTTTTAAAGTTGCTCGGCTCTTTGGCTTTATTCCTTTATGGAATGAAAATCATGAGCGAAGGTTTGCAGAAATTTGCGGGGGACCGGCTCAGAAATATTCTGACGGCCATGACTACCAATCGTGTTACCGGAGTGTTAACCGGCATGCTGATAACAGCACTTATCCAGTCGTCTTCTGCAACGACAGTCATGGTTGTCAGTTTCGTAAATGCAGGTTTGCTTACGTTATCCCAGGCGATAGGCGTGATTATGGGCGCCAATATCGGAACAACGGTTACGGCTTGGATTATATCTGCCTTGGGATTTAAGGTAGATATATCTGCTTTTTCTTTGCCTCTTCTGGCAATTGGTATTCCTCTTCTCTTCTCCCAAAAGAGTAATTATAAGTCTGCCGGAGAGTTTATATTTGGTTTTTCTTTCCTGTTCATGGGATTGAACCTGCTTAAAGAAAACGCTCCGAATCTCGATCAAAACCCGGAAATGTTGGCGTTTGTGCAGAACTATACCGACATGGGCTACTTTTCTATTATACTTTTTGTGCTGATAGGAACCGTACTTACGATGATTGTTCAGGCATCGTCTGCAACGATGGCGATCACATTAATAATGTGTGCAAACGGATGGATCAGCTTCGAATTGGGAGCGGCTCTGGTTCTTGGAGAGAATATCGGGACAACTATCACGGCAAATCTCGCGGCGATTACGGCAAACACCCAGGCCCGGCGGGCTGCTGTTGCGCATCTGATGTTTAATGTATTTGGTGTTTTATGGGTACTGATACTGTTCAAGCCGTTTATTCATTTTGTTGATTGGCTGATAACAGACCTAATGAATATAAACGAGGCCGGCGGGGTTGCCGTATCATTTAAGCTTTCTGCTTTCCATACGTGCTTTAATGTTTGTAATGTTCTGATATTAATTTGGTTTGTTAACCAGATGGAGAAGGTTGTTTGTAAGATTGTTCCTCAGAAAGAACAAGAGGAAGAATACAGATTGCAGTTTATTACGAGCGGATTGCTTTCGACTGCCGAATTATCCCTTCTGCAGGCCCGGAAAGAAATAAATCTTTTTGCCGAGCGCATCCAGCGCATGTTCCGTATGGTGCGTGATCTTCTTCCGATGAAAAACGAAAATGAATTTAATAAATTATTCAGTAGAATTGAGAAATATGAGAATATCAGTGACAGAATGGAGGTGGAGATTGCCAATTATCTTACTCAGGTTTCAGAGGGAAGATTGAGTTCGGAAAGCAAAATCCAGATAAGAGAGATGTTGAGGGAAATCGCAGAAATAGAAAGTATCGGCGATAGTTGTTATAATCTGGCGCGCACGATCAACCGGAAACACCGGGAGAGTACGGACTTTACCCCGAAGCAATATGAACATATTTACCAGATGTTTCAACTGACGGATGACGCACTCAGCCAAATGATTGCTTCGGTGGAGGACACGCATCATGCCATAGATGTGAATAAATCATTTAATATGGAGAATGAAATCAATAACTACCGCAGTCAACTAAAAAGCCAGAATATCATAGACATAAACAATAAAGAGTACGATTATCAGATGGGCATTCACTATATGGATCTCATTGAAGAGTGTGAAAAATTAGGCGATTATGTGGTAAACGTGGTGGAAGCCCATAACGATGTAAAGGAAAAGAAAGCCTGAACGAATCCTTCCTTATTAATAAATATGCGTAAAAAAAGAAAGAATCTTGCCGAGCTTTTATAGCAAAGGCAAGATTCTTTTATTTGTTTTTACCCGATGTTTTACGGGGTTTGGTGGCATATTTATTTTTCTATGTTCAGTAATTCTATTTCAAAGATCAGCGTTGAGAAAGGTTTGATATTTCTTCCGGTTTGTGAAGCACCGTATCCTAATTCCTGAGGAACGAAGATTTCCCATTTTGAGCCCACCGGCATCATTGTCAGAGCTTCTTGCCATCCTTTTATTACTTTGTCGACATTTGAGATGAGAGGTCTCTTGCGATCATACGAATTGTCGAATTCCGTTCCGTCGATTAAAGTTCCCTTATAGTTAACTTTTACTCGTGAAGAGTCGGTAGGAATCGCACCTTTACCCTCAGTGATGATGCGGTATTGCAAGCCGCTGGGTGTTGTTTTAATTCCTCCTTTCTCTTTATTCTTTGCAAGGAATTCTTCATTTTCTTTTTTGTATTCGGTATATTCCTTTTCCATTGCATCCGCTTTGATGCCCGGGCCGAAAATGTTTATGAAGTTTGCTGCAGAATCGAGAGAAATCTTTTCCTCCTTCTTTAAAGTGGCAAGGAATCCTGCGATGTAAAGATCTTTATTGAATGACGCGTTTTTCGCACCGGCGAAGTAACGATTGTTCAGCATTTGGAATGCATCGTCGTTGGAAACTTGCTGGCCGATCTGGATACCTGCCAAATATGCCTTCTCCTTCGCGTCCTTGATTTTCGTTCCTTGTTCGATACCTTTTATAAAATCTCCGAAATTGGCCGAGTCAACACCTAAGTTTCGTTGCGCATATTGCATTAAACCTCCCGTTCCACTGATTCCCATCATGTAAGATAACGAGTCTAATCCGTTCTTGATATCTCCTTTATGTGTCGGAGATGTGCATGATGCCAGGCCGGATATTACAGCCACCATCATTATGAAAATTCCTTTTTTCATTGGTCTTTTTGTTTTTATATTATAATACTTCAATTAATTCTACGTCGAAAATCAATGTACTGTGCGGCGGGATCATTTCGCCTGCTCCTTGTGCTCCGTAAGCCAGTTCGGAAGGAATGTACAGTTTCCATTTGGCGCCTTCAGACATTAGTTGCAATGCTTCCACCCAACCTTTGATAACTTGATTAACACCGAATACGGCCGGTTCTCCACGTTTTACGGAACTATCGAATAAAGTTCCGTCTATCAGTGTGCCTTCATAGTGGCAACGTACACGGTCGGTGGCTTTCGGTTTTTTACCGTTGCCCGGTTTTATTATTTCATATTGCAGTCCGCTGGGTAAAGTAACGATGTTTGGTTTCTTTTTGTTCTCCTCGAGGAAAGCTTTTCCTTTCGCTATATTTTCCGCATTCATCTTTTCTTCCAATTCAGAGAAGTATTTGTTTACGATTTCGCGTGCCTCGGTATGTGTGATAGCTGTCTTGTTTCCATCCAAAACGTCCTTGATTGCTTGTGCAAAGTCTTCCACATTAATTCCGCGCGCGCCCATGCTTGCTAAGTTTTGGCCTATTCCCAGGCCGATGGCGTAACTGAATTTATCCATATGTAACGATTTGTTTTTAAGTGCATACTTCTTTAGAGACGCGACAAAGGTATCTTTTTTTCTTCAAAGAAGTGCAAAAATACGGAAAAATCATGCTCAATAATCGTTAATGGCATTGCATGATTTTCATTATTTTCCGAGGAAGCTCATAATTTTTGTATTTACCTATCAGTTTATGGGCCTGCGGTCCGTACGCATAGACCGGCAGCATTATCGGGGTATGATCGTCGGTCATGTAACATGCCGTGATGGCTCCTGTTTCATTATTCCCGTCGATTAGGGTTAAACCTCCCGTTTCATGGTCGCCTGTAACGATAACAAGTGTCTCTCCGTTGCTGTCGGCAAATTTTAAGGCTTCGGCCACCGCTTTGTCGAATCCCAATGTTTCGACTACGGATGCGGGAAAACAGTTGGAGTGCCCTGCATAATCTATTTTTGCTCCTTCTATCATTAGGAAGAAACCGTTGGGATTATGTTTGTCAAGCAACTCGATGGCATTTCGAGTGGTTCGGGCTAGTAAGTCGAGATTGTCGTTTTCCGTGGGGCGGCTCATTGCTTCGTCGATGCAGATTACTCTGCCCATATCTGCGCGGATACTGTCGGAGTTTCGTAAAAAACGGTAGCCTTTTTCCTGAAGTTCGGCGGCCAGATTCAGTTTATCCTGTCGGTTTGTGAAATTTTTCATTCCGCTTCCTGCCAGGAGAGTGAGCTTCCCTGTGAGCAATTCGCGTGTTAATGCTTCGGCATTGTCCCGTTCTTTGTTGTGTCCGTAAAAGCTTGCGGGGGTAGCATCAGCTATGTCTCCTAAAGTAACTACTCCGCAGTCTTTCTCTATTTTGCAGAAGAAATCGGTGATTTGCGGATAGATTTCTCCGCTGTCGTTTGCACAAATATGTCGGTTTGCCGTGGGGCGTCCGGTGGAAAGTGCGCTTCCTGCTCCGGCAGAATCGGTGGTAAAAGCATCAAGCGACGAGGTGGATATGAGTCCCAAAAACTTCATTAGAAGAATATTCAGTCCGTTGTTTATCCGGTCGGCTGCGGAAACCTGAGCCAGTCCCATGCCGTCTCCGATTAAAAAGATGACGTTTTTTACCGGTTTGTCTGCTCCGTCATTCCGGTAAGACGGGTTGTATAGAGGAATTCGTTCCGTTATTTGCAGCTTATTGTTCCGGAATCCTGCAAAATCGTGCGTTGTTTTATCCAGAAGTTCCGTGCGTGTTACTTTGGCTGTCGTGTCTGCCGGGAGATTGTCTGCTATAACGTATGTCTTGTTATGCCAGTCGGAGAAGAAGCGCGCGCAGTCTTCCACACGATCAGTATTGATATAATCTACGCCCATATTGTGGAAAGTGTTCCATGTGGTAAGGTTGTCCGGGGAACCCCAAAAGCGGATTTCTTTTCCTAAGCTGTGGGCTTTCTTGATGGCGGCCGAGACCTTTTCCTTGTCTTCGCGGGTTAAAGAGCCTTTTCCGTTCCAGGAAGACAGGCTTTTGAAGTTCATGCTGAACAGTCCCACACGCGATAATTGTTCGGGAGTGTACTCAATGTTCAGGTCACCGTCGAATAAGATGTATTCGGGATAACGTGAGAATTTATCGGGCGACGGTATATGTCCTGTTATGACGATGCGCACGGCATTCGGATTTTGTGCCGGATCGAATATTTCCGGATGCTGTTGCAGATAGTTGCGGGTAAGCGCGTTCAGATAATCGTCTGCGTTGTTCGATTTGATTTCGATCATTAATTGCAACGGACGGGTGGTGTCGGGCCAGGGTTTTCCGCCGTTTGTGTGGTAAAGAAACTGCAGAGGTTTTAAATAAAGCGATTCGAATGTCTTGTCGGGATTTATGTCTTCTTCATTGTGGCAAACGTAGAATGTATTGTTGAGGTAGTACATGTCTATCTCGATGGAATACACTTTTTGTGCATAAGCCTCGTAGAAAGGGGAGATACGCGTGTAGTCGTTGTGAGAATGAATCTTCACGGGATATTGCGCAAAAATGCATAAACTGTGGCAAAACAATGCAAATAATAAAATGCAGAAACGAAAGGTTTTTGTAGGTGTCATGTGTGTCTGAAAAAAATATCGTTATGTTTTTATTCGGAGACAGCGGCGTTTTTATGAAAAAATCCGCATGTTCTGTGGCAAATATAACTATCGTTTGCGAGAAATTCAAGCCATTGCAAGCTCCATGTTTCCCGTAACGGGGTATAAAGATAGCATAACCGGGCGGAACAGATTGCCTTGTGTATCCTGCTTTATGTGGATTTCATGAGAAATTATTCCGCTTGAAGTCTTTTTGTAACACTCGTTGTGTGCTTGTTTTATATCCCGGATTTGAACGGAAGAATGTGTTTTTTCATTTGTTTATTCGAATAAATTCTTGTAACTTGCTTCTGTTAAACAGGAAAAAGAAGATAAAAAGATAATACAACGATGAAGAATCTTGTGGTATTGACAGGTGCCGGGATGAGTGCGGAAAGCGGAATCAGTACTTTCCGCGACGCCGGTGGTTTATGGGAACGTTACCCGGTGGAACAAGTGGCAACGCCTGAAGGTTATGCTGCCAACCCGAAGCTCGTGATAAACTTCTATAATGAGCGCAGGAAACAGCTGTTGTCCGTTCAGCCGAATAAAGGACATTTGTTGCTGGCCGAACTTGAAAATCAGTTCAAAGTTACGGTTATTACGCAGAATGTGGACAACTTGCATGAGCGGGCCGGCAGCAGGAATGTAATACATCTGCACGGGGAACTGACGAAAGTAACGTCGAGTTTGCAACCGAATAATCCGAAGTTTATTCGGGAACTTCGGCCGGAGAACTATGAAGTGCATTGGGGCGATAAGGCAGACGACGGCTCGCAACTTCGTCCGTTTATCGTTTGGTTTGGCGAACCTGTGCCAATGATTGAAAAGGCTATCGAGTACACCGAAAGTGCCGACATCTTCGTTATCATCGGTACATCGTTGAATGTCTATCCGGCGGCCGGCTTGCTGAATTATGTCCGCCCCGGTGTTCCGGTTTATTTGATAGATCCCAAAGAGGTGAAAGTGACGTCGGGACATAAAATCAACGTCATTCGCAAAGGAGCTTCGGAGGGAATGGAAGAGTTGAAAAATGTCTTGCAGAAAGAATTTGTTTAAAGAATTTTTCCGTATATTTGTTCTTCATCTTTGCAATGAGATGGTTTATTAACACGAAAAAAATAGGAAAATTATGAAAAAGTACATTTGCACTGTTTGCGATTGGGTGTATGATCCTGAAGTAGGAGATCCCGACAACGGAATTGAACCGGGCACGGCTTTTGAAGATTTGCCCGATGATTGGGTTTGTCCCGTGTGCGGAGTTGGAAAAGAAGATTTCCGTGAAGTAGAAGAATAAAAGGCTTCTTAAAAAAGAAAATCCGTGTCGCCCGATACGGAATAAATGGCATTACGTCAGCGAAAGATTGCCGAAATTTGTTCTGATGATGAATTGAATAAGGTATAAGATGCGGTAATGAGTTTGTGCGGAAAGTATTGTCTGTGTAAATTCCTTCACACGTTATCTTTAAATGATGGGGTAGTTTTCTTTTGCTGAATGTATATGATTAGAAAAAAAGCCTCCGCGTTTTAGAAGAAACGCGGAGGCTTTTTTCTGTATTTTCTTTGTTCTTATTTGTCAGACTTCGCAGGGGCGGATAAGATTTTTGCATATTGGTTCGGAGATTGTAGGATTTCGATTGCCTTGTTTAAGTCATCGTCATCTTTTAAACGTTGCATGGCCGCTCCCCGTTGATAGAAATAACGTGTCACGATTTCCTGCTCGATTTGTTTCTTTATTGGCGTTTTAAAATGATCCAAGTCGCGGTCGAGGTTGTGATTTAACTTCTCCTCCAATGCCTTAAATTCCGCCGATGCACTTTCCATATAGCCTTCAAATTCGGCAACTTCCTTGAGGCTTTGCAATAATTTTTCGCTTTGTCTGTCGTAAGTAAAGTTACGTGTCTTTACTAATTTCTTGAAATCCTCGTAGTCGGAATCCGTTAGTGAGAAGGATTCGGCGGAAGTTAGAGCCGGATGATTCAGGCAATATTGAGTACCATAGTCGAATATTATATCTTCATTAACCAGATAAAATAAGATATTCGGGAATTTGCTTGCTTCTACTTCCACGTCCGGACGAATGCCTCCGCCGTCACGAACCTCACGACCTGCCGCCGTGTAAAATACATTCGTCAGGCTGTCCGGTGTACGCATTACCAGTCCGTCGTCGTTTCGCTTGGCGTAATCAATGGCTTGTATGCAGCGCCCGCTGGGGATGTAATACTTTGAAGTGGTGACTTTAAGCGTCCCGTTGTATGGTAATGCGCGGGTGGTTTGTACCAAACCTTTCCCGAAAGTACGTGTCCCAACGATAACAGCGCGGTCAAGGTCTTGCAGCGATCCGCTCACTATTTCCGATGCAGAAGCCGTATTGCCGTTGACTAATACGGCAAGTGGTATGTCCGTGTCGACCGGTTCGTTCTCTGTTTTGAACGAACTTTGCGATTGGGGTAACTTACCTTTCGTAGTGACAATCTCTTTTCCCTTCGGGACAAACAGATTTACAATGTCGATAGCTTCCTGAAGGGAGCCGCCGCCATTGTCACGCAAATCGATAATCATTGACTTTGCTCCTTGTTGTTTTAGTTCAATGAATGCTTTCTTTACATCTTTCGAACTGTTGTCGGTAAAGCCTGTTAGGAAAAGATAGCCAATGCTGTCCTGAACAAGTCCGTAATAAGGCACCGGGTTTGTCCGGATACTTTTGCGCGTAATTTTAAATTCCAGTATTGTACTGTCTTGTTTCTGCGGGCGTTCCACTTTTAAGATGAAAGACGTTCCGGGCTCTCCCCGCAAGGCATCGCTTACTTTTTGCGAGAATTTCTGGGGTTCGATCCCGTCGCGTGTCATCTCTTTGCCGTCAATGGACAAGATAATATCTCCGGCTTTTACTCCGGTCTCGGCAGCTGGCATTCCTTCTGTCGGCTCGGCTATTACGATACGATCTTTTGTTTTATAATAACGAATCGCCGCACCGATACCGCCGTACTTGCCCGTTATCATCTCTTTCAGGCTCTCCATTTTTTCTTCCGGGTAATATACGGTATAAGGATCTGTTTCCATGAGCATACCGTTGATACCTTCTTGAATCATTTTGTCGGGTTGTATGGTATCTACGTAGAACAAATCCAGTTCTTTAAAGATTGCATTGAAAATATCGAGGTTTTTTGATATTTGAAAATTACGATCGTCTTCATCGTTTGTAAAGCCGGTTAAGCCAAATCCGATTAGAACAATGAAGGCGCCTATAACCGTATTTCTTAATTTCATATTGATTCTTTTTGTTGTTTATTCCTTTGTACAAAGAAACATATTATTCTGTTTCACTCTATGAAAAGCATTAATATTTAACTTTCTTTTGTCTGTTACATTATATTTTTCCCGAAAGGTGTTGCATATTTCGAAATAACCTCTTACCTTTGCAGGCACAATTGAAAAGAAAAATCTTCTTCAGTAGCTCAGTCGGTTAGAGCATCTGACTGTTAATCAGAGGGTAGTTGGTTCAAGTCCAACCTGAAGAGCTTTTTGAAATTCATGTTGTTTTATAGAATCTTCTTCAGTAGCTCAGTCGGTTAGAGCATCTGACTGTTAATCAGAGGGTCGTTGGTTCAAGTCCAACCTGAAGAGCAGAGAAAGTTTGTCGGAAGGCAAACTTTTTTTATGTCTGTGCGGTTCTTTTTGTATGAAGAACGCGTTTAAGGAAGAGGAGAACGCCATAAAATCCAAATCCTTTTCCCGAAGATAAGGGAAAAGGATTTGGATAAAAATATATAAGCGAACAAGTGTTTATTGGAAAAAGATACCGGGGTGTTATTCTTTTGCATTCGGGAATGCAGAGATACGTAGACGTGCTGCTCCCATAGGAATGAGAGTTATGGTTTCTTTTTCTTCTTTGTAAGCATTTTCCGGAGGGAGAACTCCGCATAAACCTGTCTTGTCTATCTGCCATGAAGGGATACGTTTTCCGAAAGCTTTTATTTCCAGCGGAACATTTTCCTGCGTGAATGGAAAATTATCGGCCGGCCATGCTTTATGAACAACTTCCATGTTGCTTGCAGACAAATCGTTCCCGGTGACTAAAGCATAGTTCCAAGGTGAGTCAGGATAGATTTCCCATGTTGGCCATGCCTCGGGATCTGCGTCTTCCTGCCATTTTGAATCGTAAATAGCTGTCGACTTACTGTCTTTTTTCTCGTAGCGTTCTTTTATTTTTAGCGACATGGTGAGCGGACCGTAATTCACACTTACGCTGTTTCTATTGGCTTGCCATGTGTGTATGTCGAGCTTCATCGGCAGATTTAACACGATGTTGTCACCATTTTCCCACGTTCTGTTCAGGCAAACATATTGTCCTTTTTGCGGAACAACGGAAACTTTTTTCCCATTGATTTCGATGCTTGCCGCGTCTGTCCATGAAGGTATGCGTAAATAAAAAGGAAATTCCACAGACTCGTCGCATTCAATGGTAAACGAGATCTTCTCTTCAAATGGATAATTCGTTGTTTCATGCAACCGGATTTCTTTACCTTGTCCCACTTTCATTGTGGCCTGGCATGCAGCATATAGTGCGGCTGCGGCTCCTCCATCGGGGGTTGCAAGGATAAGGTGCTCGGCGTAATACGGCCATCCCTGTGAATGATTGTGCTGACAGCATCGGCTGCTGAACGGATTCATGGAGAGGAACGGACCACTATTGTCTATTCCGGGATGGTGGTTTTGGGAATCGCTGATTACATGGTTGGGCGAGGTAATGTAACGCAATGCTTTGAAGTCGGCTGTTACGGCGGCAGGATAAGAGTTGAATGCCACGTCTTCGCAATGTTCCGCCCACATGGGATCTCCGGTAATGCGGAGCATGATTTCATCGGACGCCATTTGTTCTACCATACCACATGTCTCTACGCCTTGGCGAGGATCGATATATCCCATGCGCGCATTCTCGTCCGCCCCGAACATTCCTCCCGGCACTTGTCCGCAAACGCGGCGGATCAGTTCCTGAACGTTGTATGAAGCTTGCAGCATTGTCGAATCGCCTGTGAGCATATAATACGTTGCCGGTTCCCGAAAACATTGGGCAATATTGACATTGTGCCAGTTGGGTAGGGTAGCGGGGTTCGTCCAATCGGCCGTATTACGATGTATTTTCTTTATCAGTTCGAGTAGTTTTTCATCTCCTGTGCGGTTGTACAGCCATATCACGCTGACCATATTATCGCCTCCCCGGCTGTTTTCCCAGTAATCTTTAAGGAATTTATCGTCGGGAATGGTGAGCTGCCAATGGAAATAACGCGTCATTAGGTCGATGACACGCTGATCGTTGCTGTATTCGTAGTATGATTGCAGGCACCATAACATGACCATGTGCGCCCACAGTTCCGGTCTTCCGTCGCGTTCGTTTCGAGGACCGAAAAATCCGTTTTCTTGTTGACTTGCAAGTACGCGGTCGATCCAGAATTTCGTTTCGGAAATCATCTTTTCATCTCCCAATGTATATGCCAGGCTACTGTAACCTTTTAACCAGTAGGGAACTTCTTCCCATCCGTGATCTCCGCCTTCCGACAGCCATGCATTGTTATCTTTGCTGAGCCACATGCTGATTTCTCCCAAATGGCCGGTCAGGCCATCGCGTTGAAGCTCCAGGTATTTACGCAGCCAGCCTTCAGGTTTTATGCTACCAACGGGCAATTTTATGAAATTCAACTGCTTGAGAGGTTCGCGATTTACGGTATAATTGGCGCATACATTATCCGTGTTGGGACGTTCCACTACGGTTGCTTCTTTTAAATTTGGAGCGGTACACGAAACCATGACCGCTCCAAATCCGGCAACCAAGAAATGAAAAACAGTGTATCTTCTTTGCCTTTTTCCCATATTTCAGTATATTAGTTTATTTGTCAACAGAAAATTTAAAGATCGTATGGCTGGTATATTTTTCTCCCGGACGCAGTACGCATGAAGGCCAATCGGGTTTGTTTGGAGTATCGGGGTATTTTTGTGTTTCCAAACATACGGCTGTTCTGTATTTGTAAACGATTTGTTTCTTTCCGCTTAATGTGCCGTCCAAAGAATTACCGGTATAAATTTGGATACCGGGCTCGTCGGTAAATACTTCCAGTTTGATGCCGGTTTTGGGTGATTCCAGCGATGCGCAAACCTGATCAATGTTGCCTTTTGTATTCAATACGAAATTATGGTCGATGCCTAATCCGTTTTTCAGTTGGATAAAATCCTCATTGATTCGTGAACCGATTGCAGTCGGAGTGCGGAAGTCCATCGGAGTTCCTTCAACGGGAAGTATTTCTCCTGTTGTCATAAAGGTACTGTCGCACGGAGTGTAGCTGTCGGCATTTACATACAACAGCTGGTCTGAGTTGTCATTTGCCGGATTACCGTCCAGATTAAAGTAAGAATGATTCGTAAGGTTTACGACGGTCGGTTTGTCTGTTGTCGCTTCGTAACTGAGAACAATGGCATTGTCGTCTGTCAGTTTCATAGTAACCGAGCAGTTCAAATTGCCGGGGAAACCTTCTTCCATGTCTTTTGACTGGTAAGTCAGCTTGACAACCTGATCGTTTATTTTCGTTCCGTTGAATAAAGCATACTGGAATCCGTTCGGACCTCCGTGGAGACAATGACCATAATTATTCTGTGGCAATTGATATTCTGTGCCGTCAAGGGTGAAACGTCCTTGCCCTATTCTATTAGCATATCGTCCGATTGTTGCTCCGAAGTCGGACGGATTTTTTATATAATCCTGGATAGAGTCGAAACCGAGCACGACATCTTGCATATTTCCGTCGCGGTCTGGAACCATAATAGAGACAATTCTTCCACCAAAGTTGGTTACGCATACCTCCATGTTATTCTTATTTTTCAGAACAAACAGCTCGGTTTTTTGTCCGTTTACGTCGGTGATAAATTTTTGCGGATCGAGGCCAGACTCGGTTAAGCCTGATGTACCTTTTTGTCCGCCTGCACATCCTACCAGTGTGGCTGATACAAGTAACGAAAAGAATAATGATTTCTTCATAATGTTTATTTGTTTTTAGATAAATGATTAAATATTATTGTTTTGTATATATTGTGGAGTTGAGCGATATTTACAATGGTTTATCCCATGATATATACGGCTTTTTTTTCTAACAGCCGGTAGACAACTGCTGTAAAAGCCCATGAAACGGCAAAAATACAAATCGCCATGACAGGAACTTGCAGGGGAATAGGCAACGATGAGGGGCCTATCAGCAAGAAAAAAGGTCCCACCACAAAATAGTGAATAATGTAAATACCGAAACCACATTTCGTCATGTTTGCCAGTAAATGTACCAATGTTTTATTACGAATATGCACTTTCTTGAGTAATAAGAAGACCGCTGCTGTCATGATGGCCACGTTCGGACTGCAGAAGGTAAAGAATAATTCCATATCCGACTCTGTGGCTTCCGGATTGGCTGCTGCGGCGGAGAATCCGGAAAATGTTACATAATATCCGACAGCAAACAGGACAATGCAAATGGAAAGCGTTTTCTTCCAATCAAGATCTTTCATTTGTTTCAGAACATGTCCTAAAATGAGGTATCCGTTAAACCCGGCGAAATAATAAAACAATCCGAAAGCATTCCATGTCGCTTCGCCAAAAAGGTAACGTACGCCGAATAGTGGTGCGATGTACGCGGCCATGTATGGTAAAAATAAGGAAATAAACCAAATCAGCAGATAAATTCTTTTTTCTTTGTTTGTGGCTTTTTCTATCCAGGCCGAGAAGATCGGCATATATAAATATAGTCCTAACAGCAGGTACATATACCACATGTGATTTTCCTTGAATGAGAACTGAAACGGAATCATTGCGACGTCTTTTAATGAATCGCCTAATGCTTGAGATTCGCTGCCTTGCGTATAACAGAAAAAGTCGCCGATAATTTCTTTGGGTAGTCCGAATACTCCGGTGAGATAGGGGAAGATGTTGTATAAAAACGACCAAATGATGACCGGAAATAGTATGCGGTAAATCCGTTTTTTATAAAATGCTCCCATCGGTTGTTTTACAGGAAGCAGCAATAAGCCCGTCATCATGGTAAATAAAGGAACGGACGGACGGAAAAAAGAACCGTAGATAGCGGCCCAAGATGTGTACTCCGGAATGCCTTTCATTGCAGGGGATATGTAGAAAGGATCGATACAATGTACACCGATGACCATTAAGATTGCAAAAAAACGAATGACATCTACCCACACTAATCGTTCCGAATCTTTGATATTGCTTTCCATCTTCTTTTTTGTTTTTTGTGATATTTAAAATTCGGGCACCGGCGATTCTGTTGAAGGACTGTTTCCTTTTACAACGGGCCATCCGTCTATCCATTCTATACGATCCATTAAAAGTACCCGTCCTTCAGGTTCCGCAAGTTTTACTCCGTGATAAAATATCCAATCGTTTCCGTTCTTGTCTTGAACGATCTCGGAATTGTGCCCGGTACCGGTAAATGTTTCATTTTTATGTATTAAGACTTCATGCTGATTGTCGAGCATGGATTTGTTTTTTTTATTCCAGTAAGGGCCGAAAAGATTCTTTGATCGGCCTACAACAGTGGTGTAAGTGCTTTTGGCCCCTTCGCAACAAGAGCCGATAGATGCGAACAGATAATAAAAATCTCCCCGTTTGTGTATGTAAGTTCCTTCGTAAGCTGTTCCGGCCACCCGCAATCGTCTGAAATCTTTCTTCACCGATAGCCCGTCGTCATTCAGTTCTACGACATAAATTCCGCGGAAACTTCCGAAAAATAAATATTTATGTCCGTTATCTTCTATGTAAAAAGGATCAATGCAATTTTGGACTTCCATCTCATTGCTGCGGAACAATTTCCCGCAATTCTTAAATGGCCCCTCAGGCCGGTCGGCAACTGCGACTCCGATTCCGCTGGTCCATTCGCCTCCCCATGTGGACATGGAATAATAAAGAACGTATTTATCGCCAATTTTATTGATATCCGGAGCCCAGATTCCCCCGCCGGGGACAAAGTTGGGACGAGTTTCATCTGTAAAAGCGGTACCGATCATTTCCCAATCAGTGAGGTTGGTGGAATGAAGAATTGGTAGGTTCCGGACAGTTTCGGTCGTGTACAGATAAAAAGAACCGTCGTCTGCTTTTATAATTGTGGGATCGGGCAAGTCTAAATCAACAATAGGGTTATTATAAATTTCTTGAGAAACTCCATTGCAGAATGCGCCCGACAATAATATTATCGACAAGATTTTTTGTATTCTCATATGTATTTTTTTAGAAATTACATTGCAGTGCAAAAATAAGAAAAAAGGAATAAGAAAAAGTTTTGGTGATATAAATTTCTTTTTTTGCTCGCAATTTTTTGTATGTTTGGAAGATTTGAAATAGAAATGTTATGATATGGAAGGATTTTCTTCTGAATCTTTTATCTGGGGAAAGGAAAATATTTATTGCTGTTTTGCAAATATTATGGAATGTAATTTTCATTCTTGTTTAACAAATAATAGGTTCTTTCTTCAGAAAGATCTCGATGTTTGGACAAATAGAGAATGATTCTTTTTGTAAAAAAACACATTAATATTTTGCTTATATGAAAAGAAGTATTACCTTTGCCACGCAATTCGATAGAGATGCCCAGATGGCGGAATCGGTAGACGCGCTGGTCTCAAACACCAGTGGAGTAAAATCCATCCCGGTTCGACCCCGGGTCTGGGTACAAAGAAATCGGCTAAGTAGCTAAAAATAGCACTTAGCCGATTTTGTTTTATATTTATTGTTCCCGTTTTGTTCCCAGTCGAAAGTATAGATAATTGGATTTAAAGATATTCACTTACACTATTCTGTAAATGATATTCTATTGTTTGTTGTATAATGAAGCCATCTCATTCACTGACTGAATTATTTCTTCTCGGAAAGATGAAGGAGAAAGGACTTCCACTTCTGCTTCTCTTGAAAGCAATTCTTGCTTAAAATCCAATGTCGGTTTCATGCTGTATTCAAATATAGAATAATCCTCTGTAGTCTCGATTTCACGTTGAGAATGGTGTAAGGGTAAAGCACGAATATACTGCACATGCATTCCATAAACTCTAATGCGGATAGTTTCCAACTTCTTATTTTCAATCATAATGCCGAAATAGTCCGCGAAGTAAGCCTCCGGATCAAAATCCTTTGGATAAGTAAATTTTGTATCTAATGTATTTAATTGCAGTATTCTATCCAAAGAAAAAGTGCGGATATCATTCCGTTCTTTACAAAAACCAATCACATACCATCTTTGCTTGAATACTTTGATGCAATAAGGTTGTAATGTATAAGTGCTGGGTTCTTCGTACCAATAGCTTTGATAATATAACTCTATTTCCAGTCCGTCACGCATGGCTTCAATAATAGGCGTAAGATATTTTCTGCCGGAGGGAATTTCTTCGAACAGAATTCTCCGTTTTAAATGATGACTTTCGTTTATCAGATTATTGACAGTGAACGTATTGAGCAACCAATTACGGATTCCTCCTTTTTGCATATCATCCGCATTCTCGATATAATAATAGTAACCTCTTTTCCGGTTACAGCCGATATTTATATCAAAAGTTTGTTCTATAGCAGTGCGCCAGTTGTGAAAGGTTCTTAATGGAATATCTTCTCCATCACTTAACCGTGAGCGGAGCCAACGTTCATTGATTTCCTCAAATGTGATTTTGCCGGCCCTATAGATGGTATCTACCAGCCAAATGTATTTGTCGAATAAATCTTTTACCATAAGTTTGTATTAGTTAGAAAGTATATACAATTGGTCAACTAAAAATTTTTAGGGTACTTTTGCATTCTTTACTCCGTAATAAGTGATCTCCCAAAATAATCCCGCAGTTAATTCTTGTGGAGTTATTATTATATCATATTCAACAGTAATTTTCATGTCCAATACTTCAGACCAAGGGGAATAGGTCGCCATAGGCTGAATAATTTCATCTATGTTTTTATTATAGATAGCACAATTCATATCAACTTCAAGTGAACATCGTCCCCAACGGGATGCTAGATAGATGGAGTATTTCGATTCCGAGGCTTCAAGTTTTGAAGATATTGGTATATTTTTCGGTAAGCCTCTCAATCGGTTCCTTGAAATGATTCAGGCGCATTTATTTGATACAGGGTTTTGAAATCAGTTAAGATATCATCAAAACTGAATTGGGATAGCAAAGATTTGAATGTCAATTGTTCCATGATGTAGAGTTTTTTAAGATTGATAAAGCAAAGTTCGTATAAAGTTATGCCATATTAAAGCATTTGCTGAAAAGATTTTTCTGCTATGCAGCAAAATATTCTTGTGCTTTGGTTTGGCACAAAACCTGTTTACTTTGGTAATATCATTAAATAAGATGGTCATGGATTTATACGCTAACGATTTGACAGACTACATCTATCAGGAAAATAATATAGATGAAAAACGGGCTCTGCTATTAGAAGTGGAAGCGAAAATCAAAAGATTGATGAACAGACAAGAAAAAAGGAATCTTGATTTGAGACATATCGGTGCTACACAAATAGAAAAGATACAAGACCTGATAGGTACACGGAGTTTGATTCTCAATCGGATGTTTCAGACCACGCCACAAGAAATCAAACGTTTTGAAGCAGTAAACCAATTGCTTTATGGATTGACCAGGAAACTGTATCATCGTATGGCAAATCTTTACCGTATATTGATAGTCCTAAAGATACGTCTTTCGATGATGACTATGTGATTCGTGGCACGTTGAAATATGTGTATAACGGAGATGATTCCATTCTGGAATTAGCTATTATGGTTCCGATTTTGCTTACATGATTGAATTGATTTACAATTTGCTTGAAGATGGTTATGACGGACTTGTCGAAATTGAAGAATGTTCCTGTGATTACTCGCCTAAAAACACAGTTGATATGACGGATGAGCAGTTGGGATGTGTGAATTTCCTGGATGACGGTGAGATATGGGCAGAAGGACATTTACACCATCCGGAATTGGAACACCTTGTCGTATGCCATGCTGTACATGACATTTGTACGCACAAGCCTTATTCCATCCCGGACTTATTGCGGTTAAATGATTTCTGGGTGGAAGCCCATTTGATATGCCAGCATATTATTGACCAAAATGGGAAACGTTATCGTTCAGACTGAAACGTCCTTTATTATATAATGTCTGGAAAAATCTTCCAGTCCGTTTTCATGAAAGTCAGATACGACATCCCCGGCACAAATCAAGATGTTTACACTTTGTGGAATGATTAGATCTCGATGTCGTCCATGTGTGTCTGAAAATGCAAACAGACGCTTTCCTTTATAATCTAATATCATCGGTTTAATAATAAAGTTCAATTACAAGTTAAAATTCCGGCTTCTTAACAGGTTTATATCACACCATTTGTTTTCATAAGTCATGCCTAAAAAACACTGACCGGCTATTTCGGAAGATTTTGTAAGCGGCAGCATTATCCACCCTTCTTTTTCTACCACTTCTACAGGCGTTGCCAACCATTCACTCCATGACATGTGAACATCTTCTATGTCTTGTGGAGAGTAATCGCCGTTTCCTAAATTATATTCGCCATGAACCCAACCATCGCTGACAATTTTCCATTTGCTGTCAGTGTTGGTTTTGTCTACTTGCATAGAACAAATTTTAGCAAAAGCCTGACGGTATTTTTCCCATGTATGTATTTTCCTACTGGTTACACCGTTTTTCACTTCTTCCTTGATGTCTTTCCAATTGCTGCATCGCATATAGTAAGCCAAATTCAGGTGAAGTTTCTCAAAAGAGTCTTTTGAAATAGCATTCACTTCACGGCCATCATTTCTCTTTAACAAATCATCAAGTAAACCATATTGGTCTGGAAGCAATGTGGTGTTTTGGATACAAACATGGAGCAATGCCGAGTATCGCGGATGCCAATTCAAATAATTCAATGGATTGTCAGAACAATCAAGTTGGGTAAGATGGTTATTCTTTCGAATGTTCAGCGTTTGTAGTTTATTCCTACGGCAAACCAACCGTTCCAATCTCGGATTCCGAGAGACATCCAAACACTTCAATGCTTGATTGACACAATACAAGTCCGTCAGTATCGGACATAGTGTTACATTCAATGCTTTCAACGTACACGCCTCACAAGTATAGTGAAAAGAGGTAATAGTATGTGTTTCATCGCTTCTTAGGCAGATATTCCATTTTCCTTTTCTTGAATACGTATGTTCCGTATGAATTACTTCTTCTTTCTCATGGTTTATCTCATCCGTTTTTCCGTCACCCCAATCTATCGTGAACCGGCAATCTCCATAACCGGTGACCGAGAAACCGCAAATGGATTCCGTTTCTTTCGTGACAACTGTCAATTTTATCTCATCTTTTTGTGCGAACAGAATCTTCTTTAAACGACGAAATGCACGGCGAGTAGACAGGATTTCTTCTTTCCATTCCTCTGAGTCAGATTCATAGATTTCTCTATCAACGATTTTATAATAACACTCAAAAGCCTTTTGCAAATCCTTTCCCACACCGATACCCTGTTCATACAGTCCCATATTGTAATAATCTTCCGCTTCTACGTAATAATGGAATGCTTTCGCTGCATCGGGTGCGGTACCTTCGCCTTGCTCATACATCTCACCGAGTTTACAAAAATCTTCCCCTGCTACGTAGCATTCCAAAGCTTTCTCATATTCTTGGCATTCATAATGGATATCCCCAGCCCAACAAGCTACTAAGCCACCGACTTGCAACCCTGTATCCGTCAACATATTCAAGGCTTCCCGGTTGCCTTTCTTTGCGAAATCATCCAATAGCCTTATCGCATCTTTCGTATGTTCTCCCCTTTTCTGACATTCGACTTCATAATTCAATAATGCGAGAAACCAATCCGCATGAAGCCAATCCTTCTGTGTCAGATAAAGAATATCCGGTATTCTATCAGGACGTCTGAAATGCCACCACCATTCATTAAGCAAATGATATGCCGCATCACAATTTCCTTTTCGGGCAAGAACCAACACAGTCTGCATAACTTCATTTTTCATATCAACTGTAGCAGTCACGGAGTGGAACAGATTAGATAATGAGCAGGAATGAGTCCATAATCGCTCTCCCTTTTCAGAAGCTTGCACAAAATAAGATAACGACTTGCTTAAGTCTGTTTGCAGCGTAAATGTAGGAGATTGTTTCACATCCCTCATACAAGCATCCCAGGTTCCGGGAAAGTACAGCTCTCCAAGAGCTTCCATTGCTTTGGCACACCCTTGTTTAGCAGCCTCTTCATACCAATAGACTACTTTCTCTATGCCTGTATAGTCTTTTTTGTCTCTCATGATATCAAAAAGCAGTTTCCCTAATTGGTATTGTGCATTGTGATTACCTTCTTGCGCAATAGGTTCAAGCTGTATTGCTGCTTCTTCAAGTTGCCCATTACGTATCAATTCCTTCAAATGCTTTTGCAAGCGTTTGCTTACCACTTTGCTTTTCTTTTCCATATTCTTCAGGCTTTTAAGTTGTATATAGGAAAGACGAAACCTCACCTTTCCATCTGTTCGAATGCAAAGATGAGGTCTGGTTGTGCCAAAGTGATTCACAAGTTATTCTTTCTTTAATAGTTGGTCGATATTTTCTTTGATATCCTTAAGAATGGCATCGTAAAGTTTCCAATGAAAGTCATTGGCTTTTTCCCCTTTTGGCATATATCCTGGGTGATGAGTTAAATATGCCAGCTTGATGCCCTCTATTTCTAACTTCTCTACATCATTTGTGGATAGACCAGAGATAGCAATTGGCTCACCTATAATATTGAAATTCTCTCTGATGTAGTCACAATACTTTGCCTCTTTAGGTCCGGTAAGGAATATAATGATATCAGGTTTCAATATTTTGATTTCTTCTGGAATGACGTGAAAGAATCTTTTCTCAATGTCATGTTCAAAAGCATTGACGGCTTCTCCTCCTTCTCCTTTTCGTTTAGATAATTTGGAAATTTCATTCCATATTAATGAAACCCGTTTCCCGGGGAAATCTTTTAATAAATCCCTAATGCCTGACATTATTCCATTAATGCCCAAAAGAAGAAATCTATTTCTATGGTCTATTCCTTCTTTATAAAATGTGCATCAGTAACATTATAATTATCATCTAGATAATCCTCATATACTGCCATAACCCTACCTACATCAGCAGGATCTTCACCTTCTTCATTATATCTCACCCACCAATTTGGTTCTCTCCCAAAAAACATAATTTTTAGGTCTGCTTTGGTATACCATTCTTCATGCTCGGCATCAGCTTTTTTGGCATACCAACCATTATCGGTTTCTTGTGCTTTTTCTCTTTCTTCCCTTTCTTGTCCTGAGAGATATAGAGAAATCAAGAACGGACATTGCAATTTGTCTCGTAGATCGTTGGCTTCAAGTTGTTTCATCAGGTCCTCCCACTTTTCGCCATAATGTTTAGTTAATTTTTCTGATAATGTATTCATAATTAATCGTTTTATGGTTATACAATTCTAATGTGAAAATAGCAAGAATCTTTTATTCTCAAAAGAGAGTCCAAGAGTTTTAGCAAACAAAGTTCTATCAAAAATATGCTGTATCAAAGCACAAGATGAAATAAATTACGTAAGTGCGCTTTATATTGGTACAACCTTCACTCAACTTTGCCAAAAACAGATGAATATATGGAAAAGGAATTTTCAATAGAAGAATTAATATGCTTGCACTTGTTGAGGTTTCGTTATTCTGATATATGTAGTAAAGATGAGCAGGAATTACAGGAAATGATAAGGCCACTTTTGCAAAAGCAAAAATGATTATAGAGGAACAAAAAGAAGCCGGAATTGACACCATCCCTTATTATGCAGAGATTGTCCGGCTTCGTTTACCCGAATTGGGACAGAGGCTTCGACTGTAATTTATCTGTCAGGAAATAAGGATTTACTTTATCAAAAGGAAAACTCTATTGCTATCATAGGTTCACAAAACGCTGATCGCATCGGATACGATATTGCTTATCAATTAGCGAAAAAGTATGCGTTACAAGGAAATATCATCGTGAATGGATTGGCATGTGATGCCGCTGCTCATCAAGGCTGCGTAGATGCAAATGGAAAACCATAGCGGCGTTGCATCCGGCTTGAATATTGTCCACCCCAAAGTGGACACGTTCCTGCAGCAAGAAATTATAAACAAAGGCGGTTTAATTGTATTAGAACAACCTTTCGGAATGAAAGTCCTGCACGTTTGTTTGCTCGAAGTCGGTTACAGGAAGCTTTGTCGAAAAAGGTTATGGCGGTTCAATGCGCTCTGAAAAGTGGTACGATGAATACGGTGCGCTTTGCACAGAGATATGGATGTGAGATTTATGCCGTAGCATACAGGTAATACAATGAATGTAATGCCTGGAATGAATATATTCTTCAAAGTGACATGGGGCCTGTTAAATTATAAACTTGTGCAATAGCTCGGCATAGAAGTGGCTTTATTTTGCATATAGAATCTTAAAATAGAGTAATTATGACGCTAAAAGATTTGATAATGGAAGTCGAGTTTGATGATTTACTGCGTATTTAAAAGAAATCATGGTAGGACATTTCGATAATATTTATGCTTTCTGGAAAGCATATGACATTTTTCGCAGTATGAAGTCCGATTCCCAATATTGTGGAGAAGTCCATATAATAAAAGAAGATGATTGGGGCAGCGCGCAATCTTTAAATGCAGACTTTTGGGAAAATGAATTGGCCAAAGAGATTGTCTTGTCACAGAATATAAAACTTTGTAAAGAGGAAATAGCCGCATATTGTATTTATACCATTACTTTTTATGGCTTTTCTCCGGCAGAAATCGCCGACGGATGGAGAAAAAATCACGATTATCGCACACAGAGTAAAATGAAACGAAGGAAATCCATAATAAAAGAACTTACTGTACCCAACAGTAGTTTTACATATGATGATTTAGCCTATTTATTACATATACAAAATATGGTACACGATATGATTATCATTCTGTTACTAATCTTATGCCTAAGATATGCTTGATTCATTTTAGTGAGAAATAGAGATGGTTCTTTTACAATTATAAAATCTTAGGATATGAATCTTTGTTATTCTTATAAAAAACTTTTGTGTGTAAAGGATTATTCTAAAAGATGGGAAAGGTGCTTTCTATCTAAAAAGCAAATCAAACAGATACGATTTCTAAAGTAAATCACTTATCTTTGTGAAACCAGGAAAGGTGCATGGTGCTTGTCTGTAGAAGGAAAACAAAGAAGAATAAACATCATGAGTGCATCTAAATAAAGATAGAAATGTGGTATAAAATATTATGAAAAAACATGTATTAACGTATGCATTATTTGCATGTATGTTCGGAAGTTGTAACTTTGATGAAGTACGAACTTTTGATACTGATTATTTTCGAATAGATATCAACTCCAAAGGATATATTGTAGGGATGTGGGATCAGACAAAAGAAAATCGAAACTTTAGTCCGACAGACCAACCTTCACCATTGTTAGTTCTTTACAGTAGTCGTCTGAAACGTTATTATTATCCGGAGAAAGCCAGTTTCAGTCTTGGTAGGTATCGGTTGACATATGAAAACGGTTCTGTGGCTACAGTAAAGTTGGAGGAAAAAGACCGCTATTTCAAATTGGTCTTGGAAGCATTAGAAGGAAGAAATGGGATAGATGGCGTTCAGTGGGGAAACTATTATACCAATATTAATAATTTGTTGGGTGAAATAATCGGTGTAGCCAGAGATACATCGACTCTTGTTGATTATGCCATTGGTGCATTAGCATTGGATGATAATACGATTGGTGGCGAATCTCGTTTTACTTCGGAAACTGGTGCAGGCGGTTATATTGTTCATACTCCAGATCCCGAAAAGTATCCGTTGCCGATAACATTACATGAGGGACAGCAATTTACTCTTGGTGGAGATGGAATTAATGATGTGGCGTTTTATAATAGGAAAGAACCTTATTTCCGGATGCTGTATGGAAGTACTGCCGGAGTGGACTGTAATGGGCGTATTAATATCCGTTATCATTCGCGTGACAGGCGGAAAAGTGACTTGATCTATTCTCCGGAAGGTGTACCTATTCAACGAAACAATGAACCAAACCATATGTTGCGGCAGGCTGTGCCTGATGTAGATTATATTGGATCATCCATTGCTTTATGGGGAAGTCCAGACAGTATTGCATTGATGGATGTAATACAGAATATTGTATTGGATGAAGGTTTGCCTTATCCTACTTTTCAAGGTAAATGGATAAAAGATCCTACAGCCTTTATGCCGGACCTATTTATTACTGGAAATCCGTATGATAGTGTTGCATCATATGCAAAACAAATGGGAGTACGGGTGATACATTCTTATAATCAGCCTTTTTTGCAGGCTGATAGAGGGAATGGTGGTTATATTGATGGACCGAATGAGGAAAGAAAACCTTTTCATTTTACTGCCGGGAATTTGTCTCACCATGCCTATGCAGAGTTATTGGCAAAAGATGGATTGATTTTAGGAAGAACCTGCATCTCCAATTCATTGGCTCCTGGAACAAAGGATTGTAGTCCGATACCTTCCGATAGTATTTGTATCTTGCATCGCCGTTATCTGATGCAGGACTTATCAGAAACGGATACGTTGATTTATATTGATAATCCTGCTTTTTTGAATGAAGTTGCTTGTTGGGAAGGTCATAGTAAAGAATTGAATATGGTAAAGATTGGGAAAGAATTAATTCATTATATGGGCGTTTCGGATGAAAGACCTTATCGTTTGTTGCATGTGACGCGGGGTTATTGGAATACAACTGCGGAGTCGCATAAGAAAGGTGATATGGTAGATAAATTACAAGTGACGGTGGGAGGCGCTTATCAGGGACTAGTCCCTAATCTGGAGTTGCAGGATAAAATTGCTGAACATTATGCAGATATAGCCGCAAACAGTGGTTTAGGGTATTATGATTTTGATGGGCAGGAATTCTTATTTCATACAGGATTTGGTTCTTATTCTGTAAAACGTTTCTTTCGTCATATGTTTGCTCGTGCAAAAGAATTGGGAATTCCAGATATCCGTTTTACAGGAGCAACACTTTCGGAAGGTTCCTGGCATTATCAAAGTATCTGGAATGTAGGTGGTGGATTGAATATGTATGACGCAGATAAACGTGTTTGGGGAAGTACGACCAGTCAGGGTAAAGACTTGCGTGATGTGACGTTTGCCAATTTCTTTCCTTCTTCCTTTGGACATAATTTTTCTATTTCAGCTACTACGACACTCGAACAGTTTGAACATATTGAGGCGACGGCTATTGGGTATAACGCAACTTATTCGTTGAATTTGAATCCTAAAGATGTAGAAACCTGTTCTGATAAATATGCTATCTTTAATGCCATCTATACTTGGGAAGAGGCTCGGCGTGCTGATGCATTTCCGACTCATATCAAGAAGTTACTTCAAAATCCAGATTTGAGTTGGCGGTTGGAAAAGAAGACAGATGGATGGACATTGTATCAAATGAAAAACGGGGAAAAAGAACGTTCGTTTGATTTGCATGCGAAGCGGTAGTGATGAGTATGTTTGATTGTCTTATGATGAAGAAAATGTAGTATCTATACATTTGAACATAGAAAATGTCTTTTCACATTGCTTTCTAGGGAGGTGGTATTATACAGGCATATATGTTTAGTAAAGACTTCGTAGATTCCGTAAATTATTGGAATGTTTTTATAACATCTCTATTGTTTTTAGCTGCGGAAGCCGAATTAAGAAACGAAATTATTTGTCTACATTGGTAAGAGGGATTATTCAATTTCGAGTTGACGCGAACAATCTGCTTGGATAGGGGATACTTGTAGTTCTGGTCGCTTATACTATTTTGTAAATGCTTTGGCTCAAAATAGCGTTTATTTGAACTTCTTTTTAAAACGATAGAGGGTAGAAGTTATCAACGGTTATTTGGTTAAGGAAAAGGAATTTGGTGGAAAGAATCTGGTTGGCTTTTTATATGAATTAGTAATTTGTTTAATTACAGCAATAAAATGGGATTACAAAATGAGAGAATAATAAATGATTTTGTGAGAAAAAGTTAGTTTGGATCTTGAATATTTATATTACCTTTACATCCAGCCAATAAGACCATACTTCAATGGTTGTGGCTTGTGTCAAGTCGTGCACAACGGTTCTGAATGCAATAGGCATTTATTTGACGTCGGGATTTACATCGGTGCCGATCATCTTTAATTAATTTTTGAATAGAAAGTGATATTTTTCAGATCAACCAATCAATAGAAGAAAATGAAGAATAGTAGTAAAATTTACTGGGTATCCGGAGTCGTTCTGATGCTCTTGTGTTCTTGCTGCATGGAACAGCCTATCGAAACCCGTATTAAGATACATCCGACAACGTTTTGCAATCCGTTGAATCTGGATTATCGTTTCATGAAAATTGACGGAGGAGAAGGTATCCGGGAAGCTGCAGATCCGGTAGTAGTTCGATTTAAAGATAACTATATTCTGTTTGCATCCAAATCTTCTGGATATTGGTATTCTTCGGATTTCAGTTCGTGGAAACATGTCATTATTCCGGATTCGGTATTACCGATAGAAGATTATGCTCCTGGCGTTTTTGTGCATGGTGATTATGTGTATTACGTAGGTTCAACCCATGGGGAAGGTATGCTTTATCGTTCAAACAAGCCGGAACTGGGGCAGTGGGAGAAAGTTAAAGAAATATGGTCCTATTGGGATCCAGCCTTTTATGTAGAAGGGGACAGACTGTTTCTGTATTATGGATGTTCGCCTGTTGAACCGATTTATGTATCAGTCCTGAACTTGAATACATTGGAGGAGGAAGGAAAGCCTCAGCCCTGTCTGAATAGTGATATGCAAAAACACGGATGGGAACGTCCCGGTGAACGTAATGAACTGTCTAGAAGACCTTATATAGAAGGTGCTTGGATGACGGAACATAACGGTCGGTATTATCTTCAATATGCTGCACCCGGCACGGAGTGGAAAACTTATGCAGATGGAGCATATATGGCTGATACACCGATTGGTCCGTTCACTTATGTTGCCAACAATCCCGTATCTTATAAGCCGGGTGGTTTTATAGGAGGTGCGGGACACGGATGTATCTTCCAAGTTGGAAGTAATTATTGGAAAGCTGTTACCAATTCCATATCGGTACGGCACATGTTTGAACGTCGTCTGTCGTTTTTTCCTACTTATTTTGATTCGGACGGCTATTTGTATTCAGATACTTATTTAGGCGATTATCCGATGTATTTGCCTTCTGAAGAAAAAGAAAAGGGGCGTCCGGATTGGATGCTGTTGTCTTTTCGCAAACCAGTCAGCGCCTCTTCCGTGAAAGAAGACTTTCGGGTGGAGAATGTGGTTGATGAGGATGCCCGTACTGCTTGGGTAGCTGCTTCTAATGAGGATGAATGGCTGCAAGTGGATTTGTTGAATTCTTGTCGGATACATGCTATACAGATAAATTATGATGAATATGGAGCCTGTCAAAAAGGAATTGTACCGGATGTTTATCAAAGCTATGTACTCAAAGCATCGCGGAATGGTAAAGATTGGTATGTCATAGCGGATAAAAGTAAAAAGAAGACTGATACTCCTCATGACTATATCGAGTTCGAGATCCCGTTTGATGCTCGTTATATTAGGTGGGAGAATAAGTCTTATACAGTCTCTTCTAATGTTTCGTTGCGTGAGATACGTGTTTTTGGAAAAGGATATGGGGATAAGCCGAAGCCTGTACAGTTTTTGCATGTAGAGCGAAATGTAATAGATGCTTGTAAGTGTCGTCTTTCATGGAATCCAGTCGATGGCGCAGAAGGCTACATCATCCGTTATGGTATCTCTCCGGACAAATTGTATAACTGTATTCAAGTGTTAAATGATTCCACGCGGCTAGATTTCGGAGGTCTGGATGCTGATCGGAATTATTATTTCTCAATCTCTGCATACAATGAGAATGGAGTTGGTCAATCTTTGGCAAGTTTAGGAAATCATTAGAGCTTAATAAAATATAGGATAAAGGATATCTACTGAATGTGGAATTATGAAATGGAAGACTTTTTTATCAATGTTATTATTTTGTTTGCTGGCTTTTAATGTGAATGGGCAGCATGATCTTAGGCTGATGAGTTATAATATCCGTCATGGAGTTGGACTTGATGGCCGATTAGATCTTGAACGTATAGCAGAAGTCATTAATCGGGAGCATCTGGATATAGTCGCTCTTCAGGAGGTGGATAGTGTCACTCAACGGACAGGAGAACGTGATCTCCTCAGCGAATTGGGAGAATTTACTGACATGTATCATGTATATGCACCTGCCATCCCTTTTGAGGGAGGGAAATATGGGGTTGGTCTATTGTGTCGTAAGAAACCGTTATCGTTCCGTTCGGTTCCTTTACCGGGAAGGGAGGAGCCTCGAGTGTTGTTGCTGGCGGAATTTAAGGACTATATATTCTGTTGTACGCATTTGTCGTTGACGGAAGAGGATCAGTTAACGTCCGTTGAAAGAATTGAAATGCTATTGGACGGAGAGAATAAGCCGGTCTTTTTAGCGGGTGACCTGAATGCAGAACCTGATTCTCCTACTATAATAGCTTTACAAAAAAAATTCGTGATACTCACCGAATGCAGGGGAAAGACTATTCCGGCCGATAATCCTCAATCTTGTATTGATTATATTTTAGGTTACGTAGCGAATGGTTCTCGTTATCAGGTAAAGATGAATTATGTGATTAATGAACCTATAGCTTCCGATCATCGTCCGGTTTTTGTTAATGTATCTATACCGGAAATATGTCGGGAGGTAGAACCAGGCATAAAATGATCTTGCGCAATTGTATGAATTTTCACTTGAACAACGGACTACAGAAGATGAATAGGAAGTGAAGGCAAATCAACGATTGAGGTAACAAGAATTGATGATTAGATATAAGGTGGCCTGTTATGGGTGGATGGTTACGGTTGCCTTTATGGTGATTATGGGGAGGGGCGTTTCTATGCTGTTCAACAACTGTCTGAGGTCGTATGGAAGAATGGAAACATTTTTGAATGTCGAGTTGAATATTGATGGGGCGATTGCTATTGAACACAAAGGAGTTTTGGACAAAGTAAGGCATGAATTTTGAATTGATTCAAGGACGATTTATGGAACAGTCTGGAAAGTTTACAGTGACAATCTCAATTCCTGTTTGCTGAATGTTGAATGGAACATCGTTAATGCGATGTTGGGCAGGTGTAGGAAGAAGCCTCGGAGGAAAATTTCAATGTCGGACGGTGAATATCTTCTTTATAGACATGTAAATATAGAATTTTATCTTTGAAAACGGTTCTTTTAAGTCATAGAAAATAATTGAGGCATGGTGTAATCGGTGATTCTTATTGCATTAAATTCCACATTTTAGCCGGCAGTGTCTAAAGAAAAACCGCTAAAACAACTATATTTCAGCGGTTTTTGTGATTTTTGTTTTTTAGTGGTGCCACCAGGAATCGAACCGGGGACACAAGGATTTTCAGTCCTTTGCTCTACCAACTGAGCTATGGCACCTTTCTTGTTTCTCGCTGCAAAGGTAGGTAACTTTTCGAGATTATCAAAAGAATATAGATGAAAAAGTATAATTTTGGGATTTATGATGCGTAAAAAAGTGGAAGAGAAGTGCTTTTATGCAACTTTTCTTCCTTTTATATGTGATTGTTGACGAGGATTCAGTTATCCTTTTAAAGGATTCCAGCCTTGTGCTTTTAGGGTAAGTTCATTCCCGTCTCGCGTGACTAATGCACATCCCAATTCGGGCTTTGTGATATGCCCTATTATTTTAATGTCTTTTAGTTGACTAATTTCTTCATGTTTCGTCAGCGGAACAGTAAATAAAAGTTCATAATCTTCACCTCCATTTAGTGCGCAAGTTGTTAAGTTCATATTGAATTCTTCTGCCATTACGGCTGTTTGGTAATCAATAGGAATACGATCTTCATAAATGCGGCATCCGACATGACTTTGCGAACAAATGTGCATGAGTTCAGATGAAAGGCCATCGGATATGTCCATCATGGCGTTGGGTATGATACCGGAATGGGCCAATTGTTCGATAATGTCTTTGCGTGCTTCCGGTTTGAGGAAGCGTTCCAGTAAATATTCTTTCCCGGCAAAGTCAGGTTGAACTTCTTTTTCTCCTTGAAAAACGGCTTTTTCGCGTTCCATAAGCTGTAAACCCATGTAAGCTGCGCCTAAATCTCCACTGACGCATATCAGGTCGGTCTCTTTTGCTCCGTTTCGATATACTACATTTTTGCCGTCAGCTTCACCAATGCAAGTAATAGAAATGGCCAGTCCTGTGACGGAAGAAGTTGTGTCTCCGCCTACGATGTCAACCTGATGTCGTTGGCATGCAAGTTTCAGACCGTCGTAAAAATCTTCTAAGTCTTCGATGCAGAATCGTTTCGATACCGCTAATGAGACGGTAATTTGTTTTGGTTTCCCGTTCATGGCGTATATATCTGAGAAATTTACCATCGCCGATTTATACCCCAAATGTTTAAGTGGCGTGTAAATCAGGTCGAAATGAATACCCTCCATCAGCAAATCTGTTGTGACAAGCACTTGTTTTTTCGGAAATTCCAGTACGGCAGCATCGTCACCAATCCCATATTTGCTTTCAGGATTTGTTAAGGTGATGCCTTGAGTAAGATGTTTTATTAATCCAAATTCCCCTAATGTTGCTATTTCTGTTCTGTTCTTTTCGTGCATGATTATATTTCGTTTACTAATTCTTTCATGATTGTTGTCATACGGGGTTGGGCAGCATCGGCTGCTTTTTGTACCTCCTCGTGTGATACTTCTACTATTTTCCCTTCTACTCCAAGGTCGGTAATAACGGAAATCCCCAAAACCTTTATGCCGCAATGATTGGCTACGATAACTTCAGGAACGGTTGACATTCCTACGGCATCGGCGCCCAATATGCGGAACATTCGGTACTCGGCAGGAGTTTCAAAGGTTGGCCCTTGTGTGCCGATGTAGACACCTTGCCGCAAAGTTATGTTTTTACGTTGCGCTATTTCGAGGGCTTTTCCGATAAATTCCTTGGAATAAGCCTCACTCATGTCGGGGAAACGTGGCCCGTAATCGATGTTTTTCCCACGTAACGGATGCTCGGGAAAGAAGTTTATATGGTCGGTTATGAGCATAAGATCGCCTATTTCATAATCGGGGTTCGTCGCTCCTGCAGCATTTGATACAAATAAGTTCTTGATGCCCAGCTCACGCATTACCCGGATGGGGAAGGTAACTTCTTTCATGGAATAGCCTTCGTAATAGTGAAAACGTCCTTGCATTGCCAGAATGTCTTTATCTCCTAACTTGCCGAAGATGAGTTTTCCCTTATGACCTTCCACGGTTGATATTGGAAAATTGGGAATTTCCGAATAAGCGATTTCGTGCTTTTGAGTAATTTCCTGCGCGAGGCTTCCCAAACCTGTACCTAAAATAATTGCTGTCTCAGGATGGGTTGTTATTCTTGCCTTGAGAAAGGCTGCTGTTTCTTGAATTTTTTCTAACATAATCTATTATAGTTTTGTCGAAAAGATTTTTGTCTTCCAGAAAGTTTGTCTCAATGGGTTGTATGTAAATATTCGATTTTATTTCCTCTTTAAGCGATGTTTTGTCTCGCAAGCGGACCGCGTCTTTTTCTGTCGTGAGGATGAGGCGGTTCCCTTCAGGTATACGTTTGAAAAAATCTTCTATTTTCGATAGATCAGACATGCTGAAATCGTGGTGATCATGAAATGTTAGTGGAAATATTTTGTCGGTATATTGTTTCAAATAGTCGGTTAATCTTTGAGGAGATGCAATGCCTGTTACCAGTAACACATGCTTATTGTGTAATAAATTTTCCGGCAGGAAATCGGTTTCGGGATTGGATAATGCTTTGAGGTTTCCATAGGTTAATGTGCTGAAATATACTTGTTGCCGTGGAAGCGGTGCAATCTTTTTTTTCAAAAGGATGCATTCTTTCCGTGTCAATTTATTCGGGCATTTTGTCAGAATAATGATGTCGGCTCTTCGTTGTTCTGAGGCACTTTCCCGTAATCGTCCGGCCGGGAGTAATTTATCTTCGCGAATGGGACGGTTATAATCTATGAGCAATATGGACAATCCGGGTTGTACATATCGATGTTGAAAGGCATCATCCAGAATGATGACTTCGGGTGCAGGGCAAATATGACTGCTTGTCAATAAATTTATTCCGCGGCAGCGGTTGTGGTCTACCGCTATATGTATATCGGGAAATTTCGATTTCATCTGGGCCGGTTCGTCGCCTATTTCTTCTGCGGTGGATTCCGTTGTTGCAAGGACGAAGCCCTTGCTCTTCCGTTTATAGCCTCGGCTTAGAACAGCAACGTTGAATTTTTCGTGTAACAAGCGGATAAGGTATTCGGTATGCGGCGTTTTGCCTGTTCCTCCCACGCTAATGTTTCCTACGGAGATCACGGGGATAGGGAAGGTCTGCGATTTTAATATCCCGTAGTCGAAGCAGCGGTTGCGTAAACTTACGATTGCCTTGTAGAGAAAAGCAAGCGGGAGCAATGCGCGATAAATCGTTACATTTTGCTGTTTCATGACTTTGGAGGAGTTAGTTTATGCTGAAATCAAAGGGAATTCGTGCCTGTATATAGTCGGATTGCCCGAGATTTTTCAGGAATAAGAAGCCGTTATAGTAATTCCCGAACGTGCGCATCATGTTCGATTCGATGTAGCGTTTTGTACGTGTCTGCAGCATGCTTGTCAGAAAGTCCTGCTTCTCCGGGTAAGTTTTTATTGTATAATTGTCAGTTTGTGCATATTCTACAGCGATTTCAATGGCTTTGTCTATTCCTCCCAATTCGTCAACCAAATGAAGTTCTTGCGCCATGGCACCCGTCCAAACCCGTCCTTCGGCTATTTTCTCCAGATCTTCTGCCGGAATTTCCCGCCCTTCGGCACACCGATTGATGAAGAGGCGATATGTTTGATCCACCATTTGTTGTACAAGGCGGGATTCGTCCTTGTCGAGCGGGCGGGAAATATTTCCCATATCTGCAAATCGGTTGGTCTTTATTCCGTCGAAATGTAGTCCGAGCTTTTCTTCTGTCAGTTCCTGAATCTCGGGGATCATGCCGAAAACTCCGATAGATCCGGTCAAAGTGGTGGGTTCGGCGATGATGTACGATGCGGCGCATGAAATATAATATCCGCCCGATGCGGCATAATCTCCCATTGAAACCACAACCGGTTTGCAGGTTTTCAGTAAAGACACTTCGCGCCATATCTGTTCGGAACCGTATGCACTGCCTCCGGGAGAGTTGATTCTTAACACAACGGCCTTGATGTTTTCATCTTCCCGTAGCTTTTTTAAATCCTGAATAACTTGTTCCGATGAGATTCCCTCGTCGTAAGAGGAGATATCATCGTCGATGGTCCCATAAGCATAATACACGGCTATGACATCATTTCCCTTAACTTTTGTGTCGTTGGACGGCACATATAGCATATCTTCTGCAGTAAGAGTGTTTAGTTCGTCACTTTCTTCCGTGCCGGTCAACTGCTTCAGCAGCGACAACACTTCGTCCTGATACATCAAAGTATCGGCCAGTCCGGTGCGAATATAGTCTTCTGCGGGTTGAAAGTCCATGTTCCGGTCGGCCAGTTTATTCAGGCTGTCTGTTGGAATGCCGCGTGATTCGGATATGTCGTTCAGCATGTCTTCCCAAATGGAGGATACAAACGCCCGGGTTTGTTCCCTGTTTGCTTCGCTCATTCGGGTATTTGTGTACGGCTCTACCGCCGATTTATAGTTACCGGTTCGGAATATCTGCATGCGGATTCCTGCTTTGTCGAGCAAATCTTTCAGGAATAAGGTTTGTGAACTTAAGCCGTGCCAAGACAGTGTGCCGACAGGATTTACAATCACTTCGTCGGCAATGCTTGCCAAATAATAGGTGCTTTGTGAATAAGTATCTCCGTATGCTACGATAAACTTGCCGCTTGTCTTAAAATCGTTCAGGGAATTTCGGATGGCTTTTAGCGAGGCCGGTTGGCAAGCAAGCGCTCCCGCATGCAGGTAGATGCCTTTAATGGAAGGATTTGTTTTGGCCTTTTGTATGGATGCAAGGATGTCTTCCAATCCCTGTGTCGTAATATTTTCTTCTAAAAAACGGTCGATCGGATTCGACTGGTACCGTTCTTTTATGGTGCCGCTCAGGTCGAGTGTGAAAACGGAGGAGTCTTTTACGATGGTTTCCGTATTGGAAGATGACAACACAATGCTTGTTAATCCTACAATTCCTATGAACAATAGGATGGGGATACTGATAATAATGCCTAAAACCGTGGCAAATATGTGTTTGAGAAACTCTTTCATGACCAGTGTTTATAAGGATGGAATTTGTTTATTTTCGGTTTCTTCGATGAAGATTTTCCCGTTTCTTTTGTCAATTCTTACCAGGCTTCCTTTCGGATTAAGGTTAAACGGAGTGATTTCCTCGTTGCTGTTGTCTACCACCATCAGCATATTTTCTTCGGCAAAACGCCGTATTTGAAATTTTTCGGCAGTTGCTTGTAGCGTTTTGTTGAACAATAAGCTGTCGTTTATGTACACGGAAATGCTGTCGTTTGCAAAACTTTCAGCCAGTTCAATGGTGTAAAAGCCTTCAAATGCCTGCTTCGTTTTCTCGTTAGGTTGGTTTCGGAATGCCAGATAAAGGAAAAGACAGATGACAAAGAATACACCGAAAGCCAGGATTCCATTCCCTATCATAAACTGTTTATTGCTGTTGATACTTTTCTTGTTTATCATGTTTTTCTGATGATTCTGGTAAGATATCTATGTACAAAGATAATGAAATATTTAAACTGTCGGGAAAGTATTGTAGAGTTCTTGTGTTTTTTTGAAAGGTTCGTCGGCATGTTTTTACAAAAAGGACGAAATATTTTGACGGAAAGAACGGGATATTTCTGAAAACGGATATTTTTGCAGAAGGAAACATTTGCGCAAGTTTATGATATGGAAATCCGCTATTCTGTAATTATTCCCGTTTATAACCGTCCGAATGAAGTGGACGAATTATTGCAAAGCCTTGCAAAGCAGACTTATCGCAACTTCGAGGTTGTGGTGGTGGAAGACGGTTCGTCCGTCCCCTGCCGCTCGGTAGTGGAAAAATATGCGGGCGCATTGGATTTGCATTATCTGGAGAAAAAGAATTCGGGACCGGGGCTGACGCGTAATTTCGGTGCAGAACATAGCCGGGGGGAATACCTTATTTTCTTGGATTCCGACTGTGTTTTGCCGGAAACTTACCTTCAGGCTGTGGAAAAGGCCGTGACATCCGAGCACGCCGATGCGTTCGGAGGCCCTGATCGTGCCCATGCTTCGTTCACTCCCACGCAGAAAGCCATCAATTATGCCATGACTTCTTTTCTTACTACGGGAGGCATTCGCGGTGGAATGCGGAAGTTGGACAAGTTTTATCCGCGCAGCTTCAATATGGGAATAAAGGCCGATGTTTTTCGGACAGTGGGAGGATTTTCCGATATGCGCTTCGGCGAAGACATCGATTTCAGCATTCGTATCAAAAAAACGGGCTGTCGGGTACTTTTGTTTCCCGAGGCCTGGGTATGGCATAAACGGCGGACCGACTTGAAAAAGTTCTTCAAACAAGTGTATAATTCGGGCATTGCCCGCATCGAACTCTCTAAAAGACATCCCGGATCGCTGAAGGTGATTCATCTGCTTCCAGCCGCTTTTACGGTTGCAGTATGCTTGCTTTTGGTCTGTTTGTTCGTCTGCTTATTTATCGTGGCGGGCAATCTTTTGAGCATCGGACTTGCCGAAGGCGAAACATCAGTTGCCGTGCAGTTGAATGAAGTGCGTTACAGTCTGTGGGGAATGCTGTTGGTCCTGTTCCCGTTGGCGTTGTTCTCTATACTGATTTTAGGCGATGCGTGGCTGCGAAACCGCAGTTTCAAAGTCGGATTGTTGGCGGTGCCTGCATCATTTGTTCAGCTTACAGGTTATGGCTCGGGCTTTATTTCAGCCTGGTGGAAGCGGTGTGTGTTGCGGGAACAAGCGTTTTCTGCTTTTGAAAAGACTTTTTATAAATAGAAAAACACAAATACGAATTGTATGAGCGAAAGGCTTTCAATCAACCAATGGGCGCCGGAAGATCGTCCGCGAGAGAAATTGATGTCGCAAAGTGCGGGGGTGTTGTCAAATGCGGAACTGCTTGCTATTTTGATAGGCTCGGGAAATGCGGAAGAGTCGGCGGTGGAATTAATGCGCAAAGTGCTGAACGATTATCACAACCGATTGGGAGAGTTGGGGAAAGCGACGGTGGAAGAGTTGTGTAAATATAAGGGCATCGGACCGGCAAAAGCGATAACAATTTTGGCAGCTTCCGAGCTTGGCCGGCGAAGGTCGGAGGAACTTCCGCAGGAACGTGCCTGCATTCGCAGTGCGGAAACGGTATATAGGTTGTTTTATCCGGTGATGTGCGATTTGCCTGTCGAGGAATGTTGGGTGCTTCTTCTCAATCAAGCAACAAAAATTATCGATAAAGTGCGGATAAGCAGAGGCGGAATTGCTGCCACGCAAGTCGATGTACGTTGTGTTTTGCGCGAAGCTCTTTTGAAAAATGCCGTGTCGATTATTTTGTGTCATAACCATCCTTCGGGGAATATCAGCCCGAGCCGGAACGACGATGAACTGACGCAGGCAGTCTCGGCCGCAGGGAAAACCGTGAACATTTGCCTTTTAGATCATGTAATCATTGCCGACGGAGCTTATTATAGTTATGCCGATGAGGGAAGAATCTGAGCACTTTTCGTTTGTGTGATTCTTTTTATTACATTTGTACATGCAATCAATTTATTGGGAATAATTATGAATAATGAAGAAAAGCTTAAGATAGAGGAACGAATTATTGACGTATTAAAGACCGTATACGATCCGGAAATTCCGGTAAATGTTTACGACCTTGGACTGATTTATAAGATCGATTTACAGGATGATGGAGAGCTTTCGCTTGACATGACGTTGACCGCACCCAATTGTCCTGCGGCCGATTTCATTATGGAAGACATTCGTCAGAAAGTGGAATCGGTGGAAGGCGTGACGTCAGCCACGGTAAATTTGGTGTTTGAACCCGAGTGGGATAAGGACATGATGAGTGAAGAGGCAAAGTTGGAACTGGGCTTTCTTTGATTAACAGGATTGATTTTAGTAGAAAAAATATGAGAAAGATATTGATGGTTCCCCTTTTGGGACTTGCGGTGCTTGCTTCTTGTCAGTCAAGCAAGCAGGAGATTACAATAAACGGTGAGCTTACCGGATTTGAAAGCGATAGTGTGGAGATAAGTTATATTGCAGTGACCGATTTGAAGAATGGGCATGTCCATACAGATACGCTTCCATTGCAGGACGGAAGATTTACTTACAAGGTGAAAAACGATACCGTTCCTATACAGATTTCTTTATTTGATTTGTCGAGGAAGACGTCTTTCCGTTCTCTATTGAAGAAGATAGATGTTATTGCTTATCCCGGTCAAACTCTGACTGTAAAAGGATCTGTTGATGATTATGTGGTGGAAGGCAGTGAATTTCATGCTGCTTATGATGTCTTAAGAAGGGAACTTAAGCCTTATAATGATAAGGCGATTGACACTCTTTCCGACCTTCTTGAAGTATACACATCTAAGAATCTGCCGGATACGTTGCCGGCTTTTCCGATGGGCATGACGGAGAGTGCCAAGAAAGCCCATGAAATAATGTTTGATTATGTGCGTCAGCATCGCGATGAGGACCTGTCTGTTTATTTGCTTATGGCATTAAATAAGCCGGAATTTCTCGATTCTTTAAGCGACAAGGCGAAGAATGGTGGCATGTCTTCGCTGTATCGTGCAATGAAAAAAGAAGCAGATGACCGGAAGGCCCGAGAAGAAGCAAGCAATACCCTGCGGGAAGGCATGGAGGCTCCCGACTTTACGTTGAAAGATTTGCAGGGAAAAGATCTGTCTCTTTCCTCGTTACGTGGGAAATATGTGGTATTGGATTTCTGGGGAAGCTGGTGTGGTTGGTGCATAAAAGGCTTTCCGGAGATGAAAAAGTATTACGAAAAGTATAAAGACCGTATGGAAATACTCGGTATCGACTGCAATGATACGGAGGAAAAGTGGCGGTCGGCCGTAGAGAAAAACGGGCTTTCGTGGTTGCATGTGCGCAATGCCGATGATAGGGATGTGACCATTCTTTATGGAATACAAGGCTTCCCTACAAAAATAGTTGTCGATCCGGAAGGTAAAATACTGAGGGTTGTTGTGGGTGAAGATCCGGCATTTTACAAATACTTGGATGAATTATTTGGTAAATAAAGGCTAATCTCCGATAAGATTCTTATGTTATGGCGATGAAGAACGTATATTTTTTATCCGATGCACACCTGGGTTCCCGGGCAATAGCGCACAGACGTACACAAGAACGCCGGCTTGTTAACTTTTTAGACAGCATCAAAGATAAGGCATCAGCGGTTTATCTGTTGGGAGACATGTTCGACTTCTGGTATGAGTTCAAGTATGTGGTGCCGAAAGGATTTACCCGTTTTCTGGGGAAGCTCTCCGAGTTGACCGATAGGGGCGTGGAAGTTCATTTCTTTACGGGCAATCATGATTTATGGTGCGGCGATTACCTTGAGGAGGAATGTGGCGTAATTATTCATCGTCAGCCTTTGACTACCGAGATATTCGGGAAAGAGTTTTTCTTGTCGCATGGCGATGGATTGGGCGATCCCGACCGAGGTTTTAAGTTGCTTCGTGCCATCTTTCACAGTAAAACCTTGCAGCGTCTGTTTTCGGCACTGCATCCCCGTTGGAGTATTAACCTCGGCTTGGAATGGGCAAAGCACAGTCGTTTGAAGCGGGAAAACGGGAAAGAGCCCGATTACATGGGGGAAGATAAGGAACCTTTGGTGCGCTTTTCGAAAGAGTATTTGAAGACTCATCCGAATATCAATTATTTCATTTACGGGCATCGCCACATTGTTCTTGACCTGATGTTGAGTCGTACCGTACGGTTGATGGTGTTGGGCGATTGGATTACCGAGTTCTCTTATGCCGTTTTCGATGGTGAGAATATGTTCTTGGAGCAATATATAGAAGGTGACACTGTGGTCTGATGCGATAAAGGCGGCAGGGTTATACTAAAAATCCCGGCAACTTCCGAGTGGGAGCTGCCGGGATTTTTGTCGGATGAACTTGATGTTATTTCAAGTTTTTCAGGATATTCATTGTGTCGGTTGCAATCATCAGTTCCTCATCGGTGGGAATAACTACAACTTTCACCTTGGAATCGTCTGTGGAAATAATCGCTTCTTTGCCGCGAACTTTGTTTCTCTCGGGATCGATTTTTACGCCGAGGAATTCCAAAGGTTGGCATACTGCGGCACGTGCGGTGGATTGGTTTTCTCCAACTCCCCCGGTAAACAAGATAACATCTACCCCTCCCATTGCTGCAGCATATGCGCCGATGTATTTGGTGATGCGGTAGAAATACATCTTTTCCGTGCGGATGGCTTCTTTTTCTCCGTGAGCCACGGCGTCTTCCAATTCACGCATGTCGCTCGAACGATGGAACATTCCGAGAACACCACTCTTTTTGTTTAAGAGATTCGACATCTCATCCGGAGTCAGACCTTCCTTTTTCATGATGTAAAGAATTGCGCCTCCGTCAATATCTCCGCTGCGCGTTCCCATCATCAATCCCTCCAACGGAGTCAATCCCATGCTTGTGTCGATGCTTTTCCCGTCTTTTACGGCAGTAATGGAACCGCCGTTCCCGATGTGACACGTAATGATTCTTGAGCCTTCAACGGGTATGTTCAGAAATTCGCATACGCGTTTTGATACATAGCGGTGCGACGTTCCGTGAAAACCATAGCGGCGTATTCCGTATTTTTCGTAATATTCGTACGGAATGGCGTAGAGGTATGCGTGCTCCGGCATCGTTTGATGGAATGCCGTGTCGAATACGGCAACCTGAGGGACCGAGGGCAATAACTTTTGTACTGCATAAATTCCTTTCAGGTTGGCGGGATTGTGTAGCGGGCCCAAGTCACAATATTCTTCTACGGCCGCAATTACATCGTCGGTAATCAGGACGGAACCGCTGAACTTTGTGCCGCCGTGTAACACACGATGTCCCACTGCTTCAATCTCATTTAGCGATTTAACCGATCCGTATGTCGCGTCGGTTAGTGTATCGAATATAAATTGTACACCGCTTGTATGCTCTTGTATGCTCTTTTCTATGATTTTCTTTTCTCCGTTCGGTAGGGTAAGTTTCAAGAAAGAATCGGGTAATCCGATTTTCTCGATGCCGCCCTGTGTTACGACTTCTTTGGTTGTCATATCGAACAGTTTGTATTTGATCGATGAACTTCCGCAGTTGAGTACTAATATTTTCATGTGAAATTTGGTATAAATAATTCGTTTGTTTCTTAAATATGTTTTGTTGTACAAGGGTTATTCTCCTTTTGCAGAGATGGCTTGATTGGCAGTGATGGCAATCATCTTGTAGACATCATCTACGCTGCATCCGCGTGAAAGGTCGTTCACAGGGCGTGCAATACCTTGTAAGATAGGCCCGATTGCCGTGGCGTGTCCTAAGCGTTCTACCAGTTTGTAGGAAATATTTCCTACCTCAAGGCTGGGAACTACCAAAACATTGGCTCTTCCTGCAATCTCCGAACCGGGAGCTTTTCCCGCTGCAATGCGGGGAACAAGTGCAGCATCGGCCTGCAATTCGCCATCTATTTTCAATTCGGGATCCATTTCCTTGGCAATTTTCAGTGCTTCTACCACCTTGTCTACCACTTCATGTTTGGCCGAACCTTTTGTAGAGAAGCTTAACATTGCAACACGCGGCGAGAGCCCTGCAACAGCTTTTGCCGTTCTTGCTGTGCAGATGGCGATTTGTGCCAACTGATTTGCGTCGGGAACCGGGGTAACAGCTACGTCTCCCATGACAAGAATGCCGTTGTCTCCGCATTCGGGGGCGTGGGTGAGCATTAGCATTGCTCCCGATACACATGTAATGCCCGGGGCGGTTTTGATAATCTGCAATGCGGGGCGCAGAACATCTCCTGTCGTGTTTCGTGCACCAGCAAGCTGGCCGTCGGCATCACCCGATTTGATGATCAGGCAACCTAAATACAACGGATTCAAAACAAGTTTGCGGGCTTCTTCGATGGTCATGCCTTTCTTTTTACGCAATTCATACAGAAGTTGTGCATATTCTTCCTGTTTCGGATTGTTGTTGGGATCGATGATTGTCGCTTTATGAATGTTTCCTAAGCCCCAATCTTTGGCAAGATTTTTAATTTCTTCGGGGTTCCCCAATAAGATAAGGTCGGCGATTTCCTCGGTGAGTACCAGATTTGCAGCTTTAAGAGTACGTTCTTCTGTCCCTTCCGGCAATACGATGCGCTGCTTGTTTGCTTTTGCGCGTTCAATGATTTCAGTAATTAAATCCATGGCTATATAGAATTTTTGTATTGTTCGTCGTTACTTTTGCAAAGGTATGTATTTTTGTAATATCAGGTTTGCAAAAGCGTTTTTTTTTGAACATAAAGATTCTAAAAAACGAAGAATGGGAAAAACTATAAAGAAGAAAGCATTCTTTTATGCAAATTGTCCCGATGAATATATAACTTTGCCGGCGTTTTCAAGATAATTTTACAGCAATGATTCGTCAGTGTTTTATCCTCTTTGGTTGTTTGGCGTTAGGGGAATTGATTGTTTATTTGACAGGCATTAAGTTGCCTTCCAGCATTATCGGGATGTTGCTTCTCACGCTTTTTCTGAAATTAGGCTGGGTTAAGCTGGAATGGGTGCAGGGTTTGTCCGATTTCCTCGTGGCAAATTTGGGATTTTTCTTCGTCCCTTCGGGAGTGGCTCTCATGCTTTATTTCGATATTATTGCAGCTCAGTTCTGGCCGATTGTGATAGCTACATTGGTTAGTACGGTGTTGGTATTGGTAGTAACGGGTTGGGTTCATCAATTGGTGCGGAAGTATGGAATTTTTCACAAATAAGTTTTTTTTGTTGGCCGTTACGTTCGGCGCGTTTTTTCTCTCTAAATTGCTACAAAAAAAGACAGGATGGGTACTGTTGAACCCGATCCTTTTGGCAATAGCCCTGCTGATTTGTTTTCTTCAGTTGTCGGGAGTTTCTTACGAGACCTACAATGAAGCCGGATCGTTGGTGGAGTTTTGGTTGAAACCTGCGGTGGTTGCCTTGGGAGTTCCGTTGTATTTGCAGTTGCGCATGATAAAGAAACAATTGCTTCCCATCATTGTTTCCCAACTTGCCGGGTGTGTTGTCGGTCTTGTTTCGGTAACAATTATCGCAAAGTTGTTGGGCGCTTCCCCGGAAGTGGTAATGTCTTTGGCTCCAAAATCGGTTACAACTCCGATTGCGATGGAAGTATCTTATGCGGTGGGCGGCATTCCTTCGCTGACAGCTGCCGTTGTAATTGTTGTAGGACTGTTTGGTGCGATCTGTGGCTTCAGGGTGTTACAGGTAGGTCATGTAGGGAGTCCGATAGCTCAGGGCCTGTCTATGGGAACGGCTACGCACGCCGTCGGAACATCACGCGCCATGGAAGTGAGTGGAAAATACGGAGCTTATGCCAGTCTTGGGCTGACATTAAACGGCATTCTTACGGCTTTGTTGTCTCCTACGATACTAAGATGGCTGGGATTGTTTTAGGGCTTTGTATTTGGAGCTGAGTTTCCTTCGTTTGTAAGCATGCTTTCCAGTTCTTCGGCATTCAGCTTCAAATGGAATTCTCCCTTGTAAGCTATGGATATGCCTCCCGTTTCTTCCGAAACAATAATGGCAATGGCATCGGTCTCTTGCGAGATTCCCAGTGCGGCACGATGGCGCAAACCAAGTTCTTTAGGGATATTCAGGTTGTGGGAGACGGGCAGGATACAACCTGCAGCCCGAATTCTTTTATGGCTGATAATCATGGCTCCGTCGTGAAGGGGGCTGTTTTTAAAGAAGATATTCTCTATTAAGCGTTGGTTGATGTCGGCGTTGATGATGTCACCCGTGCGGGCAATGTCGTCCAAAGGAAAGTTCTTTTCTATTACAATTAGTGCACCTACTTTCTTTTTGCTCATGTTGAGGCAGGCCATGACTATCGGCATTATTTCTTCTTTTTGGGTATTTTGGTTCTTGTTCCCCTTGAGGAAACGGAATAAACTGTTCGTGCGGTAACGTGAACCGAGCGTAAGAAGGAAGTGACGGATCTCGTCCTGAAATAAGATAATTAGGGCAATTACGCCGACACTGACCAGTTTGTCGAAGATGGAGCCGAGCAGCCGCATTTGCAACACCTGCGATACGATAATCCAGATGCCGATAAACACCAGGATGCCGATGAAGACATTTATCGAGCCCGATGACTTCATCAGTTTGTAAATCTTATATAGAAGAAAAGCGACCAAGAGAATATCTATGATATCTTTCAGGCCAATTATGTTAATATCGAAGGGCATTGTTGGGTAAATAAATTAGGTATTGTTTGTTATTTGTTGTCGGTTGTGTGCTTCATTGCCGTTACAATCTGTGCGACCTCCTTCGCTGCTTTCACATCATGTACGCGAAGAATGTTTGCACCTTTCAGCAAGGCAATGGTATTTAATACGGTTGTTCCGTTTAAAGCATCCTCGGGCGTTTCGTCAAGCAACTTGTAAATCATGGATTTTCTCGAGATCCCTACCAGTAAAGGCAGGCCGAATATGGCAAATTCGTCCAGTTGGTTCATCAATTCGTAGTTGTGTTCCAACGTTTTTCCGAAGCCGAATCCCGGATCGATGATGATGTCTTTGACGCCCAAATCGCGAAGCTTCTTGACTTTTTCGGAGAGATAATAAATAATCTCGGCAGTGACGTTGTCGTAATGCGGGGCGTGTTGCATGTCTTGCGGTGTTCCTTGCATGTGCATAACGATATAAGGTACTCCCAATGATGCGACAGTAGGAAACATGGCTGCGTCCATACTTCCGGAAGATATGTCATTGATTATTGCAACTCCGTACTCTTCTACGCACATTCGTGCCACGTCTGCGCGAAACGTGTCGACAGAAACCGTTACGTCCGGCAGCTCCTTCCGGATAATCTGCAGGCCTTTTTTCAGTCGTTTTATTTCTTCCTCGAGTGGAACGGGTGTAGCGTTTGGACGTGTGGAACACGCTCCTATGTCGATAATGCTGCCTCCTTCTTCCACAATCTGGCGGGTGCGTTCGGCTATTGCTGCTTCTGTTTTTGCACGGCTGTCGGCATAAAATGAGTCGGGGGTGACATTCAGTATGCCCATTATTTGCGGCTCGGACAGATCCATCAGCCGTCCGTTTACGTTTATGTACCTGGCGAATGTTGTATGCATGGCTTGTCTGATATGCGCTTGACCGTGCAAAAGTAAGAATAATAATCCATTTTTTGTCTTCAGGATATATTTTTCTTGTATATTTGCCCGGTTATTCTTTTTATGACTTTTCGCATGGATATTTCAACTTTGTATGGATATTTCACAGAATGTTCTTCTGTCGTTACGGATACGCGCGATTGTAAACAAGATGCTTTGTTTATAGCTTTGAAGGGAAAGAATTTCGACGGCAATGCGTTTGCCCGGCAGGCTTTGGCACGGGGATGCCGTTATGCTTTGGTAGACGAGGACGTTTATGCAAAGGAAGGTGATGGGAGGATATTGCTTGTCGGCAATTGTTTAAAGGCACTGCAGGCGTTAGCCAATTATCATCGCCGCCGTCTTGCCAAACCGGTAATAGGAATAACGGGGACAAACGGCAAGACAACTACAAAAGAGCTGATAGCGTCTGTACTGAAAGAAAAGTATAATGTGTTATATACAGAGGGAAATCTTAATAACCATATCGGCGTCCCTCTTACATTGTTGCGCATAAAAGAAGATACAGAACTGGCGGTTGTTGAAATGGGAGCCAGCCATCCCGGAGAAATTGCGGCGTTATGTGAAATCGCGGAACCCGATTATGGTATCATAACAAACGTTGGAAAGGCTCATCTTGAGGGCTTCGGTTCGTTTGAAGGCGTCATAAAGACGAAGGGGGAATTGTATGATTTTTTGCGGAAGAAAAGCCACTCGAAGATATTCATCCATAATGAAAATCCTTATTTGAACGCTATTTCCGAAGGACTTGATTGCATCCGTTATGGAACGGACGACCATCTTTATGTCAGCGGGCAACTGCTTTCATGCACACCGTTTGTTACGTTTCGTTGGAAGAGCGGCGGCGCATCTCACGAAGTAAGGACACATCTCATTGGGAAATATAATTTGGATAACCTGTTGGCCGCAGTGGCTTTCGGACGTTATTTCGGCGTGGCGGATGAAAAGATCTGTCATGCTTTGGAAAATTACGAGCCCCGCAATAACAGATCTCAGCTCGTTCAGACAGAAAGAAACCGTTTGATTGTGGATGCTTACAACGCAAATCCGAGCAGCATGCGGGCTGCTTTGGAAAATTTCCGGGATATGTCGGGCGGTCCGAAGATGGTTGTTTTGGGAGACATGAAAGAGTTGGGTGCGGCCAGTCGGGAAGAACATCGGAAAGTCGTGGAACTGCTGAAGGAATACGCTTTCGACCGGGTGATGCTGATTGGAGAGGAATTTGGGAAAGTGCGTAATGGCTTTGAGTGGTATGCCGCTACGGATGATGCAGCAGTTGCCCTTCGGTCGGACAAACCGGAAGGATATGTTATCTTGATAAAGGGCTCGAATTCCATGAAACTGGGCAGCTTGTCTGAAAATTTTTGAGATGTTTCTGTAAGGACAAGCCGGCGTTTTCAGGGAAAGAACGGGATGTTTAGATACGGTTGTCGGCCCCCCACATCATTTTGTTCCGCAAGGTGTTGAAATAAGAATGGCGGAATTGCTTAACGATATAGATAGAGTAATCGGCACGGCGGATGATCAGTTTGGTCTTTTCACTGCATGTTTCACTCCGTCCGTCTACGGCAACTAAAAAATTGTGGTTGCGGCTTTCCACATTCAACGTGATCTCCCAGTCATCACGCAGCACGATGGGACGTGCATTCAGGCTGTGAGGTGCGACAGCCGTCAGGCTGATTGTTCCACTTTGCGGCGCCAGTATCGGACCTCCCACGCTGAGAGAATATCCGGTCGAGCCGGTCGGTGTGGAAATGATCAGGCCGTCTGCCTGATAAGAACAAAGCAATTCTCCGTTTACGCTGGCATGAATGGTAATCATCGAGGAACTGTCACGTTTTAAGATGGCGATCTCATTTAGTCCGTACGGGTATCCTTTCAACGGATTGCCGATACTTTCCAGGTGCAATACGCTGCGCGGTTCGCTTAAATAATGGCCGCGATAAATCTCATCAAAAGCATCTTCCATTTCATCGGGAGAAATGTCTGCCAAAAAGCCCAGCCTCCCTGTATTGATTCCCAGTATTGGAATGTTCTTATCCCCGATATAACTTGCCGTTTTAAGGAAGGTCCCATCGCCACCGATGCTCAAAGCCATGTCTGCCGAAAAGCTATTTTCGTTTATGATTTCAGCGCCATTTAAATCGGCTGTGCTGTTTTGTTTCAAAAAACGATAAAACTCTTCAATGATGCAAATTCGGGCATTCTTCCGATGCAAGATGTCAAGCAGATGAGCAATATGGGCAGATTTGTGAACTTGAAAGGTATTTCCGAAAATGGCGAACTTCATGGATTGTTGCATCTCTTGTAGCTTTTTATTAATCTTTTGTAGCTTTTACGTGATGTATATCCCGTAAATCCTGTTATCTTTGCACTTTGTAGATGCAAAGATAAAGAATATTTCGATATGACTAAATTAAGTGTAAATATAAATAAGATTGCCACTTTGCGTAATGCACGTGGCGGGAATGTGCCGGATGTTGCCCAAGTGGCGTTGGATTGCGAGGCATTCGGTGCCGACGGCATAACGGTGCATCCGCGTCCCGATGAGCGGCATATTCGTTATGCGGACGTATATAAATTACGGCCGATGCTGAGAACCGAGTTTAATATTGAGGGATATCCGTCTGAAAAATTCATAGATTTGGTATTAAAGGTGAAGCCCCATCAGGTAACATTGGTGCCCGATTCGCCTGAACAAATTACATCCAATAGCGGATGGAATACGAAACAGCATTTCGATTTCCTCTCCGAATTGATGGATACATTTGGTCGGGCAGGTATTCGTACCTCGATCTTCGTCGGGACAGAACCCGAGATGCTCGAGTATGCAGCCAAGGCCGGGGCCGACAGGGTGGAATTGTATACGGAACCTTATGCCAGTCTTTATCCGGAAAATCCGGAGAAAGCGGTCGCACCTTTTGTGGAAGCTGCGAAAATCGTGCGCAAGTTAGGCTTGGGATTAAACGCCGGGCACGACCTGAGCTTGCAGAATTTGCGGTTCTTTCACGAGAATATTCCTGCACTGGATGAGGTTTCGATAGGTCATGCATTGATATGCGATGCCTTGTATTTGGGATTAAAGAAAACAATAGAAGAATATAAAAAATGTCTTGAATAACTTATGATTACATTAACATTGCTGGCAGTAGCACAAAACGTGGCCGACACATTGTCGGGAGCAAATCCGGTTCTTACTCCTGTTGCCTCGGGAGAACCTGAAATGAATCTTTTCGATATGGCTTGTAAAGGCGGTTGGATTATGATTGTACTGGCGTTGATGTCGGTAATAGCTATCTATGTTTTTTTCGAACGGGAAGTCGCTATCAGGAAAGCAAGCAAGGAAGATCCTTTGTTTATGGAGCGCATTCGTGATTATATTAAGAGTGGAGAAGTGAAATCGGCCATAAATTATTGTCGGTTGGCCAACACGCCTTCTTCAAGAATGATAGAAAAAGGCATTACCCGAATGGGACGTCCTACCTCGGATGTGCAGGCAACATTGGAAAATAGCGGAAATATGGAGGTTGCCAAGTTGGAGAATGGTTTGTCTGTTATTGCGACAATTTCGAGTGGAGCTCCTATGCTTGGTTTCTTAGGAACGGTATTGGGTATGGTACGCGCCTTCTGGAATATGGCGAATGCCGGAAATAATATTGATATAACTTTGTTGTCGAGCGGTATTTACGAGGCCATGATTACAACCGTAGGTGGCCTTATTGTTGGTATCATAGCCATGTTTGCTTACAATCATTTGGTGAATCGTGTCGATAAAGTGGTCGGGCAAATGGAAGCACGAACGATGGCTTTTATGGATTTGCTGAACGAATCGAATGAAAAATAAACGTTTATGGCTCTAAAAAGAAGACAAAAAATATCGCCGAGCTTCAATATGGCGTCAATGACCGACCTCATATTTTTGCTGTTGATATTCTTTATGATTACATCAACAATGGTATCGCCGAATGCAATTAAGGTGTTGTTGCCTCAGGGATCTGAGCAGACTTCGGCAAAGCCAATGGCGCGAGTAATCATAGACCGGCAATTAAATTATTACGGAGCATTCGGCAATGAGAGTGAAATGCCCTTGGATATCGATGAACTTCCGGTCTTTTTGCAGGAATGTGCGCAAAGAGAACCCGAAATGTATGTCGCGTTGTATGCTGACGAATCGATACCTTATAGGGAGATCGTGCGAGTATTGAACATAGCGAACGAGAATCATTATAAAATGGTGCTGGCAACTCGTAGACCGGATAAGCATTAATTTTTAATCGTATGAAACGAAGTAAGATAATAGGAATCGTCGGAACTGCGGTAGTTCATATCGTGGTTTTGGTGCTATTATTTATTCTTACAATCTCTAAACCGGAGATGGAGGAAGAAGGTGGTGTGCCTGTTATGCTTGGAAATACGGCATTGGCGCAGGGAAACGCCAGCCCTTATACGATGACGGAAGTTGATATAATGCCTGAACCGGAGAACATTTCTGTGCCGGATCCGCCAGCCGATGCAACAGATTCGGAGCAGCCTTTGATTACACAACCGGATGAATCACCCATAAAGGTAAAGAAAGAATCACCGGAAAAACAAGACGTCAAGCCTGTAAATGTGCGGGAAGAGAAAGTGGAAAAGGCAGAAGAAAAGACAAAAGAACAGATTGAGGCTGAAAAACGTGCGGCAGCCGAACGTGCAGCTGCCGAGGCCGCTGCAAATAAAGTGGCCGGTGCTTTCGGAAAAGGTACCCAGATGGGAAGTAAAGGAACGGCCGATTCGGGTGAAGGTATTCAGGGAAGCACAGAAGGGAATAGCGATTCCGGTAAAGTTACGGGCATTGGAGGTTACGGACAATACGATTTGGGCGGACGACAGATCGGGAAAGAAGGCTTGCCTCTTCCCGTATATAATGTGCAAGACGAGGGACGAGTTGTTGTAACCATTTGGGTGAATCCGGCAGGACAAGTCGTCAGAACGGCAATAAATAAGCGGACAAATACGGCAACTGCCGCCTTGCGTGAAGCAGCCGAGGAAGCAGCCCGTAAAGCTCGTTTCCTTCCGATAGACGGAGTGGACGATCAAATTGGAACAATTACTTACTTTTTTAAATTGAAATAACGAATTTACGCATGAAAACGATTTGCATCTTTTTGGCGGAAGGTTTCGAAGAAACCGAAGCATTATTCCCGTTGGATATTATGCGTCGGGGCGGTTTAGATGTAAAAACCGTGTCGGTTATGGGAAATAAAACGGTAACGGGAGCTCATGGAGTGCCGGTTATTGCCGATATGTTGTTTGAAGATTTGACTGAAGAAGACGTTGAAATGATTGTTTTGCCGGGAGGTTTGCCCGGAGCGACGAATTTGGACGCACATGAAGGCCTTGATAAATTGATAAAAGAATTTGCTGCGGCAAATAAACCACTGGCAGCTATTTGTGCCGCTCCCATGGTCTTTGGAAAACGAGGCTTGCTGAAAGGAAAGAAAGCAACCTGTTATCCGGGCTTCGATAATTATTTGGAAGGAGCAGAATATACCGGTAATATGGTGGAAATCTCGGATAACATTATTACAGGAAAAGGACCGGGTGCGGCATGTGCCTTCGGCTTTGCCATCCTTGAAAAGTATGCAGGAGCAGAAAAAGCTCAAAGTGTAAAGGACGGGATGCTGATCGGCTGATGAAACGTTCCGTTATAATTGTAGCAGGAGGGAAAGGTTCTCGCATGGGAAGCGAGACGCCTAAACAGTTCTTGCTGTTGAAGGGGAAACCTGTCCTAATGCATACAATAGAAGTCTTTCATGCTTTCGACAAAAATATGAAGATCATAGTGTTGCTTCCGGTAGATCAAATGACCTATTGGAAGCAACTTTGTGTGGAATATGATTTCGCCATTCCGCATCAAACGGCAGAGGGAGGTGCAACAAGATTTCATTCCGTGCGCAACGGGCTGGCATTGTTGGACGATGAAGGCCTGATTGGTGTTCACGACGGAGTTCGTCCTTTGGTGTCTCCTGATGTGATAGAAGCCTGCTACCGTGCTGCCGAATGGAAGCAGGCAATTATACCTGTTACCGATATCGTGGAGACAGTCCGCCTTGTAGAGGGAGAGGATCAGAGCAAAACAGTTCCGCGAGATCAATATAAGCTGGTGCAGACTCCGCAGGTTTTTGCCGCCGGTTTGCTGAAAAAAGCTTACGAACAGTCTTATTCTCCGGCTTTTACCGACGACGCTTCCGTGGTGGAAGCTTCCGGACATCCGGTTTATATGGTAAAAGGGAACAGGGAGAATATTAAACTGACAACGCCCTTCGACTTGAAAGTTGCCGAATCTTTGTTATAAACATGCCGTTCTTTCCGAACGTTTTTCTTGATGTTTTTTTGAATGTTGGAATTATCTTCACGCGATATAAAGTATTTACGGGGAGTAGGACCGCAGCGGGCTTCGATATTGAATAAAGAGTTGCAGGTATATTCCTTGCACGATTTGTTATATTATTTCCCGTATAAATACGTAGATCGCAGCCGCCTTTACCGCATCAGTGAGATTGATGGGAACATGCCTTATATACAATTGCGTGGAAAGATACTGAGTTTCGAAACATTGGGCGAGGGAAGGCAACGCCGGCTGATAGGGCATTTTTCGGACGGGACGGGCATCATTGACCTGGTTTGGTTTCAGGGATTGAAATACATTACCGGGAAATATAAGGTAAATGAGGAGTACATTATATTTGGGAAGCCGACGTTATTCAATGGACGTATCAATGTTGCTCACCCGGATATCGATCTTTCCGGAGAAATCGTACTATCTTCTTTGGGATTGCGGCCGTATTATAATACGACGGAAAAGATGAAACGCAGCAATTTGAACTCGCATGCGATAGAAAAGCTGATGAAGAATCTGTTTGAAGTCGTAGAGCATGAAACCATACCGGAGACGCTGAGCGGGAAAATGCTTGAGACGTATCATCTGATGCCTCTGCCCGAAGCGTTGTATAATATACATTTTCCTCAGAATCCCGACCTGTTGCGTCGGGCACAATATCGCTTGAAATTTGAAGAACTTTTCTATGTCCAACTGAATATCCTGCGTTATACCCGTGAGAGGCGGCAGAAATTTCACGGATTGCTCTTCAAACATGTGGGTGAAATATTCAATACGTTTTATCAAAAAAATCTGCCTTTCCCTCTAACCTCGGCGCAAATGCGGGTAATTAAAGAGATGCGTCGGGACATGGGCAGCGGTCGTCAAATGAATCGTCTGCTTCAAGGCGATGTAGGAAGTGGAAAAACACTGGTGGCTTTGATGATAATGTTGATAGCTCTCGACAATGGTTTTCAAGCATGCCTCATGGCTCCGACGGAAATTCTTGCAGCCCAACATTATGAAACGGTTACACGTTTTTTAAACGGCCTCAATGTCCGGGTGGAACTCCTCACCGGAACAGTGAAAGGGAAACGGCGTGAAATTATTTTACAAGGTTTGCTTACGGGCGATGTGCAGATCCTTATCGGAACACATGCCGTAATAGAAGACACGGTAAACTTTTCTTCCCTCGGTTTGGTGGTGATTGACGAGCAACATCGTTTCGGCGTGGCACAGCGGGCAAAGCTGTGGTCTAAAAATACATTGCCGCCTCATGTACTGGTTATGACGGCAACTCCCATCCCCCGTACGCTTGCTATGACACTTTATGGCGATTTGGATGTCTCGGTTATCGACGAACTTCCTCCGGGACGTAAGCCCGTTCGTACGATTCATCAGTTTGATAATCGTCGGGCATCGTTGTATTCTTTTATCCGTGCGCAGATAAAAGAAGGTCGTCAGGCCTATATTGTATATCCTTTGATACAGGAAAGCGAGAAGATAGACATAAAGAATCTGGAAGACGGCTATCGGCATGTGTGTGAAGCATTCCCGGAATATAAAGTGAGCAAGGTGCATGGCAAGATGAAACCTGCTGAGAAAGATGCGGAGATGCAGCGTTTCTTATCGAATGAAACGCAGATAATGGTTGCGACAACGGTGATAGAAGTAGGCGTGAATGTGCCGAATGCTTCGATAATGGTGATAGAAAATGCCGAACGTTTCGGCCTCTCTCAGTTGCATCAATTGCGTGGACGTGTAGGAAGAGGGGCGGAACAGTCGTATTGCATCCTTGTGACTGGATATAAACTTTCCGAGGAAACACGTAAACGCATAGAAATTATGGTGCAGACTACCGACGGGTTTGAAATAGCCGAAGCCGATCTGAAGTTGAGAGGTCCCGGTGATTTGGAAGGAACACAACAAAGTGGTGTGGCTTTTGACCTTAAAATAGCCAATATAGCCCGTGACGGACAATTACTTCAATACGTTCGTGGAGTGGCAGAACGGTTATTGGAGTCGGACCCTGACGGGACGAATCCGGAAAATGCCGTCGTGTGGCGCCAACTGAAAGAGCTTCAGAAAAAGAACGTAAACTGGGCTGTCATCAGCTAAAAGCCTTTCTTCTTCTACTTTCCTGCCTACTAAATAGTAGGTATTCCTTTTTGTTTTTTCGCAGATAACATAGCATCCGGACATGTCTAAAGCATGTTTGGATGTGTTTTTATTGCCTTTCCCTTTTATGATTATGGCAGCCTGTCCATAATATAAAATTTCATAATTTTTAGGTATTGCCATACTTTGTGGACCGGGATAACTTTGTCCGTGCAAAAAATAATAGTGTATAAACATTAAAGATAGACGAAAAATGAAACTGAGAAACTATTTTTTGATGGCGGTTATCGCCTTATGTTCACAAGCATGTAGTGATGATGAAAATACTCCCGACGATCCTACTCCCTCTTTGGCGGAAGAGATTGCCGGCTCTTATGAGGGAATATTGAGACAATCTGTGCAGGGCTCTTCTCAAGGAAAGGCGGAACTTACGCTGACAATCGAGGCGGAAGAAGACGGAACGGCCACTGTTTCGGTTCCGGCACTGGGTAGTGGCGCCATGTCTATGGGAGCAATGACCATTACAGGCGTAGAAGTAGAAAAGAACGGAACGAGCTATACTTTGACAAAGGAAAGCTTTGAGGTTACGGCCGGTCAGGTTAATGTTACGGGAAGTTTGTCGGGAACAATCGATAGTAACGGCGAAGCTCAGATTACATTCCCTATTAAACCGGGTGCAATGCCGTTTGAAATAGAATGTAAGTTCGTGTCTGCCACGACTCCGGCTGCAAAGGTTGCCGATGAATATGCTGGGCATTATTCTATGAGCGTCATGGGCTCAGAGCAAGGAAGCGGTGATATGACTATCGTTATAACCGAGCAAAGCGACGGAAAAGTGACGTTGACTGTTCCGGGACTCGGCATGGGTTCTATGACAATGGAGGATATTGTGATTCCGGATGTGACGGTAACTGCTTCTGCTGATGGTTATACTATCGTGGAAACTTCATATTCTGTTGCTCAAACAAGCTTTACTGTTACGGGAACCGTTTCGGGGACTATTTCGAAAGAAGGCGATGCGGAAATTGTTGCTGTGGCAAGACCGGGTGCAATGCCTATGGATATTACGATAAACTTCTCAACGGAAGAAGAAGTAGCGCAGGAGTGATAACATGAAAAAGTATTTTTTAATGTGTACAATGCTGGGAGCGATGACCGTATCGCTCTCGGCTTGTGAAGGAATATTTGATGGCGTGTACGATACGGCGCCGGCCGAGGAACTGAAAGATTTCGGCTTCATTGAAGTGGATGACGCAAATTATTCCGGAACTATTTATGTAGATGCTACCGATTATACGAAGTGGATTTATGTTGATTTGCACGAACAAGTGGTAGACTCTACGCGTATTGTGGATGAAAGCGGTGCGGAAATCCCTTTGGGAGAATCGGGTGTGCTTCCTCAAAGTTGGGATTTCGCAATTCATCGGTATGACGCAAAGACGAATGATGGTGCCGTACTTGAATCGGGTTCAACGGGGTTTGATGTGCTGATTTCGGCAGGCCGTATTCCCGAAGGTACTTATGTTACCGATGAATGGACGACAGACCGTATCACAATCGATATGAGCGGCATGATGCAAGGTAACATAAAATATGCGGCTTCGAACTATAATTCTGTATTGTCTTCGTGGTTGGATGTGGATACAAGTACCATGCCTCCCATTTATTCATTGTCGAATAAAGTCTATATCGTCCGCTTGAAAGACGGAACACATGCCGCGCTTAAGCTGGTCGATTATAGAAATAGTAACATGGATAAGGGCTTTATGAAAATAGAATATATCTATCCTTTTGAAAATGTGATAGAATAGCTTTCCTAAAAGAAGAAGGGGTTTATACAATAAAATGCTGTCATTATGGGAAAAAGATTGAGAGGTTTTTGTCTGATACTGGGATGCTTTTTGTCGGTGTTTGCTGCTATGGCACAACAAATGGTGTCGGGAATCGTTACAGATGCTGCCACCGGAGAACCACTTATCGGTGCTTCGATAGTTGTAAAAAGCGAGAAAAATATCGGGACAGTTACGAATGAAGATGGAAAATATAAGCTGCGTTTACCTGAGAGTAAGGCATATACTTTGGTAGTGACCTATATAGGATATGTGTCTCAACAGTATGATTTGGAGGCAGGAAAAGGAAAAGAAATTAATTTTAAGCTGGAAGAAGACGCCATAGGAATGGAAACAGTGGTCGTAACCGGGACGCGAACTCCGAAACTGTTGAAGGATGTTCCTATCGTTACGCGGGTGATTACTTCGGATGATATCCGGAAAGTTGATGCAACAAACATACAAGATCTTCTGCAGATCGAATTGCCTGGCATAGAATTCTCTTATTCGATGGATCAACAAACCTCATTGAACATGCAGGGATTTGGCGGGAATGCCGTATTGTTTCTCGTTGATGGGGAACGTTTGGCGGGTGAAACATTGGATAACATCGATTATAGCCGTTTAAATCTGGACAATGTAGAACGAATAGAAATCGTTAAAGGAGCCGCTTCTTCCTTATATGGCTCGAATGCTGTCGGCGGGGTGGTGAATATCATTACGCGTGAATCGACAGAACCGTGGACGGCAAACGTTAATGCTCGTTACGGAGCTCATGATGATCAACGCTATGGAGGATCAGTAAGCTTTAAGGCCGGGAAGTTCAATAATACGATCAATGTACAACATACCACGACCGATCCGATAGAACTGTTCGATTCATCGGAAGGGAATAAAGGGGATTATAACCAGGTTTACGGGAACCATACGTGGAATTTCAAGGAACGTTTGGTCTACAACCCCAATGACCGGTTGAAACTTACGGCGCGTGCGGGATATTTCTTTAAGGAAAGAGATAAAAGCGCCTCGGATGTTGACCGGTATCGCGATTATAATGCCGGCTTGAAAGGGAATTATATTTTTAATGACAAGAATAATTTGGAGTTGGCTTATGCCTTCGATCAGTACGATAAAAGCGGCTTTGATAAAGTAAAATCGCTGGATATTCGCGATTACAGCAATGTGCAGAACAGCATACGTGCACTTTATAATTATACTTTTTCGGGGAAAAATACCGTGACGGTCGGCGGAGATTATATGACAGACTACCTGATGAGTTATCAATTTACCGAAGGAGGATCTCATAAGCAGTACACTGCGGATGGATTTGTGCAGTTCGATTTAAATCTTTCCGACCGTTTTAATGTTACTACAGGGCTGCGTTACGACTATTTCTCGGAGGCTGACGTGCAAAATGTTTCTTCCAAACTTGGAATAATGTATAAGTGGAATAACTGCTCGCTGCGCGCGTCTTATGCAGGAGGTTTCCGTGCTCCCACCTTAAAGGAGATGTATATGAATTTCGACATGGCCAATATTTTCATGATTTATGGAAATGAAAATCTGAAACCTGAGGAAAGTCAGAACTTCTCACTGTCGGCCGAGTATATAAAGAGCCGTTACAATGTGACAATTACCGGATATTATAATTTGGTAGATAACCGTATTACGACAGCTTGGGACCAGGAATTAAAAGGAATGGTCTACACGAATATTTCAGAGATGAAGGTCGTTGGCGTAGATGTCAACGCTGCTGCGAAGTATCCTTGCGGAATCGGTGTTCGATTGTCGTACGCTTATACGCATGAACATATCGCAAAAGGAGAACCGATATTGTCGTCTACGCGCCCTCATACGGCGACTGCTCGTTTGGAATACGATAAGAGTTGGAAAAAATATGGATTCAACATTTCCTTAAACGGCCGAATCATGTCGAAAGTGACGACGGATGAATATACGGATCTCACCTCGTATGAAGAAACGGAACGCGTTACGTATCCCGGTTATACGATGTGGAAATTGAATTTCTCGCAGCGTATATGGGAAGGAATCAATATCAATATGACGGTAGACAACCTGTTTAATTACAAACCGTCGTATTATTATAGCAATTCTCCCAGCACCACGGGAACAACGTTCTCGGCTGGTGTCTCTATAGATATTGATAAACTGTTTTAATGAATACGATTAATATAAAGAGAACATGAAGAAAACAAAAAAGAAGATTGTATGGACATCAAGCATTCTTGTGCTGCTTTTATTGATGTTTGTTGTTTGGAGTAGTTGGTTCAGCGCCACAAAAATAGGATTTTTAAACTATCAAGTCATTAATCTGGGCGAAATCTCCAAGGCAAATGACAATTCGTTTATCAAGATAAGCGAGCTGAATGTAGACGATGTGAAGCATATCGGCGATTACGATATGGTGTTTATCAACGGAATGGGCCTGCGCATTACGGAAGATCAGCGCGCGGTGATACAGGAGGCTGCCGATAAAGGTCTGCCGGTATTAACCACTGCGGCAACAAATCCGGCGAATAATATTTGTTCGGTCGATTCCGCATCATTTGAAACGTTGCGAGGGTATCTGGCCAACGGAGGCCGCCGGAATTATCGGAGTATGCTGAATTATGTTCGGCAACGGATCGATAAAAAAATAATATCTGTCCATGCTCCGGAGCAAGTGATGGAGAGTCCGAACGACATGATCTACCATGCTGATCCGAAAGACGCCGACAATGAGGCGTTAGGTTTTAATTCGGTGTCGGAATACAACGCCTTCCTTAAAAAGAACGGCCTGTGGAAAGACGATGCACCCCGCATCATACTTACCGGGCAAATGGGAGAACCTACCGATTTGATTCGTCGTTTGGAAGAAACAGGGAATGTGGTTTATCCGGTTCGCGCGATGCGTACGTTCGTTCGTGAGTATATTGATTCGGTAAAGCCTTCGGCTGTGATTAATATGGCCCACGGCCGTATGGGAGATTATATGGTCGATTATTTGTCGGAACGCAATATTCCGCTCTTTGCCCCGCTGAATGTGAATCGTTTGGTCGAGGAATGGGAAAACGATCCGATGGGAATGAATGGAGGGTTTCTTTCACAAAGTGTGGTAACGCCGGAGATAGACGGAGCGATTCGACCGTATGCTTTGTTCGGACATTACATGGATGATGAGGGATTGCAGCATGCGTTTGCGATCCCGGATCGTTTGGAAGGATTCGTTCAAACGGTAAATAATTACATAGCTCTGCAGAGAAAACCGAATGCGGAAAAGCGCGTAGCGATATATTATTATAAAGGACCGGGGCTAAATGCGCTGACTGCGGGAGGAATGGAAGTCGTTCCTTCTCTGTATAATCTCTTATTGCGTTTGAAAAAGGAAGGCTATCGTGTGGACGGACTTCCCGCCGGAAGCCAGGAACTCGGACGGATGATTCAGGAACAGGGGGCGGTCTTTAATTTGTATGCTGAAGGAGCTTTCGACAAATTTATGAAGTCCGGCCACCCGGAGCTTATTACGAAATCACAATACGAAAGCTGGGTTAAAGAGAGTTTGCCGGCAGAACTGTATCAGGAAGTGGTGGATGCCAATGGCGAATTCCCCGGAAGTTATATGACAACGCCCGACGGGAAACTGGGAGTGGCCCGTTTGCAGTTCGGAAACGTTGTGCTCCTTCCGCAGAATGCCGCCGGCGCGGGAACCAATTCATTTAAGATTGTGCACGGAACGGATGCCGCTCCTCCACATACTTATATCGCTTCTTATTTGTGGGTACAGCATGGTTTTAAGGCAGATGCTTTGATACATTTCGGTACACACGGCAGTCTTGAGTTTACTCCGCGGAAGCAAGTGGCTTTATGCAACAACGATTGGCCGGACCGTTTAGTCGGTACTTTACCTCATTTCTATATATATTCTATCGGAAACGTGGGAGAAGGAATCATCGCCAAACGCCGTTCTTATGCGGGATTACAGTCGTATCTTACACCACCTTTCATGGAAAGCGGGGTTAGAAATGATTATCGTGAACTGAATGAGGCGATAAAGAATTATAATAACCTGCTGGGAGAGGAACATGTTGCTGAAGGAGCTTTGGATAAAGCATCGTTGAAGGTGAAGGAACTGACGGTGAAGATGGGGATACATCGCGACCTTGAATTGGACAGCATTTCGGCAGTACCCTATACGGAAGATGAAGTTGCACGGGTGGAAAATTTTGCGGAAGAACTGGCAAATGAGAAGATCACCGGACAACTTTATACCATGGGAGTACCTTATGAGCCAGCGCGTATCGAGTCGAGTGTCTATGCAATGTCGGTAGAACCTATCGCTTACAGTCTGCTTTCGCTTGATAAATTGAGAGGGAAGGCCGGCGACCAGGTGGAAAAACATCGTTCCATTTTTACACGAACTTACTTGAATCCTTCTCGTGCACTGGTTACACATTTGTTGACGAATGCCGTTGAAGGAACCGATGAATTGATTTGCAGAACGGCAGGCATCACGATGGAAGAACTGCAGAAAGCTCGTGAAATTACTTCATCGCGGGTAGATGGGGACGGACTGATGGCAATGATGATGGCGGCAGCTGAAGACATGCAAGGGAAATCTTCGGAGAAGATGATGATAGAAATGAGCGGAGGCGCTCCGAAAGCTTCCGGGAAAAAGGACGGCGGAAGCGGAATCTCTGAAACAATGAAGCGTAAGATGCGCGAGATGGGAAAAGGAATGTCTCCCCAAAAAGCACTTGAAATGGCCAAAAAGATGGGAGCCGATTCAGCCGCTCTTCGTAGAATGGAAGCCGCGATGATGGGGCATGATTCGAAATCGGCCGAGAAACCGGATAGCGCTTCTTCTCATTCTAAGGCGCAACCCCAGTCGGGAATGGCTGCAATGATGTCGAAGATGATGAAAAAGAAAGACTATACCAAAGACGAAATAAACAAGGCTTTGGCCATTATGGAAGTGGAACGTGCGATAAAGAACGTAGGTAATTATCGGAAAGCATTGCTTGAAAGCCCGGAAAAAGAGCTGGGAAGCATGATAAACGCCCTGAACGGAGGCTATACACATCCTTCTCCCGGTGGTGATCCGATAGCCAATCCGAATACATTGCCGACGGGACGTAATTTATATTCCATCAATGCCGAAGCAACTCCTTCCGAAGCTGCTTGGGAAAAGGGCAAGCGTTTGGCGGAAAACACCATCGCGATGTACAAAAAACGTCACAACGATTCTATTCCAAGAAAGGTAAGTTATACGTTGTGGAGCGGGGAGTTTATTGAAACGGAAGGCGCTACTGTTGCTCAAATATTATATATGCTTGGAGTAGAGCCGATACGTGATGCTTTCGGACGTGTAAACGATATACGCCTGATCCCGTCGAAAGAACTGGGACGGCCGCGCATTGACGTGGTTGTGCAAACCAGCGGACAGTTGCGAGATTTGGCCGCTTCACGTCTGTTCCTGATTAATCGTGCCGTAGAAATGGCTGCTGCAGCCAAAGACGACGTGTACGAAAATCAAGTGGCAGCCGGGATTGTTGAGACGGAACGCGCACTGATAGAAAAAGGTTTAACCCCGAAAGATGCCCGGGAAATGTCGACCTTCCGTGTATTTGGCGGGGTAAATGGCGGCTATGGTACCGGCATTCAAGGGATGGTAATGGCAGGTGATCGCTGGGATAACGAGAAAGAAATTGCAGATACCTACTTGAATAACATGGGAGCATACTATGGCAGTGAGAAAAACTGGGAAGCTTTCCGCCAGTATGCTTTCGAGGCTGCTTTGACACGTACCGATGCTGTGATACAACCCCGGCAGAGTAATACGTGGGGAGCCTTAAGTTTGGATCATGTTTACGAGTTCATGGGAGGAATGAACCTGGCTGTTCGCAGTGTAACCGGGAAAGATCCGGATGCTTACCTAAGTGATTATCGGAACAGGAACAACGTCCGTATGCAGGAAGTAAAGGAAGCTATCGGAGTAGAAAGCCGAACAACGATCTTAAATCCCAACTACATTAAAGAAAAGATGAAAGGGGATGCCGGAGCGGCAAGCACAATTTCTGAAATTGTACAGAATACTTACGGCTGGAATGTGATGAAGCCTGAAGCAGTGGATCAGGAACTGTGGAATGAAATTTATGATGTTTATGTAAAAGATACGCATCATTTGGGTGTCCGGAACTTCTTCGAAGGAAAAAATCCCGCAGCTCTTGAAAACATGACTGCCGTTATGATGGAAACAGCGCGCAAGGGATATTGGAAAGCTTCTTCGGAACAATTGAAAAATATCGCGGGCCTTCATACGGAACTTGTCGCTAAGTTTGGGACTTCGGGCGGAGGTTTTTCCGATAATAATGCGAAGCTTCAGGATTTTATTGCCGACAATGTGGATCGTCAGCAAGCAGTAGTCTACAAACAGCGCTTGGATGAAATGAAAGAAGCTGCTGTTTCCGATGAAAACATTCAGAATGGAGTGACGTTGAAGAAGGACCGTGTAGGATCGGTAGATCAGGGCGAGGAAGAAAAAAGTAACCTGAGTGGTGCTCCGGTTGTGGGTATTGTTTTGTTGGCATTCATCGTCTTATTGGTCATATTAAAGAAGAAACGTTCACAAAATCAGAGATAAAAGTATTGAGTATGGAGCAAATCATTCTCATATTGATGCTGTTTATTGTCATAAACTGCGTTTTTAAACTTAGTTTATGGAAATGGTGGCAGGCCGGAATTTACGGCTTCATTGTGGCTGTCTTTACCGTACTTTCTTATCCGTATGCTATTCTTCAGTCTAAAACTCAGATAGCAGATTATCTGCAGAATACGGTGGCTTTGCAAAACATGGCTGTTATTATAACTTTAGAATCGGCTCTTTGTTTTGGATTTTGCGTCACTTATTTACGCGGTCTTTACGGGAAAAAGAATCCTTGGTGGGCAAAATTGCTGTGGTGGTATCCCAGTTTGTTGCTGTTCCCCGTAATGTTTTATGGATTGACCGAGGCGATATTTACATTTGTTGGAATCTCATTTGCATCAGTAGCCTATATTTTTGCAGTCATTGCTTTCATTGCTATCCCGGTATTAGCCCGGCTGGTGAAATATTTGGTTCCGGAAAAAGATCTGCGCTTGGAGATACATTTTTTGGTCAGTCTGTTTGTTTGTGCTTTAGGATTGCTTACTACGGTTAACGGGAAGACGGTTTATGCTGCAGTCGATGAGCCTGTCAATTGGAATGCAATTATACTTGCACTCTCTTTGTTTGTGGGCTTGTTTATCATAGGATACGTTTGGAGTTACTTGAAATATCCGTTTATTCAGAAATGGAATAAGAGAAAGAAAACAAAATAAATAAAAATTTGAGTTATGGAATTTATATCGAAAATGCTTTTTTGGGTGGCAAATAGTTTACTAATACCCGATGTTATTATTCTGCTTTTTCTTTTTGTACGCGCTTTGATCTTGATCGGCGGTACATACAATATGTATATTACAAAACGTAAAAACGATAAAATGTTTGACGGACTGATAAAAGATGGAAAGGTTGAGGAATTGAAACAGATACTTCCTGCTAAAGATAATTCTCTTTACGTTGGTTATTTACGTGACATGTTGAGCCGCCCTGTTGATGAAGATTATGCAGATTTTGTAATTTCAAAGTTTGAAGTTGAGGCGGAGAAAGATGTGTCATTATCCAAAATGCTCTCAAAATTAGGTCCGGTGCTTGGACTAATAGGAACATTGATTGCAATGAGTCCGGCGCTTGTCGGGCTGTCGACAGGTGATATTGCGGGAATGGCATACAATATGCAGGTGGTGTTTGCAACAACTGTTGTAGGTCTTGTTGTCAGTGCGGTAGGACTTGTATCGATGCAATTCAAGCAACGTTGGTATGCAAAATGTGTGAATAATTTGGATTATGTTTCTCGGATATTGATAGAAAAGGGGGAAAAAGCATGAGAAAGCGTGCCCGTCGAGTGAGTTTCTTTAAGAAAGAAGAAGATTCTGATCCGTTGAGTGTAGTAGTCAATCTGTTTGATGTCGCCATGGTCTTTGCAGTCTCTTTGATGGTTGCCATGGTAATGCATATGAATATGACAGAAGTTTTTACCGATAAAGACTTTACTATCGTAAAAAATCCGGGTAAAGAGAATATGGAAATTATTACGAAAGAAGGAAAACAAATCAACCGTTATACTCCTAGCAGTGACCAATCTTCTAAAAGCGGGAAGAAAGGAAAGAAGGTTGGAATAGCGTATGAGTTGGAGAACGGCGAGATTATTTATGTACCAGAGGAGTAATTCTCCAATTATAACTTTTGTTTTTTGTTCTCTTTGGGCATTGTGGCTGTTGGGTAATGCAATGGTCGCAATGCCTTTTTTATATTCTTGTTCTTTTCTTTTGGATATTGTTTTGGGAGGATTTTTCTTGCGGGTTTAATAAAGATGGGTATATGTAAAAACAGAGAAGGCTGTCAAAAGACAGCCTTCTCTGTTTTATTTTTATTACTCAATTACTTTTTAATGCGATTGTAACGGTTCATAAACTTATCAACACGTCCTGCAGTATCTACTAACTTAGATTTACCTGTGTAGAACGGATGAGAAGAACTTGAAATTTCTAGCTTTACACATGGATAAGTTTCGCCTTCGAATTCGATCGTATCTTTCGTTGCACAAGTAGAACGAGATAAGAACATATCTCCATTCGACATATCTTTGAAAACTACCGGGCGGTAATTTTCGGGATGAATACCTTTTTTCATTTTTATATGCTTTTATTGTTATTATTTACGTTTGATTATTGTGGTAACAATCTTATTGCTCGTGTAATGGTATATTTCGGCTTGCAAAGATAGAGCAAATCTTTTAAAAACAGAAAAGGTTCTGCATCTTTTTTCTTCAAAAACTGTTTTTTTAATAAAAATGATTTAGTGATGATATTTGTTTGATGAGGAAAATTTATTTTATATCGCTTGAGTTTGAAAAGAACATATCACATATTTTTTCATTTGTATATTTTCTCTTCTGTACGAAATAACCGTTCTATTATATATTATACAAAGGTGTAATGGAATCTTTTGGGGCGAATTTTATTTTAGAGAATTTATTCTTTTTTGAAAATATATCTTTTATAATCTTGTGATAATAAAGCGCTTTCAGTAAAATACCATATGATATTTTAATTTTTTTCCGAAAAATATTTTCAGAAACATTTGGAGTGTAATAAAAAAGGCATTACTTTTGCACTCGCTTTTCGGGGGAGATATTCCGGCAAGCATCGTTATATGATAGACTTAAGATAAACATACGCAGAGAAAAAAGAGAGAACCGTCGATTTCTGTCATGGATTCACCATGATAGGGATCCGATATCCGGTGTCAGGAAATAGCGGCCGTTTTTTTCAGGCGGCCGGTAAGAAGAAAAAAAGAAAATACAAAGAAGAGTTTGATCCTGGCTCAGGATGAACGCTAGCTACAGGCTTAACACATGCAAGTCGAGGGGCATCATGATTCCAGTTTACTGGGATTGATGGCGACCGGCGCACGGGTGAGTAACGCG
>CALUET010000008.1 GCA_944319745.1 uncultured Phocaeicola sp. | reverse complement strand
ACATGATACTTCATGTGGCACAAAATACAACCAGTCCCAATACCACCGTATAAACGAACAAAAAGATCACCAATACTTTCATCCAGAAGTCAGAGAGCCAAACGCCTTCATTTCGTCTGAGGATTTTGCGCATATTGGCTCCATGTTCCGTTAGCATCTTCGCCTGTTCGGAACGATGATTTTCAAATAGGGTTTTCCATGTCTCAATGACTTGGTTTAAGAGCTGTTGAAGCTGGACAAGATGTTCAGACTTTATGGTTGCCTTGAACTGTGTGTTTTGTTCTGCTTTTACAATCGCATTGCAAATGCTGTTGATAATATTATTGGAACTACTAATAGCTTCCTGCAAAACCACCTTCTATACTTTTATTGACAAGCATGGTAACACATGATTTTATAAGAAGCATGTCACCATTGTCAACTTCCCCACTATTCAGCAGGCGGTTAAGCAACTTTGCCATACGGGACAGACCGTGGTCAAATACCACGAAATAGTACACGCAATAAGCCAAAGTCTCCTTCTTCTCCATCACATAATCATACAGATTGGCCATAAACCCACCAACAAACACGGCATGGGACAGGAAAATGATTTGGAAGATGTACGCCAGAGACTGGTATACCATCTTCCTTTCCAGCTTGCTCAACAGATAGCATCCTTTGCTGTTTCTCATAAGTACATCCAGTTGCCCTATCAAATAGGATCTCGCTTCCTGCGGTAAGCGATTCCAAATTTCAATAGGTGTTCCGGAATGAACCATCAATAATTCCGACTTTGGAGATGTGAGCAGCTCTACCGTGCCCGTTTGTACGTTGACACCTATCCACAACCGTTTGCTAGTAATACATTGGACTATAACATCTGTATACTTGCCAGCCCATTGCTGATTGGTTATATACTGTACATCTTTACCGTTTATGAAATCAGAAAGCCAGTTATATAGTAACAAGGCTTCTGGCGGTGTACACTCCCGCATCATCTGGTATATATCCATTAGAATAGATAAGTTCCCCAACTCTCGCGTTTCGTTTGTCATAGAGTACCCTCCGACTGGTACTCCCTCTACGCATTGATTCATCGGAATGGGATAACCCTCCCACGGCGGTTAGGAAAACTCACTTTTCTTTTTCAAGAAAGAGCACCACTAAGGTCATGGCTTGCCACAAATGCATTACGCGATACAAAAGTACGATATTATTCTATAAATCAAGATGCAATAGAATGTATTTGAGTTTATTTAACCACCAAGTATCGTCAGATTAACAGTATATCTTAACGGGTATGTCTTAGGATTGCACGGAGTTTCACGGAAATTCTATGCGTAAACAGAGCCAACTCAAACCGTTTGTTTACGCATTGTTTACGCAGACAAAGAAAAAAGCACTTGCGATTGCTCGTAAGTGCCTGATTTTTAATGTGGACCAGCCTGGGCTTGAACCAGGGACCTCCAGATTATGAGTCTGTTGCTCTAACCAACTGAGCTACAAGTCCTATTAAGTTTCCTTTGTTAGAAAACCGTTGCAAAAGTAGTGTTTTTACTCGGAACATACAACTTTTATCTCAAGAAAATTAATAAAAAACGCAAAAGCCCGCTATTTTATCAAGATATTATTTACTTTTGCGTAGCTTAAATATTTACATATACCAGAAATTATGGCTCAACAAACGAATAAACCGCAGCTGACAGGATTGTCTGAACAAGAAGTTCTTACCAGTAGAGAAAAACATGGTTCCAACCTGCTTACCCCGCCCAAACGTCCGTCTATCTGGAAACTTTATTTGGAAAAATTCCGCGATCCTGTCATACAGGTGCTTTTAGTTGCCGCTGTTTTCTCCCTTATCATTTCTATCATAGAGAATGAATATGCAGAAACCATCGGCATATTTTTTGCCATTTTCCTCGCCACAGGCATCGGATTTTACTTCGAGTATGATGCCAACAAGAAATTCGATTTGCTGAATGCCGTCAACGAAGATACTCCCGTAACAGTAATAAGAGACGGAAAGATACACGAGATTGCACGAAAAGACGTCGTTGTGGGAGATATTGTCATTCTAAACACGGGTGAAGAGATTCCGGCAGACGGTACCCTGCTTGAGGCGATTTCTTTACAAGTAAACGAATCGAGCCTGACCGGAGAGCTGATGGTCAACAAAACAACCGACGAGGCTCATTTTGATGAAGAGGCCACTTATCCTTCGAATGCCGTCATGCGGGGAACAACTGTTACCGACGGACATGGCACGATGCAGGTAACGCGTGTCGGAGACGCGACCGAGATAGGAAAAGTGGCACGCCAATCTACCGAACAATCACAAGAACAAACTCCGCTAAACATCCAGCTCACCAAATTAGCGAACCTGATAGGAAAAGTCGGATTTACCATTGCTGCTCTTACTTTTATTGTTTTCACATCCAAAGATTTATACGCTTATCTGACTGTACATGCCATAAACGATTGGCATCAATGGTTAGATATCGCACGCATCGTGCTAAAATATTTCATGATGGCCGTCACTCTTATCGTCGTAGCAGTGCCAGAAGGTCTTCCGATGAGCGTTACGTTAAGCCTGGCGTTAAACATGCGACGCATGCTGAAAACGAACAATCTTGTCAGAAAGATGCACGCCTGCGAGACAATGGGCGCCATTACTGTCATCTGTACGGACAAGACAGGTACGCTTACTCAGAACATGATGCAGGTGTATGATGCCAAACTTATCGAGAGCGACTCGGATTTGATTGAAGAAAACATCGCGACCAACTCGACAGCTTTCCTCGAAGAAAAAGATGAAACAGGGAAACCTTCCGGAGTAGGGAATCCCACGGAAATCGCACTCCTTCTATGGCTTAATGCACAAGGAAAGGATTATATGAATCTACGTAAGAAGGCAAAAATCGTAAACCAGCTGACGTTCTCCACCGAACGTAAGTATATGGCAACTTTAGTAGACTCACCCGTATGCCAAAAACGTGTCCTCTACATCAAAGGAGCGCCCGAAATCATCATGTCGAAATGCAATTTAAATGCAGAACAAACAGCACAATATAACGAACAACTTCTGGCTTATCAAAACAAAGCCATGCGGACTTTGGGATTAGCGTACCGTTATGTTCCTGAAAACGCTTCGGAAGACTGCCAGGAACTTGTAAACGAAAACGGCATGACATTCCTGGGAATTTTTGCAATCAGCGATCCCATTCGCCCAGATGTTCCCGAAGCTGTAAAAAAATGTCAGTCTGCCGGAATCAGTGTAAAGATAGTAACCGGGGACACGCCGGGGACAGCCACAGAAATTGCCCGCCAAATTGGTTTATGGACACCCCAGGATACCGAACGAAACCGCATAACAGGTACAGAGTTTGCCGCATTGTCTGATGAAGAAGCTCTCGAACGTGTACTTGACTTAAAGGTTATGAGCCGGGCACGCCCGATGGACAAACAAAGACTTGTGCAACTCTTACAGCAAAAAGGTGCCGTTGTGGCCGTTACCGGCGACGGAACAAATGACGCTCCGGCGCTGAACCACGCGCAAGTTGGCCTTTCTATGGGTACCGGAACATCGGTTGCCAAAGAGGCAAGCGACATCACCTTGCTCGATGATTCCTTCCACAGCATTGCAACAGCCGTCATGTGGGGACGCTCTTTGTATAAGAATATTCAACGGTTCATCGTATTCCAGCTTACAATTAATGTCGTTGCATTGCTCAGCGTATTGCTGGGAGCTTTCTTCGGGACGGAGCTTCCTCTGACAGTCACTCAAATGCTTTGGGTAAATCTTATTATGGATACGTTTGCAGCGATGGCATTGGCTTCCATCGCGCCAAGCATGGATGTCATGAAAGAAAAGCCACGTAAGCGCACAGACTTCATCATTACCCCGGCCATGCGAAACAATATTTTTGGTGTGGGAATTGCGTTTCTCATTGTTCTGATGGGATTGTTGGTTTACTTCAAAAACCTTCCGGGAGGAATGGATACGCACCATCTGACCATCTTCTTCACCATCTTCGTCATGCTGCAATTCTGGAATCTCTTTAATGCAAGCGTTTTCGGGACGAACCATTCCATCTTCCGCGATGCCGGTCATGCTCTTGGGATGCTGACCGTGGCGATGATTATTCTCATAGGACAGGTCATCATCGTAACATTCGGCGGGCAAGTTTTCCGAACTGAACCGTTGTCTGTTTCCGAATGGCTCTATATCATCGGAGGCACATCCTTCGTCCTTTGGATCGGGGAAATTATACGAGGCATCAAACGGCTAAAGAAAAAATGACGATACTGACGGATAATATACCGGAAAACTTTCCGCCGTGTGCCGTTACAATCGGCTGCTTTGACGGTGTGCATCGGGGCCATCGTTATCTGATCAAACAGGTAAAGGAAACGGCGGAAAAGGACAATCTGAAAACAGTGTTGATTACCTTTCCCGTACATCCGCGGCAAGTCATGCAAAGTGAATACCGTCCGCAACTGCTCTCATGCCCGCAACAGAAAACAGAGCTGATAGAATCGCTGGATGCCGATTACTGCGTGATGTTGCCTTTTACGCTTGAACTGTCGCAATTGTCGGCGTTCGAGTTTATGAAATTCCTGCGCGACCGCTTTAACATGCGGGCACTGGTCATCGGACACGACCACCGCTTCGGGCATAACCGCTGCGAAGGATTCGACGATTATATCCGTTATGGAGAAAAACTTGGAGTAAATATTGTCCATGCAAAAGCATTCATCGATCAAAACACGCCGATCAGTTCATCCATCATCCGCAATCTTTTGAAAAAAGGCGACGTCGAAAAGGCCAATCAGTACTTGGGATATACTTATTTCCTCAACGGAACCGTTGTCAACGGCTACAAGGTAGGACGCAAATTAGGCTTTCCCACTGCCAATTTGCTGCCGTCATGTCCCGAAAAGCTGATTCCGCATGAAGGCGTCTATGCCGTATATGTATCCGTCGGAACAGAACGTTTCAAAGGGATGCTGAACATCGGTCATCGGCCCACCGTAAACAATGGGAACGATTTAAGCATTGAAGTTCATATACTCAACTTCAGCGGAGATATTTACCAACGGCAAATCCGTATAGAACTGATACATTTCATCCGCGAAGAAAAACGGTTTCTCAATGTAGATGACCTGACATCCCAACTGCATAAAGACCGGGATTTAATAGAAAAATTACTTCCTCTTCCTGTATGAGCCGCGTTTTAAAACTTATATTATACTATTTTATCTATCAACTGGTCTGCACGTTTGTACTGACCTTCCTCTTTTATGCCCCTACAGTCATCCGCCAAACAATCGAAAGCGGGACGCTTTCTTTCCCTCCTTTCGCAGCAAATTCCGAAATCACCGTGACGCTGTATGCTCTGATTGCAAGCAATCTGCTCTTCGGATGGCATCTCATACACTACAAATACGCAAGCATCAACCGAAACACGCTGGCGTTCGTCTCAGGGGAACTGTATCTTCCTCTCACTCTCCTGACATTGAGTTTAATGTGCAGCCTGAATTATCTGACAGAAATAATCCGCCTTCCCGATCTGAACCAGTCATTATTTCTGGAAATGAAAGACTCCATTCCCGGAATCATTTCAATAGCCGTCATAGCTCCTGCATTCGAAGAACTTTTTTTCCGGGGAGCAATCGAGAAACATTTACTGCAAAAATGGGACAAACCGGCCTATGCCATTCTCGTTTCCGCCCTTATCTTCGGCCTCATACACGGCAATCCGGCACAAATCCCCTACGCCTTCATCTTGGGATTACTCTTGGGATGGTTTTATTTCCGCACAGGCAGCCTCATCCCCTGCATCGTCATTCATTTTATCAACAACGCCCTTTCCGTCACACTCATGATTACTTTACCGGAAAAGGCGGAGAGCATGAACCGTTTGTTTGGCGAGACTTTGGCTCCGAAAATCGCCATCGCCGGAGTTATTATCGCAATATGTTGCTTTTACTACATCCACAAACTTTTAAAAAATCATCCGCGGTAGCATGACTCCATCCACGTCCGTACCGTTCTTTCCTGCACCATACACAAGCCAAAAACATCCCCTTTCAGACACAAGCCGCCGAGGAACCATTATAAAAGCCGAGACATTTTACACCGGCCTTCGGCAGGCATGCCCGAACATATATCGGTACTTCTCTATAAAAAAGCAAAGCCCTATTACTGATTATTCGCCAATTTACCGTATCTTTGTGCCCAAAAATCAACAAATTACAGATGAAGACATTTGAAGAGCTTGGCATCTCCGAAGAAATTCGGAAGGCAATAGAAGAAATGGGCTACGAATATCCCATGCCCGTACAAGAAGAAGTGATACCTTATTTGCTGGAAAACGGGAATGATGTGGTAGCCCTTGCTCAGACAGGAACAGGGAAAACCGCTGCATTCGGCCTCCCCTTAATACAAAAAACTGATACTAAACGCAACGTGCCACAAGCACTCATTCTGTGCCCCACCCGGGAACTTTGCCTGCAAATTTCCGGCGATCTCACAGATTATTCCAAATACATCACAGACTTGAAGATCCTTCCCGTGTACGGAGGTTCCTCCATTGACAGTCAAATACGCAGTCTCAAGAAAGGAGTTCACATCATTGTTGCCACACCGGGCCGCCTTATCGACCTGTTAGAGCGCGGAGTGGCCAATCTGAGCACCGTGACAAACGTTGTCATGGACGAGGCCGATGAAATGCTGAACATGGGATTCACCGACAGCATCAACGCCATACTTGAACAAGTTCCACAGGACAGAAATACGTTAATGTTCTCGGCCACCATGAGCCCCGAAATCTCGCGTATTGCAAAAACATACCTGCATAATGCCAAAGAAATTGTTATCGGGACGAAAAACGAGGGCAGCAAGAACGTACATCATACGGCATATATCATCCACGCAAAAGATAAATATGCCGCATTAAAACGAATCGTCGACTATTATCCCCAGATATATGGCATCATCTTCTGCCGTACGAGAAAAGAAACACAAGAAATTGCAGACAAATTAATACAGGACGGATACAATGCCGATGCATTGCACGGAGAGCTCAGCCAGGCTCAACGGGATCTGGTAATGCAGAAATTCCGGCAACGCAACCTGCAATTACTCGTGGCGACCGACGTTGCTGCACGCGGACTGGACGTAAATGATCTTACACACGTCATTAACTATGGGTTACCCGACGACACGGAAAGTTATACTCACCGCAGCGGACGTACGGGAAGAGCCGGGAAAACCGGTATATCCATCGCCATCATTAACCTGCGGGAAAAAGGGAAAATGCGCGAAATAGAACGCATCATCAATAAAAAATTCACCATCGGAATTCTTCCAAGCGGGAAAGAGATTTGTGAACAACAACTCATAAAAGTTATTGACGACATCGAAAAAGTGAAAGTAAACGAGCAGGAAATAGAAACATTCCTCCCCGGCATCTACCGCAAATTCGAATGGCTCAGTAAGGAAGACCTGATAAAACGTGTCGTATCGATGGAGTTCAATCGCTTCCTCGATTACTATAAAAATGCTCCGGAAATAGAGCAACCCAAAGTAAACGACAATAAATCTGAAGCAAAAAAACGGAAAGAACACGGCACAGACAAGCAAAAACGTTCGCGGAAAGCCGAATATGGTTATACCCGTTTATTCCTTAATATGGGGAAAAGCGACGGATGTTTTACCAACCAGATTATCGACCTGGTCAACCGGAACATCAAGAAACACCGCATTGAAATAGGACGTATCGACCTGATGCAGAACTTCTCTTTCTTCGAAGTTCCCGAAGAACAGGCCAACATCGTTGTTAAAGCACTAAATAAGGCCAGCATGAACGGACGGAAAGTTGTGGTTGAATATGCCGATGAAAACAACGGAAAAAGCGGGAAAAACGGGAAGAAAATAAAGAGTAAAACGGCAGATCACGCAAAAACGAGCCGAAAAGAGCGCAAAAACGAAACGACACGAAGCTCAAAGAAAAAGGACGATTGGAGACAGTTTTTCAATAACGACTGACATTCTGCTGCGGCATAGTAGAGAAAAAGCTGCGGCCTTTTAGATAGAAGTACTGCCGGTTCTTTCGTAAGAACCGGCAGTACTTTTTATTTGGAGTACATTCTTTCTTAACGAACAAAACGATTTATCAACGGAATGTTGCGCAGCGGTAAATCTTTCTTCACCGTATAGGCAACAAACAATAGCAACAAAACGGTACGAAACGCCAGGCGCACAAAAAGATTTTCTATCGTGAATGCTTCACCCACAGCAAATAAAACCATGGCAAGAAGCAGATAAACGGCCATATCTTTCAAGGGATAATGTATGGGATACTTCTTTTGACCGATAAAATATGAAAGCAATGTAATCACTCCGTAACCGGAAACCGCAGCCCAAGCCGACGCTACATATCCGTATAAAGGCACCAGCCAAATATTCAGAACCAGAAGAACCGCACAACCTATCAAGGAGAAATAGGCTCCCCAACGGGTTTCATCGGTAAGTTTATACCAGAAAGACAAGTTGAAATATATGCCCTTGAAGATCTCGGCTCCCATAACAATGGCAACAACACTTAATCCTTCCCAATAATCGGGTGCTATGATATAACGCAAAATATCCATATAAAACATTACTGCAAGGAAGGCCAGCAATGAGAAGATGAAAAAAAACTTCATTGCCCCTGCATATACTTCACGGTTATCGCCCTCTTTATTTTTACCAAACACGAAAGGCTCGTAAGCATAACGAAAGGCTTGTGTAAACACAGCCATGACCATCGCAATCTTGCTCGCCGCACTGTATATGCCCAATTGCACCAGTCCTTCCCGTCGGTCTTCGAATAAAAACGGATAAATAATCTTGTCAATCGTTTGATTCAATATGCCCACTACTCCGAAAACCAGGATTGGAAACGAATAAGACAGCATGCGCTTCATCAGTTTTTTGTCCATGCGGTAAACAAAACCTCGCAATTCGGGGATGAAAAAAAACATTTGAATCACACACATAATCAGGTTGGACACAAAAATATATCCCACCAAATAGTCAGGATCGTAGAACCAGTTTACCGTATCGGGCGCAACCTTATACAAATAAGGGCACAATAACAAGAAAAAAAGATTCAGACAGATATTTCCGATGATGTTCAGCATTTTGATGAAGACGAACTTCAACGGACGCTTTTTATAGCGCAAATAAGCGTAAGGAATGCATTGAAACGAATCAAGCGCCACCACAAGAATCATCATTCCCACGTAATCCGGATGATCGGGATACGCCAAAAGTGATGAAATCTGCGGAAGAAAAGCAAAACCAAAGACGACAAAAAACACACACAAACCGCCCACAAACAGAAGCGCATTGGCATAAACTTGTTTCGGATCCTCGCCCGATTTGTTGGCAAACCGAAAGAATCCGGTCTCCATACCGAATGTAAGCAGCACCAAGATGAGCGCCGTATAAGCATATACATTCGACACGACACCGTAACCGCCGGTAGCTGCCGGCAATACGGCCGTATAAAGCGGAACCAAAAAATAGTTCAAAAAGCGTCCTACAATACTGCTTAATCCGTATAACGCCGTATCCTTAGCCAAAGATTTCAGGTTTGCCATAACCTTAATCGAATAATGTTTTTTCTTCTCTATACCTATTTTTCCCTAAATGCCTGTACGCAAGTTCAGTCACTTCACGGCCTCGCGGTGTCCGTTTCAGGAAACCTTCCTTAATGAGAAACGGTTCATATACTTCTTCCAACGTCCCCGGATCCTCACCCAATGCCGTGGCTATGGTAGTAAGTCCTACGGGACCTCCCTTAAACTTATCGATAATCGTACAAAGCAGCTTATTGTCTATCTCATCCAGACCGTAACGATCTATGTTCAACGCTTCCAGAGCATAACGGGCGATCTCCACGTTTATCGAACCGGAACCTTTTACCTGGGCAAAATCACGCACACGGCGGAGCAATGCATTGGCGATACGCGGGGTTCCCCGACTGCGCGATGCAATCTCTCCGGCGGCATCAACATCACAAGGCACATGCAGAATGCGTGCAGAACGAAGAACAATCTGCGACAAAACAGCGTCGTCGTAATATTCCAAATGCAGGTTAATTCCGAACCGGGCCCGCAACGGAGCTGTCAACAGACCGCTTCGCGTTGTCGCCCCGACCAAGGTAAACGGATTCAAATCCAGCTGAATACTACGCGCCGAAGGGCCTTTGTCTATCATAATATCAATGCGATAATCTTCCATCGCCGAGTATAAATATTCCTCCACAAGCGGACTTAACCGATGAATCTCGTCAATGAACAACACATCGTTGGGCTCAAGACTGGTAAGGATTCCCGCCAAATCTCCCGGTTTATCCAATACAGGACCTGAAGTAACCTTAAATCCTACTCCTAACTCATTAGCAATAATATTACTTAACGTGGTCTTTCCCAACCCGGGAGGCCCGTGAAGAAGCACATGATCGAGAGCTTCGGCACGAAGACGGGCCGCTTTTACAAAGATGCGCAGGTTGTCTACCACTTTATCCTGCCCGCTGAAGTCTTCAAATTGCAGAGGACGTAAAGCGTTTTCGAAATCGCGTTCTTTCCCCGATGGCTTGTAATCGCGTATATCAAATTGTTCTTCCATATCGAATTCCTATACAAACAACAAAAGTACAAAAGAAAATTCGTATATTTGTTCAAATGATTATATCATTAACATGATTATGACTGAATACAAAACTACGCATATCGTTTTCTTCTCGCCTACGCATACTTCAGAAAAAATTGCACGTGGCATTGCAGAAGGTATCGGCATGGGAAGAAGAATAGAAACAGACTTGACTACAGACGACGGCACAACTCCCATTGAAATTAAAGACGCTTTGACCGTTGTCGTCGTTCCGGTTTATGGAGGAAGGGTTCCTGTCGTGGCAATCCAACGCCTCAACCGACTGAAAGGCGTAAATGCTCCGGCCATTCTGACGGTGGTTTATGGCAATCGCGACTACGAGGATGCGCTGATAGAACTGCGCGACACCATGACCGGACTGGGTTTTTCTCCACTAACGGCGGGAGCCTTCATAGGAGAACACAGCTTCAGCCGACCGGATTTGCCGATAGCAGAAGGACGGCCGGACGAGGCCGATTTGCAAAAAGCTGTCCTTTTCGGACGGAAAAGTTTGGAGAAACTACAACAATCTTCCCCGATAAAACCGCTATATGTAAAAGGGAACCATCCGTACAAACCGCTGATGGCTAACGAACCGGCGGCGCCCGTATGCAATGAAAACTGCTATGCCTGCGGAGAATGTATCGGGGTTTGTCCCACACACGCCATCGGTTTTTCTGCAGAGAAAGACCGGATAGTTACCGACGTAAACCGTTGTATCAAGTGCTGTGCCTGCGTAAAGGTTTGCCCGAACGGGGCACGTATCTTTGAAACACCCTTTGCCAAGATTTTGCACGAGAAGTTCAACATACGAAAAGAACCCGAACTATTTTTTTAAACAAAAGAAAAAACGCTCCATGCAAACAAGAGAAAAACGTGTATTGGTGGGCATGAGTGGAGGAATAGACAGTTCCGCCACATGCATCATCCTGCAGGAAAAAGGATACGAGGTCGTAGGAGTTACCATGCGTACCTGGGACAATCCGTCGCACTTTTCCTCTCCTTCCCAGGAACAGCCGGACTACATTCTCGAAGCACGTGCCTTGGCGGCACGGCTGGGAATAGAACATCATGTGGCAGACGTGCGTACGGAATTTAAAAATACTATCGTAAAATATTTCATCGACGAATACATGCACGGACGCACCCCGAATCCTTGCGTCATGTGCAACCCGTTGTTCAAAGAACGGATCTTGTGCGAATGGGCCGATCAAACCGATTGTGCCTGGATTGCAACGGGGCATTATTGCCAATTAGAGGAGAGGAACGGACTGAAATATGTCCTTACGGGCGATGATCCGAAGAAGGATCAGTCTTATTTCCTCTGGAAATTACCGCAAAGCATCCTGCAACGCATGCTATTTCCCTTGGGAGGGATGACCAAACAGACCGTGAGAGAATATCTCGCGGCAAAAGGATTTGAAACCAAAGCCCGAGGAAAAGAAAGCATGGAAATCTGCTTTATCGACAAAGATTACCGTGACTTCCTGAAAGAACATTGCCCGGACATTGACCAACAAATTGGCCCGGGATGGTTTGTCGACAGCAAAGGTTTGAAACTGGGACAGCACAAAGGTTTCGCTTATTACACCATCGGGCAAAGAAAAGGACTGGAAATTGCTTTGGGAAAGCCGGCATACGTATTGAAAATCAATCCCGGCAAGAACACCGTCATGCTGGGAGATGCCGACCAGTTAAAAGCAGAATATATGCTGGTAGAGGATATAAATGCCACCGACATGGAGGAACTTTTGCACTGTACAAACCTGTCTGTGCGCATACGATACCGCAGCGTCCCGATACCTTGCCGCATTGCCTTGCTTGACGACGGGCGGGCTTTGGTGAAATTCGAGGCGGAAGCCTCGGCCGTCACGCCCGGCCAGTCGGCTGTTTTTTACGAGCATAACCGCATATTGGGGGGAGGTTTTATCGCATTCCAGCAGGGCATATCAAAACTGGCCGAAATAAACCGTGAAAAATTCTTATAAGTTTTTTGCTAAATACGGCAGTCTTTCAAACTTTTTGCCGCATAGTTTTTAAAAAAGATTGCGATGTAAGAAGAGGGTTTTCCTTACTTATAAGATGCAGCAAAAGCCTCGGATACGGAATTGCTCAGGCTTTTACAAACATCAGCGCTGAAGTCTTTCCCGCAACGGATAATTGCATCCCAATCCGACTCGCCTAATTCTGCCAAATCGTTTCGGCGAACCCGGTACTTTAACAGCCCAAACACCACACCGGCATTAAAGTTATCACCTGCCCCAACGGTACTTACCGCCTCCAACGCGTCGACCGGATATTTTTTCGTTACGTTATTTGTATATAAAGATATGTCCTTTTCGGCATCTGTACAGATAAAGTTTGAGCAATAAAACGCCACGTGTTTCTTATAAACCGCCGCGGGATCGCTCGTTTTAAACATATTAAAGAAGTCTTCCGTCGAGCCTCTTAAAATATCCGTGTACTCGAAGTTCTCAAGAATCGTAGGCATCAGGCGGATTGCCTCGTCGGCATGTGTACTGCGGAAGTTAATATCATAATACACGATTGCCCCCGCATTGCGTGCCTTGTCGAGTAATTCTTTTACTTTTTCACGCAGCACCGGATTCAAAGCAAAATACGATCCCATCATCACAATGTCGTCCGCTGTAATCTCAGGCAGCGTAACATCGAGACGCTGACGCGGATAATCTTTGTAAAAAACATATTCGGCATCGCATTTCTCATTGAGGAAAGCCAACGAAACAGGCGATTTTCCATCAGGAAAGACATTGACATATTCCGTACTCACGCCATTCTTCCGCATATCTTCCCGTATCATCTCCCCCACTTTATCGTTTCCGGTTTCGCTGATAAACACCACGTTTGCGCCCATCCGTCCCAATGAAATCATTGCATTGTACACGGAACCTCCCGGAACGGCAGCCGTCGGTTGTCCTCCCCGAAACAATATATCGAGAATTGTCTCGCCTATTCCTATTACTTTTCTCATGTCCTTTTTACTTACTAATCTCGCGCGAACGCTCACCTAAATAGCCTCCATGATGGCGCTTGCTGTATTCTTCTATCGTAAAACCGGTTTGTTTCATCGTTTCCACCACCAGGATATCGCCAATAACCGTCATGACAGTGGTAGATGTCGTAGGCGTCATTCCCAAAACACATACTTCGTCCGGATGACCGGTCGCCAGACATATATCGGCAGCCTGGCCCAAAGGACTTTCCGGATTGCCAGTTATCACAATCTCCTTCAGCGCGGGATTTAAAGTTTTAGCCAAAGCTGTCAGTTCCACAATCTCACGTGTTTTCCCGGAATTCGAGATCAATAACAGCAAATCATTCTCTTGCAGTATCCCCAGATCACCGTGTTGCGCCTCACTCGGGTGGAGAAATACGGCAGGTATCCCGGTCGAACAGAAAGTTGTTGCAATATTCATGGCTATCTGCCCGGCTTTTCCCATCCCGCTGGTCACCAGCTTTCCTTTTTTCCGATGCACTTGTTCAACAATCAGATTTACCGCTTTTTCATAATTGTCGGTAATGGGGATATTCAATACTGCTTGCGCCTCACGCTGCAATAAGGTTTGTATAGAAGATTTCATTTCACTCATTCCTAAAAATTTTAAGCCAACATGCCAACCAACTCATCAAAAGTATTGACAACGATACAGTAATTTTTTAACGGATAATGGCTGAAGTTCTGTTCTTCCAGCTTGTCCATAAAATCAATCATCCCGTCCCAGAAACCATTTATATTGTAAAGAATCACTTTTTTGTTGTGATATCCCATGATACCGGACGCCACGACATGAAAAATCTCGTCCAACGTTCCGACTCCTCCCGGCAATGCTACCATGATATCGCCTTCACGCACCATGATGTCTTTCCTGTCGCTCAAATCAGATGCCCGAAACGTTATATCCAGCAGGTCACTGACTTTTCCGTCCTGTTCCAGCTTCGTCGGGACAACTCCCATAATCATTCCTCCGTGTTCCTTGACAGCACGTGCCACACATTCCATCAGTCCTGCATTCGAACCTCCGTATATCAGCTCCTTATGATGCTTTCCAATCCATTCTCCCAACTCCGTTGCCGCTTCCATATATAAAGGAGAAATCCTGTCGGAAGCAGAACAAAATATGGTTATCTTATCCATCTTTCAAATTTTAAATTCGCCATTACTTTGCAAATATCTATATATTTTTGAAGAAAGACAATAAGGATTGTGCTATTTTTGCAGCGTATTTGAAAACTTATGACTAAATAATGGCTCACAATACTTTCATTTTTCCCAACGGATTACGGCTTATTCATGTTCCTTCACCCACGGATGTTGTCTACTGCGGCTTCGCCATTAATGCCGGAACACGCGATGAATGCGACCAACAACAAGGGATTGCCCACTTTGTGGAACACCTCATTTTCAAAGGAACACGCAAACGACGGGCCTGGCACATACTGAACCGTATGGAGAATGTTGGCGGCGACCTGAACGCTTACACGAATAAAGAAGAGACGGTTGTCTACAGTGCATTTCTGAAAGAACACTTTGCGCGGGCCGTCGAACTGATGTCGGACATCGTGTTTCACAGCACGTTTCCACAACATGAAATCGATAAAGAAGTAGAAGTTATCATTGATGAGATTAAAAGTTACGAGGACAGTCCGGCAGATTTAATCTTCGATGAATTTGAAGAACTCATCTTTCCCAATCATCCGCTGGGACGAAACATTCTGGGCAAGCCGGAATATCTGAAATCTTTCCGGAGCGAGGATGCTCTTCGCTTCACCGAACAATTTTACCGCCCGGGAAACATGGTTTTCTTTGTCTACGGAAACCTCAACTTCCGTCAGATTGTCCGTACCGTGGGAAAAGCCGTATCCGACATTCCTCCCGGCACAAGCGACATCCAACGAGACGCTCCTTTACCCTACGAGCCCAAACGAATCACCTTACACAAGGACACGCACCAGACGCACATTATGCTTGGAGGAAGGGGTTTTCATGCTTACGATAAACGACGGACCGGCTTGTACCTGCTCAATAATCTGCTGGGAGGACCGGGAATGAACAGTCGTCTGAACGTTTCTCTGCGGGAAAAACGCGGACTAATATACAACATCGAGTCAAACATTAGCTCATATACCGACACGGGGACGTTCTGCATTTACTTCGGATGCGACGACAAAGATGCCGACCGCTGTACCGAACTTGTACTGAAGGAACTGAAGAAACTGCGCGAACATGCCCTGACTGCAACACAGCTGAACGCAGCAAAGAAACAAATCATCGGACAAATCGGGGTTGCAGGCGATAATTTTGAGAGCAACGCATTGGGAATGGGAAAGTATTTCCTGCACTACAAAAAGTATGAAGAAAAGGAGGAACTTTTCAAACGCATCGAAGCTCTCACTTCTTCCTCCCTATTAGACATTGCAAACGAGCTGTTCGATGAAAATTATCTCTCGATGCTGTCTTACCGATAACAGCGCCTTAACGGGCACCCAAGTCGTCGTATGAGGTCTGCAGTATCGCTTTTCCTTTGTTTAAACGGTATTCGCTTGGCAAAGGTTCGTCGATCTGTACCTGACCGGAATTATTGTCCATCAGCGTAATACCCGTACTGTCGCAAAAGGCAAAGCCGTTGTTAAACGTATAATAAGCAAACGGATAAGTATATTCTTCCCCGAAAACATTCCGGCTGAACGTGAACTCGCTGCAATCTATTCCCAGCTGTCCGAGCAAAGAAGCAGCAAGATCCGACTGGTTCATCAGCTTATTTACCACCATCGGTTCCTTTATTGCTCCTCCAAGCCACAGCATCGGTATATGATGAATGCGCGGTGCATGAGCATTTCCTTCCTCGGGATAAAAATATCCATGGTCTGGCAGACACACAATCAACAGGTTATCCCATACCGGAAGCTGCTTCATACGGTCTACAAAACGCCCGAGACATTCGTCGGTGAACGCAAAAGCATTTGTCTTCTTCTCCGGCAAACGAGAATAAGGAACTTCAAAAGGTTCATGACTGCTCAGCGTAAGGAATGCAAAATGCCAGGGACTTTTATCGTAATTACGCAGTTTTTCATAGAGATAGTCGAACGTAACATCATCGTTCACTCCCCAGGCATTCTTCCGTTTGTCTAAAGGAAAATCCGTATCGGCCGTCACCTTCTGATAACCGCTTCCCAGCAAATAGCTTTTCATATTGGTAAAGTTGATGTCACCGCCGTAGAGAAACTCCGTAGAGTAGCCGTTTTTCAACAGTTTTCCTGCAATGGAAGGCAAGGTACGACTCTTGGCCGGTATCTTCATGACCGAGACGTCCGGAAAGCTCGGATAGCCGCTAAACGTGCAAATGGTGCCTCTGTCTGTCCGGAAGCTGTTGGCATAACATTCCGTAAAAAAGATTCCTTCTTTCGAAAGGCGGTCTATATTCGGACTCACGCCGCGAGCACCTCCCAAAGACTCCACCATCGTTGCGCCAAAACCTTCCAATAAAATGATCAAAACATTGGGACGTTTTGTTTTCAACAACTCGATGTTATTCTTCCCGGAAAACGGCGGATATAGTCCTTCAAACAGATGTTTTCTCTCATCCTCGGCAAAGAAATCGCATTCATCCTCATACGAATGTGTCTTGCTAACGGATGAAATCAGGCTGAAGGCCGGGTTCACCGCAGAATGATTCAGGAACTCGTTCTCGCAAAAATAGGCTTGTCCGATGTTGGTCGTCGACTCGGTTACTCCGCCACGTATCACAAGAAACAGCACCCCGCCGAGTAAAAGCAATCCCACTGTCCCGAGGATTCTCTTACGGACTGCCGACAATACTTTCGGCGTAATGGCGCAAAACAGCCAGGCAATTACGCCCGCCAACAATAAGATAACGATGAGCCGCACTATGATAAAGCCCGTTGATACACTTGCCAGGGCGTTCTTGGGAGAATCGATGTACAGAAATATCGAAGCGTCAAGCTTGAATTTCCAAAAAGGATACAGCGCCATATCTGCAATAAAGACAAGCGCCATCACAAAGCCCACAAGGATATAATATCCCACAAGCACCTTCCGCAGAGGAAAACGCTTAAACCAGATGCTTAAAAGGACAACCAGTAAGGGAAAGGCCGTGAGGTATCCCGCCGTGGCCGCGTCGAGCGACAAACCGTGCCGCATCACCCGGAAATAATCTGCTGCGGCAATGCCTTGCCCCATTGCATCGTTATAAAGCATGAAAAAGGGTTTTTGCCCCATAAAAACGCATACGACAACGGCAAAAAACAGAATGAGAAAACCTATTCTTCTTTTCATTTCCTTCAAATATTACACATCTTTATTTCCGTCCGAAGTCGGCCGGTACCTCTCCCCATTCCTTCGTTTCCCATTTCAACAGCGGCGTTGTATAAGGATTTTCGGACAGCCATTTCTCGGCCCGGGCAATCAAGCGGAAAAGTTCTTCGGTCTTTTCCGTGCGCTGTAACTTCGTTTTGCACTTTTTTTGCCGCACCCACAGCAAAGCATTCCTGCTGTCCGAATAAATCGGCATCTGTATTTTTTTCTGCTTAAGCAAAGCCAATCCGTGTACGATGGCCAGAAATTCCCCGATGTTATTCGTTCCGTAAACCGGTCCGAAATGAAAGATTTCCTCGCCCGTCAGCAAATAGACACCCCGATATTCCATCTTTCCGGGATTTCCACTGCATGCCGCATCAACAGCCAGGCAGTTCTTATCGAAATTTTCAGGCAATCTTCCCTCCGATACATTTGCCTTTTCCTTCCGCGCTTTCCCCATGTAAGCATAGGCCGACGCCGAAAATGCTCTCTCGGCCTCTTCACGCGTGGGAAAAGCCTTGTATAAGGCTCCCTTATATCCTTTCGTCTGAAGGAGACATTCCGACCACGAATCGTAAACGCCGGGCGACAAACCTTTCCATACCGTATAATATTTTTTCTTCGGCATATCGGTTTATGGCTTTATCTTTACTTTTCCGGCAGATTACATACGCTCGGGAACTTCTATACCCAACAGCCCCATTGCCTGTTTCACTACCTTTCCTACATTCTGGCTCAAGGCAAGACGGAACACTTTCAAGCCTTCGTTTTCTTCCCGCAAAATGCTGAAATCATGATAGAACTGGTTATATTCTTTCACAAGATCGTAAGCATAATTTGCAAGGATGGAAGGATTATAATCGGTTCCTGCCTGCTGGACAATGGAAGGAAAGTCAGCCAGCATTTGTACAAGGCCTTCTTCTTTTGCACTCAACTCGATGTTTGCTTCAATTTCCGAGGGAATTACGATACCCGCTTCGGCAGCTTTTCGCAAAATCGACTGAATCCGTGCGTAAGTATATTGGATAAACGGTCCGGTATTTCCGTTGAAATCGATTGATTCCTTGGGATTGAATGTCATATTCTTGCGGGCATCTACTTTCAAGATGAAGTACTTTAAGGCACCCAGCCCCACAATTCTGGCAATATCGTCGGCTTCTTCCTTGGTGAGTCCGTCCAACTTCCCGAGTTCTCCGCTGGTTTCTTTCGCCGTTTCTATCATCGATTCCATCAAATCGTCGGCATCCACCACCGTTCCTTCACGGCTTTTCATCTTACCTTCCGGCAGCTCTACCATGCCGTACGAGAAATGTACAAGATCTTTTCCCCACTCAAAGCCGAGTTTGTCGAGCAGAATGGACAAAACCTGGAAATGATAGTTCTGTTCGTTGCCCACGACATAAATCATTTTATTTATCGGATAATCCTGAAAGCGCAGTTTCGCCGTACCGATATCCTGCGTCATATAGACAGAAGTTCCGTCGGAACGGAGCAAAAGTTTGTGGTCAAGTCCTTCCGGCGTGAGGTCGGCCCATACAGATCCGTCCTCCTTCCGGTAAAAAAGTCCTTTTTCCAAACCTTCCAGAACCTTTTCTTTTCCTTCCAAGTATGTCTCCGATTCATAATATATCTTATCGAAACCGACTCCCATCATGCGGTAAGTCTCATCAAAGCCGGCATAAACCCACGCATTCATCTTCTTCCATAAAGCACGGACCGCAGGATCGTTTGCCTCCCACTTGCGAAGCATTTCACGAGCTTCCTGCATCAACGGCGATTGTGCCTCGGCCTCTTCCTTGGAAAGTCCTTTTTCCATGAGTTCGGCAACCTCGGCTTTGTAATGTTTGTCGAAGGCCACGTAGTAATCTCCCACCAGATGATCGCCCTTTTTCCCCGACGATTCCGGTGTTTCCCCGTTTCCGTATTTCAACCAGGCGAGCATGGACTTGCAGATATGTATGCCTCTGTCGTTTACGATATTGGTTCTCACAACCTTGTTTCCGTTGGCCCGCATGATGTTTGCCAACGCGTTTCCCAGCAGGTTATTACGAACATGCCCCAAATGCAAAGGTTTGTTTGTATTGGGCGACGAGTATTCTATCATTACCAAAGGCGCATCGGCTGCCGCATTCTTTATCCCCCAAGCGGCATCGGAATGAATTCGGTTCAACAGTGCTACCCAGACTTTCGATGCGATTGTCAGGTTCAAGAATCCTTTTATTACGTTAAAACCCGCCACGGCCGGCTCGTTTTGTACCAGATAAGTACCAATCTCTTGCGCCGTCTGTTCCGGACTTTTCTTTGAAATCTTCAGGAAAGGAAAAACAACCAACGTCCAATGTCCCTCAAATTCCTTTTTTGTTTTCTGCAACTGTACAAGGTTCTCCGGCACATCCTGCCCGTATAGTTCTTTGATTCCTTTTCTTACCGAAGCACTTATTTGGTCTTCTATTTTCATGTTCATCTTTATTTTCTGATTTACTTTCGCGGCAAAGATAACGATTTTACACTATTCCTCCTAAAAAGTCATGCCGCCGTTTCGATTTCCTCCACTCATTCGGCAAAGAACAAACCGATGCGGTTCAAGCACAAAGGTCCCCGGGCGTCGGTGATACGAATGCGTAAAGCATCGGTTTTCACCGTATCGAAACGCAACAGACGCTTATATCCGATGGTCGTGGTCTGCTCTTCCGTTTTTATGGGAAGCCATTCTTCTCCTTGTTTATATTCCACGGAAAAAGCCTTTACCCGTTGTCCCAAAGGAATATATTCCTGAAGCATCAAGCGGTTCATCTGCGTAGGTTCGGAAAAGTTGAATTCGATTTCCGCAGAAATTACGCTGTCTTGCGTCGCCCAATAAGTATCATAATCGTCGTCTGTCAGGGCCGATGCCGTAAACGCGCCGCCCCGTTCGTTTGAAACCTTCGGCACGATACCCGAAACAAGGTCTGTTTTAAAATCATTGCATACCATATCATGGAATTTTGCCGCATTGGCAGAATCGACAGGATGAATCAATCCGTCACGGTCAACGGGGAAATTCAGCAAAAACGTACCGTTACGTCCCACGCTCTTATAGTACAAATCGAGCAATTGCTCAGGAGTTTTCACCATTCCGTCTTCTTCCGGATGATAAAACCACCCCGGGCGAATAGACACATCACACTCTGCTGCCGTCCATTGATCTCCGTCCGCATGGCCGGATTCCAGCTCATAAGCACGGGGATATCCCGCATAAACTTCTCCTTTACGCAGGAAAGACCAGTTTGTCATGCCGCCGATTCCTCTCTCATTTCCCACCCATCGGCATCCGGGACCGCCATCGGAAAATATAATTGCGCCGGGCTGAAGCGAATCCACCAGGGCGTACAGGCTCGGATAATTGTAATAATTCTCACGGTCGATGGTACGTGTTTCCTTGGCTCCGCCATACCATCCGTCACCTCCATTGGCTCCGTCAAACCAAACTTCGAATATATCTCCGTAATTTGTCAGCAGGTCGCACAACTGTGCCCTATAATATTTAATGTATTCCGGCGTTCCGTAAGCGGCATGATTCCGGTCCCACGGTGAAAGATAAACGCCGAATTTCAGTCCGTACTTGCGGCAAGCATCCGAAAGTTCCTTTACCACGTTTCCCTTTCCGCCCTTCCACGGAGTATTTTTCACGCTGTATTCCGTACCTTCAAAAGGCCATAAACAAAAACCGTCGTGATGTTTTGCTGTCAGGATAACGCCCTTCATGCCGGCACGAACAAATGTTTTCACCCATTGTTCGCAGTCCAGTTTCCCGGGATTGAAGGTTTTTGGGTCGCTGTCGCCGTATCCCCATTCACGGTCATTGAAGGTGTTCAGTCCGAAATGTATAAACGCATAGGTTTCCATTTTCTGCCATTCCACCTGCTTTTCCACGGGGATGGGATACAAAGCCGCCGGGGCTTCCACTTGTTTTTCCGTACACGATAAAATAAAAGGCAGCGTCGATAAAACCGAGATCAGTGTTGTTTTTTTCATGGTTCTTTCTTTTTTCACAAATATACAACAAAAAAAGCGATTCCCTGTTTCCGGGAATCGCTTTTTATATAAAGAACACTAAATCTTATTACAATTTCGGTCCGGCAGCAACAAGAGCTTTACCTGCTTCGTTTCCTGTGAACTTAGCAAAGTTCTTTATGAAACGTTCTGCCAGATCTTTTGCTTTTTCTTCCCACTTGCATGCGCAGTCATAAGTATCACGCGGGTCCAAAATGCTCGGATCAACGCCCGGTAATTCTGTAGGCACTACGAAGTTGAAGTAAGGAATTGTCTTTGTCGGAGCCTTATCAATGGAACCATCCAAGATAGCATCGATGATGCCACGAGTATCACGAATAGAAATTCGTTTGCCTGTACCGTTCCAACCTGTGTTCACCAAGTAAGCCTTTGCACCAACTTTATTCATCTTTTTAACCAATTCTTCGGCATATTTTGTAGGATGCAAGCTCAAGAATGCAGCACCGAAACAAGCCGAGAATGTCGGAGTCGGCTCAGTGATACCGCGCTCTGTGCCGGCCAATTTAGCAGTAAATCCTGAAAGGAAGTAATATTGAGTCTGTTCTGCGTTCAAGATTGATACGGGAGGTAACACACCGAATGCGTCTGCAGACAAGAAAATTACCTGATGAGCGTGCGGACCTTTTGAGACAGGTTTTACAATGTTCTTGATGTGATAGATCGGATAAGACACGCGAGTGTTTTCCGTAACGCTCTTGTCTGCGAAGTCGATCTTGCCGTTTGCGTCAACTGTCACGTTCTCCAACAAAGCGTCACGCTTGATTGCGTTGTAAATATCCGGTTCAGAATCTTTATCCAAGTTGATAACTTTTGCATAGCAACCGCCTTCGTAGTTGAATACGCCTTCGTCATCCCATCCGTGTTCATCGTCACCGATCAACAAACGTTTCGGGTCTGTAGACAAAGTAGTCTTACCTGTTCCAGACAAGCCGAAGAAGATTGCAGTATCTGTTCCTTCTTTGTTTGTGTTAGCAGAGCAGTGCATTGAAGCGATGCCGCGCAACGGGTTCAGATAATTCATGATTGAGAAGATACCTTTTTTCATTTCTCCTCCGTACCATGTATTCAGGATTACCTGCTCATTTGTCTTCAAGTTGAATACCGTAGCGGTTTCAGAGTTCAAGCCCAATTCCTTGTAGTTGTCAACTTTTGCCTTTGCTGCATTGAATGAAACGAAATCGGGTTCGCCATAGTTTGCCAGCTCTTCGGCAGTCGGACGGATAAACATGTTTGTAACAAAGTGAGCCTGCCATGCTACTTCCATGATGAAGCGCACTTTCAAACGGGTTGCTTCGTTAGCGCCACAGAATGTATCGATGACAAACAGGCGTTTGTTTGACAATTGTTTTACGGCCTTTGCCTTCAGATCTGCCCATGCTTCTTCAGAGCAAGGCTTGTTGTCGTTCTTATATTCGTCAGAAGTCCACCATACAGTGTCCTTGCTTGCTTCATTATATACAAAGAATTTATCTTTAGGAGAACGGCCGGTGTAAATACCTGTCATCACGTTTACAGCGCCCAATTCGGTCACTTGACCTTTTTCATAACCTTCCAAAGAGCTTTTTGTCTCTTCGGCAAACAGCACATCATAAGAAGGATTGTGCAAAATTTCTACGGTTCCTGTGATACCGTACTTGGTAAGATCTAAATTTGCCATTGTTAAAATGATTAGTTTGGTTATTTGTATTCAATATTTTCTTTCGTCTTTCCTAAAACATCCTGAACAGGAATTCCCATGAATCCCTTGTTTTAGGCGGTACAAAAATAGTGCTTTTATTCGAAACTATATCTTTATTACTGAAAAAATTCCGTAATAATCTGCATAATTTATACTTGTGTAACAATTTTGCAAAACCCATATTGCAAATCGTTTCCCCGTATATCATATAAGGTGCAACCGCACTGCCTGAGAAGAATCCGGCGGCCGCCTTTCCGCCCTTCCGCGGCCTTCCGCGTCAATGCCCGGCGCCTTTTCCCGCAAGCAACACGACCGCCCGGGCATCCCCCGGCGGCCGTCTCACCTATTTTATTCCTTTATCTCCCAAATATCATTCGTTTCCAGCAGTTCGGCAAACGTATGATATGGTTTCCGCGCCGAGACCTCTGCGATTTGTTCCTCCACCGCTTCGTCGTAAGTCGGGGCTTCCACGTCCCTTATCACGCCGAGTGCTATCGGAAAGTCCGGCCCCTCCATCAGGGCCAGTTTCAACTGCAGCGTCTGGTCTTCGCAATGCGCATCGTGCACCAAGACGTCCTTTTCCGTAATTCCGTTCTCTCCTATCCGCACAACTTTCAGGCCGAATCCCTCCTGCACCAGGCCAAATTCTTTTTCCGCCCCGAAAAGCATCGGCTTTCCATGCTCCAGATAGATGGCATTCCGCTCACGGTCTTCCTTTTTCGCCACGGCGTTGTGCGTACCGTCATTAAATATTACGCAGTTCTGAAGCACTTCCACCACCGAAGTTCCCTTGTGCTTTGCCGCAGCTTTCAGCACGTCTACCGACGGTCCCCCGTCAACGGCCACGCAACGGGCGAAGAACCTTCCGCGCGCGCCAAAGCACAGTTCCGCCGGACGAAACGGATCTTCCACCGTCCCGTAGGGCGACGATTTGCTGACGAAGCCGCGCTCCGACGTCGGAGAATACTGTCCTTTCGTCAGACCGTAAATACGATTGTTCAACAACACGATGTTGATGTCCACGTTCCGCCGCACGGCGTGGATAAAATGATTCCCGCCGATGGCCAGTCCGTCGCCGTCTCCCGAAATCTGCCACACGGTCAGTTTCGGATTCGCCACCTTCGTTCCGGTGGCAATTGCCGCCGCACGCCCGTGAATGGTGTGCATTCCGTAGGTATTCATATAGTAAGGCAGACGCGAAGAACAGCCGATTCCTGAAATCACCGCTATCTCATGAGGCGGAACGCCGAGTTCGGCCAGAGCTTTATGGAAAGAGTTCAGAAACGCATGATCGCCGCATCCCGGGCACCAGCGCGGTTGTCCGGCCTTATAGTCTGCTGCTGTATATTTCATAAATCTCGTTTTTTAAGGTAATACTTACAATTGTCTAAACGCCTCCACCAGCTCTTCCACCACAAAAGGCTGGCCCTTTACCTGGTTGAAGCGGTGCAGATGCAGTCCTTCCACCTTCATGTTCAGGTAGCCGGCAAGCTGTCCCATGTTCTGTTCCGCCACAACAATCTTCGGATATTTCCGCAGCACCTCCGCCGTATTCCGCGGCAGCGGATTGATAAAGCGGAAATGCGCCAGCGCGGTCTTGCGGCCTTCCGCGTTCAGCATGTCCATCGCCGAGTGCAAATGCCCGTATGTTCCGCCGAATCCCACGATAAGCAGTTCGGCATCCGCATCGCCCTCTACCTGCAGTTCCGGTATGCAATCGGCTATTTTCTCTACTTTTTCCGCCCGGAGCTTCGTCATCAGATGATGATTTTCCGGTTCCGTCGAGATGGCTCCGGTCTCATTGCTTTTCTCCAAGCCGCCGATGCGGTGCATGAATCCCTCCGTTCCGGGCACGGCCCAATAGCGGACTCCCGTCTCGGGGTTGCGCAGGAACGGCGTCCAGCTTCCCGCCATTTCCGGCTTCACATAAGGAGGTTTTATTTCGGGATAAGCATTCATGTCGGGCAGTTTCCACGCCGCAGAGCCGTTGGCAATGTAAGCATCCGTCAGAAGGACCACGGGCGTCATGTGCTCCAGCGCTATTTTGCAGGCCGTATAGGCGGCATCAAAACAGTCGGTGGGCGAGGTCGCCGCTATCACGGGCATCGGGCTTTCCCCGTTCCGCCCGAACAAAACCTGCAAAAGGTCGGTTTGTTCCGATTTGGTCGGCAGGCCGGTCGACGGGCCTCCCCGCTGTACGTCGACAATCACCAGCGGCAGTTCCGTGATGACGGCCAGGTTCATTGCCTCGCTTTTCAGGCAGATTCCCGGCCCCGACGTCGTCGTTACGGCCAAAGCCCCGGCAAACGCCGCTCCCACCGCCGAGGCGCATCCGGCAATTTCATCCTCGCATTGCACGGTTTTCACGCCGAGCGATTTATGCTTGGCCAGCTCGTGCAGGATGTCGGTTGCCGGCGTAATGGGATAAGAGCCCAGATAAAGTTGCAGCCCGGCCTTTTCCGCCGCGGCCATCAACCCGTAAGCCGTCGCCTTGTTTCCGTTTATATCCATGTAACGTCCCTTTTCTTGTTGTTTCTTTCCCGGGACGATATAACTCATCGATACCGACGCATGCGTGTTCGCGCCGAATTGATATCCGTCGTTCAATACCTTGATGTTAGCCTCAGCAATGGCCGGTTTCTTTGCAAACTTCTCGCGAAGCAGTTTCTCTCCCACGGAAAGATCGCGGTGAAACAGCCAGCATACCAGTCCTAAGGCGAACATGTTTTTCGTACGCATCACGGTCTTGTTGTCAAGGCCGCTGTCCTTCAGGCTCTCTTTACACATTGTTGTAATGGAAGCCTCGATAACTTCATTTTTAATGCCCAGTTCCGAGAACGGGTTTTCCAGCGTAAACTTCGCCTTTTCCAGGTCGCGTTTGGTAAAAGAATCGCGGTCGATAATGATAACGGCCTGCGACTTGCAGTATTTGTACTGCGTCTTCAGCGCAGCGGGATTCATTGCTACCAGCACATCGCACTTGTCTCCCGGCGTATAGACCTTGTTCGTTCCGATATGCACCTGGAAACCCGAGACACCCGTTAGCGAGCCTTGCGGGGCACGAATGTCGGCCGGATAGTCGGGGAACGTGCTGATGTCGTTACCTCCCGCCGCCGAAATGTTTGAAAACATGTTACCGGCCAGCTGCATCCCGTCGCCCGAGTCGCCGGAGAAACGCACTACTACGTCCGCCAATTCCTTAACTTTTGTATTATCTGTCATCATTGGTTTGTTTAATGGTCACAATATCAGTGTTCGCGAAATTAGCGAACTTCTTTCAAAAAACAAAACCATTTCGGCGTTTCTTTTGCAAAAGAGACTGCCAACAACGTTTTTCTTAAACAAAAATATGGGATTTATCACAAAAAGACGTACTTTTGCAAACCGGAAATCATGCCGGCCAAGTGCATGGTCCGCGTCGGCGCCTTTGTAGTTCAATGGATAGAACGACCCTCTCCTAAAGGGTAAATCCCGGTTCGATTCCGGGCAGAGGTACTAATAACATCGCCTGTACCACTCCGTAAGGGCGTAGGCTTCGTTCAAATCGGCGTAATTGTTCAGCGGGACATACATCGTTATTCCGCAACATTCGTCGAGGGAAAGAGAGAAAAACGTCGGCGTGTGCCGTTCGTAAACAACGGCGCGATGCAGGCATTCCGTCCACGTCTCTTTCGTAACATTTCCTATTGTTTCTTCCCGTTCAAGGGCATCCATCACACTCTCCATATCGAAAAACACGTGCGGATTATCGCGGTCCAGCGTCTGCACCTGCGAAACATCCATCGCGCCCAAGGCGTCGGCATCGTTCGCCAGCGCCTGCGCAAGGACTGCCGCCGTGGCATCGGCCAGCGGCTCCAACTGCGCCGTTTCCACCAGCGATACCGTTGCGGCATGGTAACGTGCGTCGGCATGCCCGGCATAATAGCGGTAATAGGCATCGCACACCGCCCGCAAATCGGGAGAAGACTGCAGCAGTTCGCCCGCAATGTCGTCGTAAGGGAAGCTGTCGGTGATGACCTCTGCCGGAGAGCTGACGATGTAGTCGGCCTTTTCCCGCAGCGCATAAAGCACTTCCACCGAGCCCATCAGGCAGGCATCGAAGAGGATGTAATCGAAACGTCCGTCCGGGATGGCCGCCACAAGCTCGTCCGTCTCCATGCCGTCCACGTAATCCGGATTGTAATCCTGCCCGAAAAACTTCACCGCCGGCCATTCCCCGTTTCCGTTTCCCGCCATGCGCGAGGCATAATAAGCGGTTGCCGTCACCGGAAGCCAGCCCAGTCCGTGGCTCCACAACACCAGCCCGTAGCGGGAGGCGGGCGCCATTTCGCACGCTTTATCTATTACGCTGCGCATCACGTCGGCAGAAGTCGAGTTTAACGCCTCGTCCCATACGTAAAGCGTCTCGGCCCCGTTTGTTGTCACCTCCAATAAACGGGGCGATTCGCCTTGCGTGTCCAAATAAACAATCGAACGTGTATTTGCCGGGGCCTGCGCCATTCCCTCGCACAGCCGGTTTAAACTGGCGGAAGCATAGGCAGACAGGTTGTTGTCGGCCGCCATGTACACCAGCAACACGCGGTCCGCTATGCCGGTATCTTCGGCATCATCGTCCGCACAGCCGTACAAGAACGACAGCATCCCTGCCAGAAAAAGACCTATCAGCCCGAAGCGTGCCATACTGTTTCCCACGGTTCCCGGTAACAGTTTATTCCGTCACGTCGCGTACGCAACGCACATAATTCTCATTCAGATTGTCGGCATATCCCTGAACCTGGCCGCCCTTTGTCTCCATTCCTGCGTCGGAACGGTCGGAAAAGCAGACGCTCCAATAAATATTGTCCCTGTCAGTATCACCGGTGTCTTTCGTTCCCGACCAGTAAAATATGCCTTCCGCACTTGGCTCCACGTTGTGGTCTTTCTCATCCTGCGCTGTTGTTATCAGCGGATTGGCCAGTTGGTCGTTCAACACATATATCAGCATCAGTTCCCTTTGCGTAGGCATTCTCCATCCTCCGCCGTCTTCTTTCAAGCCATTACAGTAATCGGCCGCATTCCCATATGCTTGTTTTGTGGCTCCCTCAGTTGCCACTTCAAACTTAGAGGCCACGATGTTTTCCGCCTCGCCCTGGCCGTGCTCGGGAGTTTTCGTCCAGGCATCAGTCCCCGTATCGCGGACATATTCTGCCCGCACGCCGCCCTTTTCATCGCGCGACACGATGACATCGCACGTCTCTCCCGGTGTTCCTTTTATCACATACGGATAGCGGAAGCCGGACTGTGCATACATTTCCGTAAAACATCCTGCCGTAAGAAGCAGAAGTGCTGCTATTTTCAGTTTCATATTGCCTTCGTTTTTTATCGTCCTTACCAATATTTTATAAAACGCAACTGCTGTCTGGTTACGTCACTTGAGCTTCCCGGTTCACTAAAAAGAGTATGTCCCGTGTTAAGACTCACGCCCCAACGACCACGATCCGTAAGCACATCACTTGTCCAGCAGTAATTTTTTACGTCAATTCTCGTCCCCTTTGCTTCATAAATCCACATCAGCATCAGGTCTTTGGTGGTAGGAATTTCCCATCCTTCCGCCGTATTAAAAGTAGAATTCCACGCTGCTTCCGCCGTATGATACCTTGCCGCCATTACAAGCCACGGCTTGCTGTTGTCGGTATAATCCAGGTAATTTGCCGGTTCAAAAGCATTGATTCGCGTATCCACGCGGTTCTGTCCCTTAATAGTTGCCGTTACTTTATAATAATGATTGCGGTAAACATTGTAATTCGTCGTATTGTTTTCACCCAAATAAACCTTGTAAACCACATCGGTAACCAGGCCGTTTCCCCTGTACGCCCCGTGAATTTCCAAATACGTGGCATAACATTCCTTCTTTCCGTTCACCGTTGTTGTGCCTCCCGGGGCATGTTCCGCATCTTTTTCCCATTGTTCCGTCACAGAGTTGCTGACGCCCCGCGCATTTTCCGGCAGGTAATACGTGCCGATCTGCACGACATCGGGAGCAGGCAACAGGATACCTGCCCGGTCTCCCTTCAATGCATACGGATCTTGATTGGGACTATTTTCATTCCATGCGTCCCACTTTGTACCATTCGGCGAGTTTTCATTATACACATTGTGGACATAAGACTGCATCAAATCCTGCGTCGGTGTCACATAAGTTGTCGCGGGATAGGCTCCCGTTCCGTCGCTACTGTTCACAAGGCCGTCGCCGTCCAGATAATATTGCTGGCGGCTTGGCACATTCCGCACGAGAACGGTATCGAGCAGGAAGGCATCATCTCCCGGCAATTCGGCATTTATTTCAAACGATACTTTCGCAACCGTCCGCTTCATCGTTACGGTCATGTTGTCCTCCGGCGCGCTTGTTCCCTCCCAATATCCGTACATCGGGATGTAATAGCCCGCACCATTTACCAAATACAACAAATCGTCTTCACCACTTATATTCGTAATAGCCGCCGTTTTTACGGCACTTTCCGCAGGACCACTGTAGGTACTTTGCGTAAACAATTCCGGAGTTGCATTGGCAATAAAGTAAATCCTCCGTGCCTCGCTGTTGAGGTTTACGCCCACAGCCTGCGCCGTTCCCTTTGCAGCATCCAGTTCCAACAGGGCAGTATTCGAGAGGAACTGGCATGACAGCGCCGTTCCGTTCGCGTCATACTGCACAATCCAGGCATTACGGATGCTGTTCTCATTCACCGTTGCGCCCGTCGGACTCTTCAGTTCCACCACATCCATTTCCTCGGGAGCGAGCACAATCCCGGCGGAACCGTTCCCCCCTTTTACCGAAAGGTCCTCGGAGGGGATATAGTCGTCGCTGCAACCTCCGGCAAGCAGGGCGCACAGCATCAGCGCACAGCCCCATACTTTTCCGTTATTTCTTTTCATGATTTTCATAACGCATCGTTTTTATCATGTTTTCTTTTCTACACCTTATTTTATATATCACGCACGCAACGCACTTTTTTGTCGGTCGAAGTTCCGCCTATCTGTACGGGTACATCCTCGTTCCACGACCAGTAATAACCGCTCAACTGCGTAAAGTTGTTGCCGTAAGTCGTGTTGTCCAACTTCGACTGATGCTCTTTTATCTGCTCCAGCTCGGCAGTGGTGGGAAGACGCCAGCCCGCCCCTTTCGTAGAACAATACAATGCTGCCCCGTCATGATTCAGAGCCGATGTACCGTCCGCCGCATCCACTTCCAGAATGGCTGCCACGGTTTCGTCTTCTGCTTCGGTATATTCATCGGGAAGCGCCGTCCACTTATCGTGTACGGGAGACGTAAGGATGCCTCCCAGAATGTCGCGCGATACGATATAGTTCTCGCCCTCCACGAAATAAGGATAGGCCGCTTCCTCTCCTCCCGTGGTACCAAGGTTGTAAACGACGTCGATCGGCTTGCCCCATTCATCCGCGTCAGGATCAAGAATAACGCCGCTCAATCCGAACTTCAAGTTGAGGCGGTACTTATATCCGGCCTGAATTCCGTCCGTAAGAATGCCGTCCGCGCTTTGAACCGGCACGGTGAATGTATATTCTTTCGCCTCCCGATTGGAAGTTTCTATCTCAAAAACGAGGTCTTCACCTGCAGCTATCGGCGGAATCAATATGGGCTTTGCAATTTGCAACATCTTCTCTGCAGCCGTTTCACCCGATTCGGTTACCACCGGAAGGGCGGTTGTCGATGGAATCTCGCGGAAATTATAATCAGAAGTTGAGGATCCTATTGCACAAACGATAGGTACTTGTGATTCAACGTCCGTGTACGTAGGTTGAACCGTAACAGTTAGTTTATCTTTTTGATCCAATAATTTTATAGATTTTACTGTGCCCCAATAATCAGACTCCGCCTGGCTTTCCGCATAAGCATAGAGTTCCACCTGTGCAAGTTTGTGTTCAAGTTGGAAACGATTTACCTCCCATCCGTCTATGCCTTTATCGTCTTTGTTCCCGATTAACGGGTTCGACACCATCACATCCTTCGTTCCGTCTAAATTCCATGTGGCATTTACACTTGGCGCACCCCAAGAAGCTTTTAAATATTCATCCGCCTTCGGATACCAAGCAACCATCAAAGTATTTGTTCCATCAAGGCTATAATATTGGCTTTCGCCGAAAGTCACGTTAATACTTTCCGGCTCGCTCAGATCAGCGGTTGCAGGAATTTGCTCTACAAGAAAGTTATAATAGTGGCCACTCCATGTATCATAAGCATGATCTCCCCGTAAAAAGTACAAAGGAAGGGCAGTTATTTCTCCGGGGTTATTGATAGGTCCGTCGATTTCTGCCGCATTTGTGGGTGAAGCATCTACGCCCGGCGAGATGAGCACGGCGTCGTTTTCCGACGACACGGTTTCCGGCTCTCCGATATTATCTTTTGAACAGCCTGTCAGAAAGCCGGCCGCGATGGCGAGGAATGCCATCGAGTGAAAAAATTTCGTTGTTTTCATACTGTTCTGTTTTTATCATTGTTTATAGTGACCGGGAAGGGAACATTCAACCCCGCCCGGCCTGTGATAGGGTTATTACGTGCCCCTTGTTTATTCTACGTCAACTGTTGTTTCGCCGCCTTCCTTCCAATCGGTAACAGTTGCCGTTGCTTTAATCTCCGTAGCCTTAAAGTTCAGCGTTACAGTGAAAGCATATCCGGCTGTATTTCCCGTGAAAGCGTCAGTATCATTCTCTCCTTTCAAATCAATGTCTACCGTTTTCTCCACATCGCCTGCGTATGTAACTTTCAGTTTATAGTCGGCTGTTGTAGAAGGAGACGCAACGGGCGGACACAAAACATAGGCAACTTCTACTGGTGCATCCGTTAATGCAGTTGTTTGTGATGCAAAAGCATCGTCCGTTCCGGTCTTATAAGCAGCAAGAGATTCTGCAGTTCCGCTGAAAACAACGCCATTACCGTCATAAGTCAGCGTGCAGGTTGTCGGAACAGTTTCCGCATTGTTCACTCCAACCAATTCAATCTTATTTACTTCTGTATTCTCTGTTGCGTCATCTGCAGCCTGAACTTTGATGATAAGTTGCGTCAACTGATGGTTGAAAGCCAACGCTGGATAAGTTTGAATTTTAGCTTGCCCTTTGTTGGTCGTCACTTCGTTTGCCGTCATCACATCGCTCTTTCCGTCCACCGTAAAGGTTGCGTTGGTCGCATTTACCGTCCAACCTGTAGAAGGATAGAAGCCTCTTACGTAAAGATTCACATCATCATCGCCTTTTGGATAGAAACGTTCACCGTCAAAACCATTATTATCGAAAGGCTTTTCCGTAGTCCCCTCATCGGTAAACGTCATTGTTCCTTTTGCATAATGAGGATTATAACTATTAGTTGTCTCGCTCACCACAACCAAAGCTTGCAATGTATTAGTTCCGCTAATGTCATCAGTAAACGGTTTTTTCACGTCAATGTCTAACGCGGTTGTAGACATTTTGATTTCCACATTGTCGCCTTCACCGCCCTGGCCGGCAGTCTGCGGCATGTCTTCATTCGAGCATGCTGTCAACATTGCGGCAGCAAACAAGGGTAATAAAACTTTTTTCATGATTTGATTGTTTTAAATGTTTGTTATTTTTTGGTTATTTTTCTCTTTATCGGTCGCGGGAAAGTGCTCCGTCAAATGATTTCGCTTGAGCCGGTTCCCTCGGTCCATTCGCTTACCGTTGCGGTCAGTGCCACGCCTTCCTGCTTGAATGTCAGGGTAATGGTGTAGGCCTTTCCCTCCACGAAGCTGGCGTCATTGTCGATGGTTGCCGTTACATTGGGGAAGGTGTGCTCCACTCCTTCCGATACGGTCTTCACGTCGAGCGTCAAAGTATTGCCCGTCATCGGGCGAATCATGACAGGTTCTCCTGCCTCCACGCCGTCGGCCGTGATGGTTTGCGTGCCGTCGATGCCGGGAACCTCGAGGTCGTCCGCAGTGTTATACACCACGTTGTCGGAAACCAGGTCGATGCCCCGCGGCACTTCCGCGCCCTTTATCACGATGCCCTCAAGCAATGTTCCGCCGGCCAACGAGGCGTCTCCCTTGATGAGGAACTTTATTTGCGTGGTTTTGTGGGCAAAAGCCAATGTCTTTCCCGTGCAGTCTTTCTTCGAACCTACCTCGCTTGCCAGCATCACGTCGGCAGAAGCGTCGGCATTGGCGGCGGTAAAGGTCACCACGCCGTTGGCCAGTGTGCCTTCGGGATACCATGCTTTCATGTAGGTCTTCACGTCGTTATCGGGATTATAATAGCGCAGGGGACTGAGCGTAACGGTTTGGGGCTCGTCGGGCGACGCCGTCACCTCGGCAGTCGACTGCCACGTTGCCGCAAACGCATAGTTTTGTGCGTCCTCGGCTGCCTCCCATCCTGCCACGGAAGCCGTAAAGCGGTCGCCCGTGTTGACGGGAGCTTTCAGCGACGCATCGTCGCCGCTTACCGTCATGCCGTTCAGCTCTATGAGAACTTTCTCCCCGTCGTCCCCGGCAGCCGGCATTCCTTCATCGCCCGAACAAGCAGACAGCATGAAGGCGGTCAGCGCGGGCACGATAAAATATCGCATTCTTTTCATAAGTTCTTTCCTTTCCTTATCTGTAAATTCTTTGTTCTTTTAGTCGATGGTTGCCGTTCCCGAACCGGTTTCCTTCCATTCTTCAACCGATGCTTTCAGCAGGATTTCTTCCTGTGAGAAGGTCAATGAGATGGTATATGCCGTTCCGGCAAGCAGTTCACCCTCGCTTCCATCGTTCTTTATCTGGACTTTTCTATTAAGGAACTCGTTTTCCTTGTCACCGGGACTCACCGTTACCACGTCAATAAGCAATTCGGCTTGCGGTTTTACCATGACGGCATCGCCGGCTTTTTTCGAGTCGGTATTGTCAATCACCAGGCCTTCGGATGCAATGTTCGGCACAGCCAGGTCGGCAGCCGTAGCGTAAGTCACTGCCTCGGCGCCGTCTTTCGTAAGGTCGAAGCCGTCGGGCAGCTGCACACTCTTCACCGTAATGGATTTCAGCTTGGTACCATTTTCCAGACCGTCCGCACCCTTTATTTCAAAATTCAACTGTGCCGTCATGTGCTTAAAGGGTAATGTTACCTCCTTCTCGGTCTTGTTTCCGTGCTGAGGCGTAGCCCAAAGTGCGTCCACGCTGCCGTCGTTGTTCGTAAAGGTCACCTTATTTGTTTCGGCTTCCACCTTCCCTTCGGGATACCATGCCTTCATGTAAGTGCTAATCTCGGCAGTGGGATTATAATATTGCTGGGCCGCCCATTGAACAGTCTGCTCATTTTTCCGCGGAGAAAACGTAATTGTCGTGTTCCACTTGCAAGCTTCCGTGTAATCGGGGCCGTCAACTTCCGAAGTTTCCCAGCCGGCTATCCCCGCTGTAATGGTAGGCGTGCCTTCGGTCACCGGGGCTTTTACCGTCACATCCACCCCGCTGCTGATGGTAATGGGCACAAGTCCGTCGCCGTCGTTGCCCGTCAGGTCTTCATTTTTCGTACATCCTGCAGCAATGGCAAGCAGGAAAACCGAATAAAGAATCTTTTTCATACGTTTATCATTTTAGGTTATTATATTTTCTTTTTCCATAGGTTACATCACAATGCCGCCGCCCGTACCGGTATCGTCCCACGCCGCTACCGTCACCGTAAGGCGGATTTCTCCGCCATTCTCCAGCTCGAGCACGATGTCTATCGAGCCGCCTTCGTCGGGCAGGTCGGCCAGTTCGTCGGTAATGTCGATGGGGATGGTAATATCATCGGGCGTCCCGTCGGCGTAAGTCACGTGGGCCGTCACCTCGTTTGTGCCTTCCCATCCGAAGACGGTCATCGTTGCCGTATAGGTTCCGTCGGGATTTTCCGTCACATCGGCCTCGACCGCTCCCGTAGGATCGGAGGTATATGTACCGTTCATCACGTGTACTCCGGGCACGACGCCCGTCATGTTCAGCGTGATGGATGCTATTCCGTCAAGATAATTGGGATCGACATTGAAGGTAATCGTCTTCACCACGTTCACGGGCTGCAGCGTAATTTCCGTCACGGCGTTACCGGGATTTACCGTCACGCCCGTCATGCCCGTACAGTAGACACGGTCCACGTTCTCCAGAATGCCGGCCACTTCGGTCTCGTCGGCGTCCACGCAGCAGCTGCTGCTTGAGCTTTCATCGTGGCAGTCGGCGTGTTCGTTGTCGGAATTGATTACGAGCACCGTATAGGTTCCTGCGGGGATACGCTCCTGCATGCCTTCGGCCGAGGTGTTGAAGACCTTGAACAACTGGCCGTCGCTGCCGTAAAGGTAAATCGTAGCCCCCGTTACATCCACCGTTTGGCCGTCGGCTCCTTCGGGCCAGTCGATGTTGACTTTCAGCGGGCCGTCCGACGGACGGTCCAACAAATCGCGTTCGGTACAACCGCTGACGAGAGCCGTCATCAGACCGACGCTGAGCAATAAGCCGCCATATAGTTTTTTCCCTTTCATAACCTTACTTTATTTTGTGCTTTTACCGAAACGATAATAGATGGAAACCTTAATTCCTGTCACTCCCCAATGGTTATCGGCATGGGTATAGTCGAGGAAATAATCGGGTGCTTCATACGAATAAGCATTCCCTTCGGCGTGGCGGTATCCGGCACGGATGCCCACCTCTGCTCCCCAGTGTCGGGTAAAAGGAATGGCCACGCCGGCGGAAAGTCCGGCACCCCACAGGTTACCCGTGTTCCCGTCGCGGTCTGTTTTCTCATTTTGAACGTCGTAATCGCCCACTTGCCCGTAGGCCCCTATGTACAACCAACGGTAACTTCCGTCGTTTTTCAGCCACCATCTCGGCTCAAGGCTCCACGAGGATATGCCGAACCACTCGCCTTCGTCGTGCCGGCGCGTGGTATATGCTCCCTCGCCGGCCAGCGACCACCGGTCGCAGAAAAACCATTCTATCTCCAGGTTCGGCACGAAAGCGTATTGCTTGAAGTCGGGCATCACGCCGGCCCAATACAGCAGATTGGTCTTAACGGCGAGAATGGGTCGGAAGCCTTCCTCCTTGGGTTCCTCCACCGGCGCCGGCTCTTCCACCGCAGGCGTTTCAACCACCGGTTCGGGTTCGGGCACGGGCTGCACAGGTTCCGCCGGCGTTTCTTCCGGTTCGGGCTCAGCCGGCTCGGGTTCTTCCACGCGGAAGTAGAGCGTTGCCGCAATGCTTGAGCGCAAATCGGGGAAGAATTCGCGGTACATGTAGCGGTAAGGTTCGCCCGCACGCAGCTCCATCAGTTGCTTTTTGCGCCCGTCGACCACGCGGCCCGCCTCGTCGTATATCCACACGGGCGTATTGTCGAGGATGCTTACGACCTCGTCTTTATATTGCATGCCCGAGGCGGCCACCATCTCACGCAGCATTCCCCAGGCGATACCCTCGGCGCGTTGTTCGATTTTGTCGGCCGGCACGGAGGTATGTTCCAGCAGGTATGCCTTGAAAGTTTCGGCACGTCGCTCGGAAAGAAGCTCATTGGCACGGTTCGTCCCGTCGGGGGATGCATACGAACGTATCACGATTCGCTGCAGACGGCCGTCGTCCTGCACGGTTTTTACGGCTTGCAGGAAGCGTTCCAACTGCTTGGCGTTGTCGCGATATGCCGGATCTATCGTCCGATAGCCGAGGCGGTAAAAGATACGGACAGAATCTGTTTTCTCTCCGGCCGCCGCAGAACCAAATGAAAGCAATCCAAGTAATAAAATAAACAATCCTTTCTTCATGGCTCAATTTTTTATATTTTTCCTAACTACTCTGTTGTCTTTCAGGGGAAAGCACCTTTTCTTCCGGCCTTTCTCCCCCGGTCTTTTCTTTCTCCGGACGAATGACGGAGACCGGGACAAGGGGACGATTCCATTCTTCCTCCGGCATCCGGCCTGCATCGTACGGCAAAATTCCCTTAACCTCAACCTTTTGCTTGATACGTACGCGCCGTTGCCAAACGTTTTTCCCCGGCTCCTTCCGCCATTCTTCCGACGTTTCTTTTTCAATCTTTCGCGCTTCTCATGCCGCATTCACGGCACAAAACACGTTCATTTCTAATGAAGAAATGTAACAGCAAATATATAAACTTTTTTCAATCCAAATATTTTTGTGTAAATATTTCTAATGAAGAAATGAACAAAAACCTGAACTTTCGGACAAAAGTTTCCCTTAAACTTCTAATAAAGAAATGTTTGGATGATTTAAAGATAAATGGGTTTTTTCGGAAAGAAACATAAATTATCTATACATTTTTAGCGGTTTCCGCTTAAAATTTCACAATCTTTTAGAGGAAAGATGTCCGCTTTTTTCTTGAAAGATGCGGGTGTTTCGGATGAAACAATGCGGGGAAATAACTCTGTCTGTGAGTGGTTTCTGGCCGTATAATGCAGTATTTCTTAAATTCAAGACAAAAGATTGGCCAAAATTTCAGGGCGTTGTTCATTTCTTCATTAGAAATAAACAAAAACAAAAGCTAAAAGATACTTAAAGCAAGCGTTTGGCGGCTACAAAAAAAGAGGGAACATGAAAAGATTGATTTGGATATTGTTCGTTTGCATCAGCGTCTCCGCATCGGCACAAAAGGTTGCGGTCAAGACAAACCTGCTGTACGATGTCACCACCACGCTGAACCTCGGGACGGAATTTCGCGTGGCTCCCAAATGGACAATAGACCTGTCGGGCAACTACAACCCCTTCAAATTTAAAAACGACAAGAAGATGAAGCACTGGCTTGTGCAGCCTGAGGTGCGTTACTGGCTTTGCGAGGCCTTTAACGGGCATTTCTTTGCGCTACACGCCCTGGGCGGCACGTTCAATGTGGGCAATCTTGACCTGGGAATATTTCCTTCCACCAAGGGAACGCGGGCGGAAGGCGGCATGTACGGCGCCGGCATCGGCTGGGGATACCAGTTTGTTTTGGGAAACCGGTGGAATCTGGGACTGGAAATCGGCGGCGGATGGATACACGCCAATTACGACGAATACGAATGCCCGCGCTGCGGGGAATGGCTGAAGGACGGCAAGAAAGACTACTTTGGCCTCACCAAAGCGGCCGTATCGCTGATATACATTATTAAATAAAGGAGGAACGTGCGCATGAAAAAACAGATACTTTCTTTCGCTGTGATGTGTGCTTTGGGCGGAACGCTCCGGGCACAGACGACATACCTCAGCGAGATTTCCATAGACAACCGGCGCATAGAGAAGAACGCCGCGCGGCAGGTGGAGGTGAGCTTCGAGGCCGACCTGAGCGGACTCGACATCAAACGCCAGCACTCGCTGCAGCTCGTGCCGGTCATCGTCTCGGCCGACCGCGCACAGGAGGCGGCCCTTCCGCCCATTGTGGTCAACGGAAAGGTGAGAGACCGCGTACAAAACCGGCAGGAGGCGCTGGGAAACGACAATCCCAACGCGGGCGTCCAGGCCGTCATCCGCCGCAAAAACGGCACGGAGCAGGCATATTCCTACCGGGCATCGGCGCCTTTCAAACAGTGGATGATAGGGGGCGAGCTGGAGATACGCGGCTATGTGACCGGATGCGCGCAGTGCGACGAGGGACACGAGACGAACTATACGGGAGAAATCCTGCCGCCCATGACGCCGGCATACGCACGGCCGTTCATGGAGCCGAAGGAGGAGACGGTGAAACGCCGCACGGAAACGAAGGCCGCACGCCTGCAGTTCCGCCAGGACAGCCACACCATCGATCCCGAATATAAGGACAACCGCAGCGAAACGGACTCGATACGCCGCTCGTTTGCCGTGGTGGAGGACAACAAAGACCTCACCATTACGGGCGTTTTCGTGACGGGTTACGCTTCGCCCGAGGGCAGCTTCGACTATAACATGGCGCTGTCCGAGCGGCGTGCAAAGGCATTCGCCCGCTACCTTGAGAAGGAGTTGCAGGAGATTCCCGCCGGGCTGTACCACGTAGCATGGAAGGGCGAGGACTGGGACGGCACGAGGAAAGTGGTGGAACAAATGCCCAAACTGCTGAAACAACGCGAGGTGCTGGCCATCATAGACCGTAGCGGCAGCGACAAGGACGCGGCCGAGGAGGAACTGAAAGCGCTTGTTCCCCACGACATATACCGGCGTTTGCTGAACGAGGTGTATCCCGTGGTGCGAAGGAACGAGTACCGCATAGAGTATGACGTGCGGCAATTTACCGTGGAAGAAGGGCGGGAGATGATAAAGACGCGGCCCGACCTGATGAGCGTGGGCGAGATTCAGCGCGTGGCCGACAGCTACGGACACGGAACGCCGCAATACATCGACTGCCTGCTGGCGGGCGCACGCACCTATCCGGCCGACGTGACGGCCGTAAACAACGCGGCCCTGGCACTGATCGAGGCGGGACGCGCCGAGGAAGCGGCCCGCATGCTGGAGAAAGCGCCGCACGACGGCGCCCTGCTGAACATGTTGGGCGCGGCATACGCCGAGACGGGACAGACGGAACGCGCCGGCGAAGCATTTGCCCGGGCGGCAGAGGCGGGATATGCGCCCGCAAAGGATAACCTGAAACTGCTGCAGCAGTACACGGAGTATATGGCCGAATGAGGCGGAAACACGGCGGCACACCGCACGAAAGCCCGCCGCGTTTCGCACGAAAGAGGCCGGAGTTATGAACGGACGAACGAGAAATTTTTAGGCAAACATATTTTTAATTTTAATCTTCTATTGACATGAAAGTAACAAAAAGTTTATTTCTTGCATGCGCATGCTTAGGTTTGTTTGCATGCTCCAACGAGGACACTCCCTCACCGGAAGGCAATCTCACCGACGGGGAAACGCAAAGCATCGCCATCAGGCTGGAAGGCTTGAGCTCAAACGCTGAAGGCCGTGCTTTTGAAAAACCTATTACTGAGAGTGGAACAAGCTCAGGAAAGCACACGGCTACGCTGAGCGATATCGCATTAATCGGGACGGATGAGACAAACATCCGCACGGTTGTAACAATTTCTTACAATGCGGATAGTAATTCCGACTGGCAAAAACTGACAACTGCCGAGAGCGGTTACATCATGCACAACGTTCCTTCACAGGTAAGGAAGGTTTATGCCATCGGAAACTACTCGAAATCTTCCGCAGTGAAAGACTTTGTTGAAGGTCTGAGTTCGGGAGCAGAGCAGCAAGCCGACGAGACAAGTAACGTAACGCTGGTGAGCGGTAAGACAATTGCCGACATGGAAGCAGTGGTTGTTTCGGGAACGGATAACAAAACCTTCACGGACGTTTTACTTTTCGGCGTGGACGAACAGTTGGCAACTACTTCGAGTGTTACGGATGATTCGCATCCCGATAACATCATCATGCAGGCAGATATCACCATCAAACCGCTTGTTTCACGCATAGAAATTACAAAAATCTCTTGCGAGAACCTGGGAAGTATTTATTCTGAGCTGACGCTTAAGACCATCGGCCTCATGAATGTTTACAACACACTGACGTTGAGCGGCACACCGGGCGACGCGATTACCCTCGCCACTTGCGATATACCGGAAGCAAACCCGGGATCCGATGACAAAATACAGTGGGGTTCTGCTGCAGAAACCACATACTCTTGGGCATGGGATAACTTTAATGCTGAGACAAAGCTGACGAGTTCTTCCAAATCATGGACGGGCAATTCAGGAAATATTCCCGCATATCAGTTCTTTGCAAAGCAGGTTGATGGCACAAACTTCCACGTGAAGTTGTACCTCGAAGCCAAAGAAAAGAGCGGAGAAGCGACTTCTGCCCTCAACACCGTAACGGCGAACATCAGCTCAGACAGCGACTTTACGATGAACGAGCCGGGTAAAATCTACAAGGTTGAGCTGAACTTTGCGGAAGAGAACATCGGGACCTGGGATCCGGACGAGAAAATCTGTATCAACGTAACGGTAAAAGCGCAAGACTGGACCATCGTAACCCTCGACGGCATTACCTACGAATAATCAAGCGAAATACGAAAGAGCGGCAGCCCCGTGCTGCCCTCTTTTAAAACATAACGAGTCACACATACAGGAAAGTAACTATGAAGTGGTTTTATCATATCGTGCTGATGCTGGCTGCAACGGCGCTGACGAGCGGCTGCATCAAGGAAAGTCTCGATGATTGCGACAACGTGACCATCTACTTCCAGTATCTTGCCGACGGCAACGAGGACGTGTTGTCACAATACATGAGCAAGGTCGACCTGTATGTATTCGACGAAAGCGGACACATATTGGGTTCGGGCAACTACACGGAGAGCCAGCTCAAGAAGTTCGAGGCCGTGCCTTCGTTCCGCCTCACGGCGGGAAAACGCTACAAGGTGGTGGCCGTGGGTAACGCTTACGACGCCACCCAGGTGGTAAACCTGCATGCTACCGACTTCGACAACATCTTCCTTCAGCACCCCAATTGGGGAAACGGCGATGAAGTGACCGCACACGATTACAACTACCTGGGGCAACATGAGTTCACCATGCCCGAGAGAGACGGCGTAATGTACCGTGACACCGTTACGTTGTACAGCGCACACATCAAAGTAGACATCCGGGTTACCGGACTGAATGCACCGTCTTCGGGGCGTAACACGCGCCAAGCCGAAGAGATTCCTTACGTGCTGAGCATCGAAAACTCGAATGCCCAGACTACTTTCAACAACGAAATCAACGAGGACGAAAAGGGCACGATCTATCCCGACCTGTATTATGATGCGGAAAACCGCTGCTACCGTACCGACAATCTTGCGCTGTTCCGCATGGACAGCGGCGGAACGCTGGACGAAAACCTCTGCGCCCATGAGGTGGTTCTCCGCGACCGGGCAGGCACGGAAATGTATCGTCATGCCTTGTACGACTACATCACCGACAACAACCTTGAGGACGATGTGACGAAACAAGAGGCCTTTTTGCCCCTTGAAATACAATTCAGCTCAATGAGCGTAAGCATCAAAGTGCCCGACTGGTACATCGAAGACATCACCCCGGGCTATGAATAGGGAGAAAAGGAGGCGTTTATGACACACTTACGCAAATATCTTGCCGCAGCATGCCTGCCGCTTCTGCTCTGCCTGGCCGCGGCCTGCAGCAAAGACGACGCCGGCGGGCCGGACAACAACGGTACGACTACCGTGAAACTGGTCTTCAGCGCACGGCAAGAAGCGGCCGGCGATGACGGCGACGCAAACGAGGGAATGAAGACACTGCGCGTCATCATGATAGACGAAGACGGCACGGTGGACTATAACCGGCTGGCAACGGTTCCGGACAACGCGCTGACATACCGGGTGGAGATTGAAGACGTCCCGCTGGGAATAAAGAATTTCTACGTGGTGGCCAACGAGGCTTCCGTGGGACTGGGCGCCGACGATTTCGCCACATACACGGAGGGAACACGTGCGGAGGGCGACTGGAAATCGGCACTGAAAGGCATGGTTGTACAGAATACGCAGGGAACGCGCTACTTCCCCCGCCCGGCGGAGGAAATCGCACAAAACGGGCTTCCCATCAGCGGATACAAGGAAAACCAGCTCATCGACGGGACGCAGAGCCAGGACATCGAGATTAAAATCACCCGCGCGGTGGTAAAAATCAACATCAGCGTGCGGAACGAAACGACAAAACAATGCATCCTTACGGGTGTGAGCCTGGGCGCTTTCCACCCGCGACGCACGTTCCTCTTCGACGAGGAAGGCTACGACAGCGCTCCCCAAAGCGTAACTTTGCCACCAAACACGACGGTCTTTTCCGTAACATACAACAACGAAGAGGAGGGAATAAAGCGGCCTCTTGAGGCAAACATGACGGAAGGCGAACGGATATTTACCTACTACCTGTTTGAACCGAACGCAGACTACCGGCAGTTTACCGTCAGCTTCGCCTCGGAAACGCACGCCAACCTGGCAACGGAAAAGGTCTTTCTCACGGGAAGAAAGGACATCCCGCGCAACAGCGAGGCGACGCTCGACATTATCATCAAGGACAGCGGCATCAACTTTGCCGGCATCCGCGTGGATTCGTGGGATTATACTTACAGCGGGGGCGACTTGAACATCGACTGACAAACGGAACATCACAACCATATTATCGCATAACGAGGATGAAATACTACGACCTATATATTGCTGCACTGGCGCTCCTGCCGCTACTGACGGCGGGATGCCAACAGGAAGACGGCCTTCCTCCGCACACAGGATACTCGGACGAGGTCATCACCTTCAACACGCCTTACTGGGCGCGCTCCGTCCTTCGCGACGGAGACTTCGAGGAAGGCGACAAGGTGGGCGTAATCGGTTACTGCAAGCGGGGCGAGAATCCGTCGAATCCCGACGCCGACATGGGGCCTTACCCGTGGGAGGCGAAGCGGGTCTTCGCACAACCCGACATGTTTTACAACAAGGAACTGACCTACGCGGGCAACGGAACGTTTACCTACGAGGGCTACTATGACGAAGACCACCGGGAAGTTTCCACCGGCATCTGCCCGTGGTATAACGACCGGAGCTACTACTATTCGTTCTTTGCCTACTATCCTTACGCGGAATTGACGAGTGGAAACACGGGAACAATACGGGATGCCGGAGGAAACGCGATGGGAACCATCACACTTTCCGGCGAGAACGCCGAAGGAAATCCCGTCATTACCTACACCATGCCGCGAGAGGGATTTTATACAAGCTCAAAGATTCCTAAACTTGACAACGTGCCCGACTTCATGTTGGCCTACGTTACCAACCACAGACAACAGAATGGTGCGGTACCGCTGGAGTTCCGCCACCTGTTTGCCGCCCTTCAGTTTGAGGTAAACAACTATACTCCGAACGATGCGACCATAGAATATATCAAACTGGAAGGCAGCAGATTTTACAAAAGCATCACCGTTACGGGCGAACAGTCGGGATATGATGTGGGAAGCGACCGCTACAGCGGCGTGTTTGACGTGCTCGACGGACAAGATTCGCTGCTTTGTCCGGCCGGAACAATCGAGGCGACCGGCGGAGACGGCTCGACGAGCGGGGAAATCACTCCCAAAACGACAACCATAACGGACCGTAACGGCGAGCCGGTCACCCTGATGTTTATCACAGACGACGACAACAACAGCGACAACAAAGGCGCCATCGTAGACGGAAGCGGCCAGTGCACAATCAAAGTGAAGGTGGCAAACCGCTCAGTGGCCTCGCTCGACATGGGAGTAAACAAGACTTTTAATGCCGGAACACGGAATATTTTCAGCATCAACCTGGTGGGCAACAACCTGATTCTTCAGCTGCGTGCCACCGACCGATGGGAAGACGACGGCGACAGCGAAATCGTCTTCGAATAAAAAGAACAGCAAACTATCTAAACTGCAAAACAGGAACTTATGAAACATATCGGTTTAATCATACGTCCGGCACTCGCCCTGCTGCTTCTCTTGCCGGCAGCATGTACCAACGACGACCTCGCCCCGCAGGGCGGATACGGCGTCGACGGGAACAAACTCTCGCTGCAACTGGAGCCGGCACACATGGGCGTGTACAAGGCTTCACGCGCCAGTGATGCCAAAGAGGGCGCGGAGCAGGAGATAAAGAACGCACACATCTTTATCTTCGACAGCAATGGAGACTATCTCCTGCCCTCGGGTTCTGATGCCTTCCAGGGCTACGACTACATAACCGACAAGCGCATCTTTGCCTTTGCCAGCGACCTTTACGGCGACCAGACGGCGGCAAAGACCGCAACCGTGGTGGCCGTTGCCAACGTTCCCGCCGACGAATTCGGAGAAATAACGGGAGGACGTCCCCGAAACATCGCGAACCTTTCCCAACTGGAACAGCATGTTTTCACCCTCGAGCCGTTTACCGTGGGCCTGCCGGAGACGGGCCTTCCCATGGTTTGTATCGAGGAAAACGTAGACCTGAGCAGTGATGCGAACCCGAAGATCAAGATATTAAATTTACGCTCCATGATGGCTCGCATCGACTTTAACTTTACGATGGAGCCTTTCGAGGAGTCGGCCACGGGAAACAACCCGTCGTTTGCCATACAGGAAATCCACGTAGGGGGATTCCCGACGGGAGGAACCATCAAACCGCAGCTGACGGACACCGACAGCATTAGCGAGGGCATCGCCACAACGGGCACGCCCGCCGAACCCATCAAGGTGGAGGCTTCCACACTGCTTCACCAGACCGTGCGCAAAAACACGCCGCAATCGGGCACGTTTTACGTCTTCGAGCACGGAAGGGCTGCCAAAGATTACACGTATCCCGACAGTATTACCGGCACGAAGATACAGCGCCTTAAGAACGAACGCGCCGCCGATGATGCCGCTTTTATCCGTTTCACGGGCACATACACCAACCACAATGACTACCCGTATAACGTGGAATACACCATTTACCCGGGAGGAGACCCCAACTGGAACTTCACGTTGAAGACCAACTGCCAGTATAAAAACAACGTAACCATCACGGGCATTACGGTAAACAACCTCAATCCCGACCAGGGAGCACTGCTGGATACGCGGGTAAACATCGACACGGATGTGAACCCTTACTTCATTGAAATGCTGAGAGAGCGGAAGCATGATGCGCACTTCAACGTCACCCCGATGGATGTTTACATCGACCGACAGGTCAGCCCGAAGGGAACCGTTACCATAAGCATCGACTCGGCAGACGCACATCCGTGGGTTCGGATGGAACCAATGCGCTACTCTCCCACCGCAAACGGTGCCGTTGCTGCCACCTATGCGGGCCAGGGAAAGCGGAACTATTTCACGACCAATCTGGTGACAGAACTCGATGCGAACGACTGGAGCCGGAGTTATACCGTGGGAACAAGAGGGGAAAGAGAGGAACGCATCTACTTCTATATAGATGAAAATACGCCCGAAACCGGTACCGTAGACCGAAGTACCCAAAATGTATTGGGACGAAATGCGACCTTCACCATCACCTATGATCCCAATCCTGCCGTAACGGGCGATGAAAGAAAACGAAGTTTCACCATAGGGCAGGCGGGCATGTACTATGTTAGTATCAATCGAAAGGACATAAGCGCGACATACGGTTACTGGATTGAGGAATACGAGGAGTACCTGGAACACTATGATGGAAAAGATGAATACGAGGATGCATACGAAGGACTTACTTGGGGTCTGGACGGAGTCACCACGGGTGCAGGTTCATCTCCCACTCTTGGTTATCAGGACCGCCTGAATTACGGCTGGCGGAACACGATGGACCTGATGAAAGCCCAAAGGGATTACTACCAAACAAACCGGGCTGAGGACCCGGTAGGGACGGACGACATCACCCTGAACGACAAGCCCCGCAGCGCAGCGGAGTATTGTTACAACAAAAACAAGCGCAACGAGCAGGGACAAGTGGAATACGTTCACTGGTATTTGCCGACAATTTCGGAATGTGAAGCGGCCTTGGAGATGTACTACGATGCCTATCCTGTCTTCCAGGACAAGTGGTATTGGTCGTGCAACCCCGGCCCCTCATACAGAAAAAATCCTACCAGTAATGCTCAAGTACCGACTTCCGGAGGATATGGAAGCGACGTGGGAGAGAACCCCGACTACGCCCGGGCAACCAAAATAACTTATTCTTCTTCCAGCAGGGAGTACGAACATATTGCCAGCGCTTCCGACTATCCGTACAATGAAAACTATCCGGATTATGCAGCAGCACATTGGCAAATAAATTCTTACCATCCCGGTTCCGGAAGTTCCGGGCCGTGGAAAGGAGGATATGCCCTTCGGAAGGAACAATTCCGCATTCGCGCGGTTTATATCGACACGCCGCCAAGCGGAAGCACTGGCTATAACAGTTGGAACGTTCCGTCTCTTGACAACAGGTGGAACTATTAATTAGGAGTAAAAAGAGGCATTGTTTTCAGGAAAACATACGCTCTCACAAACTAAAGACCGCCGTTGTTTACCCGGAAAGCCCGGGAACAACGGCGGTCTTTGTTTCGGCGTTTTCGGCCGATTAATGCAGTACGTTCAGTTCTTTTCCCACTTTGATGAAGGCGGCAATCGCCTTGTCCAGGTGCGCACGTTCGTGTCCTGCCGAGAGTTGCACGCGGATACGTGCCTGCCCCTTCGGCACCACGGGATAATAGAAACCCGTTACGTAGATGCCTTCTTCCTGCATGCGTGCGGCAAAGTCCTGCGAAAGTTTCGCATCATACAGCATGACCGCACAAATAGCACTCTGTGTCGGTTTGATATCGAAGCCGGCTTCCAGCATTTTGTCGCGGAAGTAGGTTACGTTTTCCATCAGCTTTGTGTGTAAAGCATCGCTTTCGTCGAGCATTTTAAACGTTTCCAGCGCAGCACCCACGATGGCCGGTGCCACGGAATTTGAGAACAGATACGGACGAGAGCGCTGACGCAGCATGTCGATAATCTCCTTGCGTCCGGTGGTGAAACCGCCCATTGCACCGCCAAAGGCCTTGCCCAGTGTGCCGGTGAAGACGTCTATTTTTCCATACACGCCGAACTGTTCTGCCACGCCCCGGCCCGTAGGTCCCACTACGCCGGCGGAGTGCGACTCGTCGACCATGACCAGTGCGTCGTATTTCTCGGCCAGTTCGCAGATTTTATCCATCGGAGCCACGTTTCCGTCCATGGAGAATACGCCGTCGGTGGCGATGATTCGGAAACGTTGTGCCTGTGCTTCCTGCAAACAACGCTCCAGGTCGGCCATATCGGCGTTGGCATAACGGTAACGTTTCGCCTTGCACAGACGAACGCCGTCGATGATTGAGGCATGATTCAGCGAGTCGGAGATGATAGCGTCCTCGTCGGTGAACAAAGGCTCGAAGAGTCCTCCGTTAGCGTCGAAGCAAGCTGCGTAAAGGATGGTGTCCTCTGTGTGGAAATACTTCGAGATGGCTGCCTCAAGCTGCTTGTGCAGGTCCTGCGTGCCGCAGATGAACCGTACGGACGACATGCCGTATCCGTGGGAATCCATGGCGCGTTTTGCCGCCTCTATCAGGCGCTTGTTGTCGGAAAGTCCCAGATAATTGTTCGCACAAAAGTTTAAAACTTCCTCGCCCTTGTTCACGCGGATGTCCGCACGCTGCGGCGTGGTAATGATACGTTCGTTTTTATACAGGCCGGCAGCCTCGATGTCTGCCAACTCTTTCGTCAGAAATGTTTTGAATTTACCATACATAGCGGTATAAATTTTTCGGTTGTTTTACAAAGTTGCCACTTTTTTTTGAAACAACGAATGAAGTGCGATGAAATAACACTTTTTTACGTTCCGATAAAGCTGCAATGCTTATCTTTGCAGGGAAAATAAAAATCCAAAAAAATTCGGAAATGAAAAATATTTTAATCATCGGCTCCACCGGACAAATCGGCTCGGAACTGACCATGAAACTGCGAGGCATTTACAACGGAAACGTAGTAGCCGGATACATTCCCGGCGCAGAACCCAAAGGTGAACTGAAGGAATCGGGACCGTCGGCCGTGGTAGACATCACCAATGCCCAGCAAATAGCCGAAGCCGTAGACGCATATCACATAGACACCATCTACAACCTTGCGGCACTGCTCTCCGCCGTTGCCGAAAGCAAGCCGCAACTGGCATGGAAAATCGGGGTGGGCGGCGTATGCAACGTTCTGGAAGTTTCACGCGAAAAGCACTGTGCGGTGTTCACACCCAGCTCCATCGGTTCGTTCGGCCCCGGCACTCCCAAAGACAAAACACCGCAGGACACCCTGCAACGCCCGCAGACGATGTACGGCGTGACCAAGGTTACGGGCGAACTGCTGAGCGATTATTATTTCCACCGCTTCGGCGTGGACACGCGCTCGGTTCGTTTTCCGGGACTGATTTCTTACGTAACTCCTCCGGGAGGCGGCACGACCGACTACGCGGTGGACATCTATTATTCGGCCGTAAAGGGCGAGACTTTCAAATGCCCCATCGCCAAAGATACGTACATGGACATGATGTATATGCCCGACGCACTGCGGGCCGCCATCGAAATCATGGAGGCCGATCCGACAAAACTTGTGCATCGTAACTCGTTCAACATCGCGTCGATGAGCTTCGAACCCGACACCATTTACCACAAAATACAGGAATACATCCCCGAATTCAAGATGGTGTATGAGGTGGACAGCCTGCGCCAAGGCATCGCCGAATCGTGGCCGAACTCGCTGGACGACAGCTGCGCACGCGAAGAATGGAACTGGAAACCGGAGTATGACCTGGATGGAATGACACGGGACATGATAGAGAAATTAAAGATACGGTTCGGGAAATAATCCCGGATCTTGCATTCAACGATCATTTAAACCGCCGCCCGGACGTGCAAACGCTCCGGGCGGTTTTCTTTCCGGCGGGCACAAAAAAAGCAGAAGCCGCTCTCCCCGAAGGGAGGCGGCCTCCGCCCTATTAAAAATAAAATACTATGAAATCATGAATTTATCAGGATTCCTTTACAGGTTCTCCCTTTTTGGGCAGCTTGTTTCCCATCACCAGATAAGCCACAGGCGAAGCTACAAAGAGAGAAGAAAGCGTACCAATGACCACACCCAATATCATGGCGAAGGCAAAACTACGTATGCTGTCTCCACCCAGAATGAAGATACTGAGCAGGACGATCAAGGTACTTAACGAGGTATTTACGGTTCGGCTCAAAGTAGTATTGAGTGAATCGTTGAACAACTTCAGGTGATCTCTCTTGGCATACAGGTGGAAGAACTCGCGAACGCGGTCGAAAATCACCACTTTGTCGTTGATGGAGTAACCGATGGCCGTAAGGATGGCACCGATAAAGGTCTGGTCAATCTCCAAAGAGAACGGCATCCATCCGTGACACAACGAGTAAGCTCCGATAATTAATATCGTGTCGATGGTCAGAGCAACGGTAGCTCCCACACTATAGGCGATGTTGCGGAAACGAAGCAATATGTACAATCCGATGGCAATCAAGGCCAGAACAACCGACCAGATGGCGGAAGTTTTTATATCGTCGGCGATGCTCGGTCCCACTTTCTGCGAGCTGACGATGGAACCGCCCGTATGATTGTCGCGGTCGATGAAGATCTCCAGCGTAGTTCCTTCGCCCAACAGGTTTCCTTCTTTCAGGGCATTGTAGAGGAATTCCTCGATCTCTGCATCAATAGTCGGCGAGTCTTCTTCGATACGATAGTTGGTCGTCACACGAATCGTCTTGCCGTCCGTACCCAAAGCTATGGCCTGAACGTTGGCATCGCCTACTTTGGGTTGCAACAACTCGCGCACGGTTTCCGGCTGAACTTCCTGTTCGAAGACCACAACAAAGTTACGTCCTCCCGTAAAGTCGATGCTCTGTGCCAGACCACGCGTAAAGAAAGATACGATACAAACCGCAATAATGATTCCCCAGATGGTGAAGACTCCTCTGGTCTTTCCGATAAAGTCGTAGTGAACGTCGCGCATGAGGTTCTTGCTCAAGCGCGTGGTAAACGTAAGATTCAACCACTTGTCTTTGTTCATATAGTGTTCGTAAACGATACGGGTGAGGAACACTGCCGTAAAGAACGAGCAAAGGATACCGATAATCAGGGTAGTGGCGAATCCGCGGATCGGCCCTGTTCCGAAATTAAACAGGATTACACCGGTAATAATAGAGGTAAGATTTGAGTCGAAGATTGCGGAGAACGCGTTCGCATAACCTTCCGAAAGTGCTTTCTTCGGGCCTTTTCCTGCGCGAAGCTCCTCTTTGGTCCGCTCATAGATGAGCACGTTTGCATCGACGGCCATGCCCAAGGAGAGCACCATACCGGCAATTCCCGACATGGTCAACGCGGCCTGGAAGGACGACAATATGCCGAGTGTGAAGAAGAAGTTGACAAAAAGTGCGCAGTTTGCCACCATTCCCGGAATAAATCCGTACATCACACACATGTAAAGCATCAGTACTACCAGCGCAACAATGAAGGAAACGATTCCCTGATTGATGGAAGCCTGTCCCAAAGACGGGCCTACGATGTCTTCCTGAACGATGCGTGCGGGTGCGGGCATCTTACCCGTTTTCAACACATTTGCCAAGTCTTTTGTCTGTTCGGGCGTAAAGTTTCCCGTAATGCTGGAGACGCCTCCGGTAATTTCATTAATTACATTGGGCGCACTATACACGTAACCGTCCAAAACAATGGCAATGGCCTTGTTGATGTTGCGCTTGGTCAGCGCAGCCCAACGGCGCGCTCCCTCGGTATTCATCGTCATTCCCACACAAGGCTTGTTATATTGGTCGTACTCGGCGCGGGCGTCTGTCACCACATCACCCTCCAAAGGTGCGCGTCCGTTACGTTCCGTCGATTTAATGGCGTAGAGTTCGAACAAATGTCCCGAGTTGTCGAAGTCGGCAGCCTTCACTCCCCACATCAGTTTCAGGTCATGCGGCAACACTTCTTTCACTTCCTTCATGCTCAAGATACGGTTTACTTCGGCCGTATCCTTGTAGTCGGCATAGCCGGCCACCGCACCGGTTCCGCTCTCGTTCGGCTGCAAAACCGCCAACAAAGGATGTTCTTTTTTCATTTGCTCGAGGTTGGCGTTTGTCGTCGCTGCGACGTCCTCGCCGGTCAATGCGGCCGTCAGACTGTCTTTTGCCGAAACGGCAGCGGTTTGCTCGCCGGCTTTCAGCGAATCGGCTGCGGTGTTTTCCGCAGCAGCGGCCAACACGGCACGTGCACGACTGTCGGCAGACATCAAAATGGGCACGACATCCTGTGCACTATACGTCTCCCAAAACTCCAGATTTGCCGATCCCTGCAAGAGTTTTCTTACGCGTTCAGGCTCTTTGATACCCGGCAGTTCCACCATGATACGGCCCATTCTTCCTTCGAGAGTCTGAATGTTGGGCTGTGCCACGCCGAAACGGTCGATACGCGTACGCAGCACGTTGTATGAATTTTCTACGGCTGCCTTCACCTCCTCGCGCAAAACCGACATCACTTCCGCATCGGTACTGCGCGTGGTAACGCGGTCTTTCAGCTGCTGGGTGGCGAACAATTCTGCCAACTTGCCGTCGGGCACCAGCTTTTTATATTCTCTTACAAACAGCGTGATGAAATCTTCCTGGCTTGTCACCTGCTGCTTTGCAGCTTCATTTACGGCCTTATTGAATGCTTCATCGGGTTTATTGTCGGCCAACGCCTTCACCACGTCGGGCACAGAAACCTCCAAAATCACATTCATACCGCCCTTCAGGTCAAGTCCCAACCCGATTTCCATCTCACGACACTGCTTCAGCGTATAGCTTCCCAGCCAAACCTTTTTATTCTGGATCGAATCAAGGTAGTGCGCCTCTCCCTTCGGATCTTCGGCCGCCCGGTTCATGTGGTAACGGGTAACGAAAGAAAACGAAAGATAGAATACGCAGACCAGCGTAAGCAATACCGCAAAAACTTTTACAAATCCTTTGTTTTGCATGTTACTTTTCGTTTTATATGATTTATTCTTTCAGTTTATATATGTCAATTCAAGGTTGCAAATATAGTTTTTTTTTCGTTTACACGCGGAAATGTACCTTAATTATTTAGCATTTAGCCGATAAAAAGCATACACAAAGCGGGCAGGCTGTAAAAAAAACATCCCGATACCCTGAAAAAAAGGTATCGGGATGTTTCCCAAAAGAACGCGACCGGCTGTTATTTCAATCCGCGGCTGCGCAACAAAGCCTCGGCATCGGGTTCTGCTCCCCTGAAGGCCTTATACAGTGTCATTGGTTCTTCCGATCCGCCTTTCTCGAGGATATTCCGGCGGAAAGACGAAGCCGTAGCCTCATCGAACAGGCCTTTTTTCATGAACACTTCGAAGGCATCGGCCACAAGCTGTTCCGCCCACAGGTAACTGTAATAGCCCGCTGCATAGCCTCCGACGATGTGATTGAAATAGGTGGCGCGGTAACGCGGAGCAATTTGCGGTATCAGGCCCAACCGGTCCATCGTTTGTTTCTCGAAAGCCATCACGTCGAGTCCGTCCGTCGACTTCAGGCTGTGCAGTTCCATATCGAGAATGGATGCAGCCAACAATTCCGTCGTCATGAAGCCCTGATTGAACAAACTCTGTTTTTCGATGCGGGCAATCAGCGAATCGGGTATCGCCTCACGCGTCTGATAATGCTTTGCGTACACCTTCAGAACCTCGGGAGCCATCGCCCAGTTCTCCATGATTTGCGAAGGCAACTCCACGAAATCCTGTGCCACCGCCGTTCCCGAGATGCCTTTGTAGCGGCATTGCGTGAGCAAGCCGTGCAGGGCATGGCCAAACTCATGGAACATGGTGCGTGCCTCGTCGAGGGTGAGCAGCGAAGGCATGTCGCCGCTCGGTTTGGTGAAGCTCGCCACGTTGTAGACCAAAGGCCGTACTCCCTCCCACTCCTCGCGGAAGTTGCTCATCCAGGCTCCGCTGCGTTTCCCGGCACGCGGAGCATAGTCGGCATAAAACAGGCCGAGGAACGAACCGTCACGATCGTTTACGATAAAGGTTTTCACGTCGTCATTATACACGGGCACCGTATCGGTCGGCGTCAAAGTTATGCCGTAAAGCCTGTTTACAACGTAGAACAATCCCTGACGGACGTCCTCCTCGCTGAAATAAGGCTTAATCTCGTCTTCGTTAAGGGCGTATTTCTTCTGACGAAGTTTCTCGGCATAATACCACCAGTCCCAGGCTTCGAGCGTTCCCTCACGGCCGTCTTCTTTCATCATGGCCTGAAGTTCTGCGGCCTCCTTGCGGGCGTTTTCGATGGAATATCCCCACAGTTTGTTCAGGAAAGCCATTACATTCTGCGGCGTCTTGGCCATGTTATCATCGAGCATATAGGCGGCATAAGTGTCGAATCCCAACAGATTGGCCTTTTCAAGGCGAAGCGTCAGGATTTGTTTCAGGACTTCCTTGTTGTCGTTCGCATCGTTATGATTGCCCATTGAGGTATATGCCTCATAAAGCTGCCGGCGCAAGTCCCGGTTTTCCGCATATTGCAGGAACGGCAAACGGCTTGCTTCACGCAAAGTAAACACCCATTTGCCTTTCATCCCGGCAGCTTCGGCTTCGGACGCCGCACCGGAAACGACCCATTCCGGCAGTCCGGCAAGGTCTTCTTCCTTATCTATCACCAGACGGAAGGCGTTGTTTTCGGCAAGGATGTGGTTGCCGTATGTAATAGCCAACGAGGACAATTCCTTGTTAATCGCACGAAGGCGTTCCTTCTTCGCGGTGTCCAGCGCAGCTCCCGCCCGCACGAACTGTTTATAATAACGGTCCAGCAACGCATGTTGCTCGGTATCAAGCTTCAGGGCACCCGATGCTTCCTGCTCATGAACGGCAGCCACACGGCGGAACAGCCCCTCGTTGAGATAGATATTATCGCTGTGCTCGGACAACATCGGCGCAATTTTTTCCTCGAGCGCCATCAGCTCGTCGTTGGTATCGGCCTCTGTCAGGGCAAAGAAAACGCCGCTCACCCGTGAAAGGACCTCACCGCTGCGGTCAAGATCCGCAATCGTATTTTCAAAAGTCGGTTCTGAAGGGTTCTCTACAATGGCTTTAATCTCGTCGCTCTGCTGCTTCATTCCCAGCAAGAAGGCGGGCTCGTAATGAGAAATCTTTATCCGATTGAAATCAGGAGCCTGATAAGGTGACTGAAATTCCGAGAAAAACGGATTATCTTCCGCCTTCTCTGTGTTGTTACATGCACACATCATACAAGTAAGGGTTAATGCAAAAATCAAAGGTTTCATGTTCTTTTTCTTCATATTTATCGTTTTTCCAATATGCACCACACGGGATAATGATCGGAAGCATACAACCGACGGTCGGTCTTACACTGTAAAACACGGAAAGCACTTCCGGCAAAGATATGGTCGATGCGGAAATAAAAACGGTTTTGATGGTAAGAAATGCCCGGCCCGAACCCGGCTTTTTCGTAAGCGTCCTGTAAATTTTCTCCGATAACGCGATGAGTGTACGACAAGGGGGAATCGTTTAAGTCGCCACATACCAACATATACGGCGTTTCATTACGTCGTATCACCCGGGAGACGGTCTCGGCCTGAGCCGCACGAAGGCTTGCCGCCGAGGTATATTTGTGAATGAGATACCGGCCTCCCGTCTTCATCTTCTCTCCGGAAGGCGATTTCAGAATATTATTGTACAAAGCTTTGTCGGAAGAGTCGAGCTTGTTCGACTCCAAATGATTGTTTATTACCGTCAGGGTATCGCCGCCGTATTTTATTTTATAGAGAACGCTGCCGTTTGACAAGCTGTTGTATGAAATGGTTTTCGCCGAGAGAATGGGAAAACGCGAAAGGCAAGCCACCCCGTTCCCGCTTTGGAAGGTGGTAAACTTCCTGTACTTATATTCGGGCAACGCCTCTTTCAACTTCTTTTCCGACAACAGACGAGTGGGAACAAACTCTTGCAGGCAAACAATATCGGCGTTGCTCTCTTTCAAATAACTCAGAATGGCGGAAGCATTGCTTCGGGCTCCTTCCCCATCCTTGTCCCCGAAGTTCAGCATGGCCACATTATAAGTAAGCAGTTTTAGCGTTTCTCCCGAAGGGGATTCCGCCCGGTTCATGGGACAATACAGGAAAAGAGCCTTCCATCCCCCAGCAAGAATCAGCAAAGGGAACAGCACGAAACGCTTCCTGACAAACAGCCAGACAAACAGAAAAACGAGGTTCAGCAAGAGGAAAAAGGGGAACACCAAGCCGAAAGCGGCCATCCAGGGATGGTTTTCCGGGGAAACATAGGAACTGTATGCGCTGACAAGATAACCGATTCCCGCCAACAGATTCAGCAGAAAAAGCAGACCGCAAAACACATTTCCCAACCACTTCATGACAATTATCTTTTACTTGCGTCGAACAAGGCCTTCTTCTCTTCTTCGGTCAGACTGCCGTATCCCGACTTTCTCAGCTTATCCAGTATGCGGTCTATTTCGTCGTTCCGTTGCTTTTTACGCGCATTGAAATCGTAATCCTGCTGTTTCTCTCCATAGTGAACGGTCATTTTGGGCTTCCTGCGAAGCGGCTTTCTCTTCCCGCAAAGGAAGTCCAACGCGGAATTCAGCCATTTCGTTACGTCATGCCCTGCCGACAATCCGGCGGCGAACCACCATCCGGCCAGCGCACCGCCCAGATGAGCGATGTGTCCGCCCGCATTATCCGACGTCATGAAAAGCAAATCGGACACAACCATAAAGAGGGCCACGTACTTTAAGCGCACGGTCCCTATGAACAAAAACTGCACGGGATAGTTGGGTTCGCGCACACCCGTTGCCACAACAATGGCCAGCACCGAGGCCGAAGCGCCCAACAGACGAGCACCGAAAACCCTATCTTCGAAATAAGGGAAAACGTTGTAGGCAAGCATATAAAGCAGTCCGCCGACGATACCGCCCAATAAATACAGGCCACGCAAATGCTTTGCCGAGAAGAAACTCAGGAACAAACGGCCGAACCAATAAAGCCAAAGCATGTTGAACAACAGGTGAAACAGCCCCACATGCATAAACATGTATGTGAAAATGCTCCAGGGTTGACGTATAAACGCCTCGGGCCATGCCGGCAACTCCAGGTACCGAATCCAGGAAGCTCCGTCGTGATTGAACAACATCAGCCCGATGTTTATCAGTGCAAGTGCCAGAAAAACTCCTACATTGATGTAAAGCAAACGGACAACGATGTCGCCCCTACGGAACTTTTCCTTCCAATCAGTAATAAAGCCGTTGCCCGCCATTTTTCTTTCTCCAGTATAATATTAACAAAAGACCGAACAACATTCCTCCCAAGTGGGCGAAATGTGCAATGCCGTCGCTGCCTCTCAATCCCAAAAACAGCTCTAAAACGACGTAACCCATCACAATCCATTTGGCTTTTATCGGGAACGGAAGAGGGAAAATAAACAGGGGACTGTTGGGAAACAACATGCCGAATGCCAACAAAATGGCATATACGGCACCCGATGCACCGATAGTGGTTAACAAATTCAAGAAGTCTCCCATCAGAATAGTTCCCCCCGGTGTGCTGACAACTCCGTAATGCGACAGCTCAACGACGTAATAAATATACCACACAAGTTCCTGTATCAGTCCCGCTCCAACGCCGCAAAACAAGTAATAGAACAGGAAACGTTTCGGACCCCATACTTGTTCTACCACCCGTCCGAACATCCAAACTGCAAACATGTTGAAGAAGATATGACCGAAACCGGCATGCAAAAACATATATGTAAGGAGTTGGATAGGATTGAAGTCGGAGGCCAAAAAGAAATGCAGTCCGAACAAATTCATAAGGTCAATGCCGTATTTCCTTGCGACGAGCGTGGCGAAAAAACAAAGCACGTTGATGATCAGTAAATTTTTTGTAATCGTTGGTAGATTATTCATTGGATATTTTTCTTATTTATTCTACGAAATGCAAAAGTAGCACTTTATTCCTTTCCCCGCCACTCTCTTATATTTTTTTAGAAATCAGCCGGCCTTACTGTCCCTTAATACCAATAAACTTTCCGGTCCCATGTTGAATAATAAATCGATGATGCTCAGGTTGGGCAGAAATCCTGTCTTTTCACGGAATACCTGATAGTAGGGTTTCGGACAAAAAGCGGGATCGGCCTCGCGGAAATCGCGTTTCGGATGAATTACCTCGCGGAAATCGTCTGCATCGGACGATGCCGTGAGAAAGTCGTCAGACGGCACGACGTGCGGACGGAAATCGATTTGTTCACAAATCCAGCGGCGGAGTTCTTCATTGAAATCGTACAGAAATTCGTATTTCCGACTGAAGAAACCATGAAACTCATCGGCATAATAATCAAAAAACGGGCTGTGGCGATAAGCAGCAGTAAAGGCGTTCCAATGCACATGCCGCCAGTTTCCATGGTCGGAGATGCGGACATCCTTCATCAGGCACTTCGCCTCATTCCCTTTTTCCACCGGAACGGTAAGCGACAATATGCCGTCGGCCGAGGCAATCGTGCAACGGTTTCGGTAAGTTTGCTTCATATAACAGTCGAAACGCTCCACATAAACCGTTTCATACGCCAAAAGCTTGGTATAATATTCTACCGGCGCCAGATAAGCCGAACCGAGAAAGACTTTTGTATTCATGGTTATCGGATATGTTGAAAAAAACGTTCTTTAGAGGAAGGGAACCAGATAAGCCAGGCCTTTCCTATCAGATGATTTTCGGGGACAAAGCCGAAAAGACGGGAATCGCGGAGATTAATCGGATCGTTGGATGCCATCCAATAATAATCTTTTGTAAAAGTATATGCCCGCACGGGCCGGCCTTCCACAAACAACGTATCGCCGCTGACGCCGGCATCACGCCCCTCATGATTCCGAATCGCGTGGCAAAGTAAATTGATGTTCCACGGGTTTACACTAACCGTAAGGCTTTTTCCCGGCACCACAAAAGGACGTGCATCACACGCGCTGCCGCCGTTCAGCAACCTGAAGCCGATTCTTCCTCCGTCTCTTTGCGTTATCAGATAATATTCATAACGGCTGAAGCTCCGGATATAACGCCCCTCTTCGGTATAACCGGCTAACGTATTCCCGGAAATATCCAGTTCTTTCAGCAAAAACAACACGCTGTCTTCTGCCGAAGAAGGATATGTATAAAATGCTTTGGCGTCGGGAGAAAAGACATCTTCGCCCACAGACAGCAGATTCTCGTCGAGCATCAACGTATCTCCCGGGCATCCGATGCACCGGCTGATGTAGAGTTCCCTGCGGTCTATCGGCGTTTCCGGATTTGCCGGAGCCGGATTATTAAACAATACGATATCGCCCTTTCCGACCTTTTCCGCCCCGATGCGATGATAACCGAACCATGAAAGGAAAGGCAAACGAAGGCCGTAGCTCCACTTGTTTACCAGCACCCCTTCACCCCGATACAGCGAATTTTCCATACCCGAGGAAGGAATGAAACAAGATGTTACAAGCAGAGCCTTAATCAACAGCACGCCCAACACGACGCCACTGCCCCATTTCAGCCAAATGCCCCAATGTTTCAAACGTTTTATTTTATTGAACTGACATTTCTAAACAAACGATTCCAACGGATTTTCCCGTCGAACCACCCTCTGTCCTGGTCTAACGACAGCCAAACAAAGACGGGTTTTCCCACAATGTGGTCTTCGGGCACGAAGCCCCAAAAGCGCGAATCGGCCGAATTATGCCGGTTATCTCCCATCATCCAGTAGTAATCCATCTTAAAAGTATAGCGCGTAGTCTCCTGCCCGTTGATATAAATCTTCCCGTTTTTCACCGCCAACGTGTTATTTTCATAGTGCGTAATGGGACGTTCATACAGGGGCAGGTTGTCCAAGTTCAGTTCGATGGTCTCTCCTTTTTTCGGGATCCATACCGGTCCGTAGTTGTCGATGGTCCATCCCGTCAGCTTATTCAGCGGATACAAACCGCCGGCATCTCCCCCGGGAACGTAGGAAACCGATTCCACGATATCCTTCCTTGCCTCCAGTAAAGCCTTTGCCTGTGCAGTAAGCGGCATGCAAATGGCTCCGTCTTCCGACAGGTTCCCGGCCAAATCGTCCGCACTGAGACCACATTCGTCGATTAAATCTTCCGGCAAGCCGAGATAACTTTCGATGTCTTTCATCGTTTTTCCCGGACAAAGCGTGTAGACCGACATCATGGCATTCGGCATAAACAGCTCACTCCACAACTCGGGACGAACGTGTTTGAAACAAACTTCGTAACGATATTCCACATTGTCGGGCTCTTTATTGGGTTGTCCGTCCAAATAAACAATGCGGTCTTTTATCTCAAGCGTCTGCCCGGGCAATCCCACACAACGCTTTACATAATTCTCTCTACGGTCGACCGGACGGGAGATAATCTCGCCGAAATCTTCAGGATGTTCTTTTATATACTTTAAACCGCTCCGGTAATAAAAATCGAAGACCTGCCGCTGTTGCCCGGCATCCAGTTTTGTCATATCAACCGGACGGGCCAGTTGTTTACCTATCGGGTAGGCCAATTGGTATAAACCTTCGGCCTGAGCTTTTGCCGCGACGCTATCGCCTGCCGGAAAGTTGAAGACTACGATATCGTTCAACTGCACCGTTCCCGTACCTTTCACCCGTTTGTAATCCCACTTCGGCCAGTCTAAATACGACTTACAATTCAATATGGGGAGTGTATGCTGGGTAAAAGGGAAATGCAAAGGCGTCTGAGGTACACGTGCCCCATAGCTTATTTTACTGACAAAAAGGTAATCGCCTACCAACAACGACTTCTCCAATGAAGAAGAAGGTATCACATAATTCTGAAAAAAATAGAGATTGACAAAGTAAATCGCCACGGTAGCAAACACAATAGCATCCACCCATCCCATGATAGAGCGCACGGTCTTGTTTTTGGAACGCTTCCACCAATCCCACGGAATTTTCTTAGTGATGTAGGCATCGAAGATGAAAGGAACGACGATCAATCCCAGCCAACTTCGCAACCAAAGCAGGAACAACAGGTACAACGCCAGCACGACAGCGAACTTCACCCACCTTTTACGCGATACTTTTACCATAACTTAAAACCGGAATAAATCGTTCATGCCCAAGAATCCTGTATGCAAAGCCGTGTATTCGGCGGCCAGAACAGCCCCGAGAGCGAAGCCCTTCCGATTCTTTGCATCGTGTGTTATGATGATGGAGTCGGCGTCCGACTCGTAACGTATCGTGTGAATGCCCGGCACTTCTCCCCGGCGAACAGCATTTATCGGCAGTTCTTCCGGAGCAAACTCCTTCTTCCCGCTCACGGTTCCGTCGGGCGATTCCAAGGTTCCCATCACCCATTTTTCTTTCCGGTCGAGGCATTCCAGGATACCTTCCGCCAGCGTAATGGCGGTACCGCTCGGCGCATCGAGCTTATGAATGTGATGTGTCTCGGTCATCGACACGTCGTAACCGGGAAAATTATTCATAATCTTAGCCAAATATTTATTGACTGCCGAGAAAATGGCGACGCCCAAACTGAAATTGGAAGACCAGAACAAGGTCTTTCCTTCATCGGCACACAAACGGCGCATCTCGTCTTCATGAGCATTCATCCAGCCCGTACTGCCGGAAACGACCTTTACTCCCTGTCTGAATGCTTCCATACAATTGTCATAAGCTGTAGAGGGAGTAGTAAACTCGATGGCCACATCCGCCGAGCGGAACGCCTCCGATGAAAAATCGTCATGATTATTTATGTCAATAATGCTTACAATCTCATGTCCCCGGGCCACGGCAATCTGCTCGATGGCCTTGCCCATTTTCCCATATCCTATCAATGCTATTTTCATAAACGCTGTATTTTTTACCGACAAAGATAACGTTTTTCATTATTAATCATTACTTTTACCAAACATTTACACCTCATTAACAATGGAACAACTCTTATACTATGTCTGGAAACACAAGCTTTTCCCTTTAAAACCTTTACGGACCACCCAGGGAGAACCGGTCGAAATCATTGATACCGGACTGCAGAACATGCACGCCGGACCGGATTTTTTTAATGCAAAAATCAAGATAAACGGGGTGACATGGGTAGGCAATGTGGAGATTCACGAACGAGCTTCCGACTGGACGCGGCACGGTCATCACACCGATAAAAACTACGATTCGGTCATCTTGCACGTGGCTTCCGAGATAGATGCCGAAGTAACAAGGACAGACGGAAGGCTTATTCCGCAACTGGAGTTGCACTGTCCGCCCGAAATCTGCCGCAACTACGAGAGACTGTTAAGAGACGTTCCATACCCTCCGTGCAGAGACACAATCGGAAAGATGACCGCCTTACAGATTCACAGCTGGCTGTCTACACTGCAAACGGAACGGTTTGAAGGGAAAACACGGCAGATAGAACAATACCTTTCGGCCAACGGGAACGACTGGGAATCGGCGTTCTTCATCATTCTTTCCCGCAACTTCGGTTTCGGAGCAAACAGCGATGCGTTTGAACTATGGGCGAAACAAATCCCGCTGTATGCCGTAAACAAGCACCGGGATAACCTTTTCCAGATAGAAGCATTCTTTTTCGGTCAGGCAGGACTCTTGGAAGAATTACCAACAGACGAATATACAAAAAGCCTCATAACGGAATATACTTACCTGAAACACAAGTTCGACCTCCGTCCTTCCGCTGAATGCCGGTGGCGTTTCCTGCGGCTTCGCCCGGGAAACTTCCCGCACATTCGCATCGCCCAACTGGCTTGTCTTTACCACCGCTCGCAAGGGTTGCTCTCGCAGCTCACCGAAGTTGATACGCTAAAGCAGCTCAGAGATCTGCTGAAGGGCGGAACTTCCGAGTACTGGCTCACGCACTATACCTTCGGGAATCCCGTTCCCCCACAGCCCAAAACGTTAAGTTTGTCATCGATCGACCTGCTCGTCATCAACACTGTCGTCCCGTTTCTTTATGCTTTCGGGAAACATAAATCAGACGAATCACTGTACAACCGTGCAAACAGGCTGTTGGAAGAACTGAAACCCGAGAACAATTATATCACGCGAATGTGGAAAGAGTGCGGAATAGAGGCGGCACATGCCGGAGACAGTCAGGCTCTCATCCAACTGAAAAAGCAGTATTGCGACACAAAGAAATGCTTGTTCTGCCGAATAGGTTACGAATATTTAAGACAAACAACGGCTTCTTCCCAATAACGGAACGGCAATTTTTCTATCTTTGTACGAAGTAATTTGTCCGTTTAAACAGGATATATACAACAGGCGTATGGGAAATTATATTTATGAGCTGAAAATGAAAGTGCGCGACTATGAGTGCGACCTTCAGGGAATCGTGAATAATGCCAACTACCAGCACTACATCGAACACACCCGACATGAGTTTCTTCTGTCTGCAGGAATCAGTTTTTCCCGCCTGCACGAGGAAAAAATCGATCCGGTAGTGGCCCGCCTTACAATGGCATTCAAGGCGCCTTTACGCAGCGGCGACGAGTTCGTTTCAAAACTCCGGCTGAAGAAAGAGGGCATCAAATATGTATTTTACCAAGATATTTTCCGACTGCCCGACATGAAGTCGGTATTGAAATCGCAAGTGGAAACCGTTTGCCTCATCAACGGCCGCCTAAGCGACTGCGAATTGTTTGATAACATCTTTGCTCCGTATTTCGACCGATGAAACGCAACGAAACCATTTACCGGATGGCTCTTACCCGCATTCCCGGACTGGGAATTGCAGGAGCCCGCAACTTGCTGAAGATTGCCGGCAGTGCAAGCCGCATCTTCGAAGAACGGGAAAGCCTGCGTAGCATTATCCCGGGGCTGTCGAAAAAAATATTCGACTCATTATATTGCCCGGAAACCCTCCGGCAATGCGAATCCGAACTGCAATTCGCAGAAAAAAACCGCATCGCCTGTCTTACCGAAGCTGACGAGGCTTATCCGTCACGCCTGCGGGAATGCCCCGACGCTCCCTTGGTATTATTCTACCGGGGCACGGCCGATTTGAACAAACAACACATCATCAGCATTGTGGGAACGCGCAATGCGACCGAATACGGGAAGGAACTTTGTTTCAGTTTCCTGAAAAATTTGCAGAAACTTCTTCCGGATACGTTGGTCATCAGCGGGTTGGCCTACGGGATAGACATACAGGCTCATCGCGCAGCACTGCAATACGGCCTGGAAACGATTGCCGTCCTGGCACACGGATTAGACCGCATTTACCCGCCCATACACCGGAATACGGCAGCAGAGATGACGGAACATGGAGGAGTAATTACCGAATTTCCCGAGAGAACCCGACCGGAAAGACAAAATTTCATTAAGCGAAACCGTATCATCGCGGGCTTGAGCGATGCCACCATCGTCGTGGAATCGGCAGAAAAAGGCGGTTCTTTGATAACGGCCGACATAGCCAACAGTTATAATCGTGACTGCTTTGCTTTTCCCGGACGCACGAATGATCCGTTATCTGCCGGCTGCAACAACCTGATACGTAACAATCAGGCCACTCTATTACAAGGAGCGGAGGAGTTTATCAAAGCCATGAACTGGGACAAATCGGCCCAACAAATTCCTGAAACGGTGCAACGTCAGCTCTTCCCCGACCTGTCTCCCGACGAGGAATTCCTCGTGTCGCTCATCGGAAAACACCCGGAAGGGATTCAACTCAACACGTTGATAGTAGAAAGCAATATAGCGATAAATCATATCACAACCCCGCTTTTCGAGCTGGAAATGAAAGGAATCATCCGGACACTGGCGGGCGGAATATATAAACTTATTTAAGCAATGAAAACAATCACGTCGTTTTTAATGGGGTTCATGGCATGTTTCATGATCTGCGGATGCGGCAATCAGGCAAACCGCTCCGCAAAACAAAAAGATACCCCGACAATGCAAGCATCCGAACAAAAGGATAAGGAGAGTTTCCCGTTTCCGGAAATACCAACCATGATCACAACGCCGGAGGAAAGAAGGGCTTTTCTTTTGGAGCATTTTTGGGACCGTTTTGATTTTTCCGATACCACGATTGTCAACAACCGGGACATCAGTGAACAAGGATTTGCCAATCAGATAGCGTTGTTCGCCGATTCGTCTGTAACGCAAGAACTCATTTCTTCCAGCATCGCACAACTTTGTTCGGGGATGGAAAAGCAGGGACATTCGCGGAATGTTTTCATGGATTTGTTCGACGATTACCTGTTCGATCCGAACTCTCCTTACCACAACGAAGCGATTTATGCGGTTTACTTGCAGCGTATGTTGCAAAGTAATTACTTGAGCGAAGCGGAAAAGAGCCGCCTGGATTTCCGCCTGAAACTGATAAGCCGCAACCGTCCCGGAGAAGAAGCGACCTCGTTTACTTATTACCTCCCCGACGGGAAAAGCAGCACATTGGCACAAACAAAAGTAAAGGGGAAATACTTACTGCTGGTCTTTTACGATCCCGAATGCCCAAGCTGCCATAAAATACTGCTGGAAATGACACAAGATGCGACACTGGATAAGGCTGTTTCCGACGGAAGATTAAGCGTTTTGGCCATCTATACGGAAGGAGACGAGGATGTATGGCTGCGCACTTTGCCGGAAATACCGAAGACATGGACGGCAGGCAACGACCGCATGGGTATCAAAGACGGCGCTCTTTACGATTTAAAAGCCATGCCCTCAATCTATTTGTTGGATTCCCATAAGCGTGTCGTACTGAAAGATGCGTCGTTCAAACAGGTTCTCAATAAACTGAACGGGGAGTAATCTGTCGGGAAGAACGGGATATTTTACGGCATCATTCCCCGTCTTTCCGTAAAAGGCGGCATCGTTTCGTCAAGCCTAACGAGACGTTTTAATAAAAAGTTCCCCCGAATTGAATCGCTTCAATTCGGGGGAACTTATCGTTTTATCCGTGAAACACACGGAAATATCAGTCTTTCAATTTCGCTTTAATGAAGTCTCTATTCAAACGGGCAATATTGCTGATTGAAACACATTTCGGGCATTCAGCCTCGCAAGCACGCGTATTCGTACAGTTACCGAAGCCCAGTTCGTCCATCTTCGCCAACATTGCTTTTGCACGACGCAATGCTTCGGGTTTTCCCTGAGGAAGCAGATTCAATTGGCTTACTTTCGCTGAGACAAACAACATGGCAGAACCGTTCTTACATGCCGCTACGCACGCTCCACAACCGATACAAGATGCTGCATCCATCGCTTCGTCTGCAATCGGTTTCGGAATAAGAATTGCATTTGCATCCTGAGGAGCTCCCGTACCCACGCTGATAAAACCTCCGGCCTGCATAATCTTATCGTAAGCAGAACGGTCAACCATCAAGTCCTTGATCACAGGGAATCCGGCAGAACGCCACGGCTCAACCGTGATTACATCGCCATCGTTGAAACGACGCATGTAGATCTGACACGTGGTAGCTCCTGTTGCAGGTCCGTGCGGATGCCCGTTAATGTACAAAGAGCACATACCGCAGATACCTTCACGACAGTCGTGATCGAAAACAACCGGCTCTTTCCCTGCCTCAATCAACTGCTCGTTCAAGATATCCAACATCTCCAAAAATGAAGTATCGCCGGGAATATCTTCCATCTGGAATGTATCGAAATGACCTTTTTCCTTCGGTCCGTTCTGACGCCAAACTTTAAGCGTAAATGATATATTTTTATCCATTGTCTAAGATTCTTTAATAATTTAACTTCACAGATTAGCTCTTGTAATTACGAGTCTGCACTTTGATTGCTTCGTAAACCAGCGGTTCCTTATAAAGTACCGGAGCCTTATCATCACTTCCCTGGTATTCCCAGCAAGCAACGTAGAAGTAATTCTCATCATCACGTTTCGCTTCTCCTTCCTCCGTTTGATATTCTTCACGGAAATGACCTCCACAAGACTCGTTACGGTTCAGCGCGTCATAAGCAATCAATTCGCCCATCGTAATGAAATCGTTCAGACGAATCGCCTTGTCCAATTCGACGTTCATACCTTCTTTTGAGCCCGGGATGAACAACTCTGTTTCAAATTCTTTACGAATATCCTTCAGTTTTGCCAAACCAGTCTTCAATCCTTCTTCGGTACGTCCCATTCCTACGTATTCCCACATGACGCGTCCTAATTCTTTATGGATAGAATCTACCGATTTCTTCCCCTTGATATTCATCAAATGATCTATCTTATCCTGAACAGCTTTCTCGGCTTCTGCAAATTCCGGCAGGTCGGTAGAGAAACGAGGAACGGTAATCTGATCGGCCAAATAGTTTTGAATCGTATAAGGCAATACGAAATATCCATCAGCCAAACCTTGCATTAATGCAGAAGCTCCCAAACGGTTGGCACCGTGATCGGAGAAGTTACATTCACCAATCGCGAACAATCCTTTAATGGACGTCTGCAATTCATAATCTACCCAAATTCCACCCATCGTATAATGGATAGCCGGATAAATCATCATCGGATTCTCATAAGGACTGACATCCGTAATTTCTTCGTACATATCGAAAAGATTTCCATAACGCTGAGCAACAACATCCTTACCCAAGCGGCTGATTGCTTCAGAAAAATCAAGGAAAACAGCCAAACCAGTGTTATTTACACCATAACCTTTATCGCAACGTTCCTTTGCAGCACGCGATGCTACGTCACGAGGAACCAAGTTTCCGAATGCAGGATAACGACGTTCCAAATAATAGTCGCGGTCTTCCTCAGGAATATCACGGCCTTGTTTTGTTCCGGCCTGCAGAGCTTTTGCATCTTCCAACTTCTTCGGTACCCAAATACGTCCGTCATTTCTTAATGATTCAGACATTAAAGTCAGTTTAGATTGCTTGTCGCCATGTACCGGAATACACGTCGGATGGATCTGCACGTATGCAGGATTTGCAAACCAAGCGCCCTTGCGGTAACAAGCCATTGCAGCGGAACAGTTGCAAGCCATTGCATTCGTCGACAAGAAATAAGTATTTCCGTAACCACCGGTTGCTATTACTACGGCATGAGCGGCGAAACGTTCCAACTTACCGGTTACAAGATTTTTAGCAATAATACCGCGGGCACGTCCATCGATGATCACGATGTCTTCCATCTCATAACGGGTATAAAGTTTCACCGTACCGGCACCAACCTGACGACTCAATGCCGAATAAGCTCCAAGAAGCAATTGTTGTCCGGTTTGACCTTTTGCATAAAAAGTACGAGATACTTGCGCTCCACCGAAAGAACGATTCGCAAGAGTACCTCCATATTCGCGGGCAAAAGGAACACCTTGTGCCACACATTGATCGATTATATTATTAGATACTTCAGCCAAACGATAAACATTTGCTTCACGAGCCCGATAATCTCCTCCTTTTACCGTATCGTAAAACAAACGATAAACCGAGTCTCCATCGTTTTGATAGTTTTTCGCAGCATTGATACCGCCCTGCGCTGCAATAGAATGTGCGCGACGCGGAGAATCCTGAATGCAGAAATTAAATACACGGAATCCCATTTCACCTAATGAAGCTGCGGCCGAAGCTCCGGCAAGACCGGTACCTACCACAATAATATCCAGGCGACGTTTGTTTGCCGGATTCACCAATTTCTGATGAGCTTTATAATTGGTCCATTTCTCTGCTATCGGACCTTCAGGTATTTTAGAGTCTATTATTTTAGTCATAATGTATTCTTTATTTTAGAGTAACTATATATTTTTATTAAAACATCTCGTTCTTTATAGACACACATCGCAATGTTGTTGTATCTTGCCCAAGATATTTTTTATACAATTACCTGATTAACACAAATTCTTGCAGAAAAAAACAATTGCAACCAAGGCAAAACCCAATACAATCACTGTAGAATAAATGTTGGAAATGCACTTCCAGCGATTTATCCATATTGTATTATTCCAGCCCAATGTTTGCATGGCGCTCCAAAATCCATGCGTCAAATGGAACCACAAAGCAGCCAACCATACCAAATACAACACGAACAATACCGGATTGGAAAAGGTCTGCATGATATAACCATATCCGTCGGCTGCGTGAAGGCCGCCCATCATCGGATTTCCGACAATCTCTGCGAACTGCATTTTATACCAAAAATTAGCCAAATGAAGACCTAATCCCAAAACAACGATAAGGCCCAATGCCAACATGTTTTGAGAAGCCCATTCAACATTTTTGGGACGTGCATTAACGGCATAGCGTTCGTTTCCTCTGGCTGCACGGTTTTGAATGGTCAACCAAAACGCATACAGAATGTGAATCACGAAGAGAGCTGCCAAACCGACCGTAGCAACTAATGCATACCAATTGGCGCCTAAGAATTCACAAACTGCATTGTATGCCTCACCGGAAAACAATGCAACAAGGTTCATCGCCATGTGAAATGTAAGAAACAGGACAAGGGCAACGCCTGTTACGCTCATCACCACTTTCCTTCCAATAGATGAATTACTTAACCACATAAATGATTGAATTTAAATTATTTAATGATTCATAATAAATTTACTGTTCGATTTCCTTTAAAGTCCTTGCAAAAGTAAATGTTTTCTACCGATAATACAAAAGAATTAAAGAAATATTTCTTTAATAAATAGAGACTTATCTTATTTACAAAAGCATATCCCAACAGATTTGTTTCGTCGTTTCAAAGAAAAGATGTCCGTATTTACCTCAAAATACGACAATATTTTCCGGGAAAAACAGGTGGGAACCGTATACATTTATTCGTTCGGCCAGTGCAAACCCGGAGATCCCAACAACTCAACAGCCTTTTTCATGCTGCCTTCCAAACGGTTGATTACCTGAAAAAATTCGTTCATATCCCACAAATCACGGGCGATAAGCGCCTTCAAGTATGTTTTAATCAAAGGTAAAGCCTGCGTAAATCCTTCCTCATCGTATGCAATGCCGATGGCTTCTCCCGAGGCCTTCAGCTCATCCAACATGGCCGAAGTGATTTGAAATTCTTTATCGAATTGAGAAAATGACCGATACTGTTCCAACCATTTCTCGCGGTTTTGGTCAATCCATTTCAGGTTTTGCTGAACAATTACCCCTTGATTACGCAAAGCCAAGAAGTAAGATGTGTACATTGACGTGTCCAATGGCACAAAATAATCGGGCATAATGCCTCCACCGCCGTAGACAGTTCTACCCAACTTCTGCGTGCGGTACTTTAAAGAGTCGGGAAAATGAATGCTGTCGGCGCTGAGCATTTCGCCATGTTTGTAGCGTTCTGACAGATCTTTATTGTATTCGTCTATGTCAGTATAAGGCTTCTGTATGCAACGTCCCGAAGGCGTATAATAGCGTGCAACGGTAAGACGAATCATAGAGCCGTCGGGCAAATCGATAGGGCGCTGCACCAATCCTTTCCCGAACGTCCTTCTTCCTACCACAATTCCCCGATCCCAATCTTGAACAGCTCCGGTTACGATCTCGCTTGCCGAGGCGGAATATTCATCGACAAGGATAATCAGACGTCCTTCCCGGAAGTCTCCACCGCCATCCGCCCGGTACTCCGTACGAGGATTCTTCCTCCCTTCCGTATAAACAATCAATGCTTTTTTGTCAAGAAACTGGTCGGCCAGATCGATGGCCGCCTGCAAATATCCGCCTCCATTGCCTTGCAAATCGAGAATAAGGTCTTCCATTCCTTGACGTTTCAAACGATTTAAAGCATCGGAAAACTCTTTTCCCGTAGTAGCGGCGAAACGATCTATGCGAATATACCCGATCTTTTCATCAACCATATAGGCCGCATCAATACTATACATCGGTATCTTATCGCGTTTCACGGTAAATGAGAGCAAATCTTTCACTCCTTTCCGCATAACTTTCAGGCGAACCACAGTGCCTTTCTTCCCACGCAGGCGACGGATTATCTCGTCGTTACTCATCTTCACCCCTGCTATAATTGTGTCATCAACCTGAATGATACGGTCGCCGGCCAGGATTCCTGCTTTGGAGGAAGGGCCTCCCGACACCGGCTGAATGACGAAAAGTGTATCGGAGGCCATATTAAATTGTATACCTATCCCGTCAAAATTGCCCTGAAGCGGCTCATTCAATTTCCTAACTTCCTCGGCATCCGAATAAACGGAATGCGGATCAAGCCCTTCAAGCATTCCAACAATGGCCTGCTCCACGAGCTTATTTTCGTCAACCGAATCGACATATAAACTTGAAATTGCCAATTCGGCCATCTGAAGTTTTCGGCTCGGTGAATTAAACAACCGGCTTTGTGCTCCCACCGATGCTATAAAAAAGAAGCAGCAAAAAGCCGCTCCAAATACCTTTCTCATCTTCTTTCTCATATATTAATGTCAAATCCTTTCGGAATAAACGGCGTAACATCCTTTCCGAACTGAAGCAATTCCCGCACAATGGTAGAACTTATTGAGGTAAGCTCGGGTTCCGTAAACAAAAGGATCGTTTCCACCCCTGCCAATTTCCGGTTTATATCGGCTATTGTTTCCTCATATTCAAAATCATGAACGGTACGAATTCCGCGTACGATGAAATTCGCCTCACGCTCTCGTGCGAAATCAACAGTCAATCCGTCGTAAGCTTCCACACTTATCCTCGGATTATCTGCATAAAACCTACGGATCATTTCCACACGTTTATCGGTCGGAAACCAGGTTCGCTTGCTCTCGTTCACCCCAATCCCGATGATAATTTCATCCATAAATGTCAACGTTCTTTTCACTACCGAGTAGTGTCCGATGGTAAACGGATCGAACGTTCCGGGAAAAATTGCACGTTTCATACACTAATCAACCCAAATCTTTTTCTGCAAGAATAGGAAATTCCAAGATACATCAGCTGACAATATCTTCCTCCACAACCAGATTGTTTATAATAAAGTTCTGGCGTTCCATCGTATTCTTGCCCATATAAAATTCCAATAATTCGTTTACTGCATCCGTTTTACGCAGAGTAACCTGCTCCAGGCGCATGTCTTTTCCTATAAAATTACGAAACTCATCGGGAGAAATCTCGCCTAATCCTTTAAAACGCGTAATCTCAGGATTCGGACTCAAACGCTCGATTGCGGCCAAACGTTCCTCTTCCGTATAACAATAGATGGTTTCATATACTCCCTTTTTACGGTTACGCACGCGGAAAAGCGGCGTCTGCAGGATATAAACATGCCCTTTCTTTATCAGGTCGGGGAAGAACTGCAGGAAGAAAGTTATCATCAACAGCCGGATATGCATGCCATCCACATCGGCATCTGTCGCCACGATGACTTTATTATATCGCAGTCCGTCCAATCCATCTTCTATATTCAGCGCCGCCTGCAACAAGTTGAATTCTTCATTTTCATACACAACTTTTTTCGTCAGCCCAAAAGAATTCAACGGTTTTCCCCGAAGACTGAATACGGCTTGCGTGTTGACATCCCTGCTTTTTGTAATGGAACCGCTTGCAGAGTCGCCTTCGGTTATAAAAATAGCACTTTCCAGACGAAGGTCATTCTCCTCGTCTTTCTTCGAACTTTTCGAATCATTCAAATGAATACGGCAATCGCGGAGCTTCCTGTTATGCAGGTTTGCTTTCTTGGCCCGTTCTCTTGCCATTTTGGTAACGCCGGCTATTGCTTTTCTTTCTTTCTCGGATTCCTGAATCTTCTGCAAAAGAATTTCCGCTATATCGGCATGTTTATGAAGATAATTGTCGACGTTTTCCTTCACGAAATCCCCTACAAACTTATTAACGCTTACGCCGGATAACGGATACGGGTTGCCGTCCGAATCTTTTTCCGGCGCCATTGTAAGCGAACCAAGCTTAATTTTTGTCTGACTTTCAAAGGTCGGTTCAATGACATTAATGGCTATTGCTGCCACCAGACCGTTACGAATGTCCTGAAATTCGAAGTTCTTTCCGTAAAACTCCTTAATGGTCCGGGCAATATGTTCCTTAAAAGCGCTCTGATGCGTTCCGCCTTGTGTAGTATGCTGCCCGTTGACGAAAGAATAATATTCCTCTCCATACTGGGGACTATGCGTAAAAGCAATCTCAATGTCCTCGCCTTCCAAATGAACGATCGGATACAATCCCTGAGAAGTCATCTTATCGTTCAGCAAATCTTCCAGACCGTTTCTGCTGACGATGCGCAGTCCGTTATAATAAATAGACAGTCCTGTATTCAGATATGTGTAATTGCGCAACATTTCTTCCACGAACTCCGGACGAAAACGATAGTTCAAGAAAAGAGTATTGTCGGGCTCAAAGAAAATAAACGTCCCGTTCTCTTCATCAGAATGCTGCGTCGTATCGCTTAAAAGAACGCCTTTTTCAAACACGGCTTCCCGCATCTTTCCGTCACGAAAACTGCGGGCTACGAAACGGGAACTTAAAGCATTTACTGCTTTTGCGCCGACGCCGTTTAACCCCACACTCTTTTTAAATGCTTTCGTATCGTATTTTCCTCCCGTATTCAACATGGAAACTGCATCGACCAAACTGCCCAAAGGAATTCCCCGGCCGTAATCTCTTACGGAAACGCTTAGGTTATCTTCTACAACGACCTCAATGCGTTTCCCCGCTCCCATCTTAAATTCATCGATACTGTTGTCGATAATTTCTTTCAAGAGCACATAAATCCCGTCTTCCTCTTGAGATCCGTCACCCAAACGACCGATGTACATGCCCGGACGTGTGCGCACATGTTCCATATCGCTTAAGTGCCGAATGTTTTCTTCGGTGTATTTTACGGGAGCATTTAAATCCTTGTTTTCTTCCATAGCTTTCCTTCTTTCAAATAAAAAGAATGGGCGTTATAACTTTTTCTTGTAAGCGCGGCGGCGTTTATGCTGCACCGATTCGAAAGCATTCCACTGAGACTGTACCTTCATATTCGCTTCCAACTCCGGATTTGTTTCGCAGAACCGGAATCCCATCTGCTGATAAACCGGGACAAGGTCGTAAAACAACAACGCATTGACTCCTTTTCCCTGATACTCCGGCTTAACGCCTATCAGCAATAAGTCGAGCACCTTCGGCCTTTTTACAAACAAAGCTTTCAACAAATGAAACCAACCAAACGGCAAGATGCGCCCCTTGGCCTTTTGCAAAGCTCTCGACAAAGACGGCATCGTAATGCCGGCCGCTACCAATTCGCCGTGTTTATCTTCGACCAACGACACCATCCTTAAATCAATCAACGGGAGATACATCTTAATATAACTGTCTATTTGGCCTTGCGTCATGGAAGAATATCCGTAAAGCGGCGCGTAAGCTTCGTTAATCAAGTCGAAGATTCTCTGCCCGTAATTCTTTCCTTTGATCTCCTTGCGCTTGAGTTTTTTAATTTTCAGGTCATATTTCTGAAGAATGAGCTCGGAGATTTTGACAAATTTTTCAGGGAGTTTATCGGGAACGGTAAGTTTATATTCCACCCAGTCGACTTCTTTTTCATACCCCAAGCGTTCGATATGTTTGGAATAATACGGATAATTATAAATGGTAGACATCGTTCCCAACTGATCAAAACCTTCTATCAGCATGCCTTCCCCATCCATATCGGTAAATCCCAAAGGGCCTACGATTGTAGTCATGAATTTTTCTCTTCCCCACTTCTCTACGGTCGAGAGCAAAGCTGCCGAGACTTCCGGATCATCAATGAAATCTATCCAACCGAAGCGGACTTCCTTTTTCGCCCAGGTTTCGTTTGCACGATGATTAATAATGGCAGCAACACGTCCTGCCACCCTGTTCTCTTTATAAGCCAAAAAGTATGCTGCTTCACAAAACTCGAAAGCTGCATTCTTTTTCGGGTTGAACGTATTCAGCATATCATCGTATAAATCGGGAACTGAATAGGGATTATTTTTATAAAGTTCGTAATTAAAACGGATGAATGTTTTCAGGTCTTTCTTAGTGCTTACTCTTTTTACAACAACGCCCATCGATAAAATATATGTAGTTTTTCGGGGGGTAAAGATAATATTTTTTATTCGAAAAAACCGACAAGGGCAAGACTTTATGTTCATTTCACCCAATATCTCGCACAGAAAGAACCATACTTATAACTTCTGCATAGTTCTTTTTCCCCGAAACTATTTTGTTCTTCTTCAAATAAAAATCATATATCTTGTCTTGCACACTGCCAAGAAACCGACTGTATCTTTCGTCCCAATAACGGTTTCTCTCCCGCAGGTTCTGAAAGACCTCAGGACGAATCGTTACAATCCATGCCTCGAATTCGGATTTTTCAAGCAATTGCCGGGCATTTACAAGGGCGTATGGCAACAAACCGAAGTAGCCGCTATAACGAAGATACGGGTACGGACAACGAATACAAACCTGATATGCCCAAAAATTTGCTTCGGCTTCACTGCTTACGCCCAGCAAATGTGAAAGCTCATGGGCATACGTAAACGGATATTCCACGGGAAGCAGTTCACTGTTTACATGCGACTCCGAGAAAAAAGGCCCCATAAATCCCAACACTCCCACCCGGGAATAAAGAGTATTAAACAGCGGATCCTTGGGATGCTGAAACGAGCGGGGAGACAAAAGACCGTAATGAACGGGTATCTGCGTGTATGCATCCTTGATCAAACGTTCCGTTATTTTCTTTGAGGCCTGCGGTTCTGCCGTATAATATTTGTTCAGACTGTCGGAGTACGAATACAAAAACTTTTTGAAACAAGCGCTGTCATATACTGCCGGCTGCACGTCGGCACGAGAAAAGAAATCGGCGCGGAAATAAGTCATGCCCCATCCCCAATAAAACCACACATACATCCACAAGAGAAGCTCGCATTCTTTTAAGAGAATCAACCGCCACTTTTCCTTCTTTCTCCGGCGCCAAATGGGAAAAAGAAGCAGGACAATCCCCACACACACAACCAGACATTCATCGAAAGAAAATAAAAAGGCTGATGAAATGCGCGATAAAAACAGCGAAATGGCGGGATAAACATGCAGCGCATACCACTCTCCGGCAGAAGTATTCCAACGGCAAACAGTTATTCCGATCAGCAGCAAAACAAGCAAGCCCCAGCGGGTATATCGCAAACAATGCTTTTTCATACACGCAAAAGTATCTTTTTCTTCAGAAAATCTTTATTTTTGTCGAAACAAAAATAAATCATTTTTTATTTCACACATCGTCATGGTTCTAAATTACATCTGGATTGCTTTCTTCCTCACCGCTTTTGTTGTAGCAACCATCCGGTTGTTTTTTTTCGGAGACACGGAGGTATTTCCCGCAATCATCAATTCAACTTTCGACTCGGCTAAAAGTGCTTTCGAAATATCATTGGGACTGACCGGCGTACTTTCGCTGTGGATGGGAATCATGAAAATAGGGGAAAAGGGAGGAATTGTTCTGCTTTTGTCGAAAATGTTAAGCCCTCTTTTCTGCAAACTCTTCCCGGAAATTCCCAAAGGACACCCCGTAACCGGAAATATATTTATGAATCTGGCGGCAAACATGCTGGGGTTGGACAACGCGGCTACGCCCTTAGGACTGAAAGCAATGGAAGGATTGCAGGAACTTAACCCGAAAAAAGATACGGCGAGTAACCCGATGATCATGTTTCTTGTGCTGAATACTTCCGGATTGACGCTGATCCCTATCAGTATCATGGTGTACCGTGCGCAATTAGGCGCCGCTCAACCGACAGATGTATTCGTTCCTATTCTACTGGCCACCTTCTTCTCTACTCTGGCAGGTATCGTTGCTGTAAGCATTTATCAACGAATAAATTTATTAAACCGCACGATCATTTTATTCTTGGGTGGCGCCAGTTTATTCATCGCCGGCATTATTTATTTCTTCAACACCCTGACTCAACAACAGATTAATATCTATTCATCCACGTTCGCAAACGTATTTTTATTTGTAATCATCGTGGGCTTCATCATTGCAGGCCTGCGGAAACGGATCAATGTTTACGATTCTTTTATAGAAGGAGCGAAAGACGGCTTTCAAACAGCTGTGCGCATCATCCCGTACTTAGTGGCAATTTTAGTGGCCATCGGCATCTTCCGCACATCAGGATGTATGGATTATCTGATAGAAGGAATTGCAAAATTATTAAATCTTTGCGGCATCGACGACAGTTTTGTCGGGGCATTACCCACAGCTCTCATGAAACCTTTAAGCGGAAGCGGCGCACGCGGTTTAATGGTTGACGCCATGAGTACATACGGCGCCGACTCGTTTATCGGAAGACTTTCCTGTATTTTCCAAGGAGCAACCGATACTACGTTTTATATTCTGGCCGTGTATTTCGGAAGCGTGGGCGTTGTAAAAACCAGACATGCCGTACCTTGCGGGTTATTGGCGGATTTGGCCGGAGTAATTGCCGCGATTTTCATTTGCTACCTTTTCTTTAATTAAATATAATCATGGTAACTTATCAGACAGACGGGGTAAATATGCCCGCTATAAAGAAACGTAAAATCACAACATGGATTAAAGATGTTGCCGCAACTTATGGGAAAAAGACAGGCGAAATTGCTTATATTTTTTGCTCGGATGAAAAGATCCTCGAAGTAAACCGTCAATATCTTCAACACGATTATTATACAGACATCATCACATTCGATTACAGCGAAGGAGATAAAATTGCCGGAGATTTGTTCATAAGTCTTGACACCGTACGCACAAATGCCGAACAATTCCACTCCACTTACGACAACGAACTGCACAGAGTAATTATACATGGCATATTACACCTCTGCGGCATAAACGACAAAGGTCCCGGCGAACGCGAAATAATGGAGGCGGCAGAGAACAAAGCACTCGCCATGTTAAAGGAAAGCAAATGAGATGCTCTCGGGCAAACATCTTTTTATAGTACCAACACAAACAGGAAATTACTTTATTTTCTTACCTTTGCAAAACATTAAAGGAAAGCAAATAAAATGGATTTTAAGTACGACGTTATTGTCATAGGTGCCGGGCATGCCGGCTGTGAAGCAGCGGCTGCGGCGGCAAACCTCGGATCAAAAACATGTCTTATCACGATGGACATGAACAAAATTGGGCAGATGAGTTGCAATCCGGCGGTAGGAGGTATCGCAAAAGGGCAGATCGTTCGGGAGATTGATGCCCTTGGAGGATACATGGGACTGGTAACCGATCGTACATCCATACAGTTCCGCATGCTGAATCGTTCCAAGGGACCGGCCATGTGGAGTCCGCGTGCTCAATGCGACCGTGCGAAGTTTATTTGGACATGGCGCGAAATTCTTGAGAACATCCCGAATTTACATATCTGGCAAGACACGGTAGAAGAAATGATCGTCGAGAAAAAACAAGTAGTCGGCCTCACCACTTGCTGGGGAATTACCTTTTACGCAAAGTGCATCATCCTCACTGCCGGCACATTTTTAAACGGCCTAATGCACATAGGCCGCAAGATGTTATCCGGAGGACGGTGTGCCGAACCGGCATCGTACCATTTAACCGAGTCCATCACCCGGCATGGCATAACGGCAGGACGCATGAAAACCGGAACACCCATGCGCATCGATGCAAGAAGCGTTCACTTCGATTTGATGGAAACACAGGACGGGGAGAACGATTTTCATCGCTTCTCTTTCATGAGCGAACCGCGAAAATTGAAGCAATTGCAGTGCTGGACCTGTTACACCAACGAGAGAGTGCATGCCGTTCTCCGAAGCGGACTGGCCGATTCTCCCCTATTCAACGGACAGATTCAAAGCATCGGGCCGCGCTATTGTCCCAGCATAGAGACAAAAATCGTGACTTTCCCCGACAAGCCGCAGCACCAGTTGTTCCTGGAACCCGAAGGGGAAAGCACACAAGAATTGTATCTTAACGGGTTCTCTTCCTCATTACCCCTGGAAATACAACTCGGGGCTCTCAAAGAAATTCCGTGTTTCAAAGATGTAAACATTTACCGTTCCGGCTATGCCATTGAGTACGATTATTTCGATCCCACGCAACTGACGCATACACTTGAATCGAAAATCATCAAAAATCTATTCTTTGCCGGACAGGTAAACGGCACAACAGGTTATGAAGAGGCCGGCGGACAAGGAATCATTGCCGGCATCAATGCGCATATAAACTGCGAAGGAGGAGAACCTTTCATCTTGGGAAGAGACGAAGCCTACATCGGGGTTTTGATAGACGACTTGGTAACAAAGGGAGTAGACGAGCCGTACCGCATGTTTACATCGCGGGCCGAATATCGCATTTTGCTTCGACAAGACGATGCAGACATGCGCCTTACCGAACGTGCCTATCGCCTTGGGTTGGCAAAAAGGGATCGGTATGATGCTCTATGCAAAAAGAAAGAAGAGATAGAACGCATCGTAAACTTTGTAAAATCATATTCGGTAAAAGCCGAAAAGATCAACGACGCTTTAGAAACGATGGGGACAGCCCGACTGACACACGGATGCAAACTGATAGATCTGTTGAGTCGTCCACAAATAACAATTTCGTCGATTGCCCAATACATCCCGGCATTCAACGAAATGCTTGCACGAATTAATGACAGAAGGGATGAAATTATAGAGGCGGCCGAAGTATTGATAAAATACAAAGGATACATAGAACGGGAACGGACAATAGCGGAAAAGATTCAACGCCTGGAAGCTATCCGCATCAAAGGCCGGTTCGATTATGCCAATCTGCAATCGCTTTCTACCGAAGCGCGCCAGAAACTTATAAAAATAAACCCGGAAACATTGGCACAAGCAAGCCGGATTCCCGGTATTTCTCCGAGCGACATTAACGTATTGCTGGTCTTGCTTGGCCGATAAGAATAGCACGTTTCACGTGAAACATATAGTTTAATACATTCAAATAACACGCTGTTTATGAATAAAGAAACATTACTGAAAAACCTTCGTGAAATTCCTGATTTCCCAAAGCCGGGGATTTTATTCTACGACATCACCACGTTATTAAAAAAGCCCGAGTGCCTGCAATACCTCATCGACGAGCTTTACGAAATGTATAAAGGGAAAGGCATTACAAAGGTCGTCGGCGTTGAATCCAGAGGCTTCATTATTGGAGGAGCTTTGGCCGCACGTTTGGGCGCAGGTTTCGTATTGGCCCGCAAACCAGGTAAGCTTCCCGGAGAGACTTTCGAAGAGAGTTTTAACAAAGAGTACGGCACCGACACGATACAAATACACAAGGATGCGATAGAGAAGGACGATATTGTGCTGCTGCACGACGACTTGTTAGCCACAGGAGGTACCATGGTTGCGGCTCAAAGACTGGTACAAAAATGCGGAGCGAAGAAAACATATATTAATTTCATCATCGAATTAAAAGACCTGAAAGGGAAAGAAGTCTTCCCGGAAGGCACGGAAATTACGACAATCTTGCAATTATAATGCCGAAAAGATTTCGGGAGACGGAGAAAAAGATTACGGTCTTTTTACAAAAAGGGCGAGACGTATGATACAAAACGACGGATTAAATACGAACGATTACCTGCGCGGCATCGTCATGAACCTGCCGGAAAGTCCGGGTATTTACCAATATTTAAACGACGAAGGAACGATTATCTACGTAGGAAAGGCCAAGAATCTGAGGCGGCGCGTCTACTCTTATTTCTCAAAAGAACACCATTCTGCGAAAACGCGCGTCCTTGTAAGCAAGATAAGAGACATACGTTACATCGTGGTGAACACGGAAGAAGATGCTCTTTTACTCGAAAACAACCTCATAAAAAAGTATCAGCCTCGGTATAATGTCGCATTAAAAGACGATAAAACCTACCCTTCCATCTGCATAAGCAACGAATATTTCCCCCGGGTATTCAAGACGCGCAAAATCATTCGCAACGGCTCTATTTACTACGGACCGTACAGTCATTACCCGTCCATGCAGGCTCTTTTGGAACTAATCCGAAGGTTATACCCTCTCCGCTCCTGCAGACTTGCCCTAACGCCCGAGAACATTTCTCAAAACAAGTTTAAGCTTTGCCTGCAATATCACATAAAAAACTGCAAAGGACCGTGCGTCGGACTGCAGACACACGAGGAATACATGCAGAACATTGCAGAAATAAAAGAAATACTTAAAGGAAATACACAAAACATAAGTAATGCTCTGCTGAAAGAGATGCAGAGGTTGTCATCGGAACTTCGGTTTGAAGAAGCGCAGGTTTTAAAGGAAAAATATGAATTAATCGAAAACTATCGTGCAAAGAGCGAGGTCGTCAGTTCGGTTCTTCACAATATTGATGTGTTTTCAATTGAAACAGACGAGAAATCGGCCTACATAAATTATTTGCACATCACCAACGGCTGCATAAACCAAGCCTTTACTTTCGAGTATAAAATGCGGCTGAATGAGACAAAAGAGGAACTCCTGCAGTTAGGTATCGTCGAAATGAGGGAAAGATATAAAAGTCTTTCCAAAGAAATAATCGTTCCTTTCGAACTCGATTTCGAGATGAACGGGGTTACTTTTACCGTTCCTCAACGGGGAGAAAAGAAACATTTGCTCGAACTGTCCATACTAAATGTGAAACAGTATAAGGCCGACCGCATGAAACAAGCGGAAAAACTTAATCCGGAACAGCGAAATGTACGACTGATGAAGGAAATACAGGAACAACTCGGTTTGGACAAACTACCTCTTACAATAGAGTGCTTCGATAATTCGAACACGCAAGGTTCCGATGCCGTTGCCGCTTGTGTTGTCTTTAAAAAGGCAAAACCGAGCAAAAAAGACTACCGCAAATACATCATAAAAACGGTTGTAGGCCCCGACGATTACGCATCGATGCAAGAAGTGGTGCGCAGACGTTATACACGCATCATCGAAGAGCAAGGCGAACTTCCCGATCTGATCCTTACCGACGGGGGAAAAGGACAGATGGAGGTCGTAAGGCAAGTCATAGAAGACGAGCTGAAACTAACCATTCCAATTGCCGGACTGGCAAAAAACGCCCGCCACCGCACATCGGAAGTGCTGTTCGGCTTTCCTCCCCGCGTCATCGGCATCAAACAAGGAACGCCGCTTTTCCATCTGCTTGAGAACATACAAGATGAAGTACATCGTTTTGCCATCACATTTCACCGCAGTAAACGCAGTAAAAGTCAGGTAGCGTCTGCCCTTGACAATATAAAAGGCATCGGGGAAAAGCGCAAAACCGCCTTGCTGAAAGCCTTCAAGAGTGTGGCACGCATCAAGCAGGCATCCACCGAAGAAATTGCAGCCATAGTGGGAAAGTCCGCGGCGGAAAGCATAAAAAAGGCGTTCGAACCACAAAATTAATTCATCTTCTCAGCTAAAGGACGGAACAATTTTATTTATATTTTTGCAGAAAACAACAAAAAAGATATGAGAATTGTTATTCAAAGAGTACAACATGCCTCTGTAACCATCGGCGAAAAATGCAAATCGGCTATCGAAGAAGGATTCATGATTCTGCTGGGAATTGAAAATGCCGATACGGAAGAAGATGCAGAATGGCTCTGCAAAAAAGTAATAGGCCTGCGTGTTTTCGACGATGAAAAAGGAGTAATGAACAAATCGATCCTCGACATCGACGGAGAAATACTGGTCGTGAGCCAATTTACTCTCATGGCTTCTACCAAAAAAGGGAATCGTCCTTCTTACATCCGCGCCGCCGGACACGAAAAGGCCATTCCACTTTACGAATATTTCTGCCGCAGACTAAGCGAAGAATTAGGAAAAACGGTGGGAACAGGCGAATTTGGAGCAAACATGAAAGTCGAACTTCTGAACGACGGACCGGTAACAATCTGTATTGATTCCAAAAACAAAGAATAATATGACGATAAAAGAAGCACAAAAGACGGTAGACGATTGGATTAAAACATACGGAGTACGCTATTTCAGCGAGCTGACAAATATGGTGGTTCTTACCGAAGAAGTTGGTGAAATGGCACGTATCATGGCCCGAACTTACGGCGACCAGTCCTTTAAACCCGGCGAGAAATCGGATTTAGGCGACGAAATGGCCGATGTTTTGTGGGTACTTTTTTGCATAGCCAACCAGACAGGCATCGATCTGACCGAGGCCTTTCAGAAAAATCTTCAAAAGAAAACCGCAAGAGATAAAGAAAGACATAAGAACAACCCCAAATTAAAATCAGTATGAGATATAATCAAAATCACGACAATGCTTGCGAAAACAAGCACGAGCATCATCATGAACACAGTTGCGGATGCGGACACACCCACTCCGACTACACAGAAAACGACTGTGACTGCGACGACGATTGTTGCGATTGCGGCTGTGAAGAAGAAGACAAAGAGCACTTACACCAGCCCAGCAAATACGATGTGGCCCTGAGCAAATATGCAACTCATTTGAAAGACGACGAAATAGCTGCTCAAACAGCCCGCATTATTGAAAAATACAAAAAAGAAAACGATACGAAGGAGGTCAGGAAATTACTTTTAAACTGCCTCGATCTGACATCGCTAAAATGCACGGACAACGAACCGGGGATCATGAAAATGACAGAAAAAGTAAACGATTTTGTTGATAAATATCCCGAATTAGACAATGTAGCGGCGATTTGCGTCTATCCAAACATGGCGGAAATTGTGAATGACACTCTCGAGGCCGACCATGTAAAAATAGCATGCGTAGCCGGAGGGTTCCCGTCATCCCAGACATTCAGCGAGATTAAAGTGGCCGAAACGGCCATGGCCATTCATGCCGGAGCCGACGAAATAGACATCGTTCTTCCCGTTGGGAAGTTCTTAAACGGCGATTATGAAGGCATGTGCGACGAAATAGAAGAACTGAAAGATGTATGCGGAGACAAGACTCTGAAGGTTATTTTGGAAACAGGCGTGCTGACAACCGCATCGAACATTAAGAAAGCATCCATCTTAGCAATGTATTCGGGTGCCGATTTCATCAAAACATCTACAGGAAAAGAAAGCCCGGCTGCCACTCCGGAAGCTGCATACGTAATGTGCAAGGCCATCAAAGAATACTTCCTCGAAACCAACAAACGAATCGGTTTTAAGGCAGCAGGAGGCATAAAATCGGTAGAAGATGCCCTAAGCTATTACACTATCGTAAAAGAAGTGTTAGGAAAAGAATGGCTGAACAACGGTTTATTCCGCATAGGGGCCAGTCGCCTTGCAGACCAACTACTGTCTGAAATAGAAGGAAAAGACCTCAAATTTTTCAGTTAAGAGCATAAAAAAGAAGACATATCCTCAGGGGTATGTCTTCTTCCTTATACAGACCTTGGATCAATCTCCGGCCTTTTTTCTTTCTTTTTTCCAGCGAAAAATACAGAAAACAATGCATTCATCATCTATAAAGGCGCCGGCATACATGCCTCACCACCCCGATGAGACATATCCCATTACGCACCGAAAATCATCATTTATTGGGATTCTCTGACCGGTTTAAGGGATTATTTCTCCCGACCGATCACGTAATCGACAAAAGCCGTCAAGGCATCACGAAGCGAAGGTTCCGTATTTTCAGGCAATAACGCCAGGGCTTTATCACGATAATCGTGCATCGCGCGAACTGCATATTCTATTCCGCCCATCTCTTTTACGTAAGCAATAAAGTGGGAGATTTCCTCTTTCGAAGCATTAAGAGAACGTATTTTCAAGGCCATCCCGCGTTTTTCATCATCAGGATTCGTATTCAGCACATACAAAGCCGGAAGTGTCAGCTTCCCTTCAAGCATATCATTCCCCGTAGGTTTGCCCACCTTTTGATCCTCATTATAGTCGAATATATCGTCTTTTATCTGAAAAGCAATGCCCACCATCTCACCAAAAGAGAAAGCAAGCCTCGCCTCTTCCTCCGAAGCGCCGACAGAAAGTGCTCCGCTCTCCGCACAAGCTGCAAACAAGGCCGCTGTTTTCTTACGTATCACATCGTAATATATCGTTTCGGAGAAATCGTCGTTTGAAATATTAGCCAGCTGAATAATCTCTCCTTCCGAAAGCTCTTGTCCCAAACGGGCGACCAAATCTACCAAAACGACGCTCTTTGTGTAAGCCGCCGACTTCAAACTTGTCGCCAAAAGATAATCGCCTACCAGAACAGAAACCTTATTATTGTAAACGGCATTTACTGACGTTTGCCCGCGACGCTCGTCGCTTTCGTCTACCACATCATCGTGTACCAGACTGGCCGTATGCAACAATTCCAAAGAAAGCGCAGCATGTTGAGTATAAAGATTCGGTTTCCCAAACAACTTGGCTGTAAGAAACACCAGCATGGGCCGCATCATTTTCCCATTCCGCTGCTTAATATATGTCAGAACCTCATCGAGCAACGGAGTATTGCTTTTCAATGAATCATCAAAAAGCAACTTAAAATCAGTCATTTCCGCCTCAATTGGTTTCTTAATCAATTCTATCTTATCCATAGAAAGTCTTTTGCTTACAAAAGTAATAATAAAACAATGATTCTAATATTTTTTTGTACTTTTACATGAAAAAACTTATTTATTTCAGTAAATGGAGAAACTTTTTCTACTGGATGCCTACGCATTAATCTACCGGGCTTACTATGCTTTCATAAAAAATCCGAGAATCAATTCAAAAGGATTCAATACTTCTGCCATATTCGGCTTCATAAATACACTGGAAGATGTGCTTAAAAAGGAGAATCCAACCCATATAGGGGTGGCATTCGATCCGTCGGGACCAACGTTCCGCCACGAAGCTTTCGACCAATATAAGGCACAACGCGAGGAGACACCGGAGACGATCCGGCAATCTGTTCCCATCATCAAAGACATTATCCGGGCATATCGCATCCCCATACTCGAGGTCGCCGGATATGAAGCGGACGATGTTATCGGTACTTTAGCCACAAAAGCTAAAGAAAAGGGGATTACAACCTACATGATGACTCCCGACAAAGACTACGGTCAGTTGGTAAACGACAAAGTATTCATGTACCGCCCCAAGTACGGAGACAAGGAATTTGAGATACTGGGAACAGAAGAAATCAAAGCAAAGTTTGAAATCGATTCCCCGAAACAAGTCGTAGACATCCTGGGTTTAATGGGCGACAGTTCCGACAACATACCGGGCTGCCCGGGAGTAGGCGCAAAAACTGCGCAAAAACTCATTGCACAATTCGGAAGCATCGAGGAATTGCTTGCCCATACCGACGAGCTGAAAGGAGCCATAAAAACGAAAATTACGGAGAACCGCGAGCAGATCATTTTCTCAAAGTTCCTCGCAACTATAAAAACCGATGTCCCCATCTCACTCAATATGGAGGAACTAAAACGTGAAGCTCCCTGCGAAGATAAACTGAAACGTATCTTCGAAGAATTGGAATTCCGCACGCTCGCCGAACGAATCTTCAAAACAGACAACAAAGTTTCTTCCCCCGATTTATCTGCAAAACAAGGCGATCTCTTTGGATTTTTCACGGGCAAAAATCCGGAAGACCAAAAAAATTCAAATCTCACGCGCCTTGAAATGCTTGATTACAACTACAAAATAATTGAAAATGAGGAAGAAATAGACTTATTTTTACAAAATATCCTTACAAAAGATTCTTTTTGTTTAGACACGGAGACCACAGGAATTGATCCGATCAGTGCCGAACTTGTGGGAATAAGTTTCAGTTATGCCGAAAATCAGGCCGTGTACATTCCAATACCTTCCCGGCGGGAAGATGCATTAAGACTGACAAGAAAATTAAAACCGCTGCTGGAAAATGAACAAACCCTCAAGATAGGACAAAACATTAAATACGACATGATCGTATTAAGTAAGTATGACATCCGGATAAAGGGGGAATTGTTCGACACAATGATTGCCCATTATGTTCTGCAACCAGAACTGCGTCATAACATGGATTACCTGGCAGAAATCTACCTGCAATACGAAACAATAAAAATAGAAGAACTTATAGGGCCCAAAGGAAAGCATCAGAAGAACATGCGCGACCTCTCCCCTTCCGAAATTTACAAGTATGCTTGCGAAGATGCCGACGTCACACTAAAACTAAAACACGTATTGGAAAAGGAACTCAAGAAGAATGATGCCGAAGAACTCTTCCGCACTATCGAAATGCCACTGGTTCCTGTCCTCGCATACATGGAAATAAACGGAGTAAGAATTAACCCGGAAACCCTGAAAGAAATATCAAAACATTTTACAACACGGCTGAACCAGATAGAAGCAGAAGTCCATCGTCTGGCCGGAGAGCCGTTTAATATTGCATCACCCAAGCAGGTGGGCGAAATATTATTCGACAAACTTAAAATCGTAGAAAAAGCAAAAAAGACAAAAACGGGCCAATATGTGACTTCGGAAGAAGTATTGGAGAGCCTGAAACACAAGCATGAAATCGTAGAAAAAATACTGGAGCACCGCGGACTGAAAAAGTTGCTCAGCACATACGTCGACGCCCTTCCCCAACTCATTAACCCGGAAACAGGAAAGATTCATACATCTTTCAACCAAACCGTTACGGCCACCGGCCGGTTAAGCTCCAGCAATCCGAACCTGCAAAACATTCCTATCCGCAACGAAGACGGGAAAGAGATACGAAAAGCGTTTATTCCTGACGACGGATGCGAATTCTTCTCTGCCGATTATTCGCAAATAGAACTACGCATCATGGCGCATTTAAGCGAAGATCCGCACATGATTGAAGCCTTCCAAAGCGGACAAGACATCCATGCCTCTACAGCTTCTAAAATATACAAGGTAGCAATCAACGAAGTAACACAGGAACAACGCAGAAAAGCAAAGACGGCCAATTTCGGAATTATCTACGGGATTTCGGTATTCGGGCTGGCAGAAAGGTTGAATGTCGACCGCAAAGAGGCCAAAGAACTGATAGACGGTTACTTCGAGAACTACCCCCATGTGAAAGAATACATGGACAAAAGCATCCGGATAGCGAGGGAAAAAGGATACATCGAAACAATCTTCAAACGGAAACGTTACCTTCCGGACATCAATTCACGCAATGCCGTTGTAAGAGGATACGCGGAGCGCAACGCCATCAATGCACCGATTCAGGGAAGTGCTGCCGATATCATCAAAATAGCCATGATACGTATCTATGAAAGATTCAGGAAAGAAGGTATAAAATCGAAGATGATTCTACAGGTACACGACGAACTAAACTTCAGCGTACTGCCTGAAGAAAAGGAAAGAGTGCAGCAAATCGTAATCACTGAAATGGAGAATGCCTACAAAATGCGGGTTCCTTTACGTGCCGATTGCGGTTGGGGACACAACTGGCTGGAAGCTCATTGACACAATCGCGCAGCAGGCTGCACAAATACACAACGGGAATATCGCAAAAAACCGCCCTTACAGACCTAGAAAGAAGACAATATTTCTAAAAAACAATCGGCATAAACATTTTATGCCATGCAAAGAAACAAAAAAGAAAAAAGAGCCGCTCCTTTTACGGAGCCGGCTCTTTTTCATAAAGTCATCACCTTCTATCTATCGCCATCCGTCATTCTGTTGTCCTTCCAGTGACGGGTTTGCCTGCATTTCATCCAACGGAATCGGCCATAACAACGCATATTCAGGAATAGCTCCTACCCGCGTTTGTCCGTCAGGCTTGTTTTGAATGGCCGCACTTGTCAGCGGAGTCCATTTCAATTTCCCGACCTCCGTAGAAACTTCCGGATACAAACGAGTACGCCGAATATCGTCCCATACCTTGAACTCCAACGGGAATTCGTGCAAACGTTCCGTTAAAATAGACTCAATCAGCTCATCACCCGTAGCAGTCTCGTCGGGCAATCCGGCACGATTACGCACCTGATTTAAATAATAATGCGCTCCACCAACAACATTTCCTTCATGTCCTGTTCTGGCTAATCCCTCGGCTGCGATAAGCAATACCTCGGCATAACGCATCATAGGCATATTATAATCGCCATCATGGCCTTCCGTCAAGCTGGCCTCGTCAAACCATGCCCAGTTTCCCGCATTATTCAACTGATGTTGTTTCCCCGTATCGTCAGTATATTCCCAGAAGAAGAACTGTTTCTCGTGGCCTCTGATGTCAGCCGGATCGTAACTATTTAATAACATATCGCAAGGCAGATAAGCATTATACAATACGTCGCCTCCCGGATGGAAGATTGTATTGCCATTGTTGTCCGTCCATTGGAAAGCGTCCTGCTCGATTGAACGAACAGCAAACGAGTTTCCTACACCATAATTGGTATAATCATACTCTTTCGCGAAGATAATCTCGTTAGAAGACTTCGTGGTTTTGATGACATTATAGGCAGAATTCAAATCATCGCTGCTGCCGCTTGCCTGAATAAGTGCATGCTGACCACCCTCAATAACGTTTAATGCCATCTGAGCGGCCTTGTCGTAATATTCAGCTCCGCCCTGAACCGGGTAACCCGCCCACTGCAAATAAACTTGAGCAAGCAGGGTTTGTGCCATAGCTTTGGTCACATAACAACCATTATCATAGAATGCTTTGTTAGGCAACGCGTCGCCTTCTACAATATCAAGCAAATCTTGTTCTATATGCTTGTAAATATCTTCGGCAGAAGAACGGGGCACATACATATTTTCCGGCGCTGTATAAGGCGTATCAATGTAAGGCACACCACCAAACTCCTTCACCAAATAATAATATCCGTAGGCGCGGAAGAACTTTCCTTGCGCCACGTAATTATCAATTGTGGCTTGGTCTAACACATTCGTCATATTGGGAATGTTGGCAATAACGAAATTTGCACGGGAAATGCCCTTATAAAATTCATGCCACAACTGCATCGCTATATCATCGAACGACTGAACATTAAACGTACAAGCCTCGGAAGCAGTTGTCAAAGCACGGTCTTTTCGCTTATCGACGAAGAGCCCTGAAGCAATTCCCCCATACATTGTAGCTTTCGGTGTCCATCCTCCGGCCACATCGGTATTATATAAATAAGGAACACCGCCAAAATATAGAGCATTCACGGCTGACTCTGCATCAGCTTGCGTCTGCCAAAATTCATTTGACGACTTTTGGTCTAATGGTTTTTCCTCCAGAAAGCTGTCACAAGAGCTTAATGCGAAAGAAAACAGACATAGAGCAGATATATAAAATCGTTTCATAAGATCTCTGAATTTAAGTGTTGATTAAAGTGTAACATTAATTCCGAATGTAAAGGTTCTCGGACGCGGATAAGAGAAGAATTGGCGGTTTGCACCCCAATTGTTTCCACCTAAACGTGTAGAGTTGTCCGGATCGTAGCCCAAATAATCTTTTGAAGTGATCAAGAAAGCGTTGCTAAGGTTAGCATACAAGCGCAGGTTTGTCAAACCGATCTTCTTAATCAGTTCAGGACTAAACGTATATCCCAACTGAATTAAGTTACAACGCAAGTAAGAACCGTTGCAAACCCAGTCATCATCTGCCTCGTTATTGGCTCCCATACCGAAGTTATTCAGACGAATCGCCTGCTCCTGTCCGTTAGGATTATTAATCGGATGCCAAGCTTCCTGGTAAAGACGGTCAAGACCGTTGGTCAAGAAACGTGCAACTGTTGAGTGATAATACTCCTGCATAATGTCAACACCCCAAGTAAACTGGAAGTCAACTGTCAGATCGAAATTCTTATAATTAAATGTATTAATGAAAGAACCTGTCCAGTCGGGCAAACCGTTTCCGATGATTTGACGGTCTTTATAAACTACTTTTTCACCAATAACTCCCGGAATATTCATGGTCTCTGCATCCCAATGTGAGGGATCTCCATCATAAATGCCGGCACGTTTATATCCATAGAACGAAGACAATTCTTCTCCTTCACGAATCAACATATCGTAACCAACGAATCCATCCAACGTGATTTGGCGTTTCCCTGAGATAGGATCTATTGATGCTCCTTCGTCCAGCTTCTCAACTCTGTTCTTGTTGAATCCCAGGTTAATGGTAGAAGTCCAGAAGAAATCTTTTGTTTGTACCGGATAAGCTGTAACAAGAATGTCGACTCCCCGATTGGATACCGCACCGATATTATCCATTATTGAAGAATAACCGGTAGATTCCGGCACAGGTCGGCTCAACAACAAATCGGAAGTATACTTATAATAATAGGAAATATCAAAATTCAAACGGTTCTTGAACAAACCTAACTCGAAGCCAATATCCCACTGGCCGGTCTTCTCCCATTTCAAATTCGGGTTCGGCATGTTATCCAAATACGATACGATGTGCATGCCACCACCAATAATTGCATTAGACTGGCTCACGTTTGCCAAAGATGCATACGTTCCGATCTCAGAATTACCCGTAAGACCATAAGATGTATGCAGTTTCAATTTGCTGACCGTAGGATTGTTTTGCAAAAACTTCTCATTAGAAACCATCCATCCCAAGCCAATTGAGGGGAAGAAGGCGTATTTATTATTTTCACCGAACTTGGAAGATCCATCATAACGTCCCGTTACGGTAGCCATATATTTCTCATCGTATGAATAAGCCAGACGAAGGAAATAAGAGTTCATCGCCCACTTATCATAATCGCTGCCCACACTTGGACGATTTGTTCCCGAACCTAAGTTATAATAACCGTAATAATCATCCACAAACTTGCTGTCGGAAGCACTAAAGTAGGTATAGTTATAAGCCTGCCATGACATTCCGGCCATTGCATTAATGTGATGTTTATTTATATCGGTGACGTAATTCAAATAAGTTTCTTCCTGCCAATAAAAAGCGTTCGAGTTGCTTGCCGAAGCCGATCCCTCCGTACTTTGATTAATCATGGGACGCGGAGTGAAAGGAGTGTAATTGGCATCTCGATTGTTATGGTAATCTATACCAAATTGCGTCTTTAAATCCAAACCTTTCAGCAGATGGAATGTAAGAGCCGCGTTACCGAATATCTGTGTACGATACTGCATTGCAGACATACGCTCTAAAAGTTCTACCGGATTACCTACGCCTTCCGGAGCAAAGCCCTGCGTGCCACTGTTCGGATCGTTCTGGTCTCTTAAAATAGGTGTAGTCAAAACATTGCTTGACTGCATATATTCTCCGTTATATGTCACGGGGAGGAACGGAAGTTGTTCTATCATTGTACGCAAAGCACCTTGACCGTAAGGGTTATCCGACGTTCTGTTTCCCCAAGTATGGTTCACCAATAAGTTAACGGATGTAGACAACCACTTCGTAGGCTTGTCGTCATAAGCCAACTTCGCATTGATACGTTTGAAATAAGAATTCAACATAATTCCCTGTTGATCGGTATAATTCAGGAAAGCACCGACAGAAGCGTCTCCATCCGTGCGCTGAATGTTGACCTGATGATTATGTGAAATTGCCGTACGTGAGGCTTCATCCTGCCAATCGGTGTTATAAATTGGTGTACCATCGGGATAAAAGAAACGATCGTCCGTAAATATTTGAGACAAATCGGTGGTAAAGTTTGTTCCCTGCCATGCGTTGGCATTCTCCAAACCTTGCTTAAATGCAGCCATCCATTCGCCGGAATCCATTACATCCATCTTGTGTTGCATCATGCCGATGGACAAAGATCCTTCATAAGATATATGTGTTCCTTGTCCTGCATTTCCACGTTTTGTGGTAACCAATATGACACCGTTGGCACCGCGCGCTCCGTAAATTGCAGCAGAAGACGCGTCTTTCAACACTTCAATGGATTCTATGTCATTAGGGTTCAGCAGCTCAAAATTAGACATCACCACGCCATCCACAACATATAGCGGGGCTACAGATGCATTAATGGTAGAAACACCACGAATCACGACGCGCATTTCTCCACCCGGCTGCCCAGTATTTGAAAAGATGTTCACTCCTGCAACCTTTCCTTTCAATCCGTCCAATGCATTAAAGGATTGTGATTTCAAAATATCTTTTCCTTTTGCCGTAGAGATGGAGCCCGTCAGGTCCGATTTACGCATGGTTCCGTAACCTACAACCACAACTTCATCCAAAACTTCCGAATCTTCTTGCAAAACGATATTGAACGTTGTCTGATCGCCCACCGTTATTTCCTGAGAAACATAACCGATATAGGAAATCTTTACGACGGCCCCAACCGGAACGGTCAGAGTAAAGTTTCCATCAATATCAGTAATTACACCATTGGTCGTCCCGTTTTGAATAACATTTGCTCCAATTACAGGTAGACCTTCCGCATCAAGAACAACACCTTTGATCACCTTCGAATCTTGTTGTTCTACGCCCGTTGTAGTAACTCCAAAGTCGGAGTTTAATTCAAGAGAGACTGCATTTAACGAAATGCCCGAGGCAAAAAACAATCCGATCAAGCAAATTGCTTTCTGAATCTCTGCAAAGAATTGCGATTTTACAATTTTTTTCATACGCATCTCCTTTTGATTTTAAATTAAACATCTACATTCATTGAAAGAAACTTTCTCTTTCACAAATATATATATTATTTTTAATAAAACAATATTTTCCCTTCTTTTTATTAAAAAAACTATTCGTTATTAAAAATCATTGCGCAATTCGTAAAAAAAATTATAGAGATTTTCTGTAAAGCATAAGATTCATCCCTCATAAACATCTCCACAGGCTTAAAAAGACATCACGATTCTCCGGTAAAAACATTTCCGGCTTTCCGGCAGAAAGACGGCATCATTTCACCGTTTTTTCCCGTATTTCGGAAAATATCATATCTTTGCAGATATCCATTTTATCTGAGAAACATGAAAAAAGCATTCTTCATTTTAGTAACGCTTAGCCTGGCCGTGAAATTTTCTTACGGCGGCAATCCATCGGAAAATCCTTTAATTATCTGGTTCGACAAGCCTTCTCCGTCCACACGCACGCCTGTGTGGGAGGGCGCGCCCTGCATACTTACGGCAGGAGGAGGCCTTGAAACTCCCGACCCGCAATGGGAAAATTACTCACTTCCCATCGGGAACGGGAATATTGGTGCCAATGTGTTAGGCTCCGTATCGACGGAACGTATCACATTCAACGAGAAAAGCCTGTGGCGCGGCGGGCCGAATACTTCAAAAGATGCCGGACATTATTGGAATATAAACAAGCAATCGGCTCATCTTCTGAAGGACATCCGACAGGCTTTTGCCGACAACGATCTTGAAAAAGCGACGAAACTGACAGAAAACAACTTTAACAGCGAGCTGCCTTACAACCCCGATTCCGAAACCCCGTTCCGTTTCGGCAGCTACACCACCGCCGGGCAATTCCTCATCGATACCGACATTCCGGAAAAAAATATCAGTGAATACCGTCGGAGCCTGTCGCTCGATTCGGCACTGGCTACCGTTCAGTTCCGTCACGACGACACTTTCTACAAACGAAACTTCTTCATCTCTTTCCCCGACAATGTAATGGTTATCCGCTTCAGCGCGTCGCAAAAGGGGAAACAGAACCTGACCTTTTCCTATACCACCAACCCTGTTTCCACCGGTTCATTTAAGAAAGACGGCAAAAACGGCATCTGCTATACGGCACGATTAAACGATAATCACATGCAATATGCCGTACGTATGAAAGCAATTGTCAGCGGGGGGACACTTGAAAACAAGCGCGACCGGTTCGTCATAAAGGGAGCCGACGAGGTAATGTTCCTCGTAACGATGGATACCGACTACCTTCTTAATTTTAATCCTGACTTTAACGATCCGGAAACATACGTGGGAGTTGATCCGGTAAAGACCACCCGCCAATGGATGGAACAGGCCGCCCAAAAAGATTACACGGCGCTTTTCAATACGCATTACGAGGACTATCACGCACTTTTCGGGCGAATGGACTTCGTTTTGAACCCGCAATGGGATAACAGCGCCGCAGACTCTCTCCCCACTCCTGCCCGACTGGAACGTTACCGCACGGGAGCTCCCGACTACGGCTTGGAGAGCCTTTACTACCAATACGGACGCTATCTGCTGATAGCCTGCTCACGACCGGGGAATCTTCCTGCAAACCTGCAAGGCATATGGAGTAACAATGTGGACGGCCCCTGGCGGGTGGATTATCACAACAACATCAACATCCAGATGAACTACTGGCCGGCATGCCCCACCAACCTGGCGGAATGCGAGTTGCCTCTCTTCGATTTTATCAAAGGACTTGTCAAGCCGGGAGAAAAAACGGCGCAGGCGTATTTCAATGCACGCGGCTGGACTACCTCCATCTCCGGTAACATCTTCGGCCTCACCACACCGCTCAATGCCACAAGCATGGCATGGAATTTCATTCCCGTTGCAGGTGCATGGCTAACAACACACGTATGGAATTATTACGATTACACGAGAGACATCGACTTTTTACGCAATACGGGGTATGAATTGATTAAAAGCAGCGCCAACTTCGTCTGCGACTATCTGTGGAAAAAACCCGACGATACTTATACCGCCGCGCCTTCCACATCGCCGGAACACGGCCCCATCGACGAGGGAGCCACCTTTGTACATGCCGTAATACGCGAAATTTTACTCGATGCCATCGAGGCAAGCAAGGTACTGAATACCGATGAAACAGAACGGACACAATGGAGTGAGGTATTAAACAAGCTGGCTCCTTACCGCATCGGAAGATACGGACAACTGATGGAATGGTCGGCCGACATCGACGATCCCAAGGACGAACACCGCCATGTAAACCATCTTTTCGGACTCCACCCGGGACGTACCCTCTCTCCCATCACCACTCCCGAGCTGGCACGCGCCGCCCGTGTCGTATTGGAACACCGGGGAGACGGAGCAACAGGCTGGAGCATGGGATGGAAGCTGAACCAATGGGCACGACTGCAAGACGGAAACCGAGCTTACACACTGTATGGCAATCTGCTGAAGAACGGGACAAACAACAATCTTTGGGACACGCATCCGCCCTTTCAAATCGACGGAAACTTCGGAGGAACGGCAGGAATTACCGAAATGCTCCTGCAAAGCCACATGGGATTCATACAGCTCCTCCCCGCCCTGCCGGCAGTATGGCATGAAGGGAAGCTCACCGGAGTACGCGCACGAGGCAATTTCATTGTCGACATAACGTGGAAAGACAACAACTTGACGAGCGCCCTCATACGGTCCGGCTCCGGCGTTCCGTGTACAATACGGTATAAAAATCAGGAAATCAAATTCGAAACCCAACCGGGGAAAAGCTATGTTCTAACCTATACAAACGGGAAATTACAGGCAAAAGAAGCAGTCTGAGCATTATTTCGACACAATCTTTTCTCCATAACAATGGCGGCTTTCCATAGAGATAAGCCGCCATTCCTTTGTTAAAACCGCGGGAAATGAATACCTTTGCAACGATATTTATCAGTTTTTCTATAAAGAATAAATAAAAAACATACTTATGGCTTTACAATGTGGTATCGTCGGCCTGCCGAATGTGGGCAAGTCAACTTTGTTCAATTGCCTGTCGAATGCAAAGGCACAAGCGGCTAATTTCCCCTTTTGCACGATAGAACCCAATGTGGGCGTCATCATCGTTCCCGATGACCGCCTCAACAAACTGGCAGAATTAGTAGATCCCGACCGCATCGTGCCGACAACAGTTGAAATTGTCGACATCGCCGGTTTGGTAAAAGGAGCCAGCAAAGGAGAAGGATTGGGCAACAAGTTTCTGGCAAACATCCGCGAAACCGATGCGATTTTACACGTTCTTCGGTGCTTCGACGACGAGAATGTTACACACGTCGACGGCAGCATCAATCCGGTACGCGACAAAGAAATTATCGATACGGAACTGCAATTAAAAGATCTCGAAACGATAGAAAGCCGAATACAACGGGTGCAGAAACAAGCACAGACGGGAGGAGACAAGACAGCCAAGCAGACATACGAAGTATTGCTTCGCTATAAAGAGGCATTATTGCAGGGAAAATCGGCACGAACCGTGCAGTTTGAGACAAAAGACGAACAGCGGATTGCACACGATTTATTCCTGCTGACTTCAAAACCCGTCATGTATGTATGCAACGTAGACGAAGGAAGTGCCGTAAACGGAAACAAGTATGTGGAACAGGTTCGCGAGGCCGTCAAAGAAGAAGGCGCGGAAATCTTAATCGTAGCAGCGAAAACAGAGGCCGACATTGCCGAATTGGAAACATACGAAGACCGCCAGATGTTCCTGCAAGAAATAGGATTGGAAGAATCGGGAGTGAACCGCCTTATCCGCTCGGCCTACCAACTTTTAAACCTTGAAACGTTTTTTACGGCCGGAAAGATGGAGGTGCGTGCTTGGACTTTCCACAAAGGATGGAAAGCTCCTCAGTGTGCCGGAGTGATTCACACCGATTTCGAGAAAGGATTCATCCGCGCCGAAGTGATAAAATACGACGACTATATCCGTTACGGATCGGAAGCTGCCGTACGGGAAGCCGGCAAACTGAACGTAGAAGGCAAGGATTATATAGTGGAAGACGGCGATATTATGCACTTCCGCTTCAACGTATAATAAACAAAATATGAGAAAATATCTGGTCATTGGAACCGGCGGTGTAGGAGGATGTATTGCAGGTTTTCTGGCTTTAGCAGGTAAACCGGTCACTTGCATCGCGAGGGGGAAACACCTCGAAGCTATTCGCCAAAACGGTTTGCACCTGAAATCTGATTTAAAGGGCGAGCATTTCCTGCCGGTAGAAGCCTGCACTTCGGAAGAATTTCACGACAAAGCCGATGTAATTTTCGTGTGTGTGAAAGGATATTCCGTCGACTCTATAAAAGATCTGCTGAAACGTGCCTCCAAACCCGACACGCTGGTCATACCCATACTGAATGTTTATGGCACAGGACCGCGCATCGGCCGGTCTGTTCCTGGTGTAAACGTACTGGACGGCTGCATTTACATCGTAGGATTCGTCTCGGGAGAAGGAGAAATCAGTCAAATGGGAACCATCTTCCGACTGGTTTACGGTGCCCGCCCCGAGCAGGGTATCGACAAGAAACAATTGGACGAAATAGCCGAAGAACTTCGTTCCTGCGGCATGAAAGTGGACGTTTCCGACGACATAAACCGCGATACGTTTATCAAATGGGCCTTTATATCGGCCATGGCATGCACGGGAGCTTACTTCGACGTGCCTATGGGTGCCGTGCAACAACCCGGTGAAGTGCGCGATTTATTCATCGGACTTTCCCGCGAAAGCGCGGAAATCGGAGAAAAGTCGGGCGTCATTTTCCCTGAAGATCCCGTAACCTACAACCTGAAAGTGATAGACAAACTCGCACCGGCCTCGACGGCTTCGATGCAGAAAGACCTTGCACGAGGACACGAATCGGAGATTCAGGGCTTACTCTTCAACATGATCGACCTGGGAGAACGCCTTGGCGTAGACATGCCGACCTATCGGATAGTGGAAAAGAAATTCATGAAATACCGTAAAAGCTGAACCGCCTTCAGCCGTACAACGGCATAAACACAAAGAAATATCCCGATGTTTTGTTTTTAAGGCTTTCGGCCCTTGACAGAAACATCGGGATGTTTTTATTGCAACAATATCATGATTGACGGAGAACTCACCGGTTCAAATACGCGCACAATGCCTGCACGGCACGGGCACGATGGCTTATTTTATTCTTTTCTTCGTTTCCCATCTCGGCAAAGGTCTCCGCATATCCTTCAGGGACGAAGACGGGATCGTAACCGAAACCCGATCCTCCGCGTTTTTCTTCGATTATTTTGCCTTTTACCACGCCTTCAAACAAATGCTTCTCCCCCGCTTCGATCAGGCAAATTACGGTACGAAATTGCGCCTTTCGGTCATCCTTTCCGGCAAGCTCTGCCAGCAGTTTCCGCATATTGGCTTCAGAGTCGTGACCTTCCCCGCCGGCATAACGCGCAGAATATACGCCCGGCGCACCACCAAGCGCCTCAACTTCCAGTCCCGTATCGTCGGCAAAACAGTCAAGCCCGTAGCGCTTATAAATAAACTCCGCCTTCTGCGCGGCATTCCCTTCCAATGTCTCGGCCGTTTCGGGTATATCTTCATGGCAACCGATGTCCTTCAGACTCAAAATCTCCACCGTGTTTCCCAATATAGCCCGAATTTCTTCCAGTTTATGGCCGTTATTCGTTGCAAAAACCAATCTTTTCTTCATAATTCCGCATAATATTCTTTTTCTTCCGGCAAAGATACGAATTTACCCGTTACAGGCGGTTTAATTCCTCATTGGCCGCGCCCGTTCCCTTATATTTGCTGGCAGAAGCATTGAAACGATACGTTATACTTAAAGAAACACAGCGTTCATCGTGATAACAATCCTTGTCGAATGTCATGGTTATGCCGCGAAACAGCATCTTCTGACGGTTTGTTTCAAACGGATCTTTTACATCCAGCCGCACATTCAGGCAGTCGTTCAGGAAAGATTTATTCACGCTCAAATCGATATACGCCTTCGGTCTCAGCTCCCAAACGCCGAATTCCCCGGCAGTCTGTGCAGACATCAAGACATTGGCCGTCCATCCTTTCTTGAAACGGAAGTTATTGTCCAATGTAAAGATGCCCGTAGGATTGTTCATATCGCGCTGTGCCCCGAAGTTTTCAATAGTAAAATACTGCTGAGACATCACCATGCTCAACACCGGTTCCCAGCACCCTATTTTAGGAGAAAGCACCAAAGAAAGGTTCAGAATATGTTTCTTATCGTAATTCTTCGTGGTTAAAAAAGTTATTTCCGAAGACTCCCCGTAAGGTTCTGCCCACATTTCTATCACATCTTTCTTATAAATGTAATTAGCCATCAGCTGAATCCAACGATAGCTCCCCATCAATGTCACATCATGCAGGGTTTCCGGCTGTAAAAACGGGTTGCCTCCTTCATAAGTGAAGCGGTCGTTATACTGTATGTTACTGCTCAGTTCGTGATAAGAAGGGCGGCGTGTTTTGGCAGTGTAGCTGAGCGACCACCGGGTTTCCCGAAGCGGAAACGACAAAGCAACGGAGGGAAGTATGTTATCGTACGTGCGGCTTTGCTCGTCCATCCACACCCCTTTGTCGAAATAATTCGACACTACATGCTCATAGCGCAAGCCCACCGTAGCCTGCAAGGCACCGAATGCGGCGGAATACTCCGCAAAGACAGCTGTTTTGTCTTCTTCATTCTTTGTATCCGACGAAGGAAGATAAGATTGTTCGTTGTTGTACCAATCGGTACGACGGGTTGCACTAAACTCTGCCCCGCCTTTTATATCTCCTTTCCCCGCCGGATGTGTCAGAACCAGCTTCGCCGCATACAGCCGGTTATTTATTTCATTTTTTGAAGAGACATAACGATTTTCCTGCGACTCGCTCGTCTCATCGGTCACCTGATCCGCAAAACTTTTCCCCTGATAGTAATCGGCATTGAAGTCGATGCCCAGCTTTCCCACCGTTCCCGCATAATACATATTCAACAGATGCGAATAATCGGAGCCGGACCACACGCGCTGATAGGTCTGATTATCGTACCAATCTCCATCAAGAAAGGTACGATAGGACGAAGGCAAGTCGGACTTCAGTCGGGGAGTTCGGGAGAAACTGTATTTTACTCCCATCGAATGACGGTCATTAAACATATAATTCATCCCGCCATTGGCGTTCAGATACTCGTTTTTCGAGTATATATCGAGAGACGCATCGTGGTCCCATACGTTGTCCGTCTCGATGTGATGCACATCGTGCTGCTCCGTATGTTTGTTCTGATGGGTATAATAAAAGCTGCCGAACACATCGAATCCGCCCTTGCGATAGTTTAAATCGAACAGTTCCTCGTGATTGAATTTTTCATGCCGGGCGCCTTTCACCCATAACTGCCCGCCGATTCCCTCACCCTGCGGTTTTACGGTTTTGATTTTTATTACGGCTTTTACGGTTGCATCGTATTCCGAACCGGGATTCATCACGACCTCCACGTTCTGAATATCTTTTGCATTCAGCCGTTTCAGCTCATTCAGGTCACGCATTTCCCGCCCGTTCAGATAAATAAGCGGCGTTCCTTTTCCAAAGACCGTAAATCCTCCGTTACTTTCCTGCACCAAAGGGATATGAGACAAGACATCCTCTGCGCTGCCCAGATTGCTTAAAAGGGAGTTGGAAACCTCGGTAATCAGGCTGCTGCCCTTCATCTTATACGTAGGACGATACCCCGTCACCACTGCTTCCCGCAGTAAAACGGCATCGGGTTCCAGCGCTATCACCAAAGCGGAAGACGTATTTTCCCCGCAAAGTCGGTATGCCGTACGGTAACCGATGGAAGAAACCCGAATCAAAGCGGCAGCGTCCGACACCTCGGACAGCGAGAAACATCCGTCCATATCCGTTACAGTACCCTTGACAAAGGCGGAATCCGGCAAGGAAAGCAGTACCACATTCGCATAAGGCAGCGGTTGTTTCTGTTCATCCAGCACCTTCCCTTTCACCGTCCGGGCCTGCACATGCAGTGATACAACAGCAAGAATACAAAAAAACAACAGGTTCTTCATTTGAAGATGTCTTGATATTTTCCCGCAAATATAGCAATATTTTACACAAAAGAAGAGGACGGCAGACCATACAGAACCTTCTCTATCTGCATTTGTCTGCCGCTCTCCCGGGAAAATATACGCAATGCGTTCTCCGTTATTTCACTTTCAGTTTATCGAATCCTTCGCCATATACGCCCACAACATTGCTTTGCGAAATAAAGGCGTTCGGATCAATATCTTTCACCAAACGGAATATATCGAGAGACTGGCGCTTTTTGGCCAGGACGACCACTACTTTAATATCCTGCTTGCTATACCATCCTTTCCCGTCAAGAAGGGTTACTCCGCGGTCAATCTGCGTGGAAATTCCTTCGGCTATCTCGTTGTATTTACGGGAGAAGATGAAAAACTGTACAGACTGCCGCGCACTATTCACCACATAATCGATAACAATGCTCATGATAAACAGCACGCAGAAGCCGAAAAGTACGCGCTTCCAGTCATGAAAGATAAGATAACACGACGAAATGATGACGATGTCGCAATACATCATCATGCGTCCTAACGTCACATCACGGTATTTATTGATAATCCAGGCGATGATGTCTGTCCCACCCGTACTGCCGTTATTGCTGAAAACAATGCCTATGCCGAAGCCCAGCAAGCCGGCCCCTATGACACAGGCCATGAACTCTTGTCCGCTTCCCAGCAATTGAGGCAGGTTTCCTTCGTCGTCTTTCATCAGAACCTGGAAGAACCATAGCAGAAAGGTCAGCAAAAAGATGGCATACACCGTCTTCATGCTGAACTTCGGTCCCAATATTTTTAATGCAAAACCGAGGAAAACCGCATTGATAATGAAGTAAGAATACTGCATTTCCACGCCCGTTGCATAATAAATAATGGCGGCAATACCGCTCACCCCGCCGGTCGTTATCTGATAAGGCAGCAGGAAGGCCACCCATCCAATGGCATAGCATACCAAACCGAATGTGATGGCCAAATAATCTTTCGATTCTCTTTTTATCTTCTTTCCCGGAATAATTCCCATAAGAACCGGTTATAATACAATGTTCACAATCTTCTTCGGAACAATAATTACCTTTTTCGGGAGCTTTCCGTCAATCCATTTCTGCGACAACTCATGGTTCATTACCGTAGTTTGAATCGTTTCGTTATCGGCATCGGCCGCAAAGTCCAGGGTAAAGCGTGCCTTTCCGTTGAAAGAAATCGTATATCTTACGACATCTTCTTTCAGATATTCTTCGTTGAACGCCGGCCACTGTGCATCGCAAACTGAAGAAGCATGTCCCAAAGCTTCCCACAATTCTTCGGCCAGGTGCGGGGCAAACGGAGCAATAACCGCCACCAAATCGCTCAGAACGGCCTTATTGCTGCACTTCAAGGCGGTAAGCTCGTTTACACAAATCATAAATGCACTGACGGAAGTATTGTAAGAAAATACCTCAATGTCCCCCGACACTTTCTTAATCAGCTTATGTATGGACTTCAATTCATCGCGGGTGGGTTCTCCGTCTTTCGGCAGGAACTCTCCGGTACGACTGTAAAACAAGGTCCAAAGTTTCTTAAGAAAACGATGAACACCGTCTATTCCGTTGGTATCCCACGGCTTCGATTGCTCAACAGGTCCCAAAAACATTTCATACATGCGCAGGGTGTCTGCCCCGTATTTCTCGACGATCATATCGGGATTTACCACGTTATACATGGATTTGCTCATTTTTTCTACCGCCCATCCGCAGATGTATTTGCCGTCTTCCAGTATAAATTCGGCATTCGCATACTCAGGTCTCCACGCCTTGAACGCCTCAACATCCAGAACATCATTCGATACAATGTTCACATCTACGTGAAGCGGAGTAACATCATATGCGTCCTTCAGTCCGAAAGAAACAAACTTGTTCGTGTCTTTAATACGGTAAACAAAATTGCTTCTCCCCTGGATCATCCCCTGATTTACCAGTTTTTTAAACGGTTCTTCGGTAACGCTTACGCCCAAATCGAAGAGGAATTTATTCCAGAAACGAGAGTAAATAAGATGTCCCGTGGCATGTTCCGTTCCGCCGACGTAGAGATCTACGTTCTGCCAATAGCGCACGGCTTCTTTCGAAACGAGGGCTTTATCGTTATGCGGATCCATGTAACGCAGATAATATGCGCTTGAACCGGCAAATCCGGGCATGGTATTCAACTCAAGCGGGAAGACGTTTACGTTATCTATTCTCGAGTTTTCCACCACTTCGCCCTTTTCTACATCCCAGGCCCAGCGGGTGGCATGTCCCAAAGGCGGCTCTCCGTTCTCCGTAGGAAGGAATTTGTCGACCTCGGGCAACTCGAGCGGCAACTTGGTTTCATCTATCATATAAGGTATTCCGTCTTTATAATACACCGGGAACGGCTCGCCCCAATAACGCTGACGCGAGAATATTGCATCACGAAGACGGAAGTTTACTTTCACACGGCCCAGGTTGTGTTTCTTCACATATTCTTTTGTTGCGGCAATAGCTTCCTTAATCGTCAGACCGTTTAAGGTCAGGTCGCAATAAGGAGTTACGCCCTCTTTCGGAGAATTGCATACAATTCCTTCCTTGGCATCGAAGCTCTCTTCGCTCACATCACAGCCTTCTACCAAAGGAACAATGGGAAGATTAAAATGTTTTGCGAAAGCGTAATCCCGACTATCATGCGCCGGAACAGCCATAATAGCGCCGGTTCCGTATCCGGCCAACACGTAATCACTGATCCAAATAGGCACTGCTTCACCGGTAAAAGGGTTAATGGCATACGATCCGCTGAAGACGCCCGTCACACGACGATCCGATATTCTTTCGCGTTCGGTGCGTTTCTTTGTTCTTTCCAAGTAAGCGTCTACCTCGGCTTTCTGCCCTTCCGTGGTCAGTTGCGGCACAAGTTCACTCTCAGGCGCCAGCACCATAAAGGTAACTCCAAACATTGTATCGGCACGTGTGGTGAAGATTGTAAACTCAAGGTCGCTGTCTTTTACCTTAAAACGTACCTCCGCTCCTTCCGAACGGCCGATCCAGTTCCGCTGGGTTTCCTTCAGAGATTCGGTCCAATTTACCGTTTCCAACCCGTCAAGAAGCCGTTGTGCATAAGCAGAGACGCGCAAACACCACTGACGCATCTTCTTCTGTACCACAGGATAACCGCCGCGAGCCGACACACCGTCGATAACTTCATCGTTAGCCAACACGGTCCCCAGCTTCGGACACCAGTTTACCATTGTTTCTCCAAGGTAGGCTATGCGGTAATTCATGAGGATTTCCTGCTGCTCTTTTTCCGTTTTTCCGTTCCATTCGTCGGCAGTAAAGCTCAATTCTTCGCTGCAAGCCACATCCAAATCCTTCGTCCCTTGCTTTTCAAACGCCGCAACCAATTCGCTGACGGGGCATGCCTTTTTCCGACGATTACAGTAATAACTGTTAAACATCTGCTGAAAAGCCCATTGGGTCCAGTGATAATATCCCGGCTCGCACGTGCGCACTTCGCGACTCCAGTCGAAAGAAAATCCTATTTTGTCCAATTGTTCGCGATAACGGTTGATGTTGTTCACCGTCGTAACCGCCGGATGCTGTCCCGTTTGAATGGCATATTGTTCGGCAGGCAAGCCGTAAGCATCGTAGCCCATCGGGTTTAATACATTAAAACCCTGCTGACGTTTGTAACGGGCATATATATCGCTTGCAATATATCCCAACGGGTGTCCTACGTGAAGCCCTGCGCCAGACGGATAAGGGAACATGTTCAACACATAGAACTTCTGCTTCGATTTGTCTTCCGTAACTCGATAAGTTTTATTTTCCACCCATCGTTTTTGCCATTTTTGCTCAATCTCTCTGAAATTATATTCCATAACCTGAGGATATTTATTTAGTTGATTTTTATTTATTTCTCGTAACAACGTGCAAAGATAGCAAGAGTTCAGGAATTTAGAGAAAGATTCATTTATAAATCGTCGCCTCACTCCTTGAAAAAGCCCTAAAACAACGCATGAAAATATCGGGAAAGAGTTCCGACATTTTCCCTGCGTGTTTCTCAAAAGACCTGCGTGTTTGCAGCATAAAAAACGCACGACACCGGTTATGCCTCGTTTTAATTTTATAATTTCGCACCGGAATGAACCAATTTGTATCACGAACATGGAAAAAGAAGAAACGCTTCAACTGAAAGGAATTGCCATACTGATGATGTTATACCTCCATTTATTCTGTCACCTGGAAGAGGTTGAACAGTGTAAAACATTCGTCAATTGGATAAACGGAAAACCGCTTGCTTATGTCTTTTTCCGCGTCGGCGCTCTTTGTGTTCCCATTTATTTATTCCTAAGCGGCTACGGTTTTGTTAAAATATATCAAAAATGGGGGAGGTAAAATGCAGCTTTTCCAACGGACAGCCAGCCTTTATGCCAATTACTGGCTCGTCTTTTTAATTTTTATTCCCCTGGCTTGTTTCATAAAGCCGGATCGTTATCCTGAAAATATTTCGTCTTTTATACTGAACTTCATCGGCTGGAAATGCAGCTATAACGGGGAATGGTGGTTTTTCTTCCCATATATTCTACTGGTTCTCACCTCTCCTTACATCCTTCGTCTCTTGCATAAACCCGGAGCAAAAGGGAGTTTTGCGACAAGCATTGCCTTATTCGGCATGTTTGCTCTATGCAATACGGGAGAGAAACATTCGTCCGTAATCCAAATGCCCGTACAATATATCACCGTGCTTTCCATGTTTGCCAACGGAGTCTTATTTGCACGATTCGATATATTGCAGCGTTTCCGGAATTGTTTTTCACAATATTCGAACAAGCATGCCAACATGGTGTTCGGAAGCGCCATTCTTTTCCTATTCATGCTTCGCATAAGTTTAGGTTCCAGTGGCATATTAAATCCGGTCTTTGCCCTGCCTTTCATCTTGTTTTATCTATGTATGCGTCCGCCTCTGCCCATACGTAAGACACTATGTTACTTCGGACGCCACTCTACAAACCTGTGGTTAATACACACCTTCTTCGCATATTACCTGTTTCATGACTTTATTTACGGTTTTCATTTCCCTATTCTTATCTATGCCGCACTAATCGTGTCTTCATTGGCCGTGTCTCATTTCGTACAATGGCTGTACATTCCCATCAGACAAAGAATAAGAAAGAGATAAAACACAGCGGAGAGGCAAAACACAAGCCGTCATTTTTTGTGCTTTACCGCTCCGCTTTTTACCCGGAATGTCCCGTTGTTTTTAAAATTCCGACCAATCGGTCAAACGCATGTCGCCTTTGTTTATAAAGGTCTGATGCATTCCAAGAGCAGCCGACAGGCAATGACAGGTCTGCCCTTTCGTAGATATTTTCAGATAATCCCACAATAATTGTTTGTAATCGGGGTGGGCACAGTTCTCGATTATCGTCTTGGCCCGCTCCATCGGACTCTTTCCGCGCAAGTCGGCAACGCCTTGTTCCGTGATAATCACATTGACGGAATGCTCGCTATGATCCAAGTGAGAAACCATCGGAACGATAGAACTTACACAGCCTCCCTTCGCCGTCGACGGACAAGAAAAGATCGAAATATAAGCGCTTCGCGTAAAATCTCCCGAACCGCCGATACCATTCATCATCTTCGTGCCGCAAATATGTGTAGAATTAACGTTTCCATAGATGTCTGCCTCGATAGCCGTATTCATGGTTATCACGCCGATTCGGCGAACGACCTCGGGACAGTTTGAGATTTCCGACGGGCGAAGCACCAGTTTGTCGCGGAAGAAATCTATATCATCGTAGATCTCCTGCAAACAATCATTCGTTACACTAAGAGAACAAGTGCTTCCAAATTTAATTCTTCCCTCCTTGATCAATTGAATGACCGAGTTTTGGATGACTTCCGTATACATTTCAAATGCCGGAATGTTCGGATTCTTTCCCAAAGCACTAAGCACTGCGTTGGCTATATTCCCTACGCCCGACTGAAGGGGCAAGAAAGTGGAAGGGATGATTCCCCGGCGCATATCGGAAGCAAGAAACTCAGCTACATTCTGGCCGATGCGGTCTGTGGTCGGATCGGAAGCATGAAACCCTCTGGCCTCATCGAGCATGTTCACTTCGATGATGCCGACAATCTTGGAAGGATCTACCTGGATGTAAGGCAAACCGATGCGGTCGCTCGGACGAACGATGGGAATCGGATTGCGATAAGGCGGGCGTTCCATCTCATACAAGTCGTGCATCCCGATAATATTTTTGCTGTGCGCTGCGTTCAACTCCACGATAATCCGGTCGGCCAAACGCGCAATGGTCGGTGTAATGCCTACACCCGCAGTAAGGAAGATGCGCCCATCTTCCGTAATATCACATGCTTCTATGATGGCTGTCCCGACATGTCCCAGGAAACCGGAGCGCAGGCGTTGGGCAACTTGCGACAAGTGTATGTCGGTATAATTGATTTCTCCGTTATTAACGGCCTTACGAAAATCTGTATTCGTCGTGTAAGGTGCACGAAAACGAATCGCCTTTGCACGGGAAAGCGCGCCGTCGCACGAATCACCCGTCGAGGCTCCCGTAATAATTCCTACTTGAAATTGTTCCCCCCGAGCATGTTTTTCTTCGGCAATTTTCGCCAATTCTGCTGTAACAGCCTTCGGACTTCCGGCGGGAGTAAAACCACTCAGTCCGATAATCTCTCCGTCTTTTATCAAACTTGCAGCCTCGGCTGCGGTCATAAAATTAAAACCCATATGGCATCAGATGTTATCTTATTATTTATTTTCAGTCGTATTTTCGGTTAAATATTTCGGAGTATATAAAAGCTCTCCGCGCATCCTCCGGTGTTTTCAGTGAAATTTCTTCTTTTTTATCCGGTTTGGCCGGCAAAACGGGCGAAGTCTTTTGCTGAACTTTTCTCGTTTTTTGCGGTATAACGTCCCGTTGTCCCGAAATAAATTCGGAATACTTTTCCAAATCTTCCGACATCTCCGTGAGCACAGGCATCTGTTTTTGTCTTGCTCCGCCCGCACGTTTTTCTTTTTTATAGCTTTTCACTACAGAAAAGCCTATCATGAGCATCACAATTACAACCGTTAAAACAGAATCTATATTCATAATAATTTATCGATTAAAGGTAGTTTTTCCAAAGATAATAACTATTTCTGAAATATAAAAATTCCGATCTTTCACTAAAACAATACGAACCACTCCTAAGACCGCCTGCAGATATTTTACGGAAAGAGCTGGGGTATTTATCCCGATTTACTATCTTTGCAAAATCTTTATCCGTTCCTTTATCACGGATAAATACTTTATTATAAACAATCTACTGAATAATTTATGACTAAAAACAACGCGGGAGCAGACTTTAAATCTGCAACCGAAAACGAAAACAAGAAATTGTTTATCGAAACGTACGGCTGCCAAATGAACGTAGCCGACAGTGAAGTGATTGCATCGATTATGCAAATGGCCGGATACAGCCCGTGCAATGACCTTGAAGAAGCCGATGCAGTGTTTCTGAATACCTGTTCGATCCGCGACAACGCCGAACAAAAAATCCTGAACCGCCTGGATTTTTTTCATTCGTTGCGCAAGAAACACAAAAAAATGATCATCGGGGTTTTGGGATGCATGGCCGAACGGGTACAGAATGATTTGATAGAAAATCATCACGTCGACCTCGTGGCCGGACCGGATGCTTACCTTGCTTTACCTCATTTAATAGCAGCCGCCGAGGCTGGAGAGAAGGCCATTAATGTAGAGCTCTCGACGACCGAGACGTATCGCGACATTATCCCGTCGCGAATCTGCGGAAATCATATATCGGGGTTCGTATCGATTATGCGGGGTTGTAACAATTTTTGCCATTATTGTATCGTTCCTTATACCCGAGGACGGGAACGAAGTCGCGACCTTGAAAGCATCTTGAACGAAGTGCGCGACCTTGAAAAAAAAGGATACAAGGAAGTTACACTCTTAGGACAGAATGTAAACTCGTACAAATTCGAGACAAATGGAGAAATCATCACCTTCCCCATGCTGTTACGTACCGTTGCCCAAACGGTTCCGGGCATGCGTATTCGATTTACAACGTCGCATCCCAAAGACATGAGCGATGAAACATTGCGCGCCATTGCCGAGGTTCCAAATATTTGCAAGCACATTCACCTTCCCGTACAGAGCGGAAGTTCGCGGATCCTGAAGTTGATGAACCGGAAATATACCCGCGAATGGTACCTGGAGCGCGTAAGAATGATTCGAAACATCATCCCCGATTGCGGACTCAGCACCGACATTTTCTCAGGATTTCACTCGGAAACGGAAGAAGATCACCGGGAGTCGCTCTCACTCATGAGGGAATGTGCTTACGACTCTGCCTTTATGTTTAAATATTCCGAGCGCCCGGGAACGTATGCATCGAAGCATTTGCCCGACGACGTGCCGGAAGAAATAAAAATCCGCCGCTTGAATGAGCTCATCGAACTGCAGAATCACCTGTCGGCAGAGAGCAATAAAAAAGATATCGGCAAGACCTTTGAGGTATTGGTTGAAGGAGTTTCAAAACGTTCGACAGCACAACTTTTCGGAAGAACGGAACAAAACAAAGTGGTCATCTTCGACCGAGGGACATATCGTCCCGGCGATTTCGTAAAAGTACGCATCACCGAAGCAAGTTCCGCCACACTGAAAGGAGAAACCGTAACGGAATAACCGAAAAAACATCGCAGCGAACAGGTAAATCCGCTGCGATGTTTCATATAAAAAAACGCGTTCTTTCAAGGATTTCTTCCCGGTCCCTGAACAGCAACCGGCATAAGAATCCATAAAAGCAGGTAAACAAACACACCTGAAAACACGGTAAGAAATGTCAAAAGCACGTAGGCAACGCGCAACAATGTCACATCCCATCCCAAAAAGTCCGCGAATCCGGCACACACACCGGCCAGCATCCTTCCCCTAACAGGGCGAGCAAGTCTTTTGTATTCCCCCATAATTTATATCTAAACATGCGAAGTAAAGATACAGATTCTTTTTCATCCCGGGCAATACTCTTAAAAACTTTTAAATAAATTCTGCCAATCCCTAATTTATTTGTTATTTTGCAGCAAATTAGGGAAGAAAGTGAATACAGTGAACATAACCGAATGTCCGTTATGCGGAAAGGCAGCTTTTGAAAAGGCTATCACATGCATCGACCATTATGTAACCGGCGAATCGTTTGATATATGCCGTTGTTTACATTGCGGCTTCTTGTTCACTCAGAACGTTCCGTGCGAATCTGAAATGGAAAGATACTATAATACCCCCGATTATATCTCACATTCCGATACGCACAAAGGCATTGTAAACCGAATTTATCACCGGGTACGCCGATGGATGCTTTCGAAAAAAGCACATCTCATCGAGCGAAACAGCGGATTAAACCACGGCATCTTACTTGACATCGGGACGGGAACAGGCTACTTCAGCGGCTTCATGCAGAAAAGAGGATGGCAGGTTTATGCTACCGAAAAAGATTCCCGGGCAAGGACTTTCGCGGAAAAGCAGTTTGAAGTACATGTCGATCCGCCGGAAATGCTGGATAAGTACAAACAAAACTCTTTCGACGTCATCACACTGTGGCACGTCATGGAGCATCTGGAAAAACTGAATCCGACGTGGGACAAGCTCAATTTCCTGCTGAAAGAACGGGGCATTCTGGTCATAGCCGTGCCGAACGCAAACTCTTTCGATGCAAACAAATATAAAGAGATGTGGGCTGCTTACGATGTCCCCCGGCATCTTTGGCACTTTACCCCGTCGACAATGCAGCAATTCGGGGCGGCGCACGGATTTATTTTGGCCGAGACATACACCATGCCATTCGACGTCTTTTATATTTCCATCCTCACGGAAAAATATAAAGGAAGCCGTTTTCCCTTGCTGAAGGGTGCAATAAACGGAACAAAAGGATGGCTTGCCACAGTGGCAAGAAAAGAACAAAGCAGTTCGATTATTTATGTATTCAGAAAAAAACAATCATGAGTAAAAAAATAGGTACACTGTTTAATATGCAATTCATCACGGCGAGTATCAGTACCACACTGGTACTTTTATTATTGGGAGGGGTTGTTTTTTTCCTGCTGACCGCGAATAATTTGTCGGTATACGTACGTGAAAACATTGCCCTTTCGGTATCAATCAGTGATGACATGAAAGAAACCGAGCTGTTAAGCTTCCGGAAATCCTTGAACGAAAAACCGTACGTAAAACAAACGAACTACATCTCCAAAAAACAAGCCCTCAAGGAACAAACCGAAGCAATGGGAACCGATCCGGCAGAATTCCTCGGGTATAATCCGTTCAACGCATCCATCGAGATAAAACTCAACGCCGATTATGCCAATACAGACAGTATAGAGAAGATAAAGAAGGAAATCTTATCCGACAAACGCATCCTTGAAATAGATTATCCTCAAGATCTTATGGATGCAGTAAACCAAAATATCAAAAAAATCAGCTTCTTCTTATTGGGATTGGCGGCATTGCTTACGCTGATTTCCTTCGCGCTTATCAACAATACCATTCGGCTGACTATTTATTCGAAACGTTTCCTTATCCATACGATGAAGTTGGTAGGAGCAAGCCGTGCGTTTATTCGCCGTCCGTTCCTGGTACATAACATCTGGATCGGCCTGTTGTCTGCAATCATAGCCGATGCTCTTCTGACAACAGCGGCCTATTTTTGCGTGCAATACGAGCCCGACTTAATCGAAATCATAACGCCTGCTGTCCTCCTGACAGTGGCAGGAACCGTATTGATCTTCGGAATACTTATCACAACACTCTGTGCTCTCATCTCCATAAACAAGTATTTAAGGATGAAAGCCGGCGAATTATATAAATAAAAACAACAGAACATTTGATATGGATAAAAAGAATTTTGCTCTTGACAAAAAGAATTTCATTCTACTGGGAATAGGCATGGTCATCATCATCATAGGTTTTCTTCTGATGACAGGACCGGGTTCTACCGAAACAACATTCGAGGCAGACATATTCAGTGCACGGCGAATAAAAGTTGCACCATTTATATGTTTTTTCGGATTCATATTTATGATTTACGGAATTTTGTACAAACCTTTCAATAAACACCACAACACAAACAATTAATCATGAGCTGGATAGAAGCACTCATTTTAGGCCTTTTACAAGGATTAACGGAATATCTTCCCGTAAGCAGCAGCGGCCACCTGGCAATAGGTTCCGCACTTTTCGGAATAGAAGGAGAAGACAATCTGACTTTTACCATTGTCGTTCACGTAGCGACGGTCTTAAGTACACTGGTCATTCTGCATAAAGAAATAACATGGCTGTTTAAAGGTTTGTTTAAGTTCCGCATGAACGACGAAACACGATACGTGATCAACATACTGATTTCGATGATCCCTGTGGCTATCATCGGGCTGTTCTTCAAAGATTATGTGGAACAGATATTCGGTTCCGGCCTGCTGATTGTGGGAATCATGCTGTTGGTCACCACCGTTTTACTCGTCTTTTCCTATTATGCAAAACCGCGCATAAAAGATAGCATAAGCAAAAGGGACGCATTCATCATCGGACTTTCCCAGGCTTGCGCCGTTCTTCCCGGACTTTCACGCTCGGGAACTACCATTGCAACGGGACTTCTTTTAGGAAACAAAAAGGAGATTCTTGCACAGTTCTCGTTCCTCATGGTAATTCCTCCCATTTTAGGAGAAGCTTTATTGGACGGAATAAAAATTGTAAAAGAAGCTTCTGCTGTAAACGCCGAAGTGTCCACCTTATCGCTGGCCGTCGGTTTTATGGCCGCCTTCATTTCGGGATGCATCGCATGCAAATGGATGATCAACATCGTGAAGAAAGGCAAGCTGATTTATTTCGGCATTTACTGCGCAATAATCGGAACAATTACCATAATCTGCAGCTTATTATCTTAAACCCAACGGGACATGAATTTTAAAGAAGGAGAAGTATTATATTTTAACAAGCCCTTAAAGTGGACATCTTTTGCCGTTGTGAACAAAATAAGATACCATATAAGTCGCAAACTCGAGCTGAAAAAAATAAAGGTGGGACACGCCGGAACACTCGATCCTTTAGCAACCGGAGTCATGATTATCTGCACGGGTAAAGCAACCAAACGCATCGAAGAGTTTCAACATCACACCAAAGAATATGTTGCAACGTTATGTTTGGGAGCGACAACACCGTCTTTCGACATGGAGAAGGAAGTAGACGCCGTATATCCTACCGAACATATTACAAAAGAACTCGTAGAATCGGTATTACAACGCTTTATAGGGACCATAGAACAGGTACCTCCCTCCTTCTCTGCCTGCAAGATTGACGGAAAACGTGCTTACGATCTCGCAAGAAACGGCGATGAAGTCCTTCTAAAACCCAAGACTTTGACCATAGACGAAATAGAATTATTGGAATATAATCTGCCGATTATCAAAATTCGTGTCGTCTGCAGCAAAGGAACATACATACGTGCACTGGCAAGAGACGTCGGGGAAGCGCTGGGAAGCGGAGCGTATCTGACCGGTTTAATACGAACACGCGTGGGAAACATCACCTTGTCCGACTGCATGGACGTAGAAACTTTTCCACAATGGCTCGAAGAACAAAACATAGAAACAACAAATGATTAAGGAAAGAAGTATATGAAACTATCACAATTCAAATTCAAACTTCCGGAAGAACGGATTGCAATGTATCCAACCCGCTATCGGGATGAGTCAAGATTAATGGTGGTTCACAAATCCACCGGAGACATTGAACACGTAATGTTTAAGGATATTTTAAACTACTTCGACGACAAAGATGTATTTATCTTCAATGATACGAAAGTCTTTCCTGCAAGATTGTACGGAAACAAGGAAAAAACCGGAGCCCGCATTGAGGTTTTTCTCTTGCGTGAATTGAATGAAGAGTTCCGATTGTGGGACGTGTTGGTAGATCCGGCACGCAAAATCCGGATAGGAAACAAACTATATTTCGGCGAAGACGACTCGATGGTAGCCGAAGTAATTGACAATACAACGTCAAGAGGACGCACATTGCGTTTCTTATACGACGGGCCGCACGATGAATTCAAAAAGGTTCTTTACAGCCTGGGAGAAGCACCTCTTCCTCCATACATCAAGCGCCCGGCCGAACCGGAAGACGAAGAACGATTCCAGACAATCTTTGCAAAAAACGAAGGAGCCGTGACAGCTCCGGCTGCCGGCCTGCACTTCAGCCGCGAACTAATGAAGCGAATGGAAATAAAAGGCATCGACTTTGCATTCATCACCATGCATATCGGACTTGGAAATTTCCGAGACATTGACGTGGAAGACCTGACAAAACATAAAATGGACTCGGAACAGATGTTCATCAACGCCGATGCTTGCCGCATCGTAAATGCAGCCAAAGACCAAGAGAAGAAGATCTGTGCCGTAGGAACAAGCGTTATGAGAAGCATAGAAACCGCAGTGGGAACAGACGGACACCTGAAAGAGTTTGAAGGATGGACCAACAAATTCATCTTCCCCCCGTATGAATTCTCGGTGGCCAACTCGATGATCAGCAACTTCCATATGCCTTATTCTTCCATGTTGATGCTGGTTTGTGCATACGGCGGCTACGATCTTATCATGCAAGCCTACGATACGGCCCTGAAAGAAGGCTATCGTTTCGGGAGCTACGGCGATGCAATGCTGATACTGGATAAATAAAATTGAAACAGAATATATGCCTCTTGTCTACCTCGGATTAGGAACAAACCTGGGAAACAAAGAAGAAAACATACGCCGGGCCGTAGAAGAAATAAACAGAAAGATAGGGAAAACCATTTCCCTATCTTCTTTTTATGAAACAGAACCCTGGGGCTTTTCCTCGGAAAACAACTTTCTTAATGCAGCTATCTGCGTACAGACCGACCTGACACCCGCAGAAGTCTTGCACATTTCCCAAAGCATAGAAAAAGAAGCCGGCCGCACCCGGAAAACAACAAACCGGGTTTATCATGACCGGATCATCGACATCGACCTATTATTATACGACTCGCTGATCATCCGAACGGCAGAACTCACCTTGCCCCACCCGTTGATGACAGAAAGGCCCTTCGTCATGATTCCACTGGCTGAAATTGCACCGGAAACAATACACCCGGTCTACCATAAAAAGCTGAAAGAGTTTCTTTGAAACATCGGGATATCTTTCCGAACAGAATTCGTTATTTTCTTTTCTTTATCTCGATATTTTTATATACCTTTGCCAAGAATTTAAAAAGTGGACAGATTTGAGTAGCTTGCAACCACGGAAAAAAATGCTAAAACACATTCTTACTTTCCTACAGAGATACCCCTACTCTCATCCGTACACGGATATTTTTTACAACAAACTTTTCTAATTTTTTAAAATTATGGGATATCTATTTACATCCGAATCGGTATCTGAAGGACATCCTGACAAGGTGGCCGACCAGATATCTGACGCCGTACTCGACAAATTGCTAGCATACGATCCCAACTCGAAGGTGGCGTGCGAAACATTAGTAACCACCGGTCAGGTCGTACTTGCGGGAGAAATCAAAACAGAAGCCTACATCGATCTACAAACTGTTGCACGCGAAGTCATCAACCGAATAGGTTATACAAAAAGCGAGTACATGTTCGATGGCAACTCATGCGGGGTTTTTTCAGCCATACACGAGCAAAGTCCCGACATAAACCGCGGAGTGGAACGTGAAGATCCGATGAATCAAGGAGCAGGAGACCAAGGCATGATGTTCGGTTATGCCACAAAAGAGACAGAAAACTACATGCCGCTTTCCCTCGACCTTGCGCACAAAATACTAATGGTCCTGGCAGAAATCCGCAAAGAGGGGAAGGTCATGACCTACCTTCGTCCCGATGCTAAAAGTCAGGTAACGATAGAATATGACGACAACCGCCGCCCCATCCGCATAGATACCATCGTTGTTTCTACGCAACATGACGAATTTATTCTTCCGAAGGACGAAACAAAAGAAGCGCAACTCAAGGCCGATGAGGAAATGCTGTCGCAAATAAAGAAAGACATCATCGAGATACTTATGCCCAGAGTTATCGCCGAAATACACAATCCGTCGGTACTGTCTCTTTTTAACAACGAGATAAAATACCTCGTCAATCCCACCGGAAAATTCGTAATCGGGGGGCCTCATGGCGATACGGGGCTGACAGGTCGGAAAATCATTGTCGATACTTACGGAGGTGCGGGAGCACACGGCGGCGGAGCCTTCTCGGGAAAAGATCCGAGCAAAGTCGATCGAAGCGCAGCTTATGCGGCACGTCATATAGCAAAGAACCTTGTGGCTGCCGGAGTGGCCGACGAAATTCTGGTGCAAGTATCGTATGCTATTGGTGTAGCTCAGCCCATAAATATTTACGTTAATACCTACGGCCGAAGCAATGTTGCCCTGAGTGACGGAGAAATAGCACAAAAAATCGGCGAAATCTTCGATATGCGTCCGCACGCCATCGAAGAACGTTTGAAACTACGTAACCCCATTTACAGTGAAACAGCCGCATACGGGCACATGGGGCGCGAGCCAAAAACCGTAACCAAACACTTCAAATCGATATACGAAGGCAATAAAACCGTGGAAGTGGAACTGTTTACCTGGGAAAAATTAGACTACGTAGACATCGTAAAAAAAGCATTCAACCTGAAATAAGCGCAGGTCTTTCCCTATAAAGACGGGCACGAACCGATAAAAACAACGAAATAAACTGTCGGATTCGTGCCCGTCTCTTTTTATCTCTTCCCCTAAATAATTATCTTTGTACCACCAATCATTCGATAAATTATCCCGATGAATCAGATAAACAACGTATGCGTTTACAGCGCTTCGAGCACACAAATAGACAAAACATATTTTTCGGCTGCGGAAAAACTGGGGCGGTTGCTGGCACTCCGTCACATCAATCTGATAAACGGTGCCGGGCGACAAGGACTAATGGGCGCAATAAGTAACGCTGCGCTGCAGTCGGGAGGAACAGTTACCGGCATCATTCCGCACTTTATGGTGCAGCAAGGATGGCACCACAAAGGGTTAACCCGATTGATCGAAACCGATACCATGCACGAAAGAAAACGCCTCATGGCCGAAATGTCGGATGGAGTCATCGCACTTCCCGGCGGATGCGGAACAATGGAAGAGCTGCTTGAGATTATAACGTGGAAACAACTCGGACTATATCTGAAACCAATTGTCATACTCAATACCGACGGATTTTACAATTCCCTGCTGGATATGCTGGAACACGCCATAGCGGAACAATTCATGCGCAACCGGCATCGTGACATCTGGTGCGTATCTTCCACGCCGGAAGAAGCCGTCGACCTTTTGTATCATATCCCCGTGTGGGACAAAACCATTTGTAAATACTCAACAATATGAACAGTCCTTGTCTGATATCACCGTGGGAAAATCAGGTAAAAGAACAGGAATCATACCTGAACTCACCTGAAACAAACACAACAGAAAGCCAGTGTGTCCCCGACACATCGGGGATGAAAGGAGAAGTTCGTCCCGAAAAACTTTCTTCCGAACCGTATCTAATCATTCTGCTTTTGCTCTGCTTTATCCCATTTTGTTACGCACTGAAAAAGACAAAGACTTCCTTACTACAACAAATGTCCGATTTCATTCAAAACAAAGAGCGCAGCCATTATTACGACACATCGTTAAAACCCGATATAAAATATTTCCTCCTTTTAATCGGGATAGGCTGCATTTTATGCGGAATCTGGTTTTTCTATTACTTTTCAATCGCCGACACATCGCTCTTCCATCAGGATCCTCACAAAATTCTCCTCAGCATTTACATTGGTTTAATGCTGTTTCTCTACTGCTACAAATACACGATGTACCGATTTATCAATTGGATTTTCTTTGACAAAGAGCAAAACAAAACATGGGCAAAAGGATATATCATTCTTCATGCCGGCATGTCTGTCATCCTCTTTCCCTATATCATAATCATAATCTTCTCCGATTTAAGCATAAACGTCACTTTACTTGCGGCTATCGCCCTATATATATGCAGTAAAATATTATTATTTTACAAAAGTATAAAGAACTTTTTTTATAATTTATATGGCGTAATCCATTTAATTTTGTACTTTTGTGCCCTGGAAATAGTTCCCGATCTTCTTTTATGGAAAGTGATGGAATATATAAACAGCATTTTTAATTTTAATTTTTTACTACATTGAAGATTAAAAAAGTTCTCGTTTCTCAGCCAAAACCGACGTCGGAAAAGTCTCCTTATTACGACATTGCTGAGAAATACGGCGTGAAAATAGATTTCAGACCGTTCATAAAAGTTCAAAGTTTATCGGCTAAAGAATTCAGACAACAGAAAGTTTCCATCTTAGACCACACCGCGATTATCTTCACTTCTCGGCACGCAATTGATCATTTCTTCAATCTTTGTGTCGACTTGCGCGTAACTATTCCGGAAACCATGAAATACTTCTGTACATCTGAGCAGATTGCTTTATACATTCAAAAGTACGTTCAGTACCGTAAGCGCAAAGTATTTTTTGGAACAACAGGGAAATTTGTCGATCTGATACCGCTCATTGTCAAACACAATACGGAAAAATATTTCATACCAATGTCGGATGTACACAATGACGAAGTAAAAGATTTGCTCGACAAACACCACATTCAGCACACGGAAGCCGTTATGTACCGCACAGTAAGCAACGATTTTACTCCGGAAGAGCAGTTCGACTACGACATGCTTATCTTCTTTAGTCCGGCCGGAATACAATCGCTGATGAAAAACTTCCCGAATTTCGAACAAAAAGACATCGCCATCGGAAGTTTCGGACCGACAACAGCCAAAGCTGTGCGGGAAGCGGGTTTGCGACTTGATCTGGAAGCTCCCAATACAGTAGCGCCTTCCATGCCCGCTGCATTGGATATGTTTATTCGTGAACACAACAAGTAAGCAGATAATTTATCGTCCATAAACATTTGATTAAAGAAATAAAGAATCTGTAAATACCTTTGCTTATTTACAGATTCTTTATTTCTTTACAACCAACAGATATAAGCATTTATGGGAGAACAACCTATACATACTTTTCGTAAAGCGGAGCGTTTGAACAGCCGAATCCTGATAGAAAAATTATTCTCCGGGGGAAGCAAATCGTTTTCTGCATTTCCTTTACGAGTCGTATATACGTTCTCCGATACAAACATCCCCGCGAATGTTTCTGTTTTAATAAGCGTTCCCAAAAAACGCTTCAAACGAGCAGTAAAAAGAAACCGGGTAAAACGCCAAATACGCGAGTCGTACCGCACAAACAAACAAATACTTTTTGATGCAACAACAGCATCGAAACAAAGACTTCTCATCGCCTTTATCTGGCTGGATAACCGTCTTTATCCTACTTCTACGGTAGAAGAAAAAGTAAAGAAGCTGTTGCAACTCATCGCAGAACGTATCGTATGAAAAAACTACTTACATATTTGCTGCTGTTGCCCATCTACTTTTACCGTAACTGTATCTCTCCTTTTACTCCTCCATCGTGTCGTTTCACTCCGACATGCTCGCAATATGCCATTGAAGCCTTGAAAAAACACGGTCCCTTCAAAGGGCTTTATCTGGCAATCCGCCGAATTTTACGTTGCCATCCCTGGGGAGGATCAGGATACGATCCCGTTCCATAAAACCATTCATCCCGAACCATGACATTCGATGCCCACACCCACCACCTGCCGGAAAAGGCCGATTCAGCCATATTCAGCTGCTGCATGTACGACAGTCCGCTGCCGGACAACGTGGTTTTTCTCGCCGCAGGAATCCATCCGTGGCATCTTTCCGAAGAAGACTTCCCGATGCAAATGAAATGGATTGAAAACATATTGGCAGATAAACGCATCGTTGCCTTAGGAGAAAGCGGGCTGGACAAACTGTGCAACACGCCGTTTGAATTGCAAATAAAGGCTTTTCATTTCATCACAACCCTTTCGGAGGAAGAAAAACTCCCGGTATTTATTCACTGCGTAAAGGCGTTCAACGAAATCATTGCCCTGAAAAAAAGCCTAAAGCCGAAACAATCTTGGATAATTCACGGTTTCAGAGGAAAAAAAGAACTGGCGGAAAGTTTGATAAGAAACGGATTCATTCTGTCTTTCGGGGAGAAATATCACCCGGAAGCCTTGCAGTCAGTACCAAAAGGACACTATTTGTTGGAAACAGACAACAGCAACGCTGATATATCTTTTCTATATGAAAAGGCGGCAGCAACGAGGAAGATCCCCTGCAAGATTCTCACCAAAGAAATAAAAGAAACCGTCGATAAACTCTTTTTTAATCGGATAAAAAACAGCTTATTCGGCAAAAAGTCGTAATTTTGTCGCAATCCTATAAAAAAACTATTAATTTAAGTACTCATTCGATGAACTTTGTAGAAGAATTAAGATGGCGCGGAATGATTCATACGATGATGCCGGGCACAGAAGAATTGCTTGAAAAAGGAATGGTAACAGCTTATGTCGGCATCGATCCGACGGCCGATTCTCTTCATATCGGGCATTTGGTCAGCGTAATGATTTTAAAACATTTCCAAAGATGCGGGCATAAACCTTTGGCCCTCGTGGGCGGAGCTACCGGTATGATAGGCGATCCGTCGGGTAAATCGGCGGAAAGAAATCTGCTGGACGAAGAGACATTAAGACATAATCAAGAATGCATTAAGAAACAATTAAGCAAATTTCTTGACTTTGATTCCGACGCCCCCAACAAAGCGGAACTGGTAAACAATTACGATTGGATGAAGGATTTCACTTTCCTTGACTTCGCCCGTACCGTGGGAAAACACATTACGGTAAACTATATGATGGCAAAAGATTCCGTACAGAAGCGCTTGAACGGAGAAGCACGCGACGGACTTTCATTCACCGAATTTACATACCAGCTTTTGCAGGCCTACGACTTTTTGCATTTATATGAAACAAAAAACTGCAAACTTCAAATGGGAGGTTCCGATCAATGGGGAAACATTACAACGGGTACCGAATTGATCAGACGCACGAATGGGGGAGAAGCATTTGCTTTAACCTGTCCGCTGATAACAAAGGCCGACGGAGGAAAATTCGGCAAGACGGAATCAGGAAACGTATGGCTCGATCCTCGATACACTTCACCTTATAAATTCTACCAGTTCTGGCTGAACGTAAGCGATGAAGATGCCGAACGATACATCAAAATATTTACTTCCCTCAGCAAAGAGGAAATAGAAAATCTGGTAAAAACCCACAAGGAAGCTCCTCATTTGCGCGCACTCCAGAAGCGACTGGCGCGCGAAGTTACGGTCATGGTACACTCGGAAGCCGACTACAACGCCGCAGTGGAAGCTTCGGAAATTCTCTTTGGAAACGCAACTTCGGACGCACTAAAGAAGATAGACGAAGCTACGCTTTTGTCAGTCTTCGAGGGAGTTCCTCAGTTTGAAATAGCAAAAACCGATCTGGAGAACGGCGTAAAAGCTGTCGATTTATTCACTGAAAAAGCAAACGTATTCCCTTCAAAAGGAGAAATGCGCAAGTTGGTTCAAGGAGGAGGCGTATCGCTTAACAAAGAAAAACTGACGGCTTTCGATCAAATGATTACGACAAACGATCTGCTGGACGGAAAATATTTATTGGTTCAACGAGGAAAAAAGAATTATTATCTGCTGATAGCCAAATAAAAACAAGACATCAATCTTATAAAAACTCAAACGTAAAGTTGAATTTGTTTTTTCAACTTTACGTTTTTTATTCCACGTTTATTATACCCCGCGGGAAATGTCTTTTCAAAAGACGAAGTAATGTAAGACAAAAGAAAAAAGTAAATGAATTATTTGGATTATATCATTTAAAACAATTATCTTTGCAACGTTTTCCAAGGAAAACGAAAAAGTTTGGACTATGGTGTAATGGTAGCACAACAGGTTTTGGTTCTGTTTGCCCAGGTTCGAGTCCTGGTAGTCCAACTTATAAAGGAGTTATCCGCAAGATGTACGGATAACTCCTTTATTTTTACCCGATGTCTTCACAAAAACATTTCGTACTTCTCATGAAAACATCGTAATCCTTCCATCCGTACACTTCCTTCTTTTTACTCTTTCAAACGCACAGACACCGAACACGAATTCGGCGTATCGCCTAAAAAATTGATTCACAATATTGTTTTTCTGGAAAACTTCCCTATATTTGTAAAGCTTAAATGAAATACAATGCGGAACATAAAAAAACAAATGCCTCCATACTTGTAGGCAGACATCGCTTAAGTCTTGCATGAATTCACTCACGAGAGAAACACAACGATGTGCCGTTCTCGCAAAAACGATTACCCACAGGGAAATCTGTTTTTCCGTCCCCGAAAAATTTCATAAGCAAAATACTGCAGCAAAGCGCCGCTCTTTTCCCGGAAAAGATGCGTTACCATAGAACAAAGACGACATATTTATTTCAATCATAAACGAATAATCTATATAAAATGTATCTGTTAGGTTATGACATCGGCAGCTCATCTGTCAAAGCAAGTCTCATTAATGCTGAAAACGGAAGGTGTGTGGCTTCGGATTTTTTCCCGAAAACCGAAGCAGAAATAATCTCCGTCAGACCGGGATGGGCCGAACAAAATCCGGAAAGCTGGTGGGAATATCTGAAACTTGCCACCAATGCCGTTTTAAAAGAGGCCGACATACATCACGGCGAAGGCATAAAAGCGATAGGAATCTCTTACCAAATGCACGGATTGGTATGCGTTGACAGACATCAAAAACCGCTACGTCCGGCCATTATCTGGTGCGACTCTCGTGCCGTTCCCTACGGGAATCGTGCCTTCGAAACCTTAGGAAAAGAACAATGTCTCTCGCACTTGTTGAATTCACCCGGAAACTTTACAGCATCTAAACTGGCATGGGTTAAAGAAAACGAACCGGACATATATAAAAAGATTGACAAGATCATGCTGCCGGGAGAATATATTGCCATGCGATTGAGCGGCACAATTTGTACAACAGTATCCGGCCTGTCGGAAGGAATTTTCTGGGATTTCAAGGAAAACAAAGTAGCCGATTTTCTCATGCAGTACTACGGATTCGATCATTCACTACTGCCTTCCGTCTGTCCCACCTTCGGGGAACAGGGAAAAGTTAGCGCAAAAGCAGCCGAAGAACTGGGACTGCCCAAAGGAATCCCCATCACTTACCGCGCCGGAGACCAGCCAAACAATGCTTTATCGCTTAATGTTTTCAATCCGGGAGAGATAGCCTCCACGGCAGGAACCAGCGGAGTTGTATATGGAATAAACGCAAACATAAACTACGATCCCGAAAGCCGCATAAACAACTTTGCCCATGTTAATCATACTTCAAAGCAGCCCCGTCTGGGAGTTTTGCTGTGCATCAACGGAACAGGCATCCTTAATTCGTGGATGAAACACACCCTTTTCTCTGAAAAAATCTCTTACGATGAAATAAACATGATGGCAAACCAAGTACCCGTTGGCAGTGAAGGTGTTTGCATATTGCCTTTCGGCAACGGAAGCGAAAGGATGTTGGAAAATCGCAAGACGAGTTGTTCCATTCACGGCATCGATTTTAACCGCCATAAAAAGGCACATTTACTGCGAGCCGCCCAAGAAAGTATTGCATTTTCCTTCAAGTATGGCATCGATATAATGGAACAAACCGGAATATCCGTCAGGAAGATTCACGCAGGACATGCAAACATGTTTCTCAGTCCACTCTTTCGAGATGCGCTGGCCAACGTGACAAATGCCACCATCGAACTGTACGATACCGACGGAGCAACGGGAGCTGCCAAAGGAGCAGGCATCGGCATTGGAATATACAAAGACCATAATGAAGCATTTTCAACACTGAAAAAACTAGAGGTCATTTCCCCCGATTCACAAAAACAAGGCGAATATGCAACAGCTTATTCCCGATGGAAAAACTTGTTGGAGGAAACCATTTCCCGAAAGCAAGAAGACAAATAAACATTAATATAGTATTAACCCTGTCGCTTAAACGACACATAAAATTCATTTTAACCATGAATACAAAAGAATATTTCCCGGAAATAGGAAAAATCAAATTCGAAGGAAAAGAAAGTAAAAACCCATTGGCTTATCGTTATTACGATGCAGAAAAAATCATTTTAGGCAAGAAAATGAAAGATTGGTTGAAGTTCTCAATGGCATGGTGGCACACACTATGTGCAGAAGGAAGCGACCAATTCGGTACCGGAACCAAAACTTTTCCCTGGAACGACAGCGCCGACAAACTGACAGCCGCCAAACATAAAGCCGATGCCGGCTTTGAAATCATGCAAAAGCTGGGCATCGAATACTACTGTTTCCACGATGTAGATCTGTGTGAAGAGGCCAATACCATTGAAGAATATGAAGACAATCTAAAGCAAATAACAGCTTATTTGAAACAAAAGCAGGCAGAAACCGGCATAAAACTCCTGTGGGGAACAGCCAATGTATTCGGTCATAAACGTTATATGAACGGGGCTGCCACCAATCCGGACTTCGATGTAGTAGCCAGAGCAATGGTTCAAATAAAAAATGCCATCGACGCCACCATCGAATTAGGCGGAAGCAATTATGTTTTCTGGGGCGGGAGAGAAGGTTACATGTCGTTATTGAATACCGACCAGAAGCGCGAAAAAAATCATTTGGCGCAGATGCTTAAAATGGCACGCGACTATGCCCGGGCCAAAGGATTTACGGGAACTTTCTTAATCGAGCCGAAACCTATGGAACCGACCAAGCATCAATACGATGTAGATACCGAAACAGTCATCGGTTTCCTTCGGGCAAATGGTCTGGATAAGGACTTCAAAGTAAACATTGAAGTAAATCATGCAACACTTGCCGGGCATACTTTTGAACATGAACTGGCAGTGGCTGTAGACAACAACATGTTGGGTTCCATCGATGCCAACCGGGGAGATTATCAAAACGGCTGGGATACCGACCAATTCCCCATCGACATTTACGAACTTACCCAGGCCATGATGCAGATAATCCGCAATGGAGGACTGGGAACCGGCGGATCGAACTTCGATGCCAAAACGCGCCGTAACTCTACCGACCTCGAAGATATTTTTATAGCTCACATTGCGGGGATGGATGCAATGGCACGGGCTTTGGAAAATGCCGCGAGAATACTGACGGAATCACCCTACAAAAAAATGTTGGCAAAACGTTATGCTTCCTTCGACAGCGGGATGGGGAAAGACTTTGAAGACGGTAAACTGACGCTGGAAGACGTTGTTTCTTATGCAAAAACAAAGGGAGAGCCTAAACAAACCAGCGGAAAACAAGAATTATACGAGGCTATTATTAATATGTACTGCTAATGTTTTTCAACGAAGAATGAATTATTAAGGAAATGCATTGCTCTCTTTTTCCTATACGGAAACCTTATTAGTTCATTCTTCGCCTTTATCTTTTTATATCATGAACCACACAGAAAAAGGAAGCAAAATTTATCTTTTTTCCATTGTTCTCGTTGCTGTACTGGGAGGATTGCTTTTCGGTTATGATACCGCCGTAATCTCAGGAGCAGAAAAAGGCCTTCAAGCTTTTTTCCTACGGGCAACAGATTTTGTATACACCGATGGCATGCACGGAATCACTTCCTCAAGTGCATTGATAGGTTGCATTATAGGTAGTGCCATTTCGGGACTTCTTGCCTCAAAGTACGGGCGGAAAAAAACATTATTCATCGCCGGTGTTTTGTTTTTCCTTTCGGCTTTAGGATCTTACTACCCGGAGTTTTTGTTATTCGATTACGGAAAACCTTCTTTTTCTTTACTTATTGCTTTTAACTTTTACCGCATATTGGGCGGTATAGGCGTAGGTCTGGCATCGGCTATATGCCCCATGTATATAGCGGAAGTTGCACCGAGTAATATTAGAGGTACCCTGGTTTCATGGAATCAGTTTGCCATCATCTTCGGACAACTCGTCGTCTATTTCGTAAATTTTCTCATTCTGGGAAGTCATATAAACCCTGTCATCAAAGCAATCGAAGGCATAAACCAAGTAATCAATCCCGAAGTTTCCGGTTGGGCAACCGAAACAGGCTGGCGATTGATGTTCGTAAGTGAAGCATGGCCTGCCGGCCTTTTTACCATACTGGTAATGTTTATTCCTGAAACTCCGCGATATTTGGCTTTATGCAAACGCGATGAAAAAGCATTGCAAGTGCTTTCACACATAAACGGAACGGCAAAGGCCAAATCAATCCTGGCGGACATTAAAGCCACGGCCGAGGAAAAAACAGAGAAATTGTTTACGTACGGATGGTTTATCATCTTCATAGGCATCATGTTAAGTGTCTTTCAACAAGCGGTAGGAATTAATGCTGTTCTTTACTTCGCCCCGAGAATTTTCGAATCAATGGGCATGGATAGTCCGATGATGCAAACAGTTTTTATGGGAATCGTCAACTTATTGTTTACCCTTTTTGCCGTCTTTACAGTGGAAAAATTGGGAAGAAAACCTTTGCTTATTTGCGGATCAATAGGAATGGCCCTCGGTGCTTTCGGAGTAACGCTATGTAATGCTGTTCCGGATATGCCGCCGTTCCTGTCTGTTTGCAGCATTATGGTTTACAGTGCTTCGTTTATGTTTAGTTGGGGACCTATTTGTTGGGTACTGATAGCCGAAATATTTCCCAACACTATTCGCGGCGCTGCCGTAGCCATTGCCGTTGCTTTCCAATGGATATTCAATTTTATTGTCTCATCCACCTTCTTGCCTTTGTATAACATCAGCGCAGGCGACATGGGAGAAAAGTTCGGACACATGTTTGTTTACGGTTTATATGGCATAATTTGCGTGATAGCCGCCTTGTTTGTATGGAAACTTGTACCCGAAACAAAAGGAAAAACCTTGGAAGACATGACAAACTTCTGGAAAAAACACCGGTAAGTTTATTATTGAACACCACGAAACATAAAGGGAAAGGTTAAGATAAAATTCTAACTTTTCCCTTTTTTCATGCAAGAAACATCCCATGCGAAATATTTCTCACCCGTTTTCTTTATGATAAACAAAGGAAATCAATAATAATACGCACTTTGATATTTTGAAGAATTTGGCTATTTTTGCAATAGAGTTGTTCGTATTTTAATGTAAAGTCATACCGTTTGAAAAGAAAAAAACGCCGCTGATTTTTTACACTTACATCGTGTACAACTTAAAAAAATCTATCTTTAATACCGTTTACTTATTTTATTCTTTGCAATAAAGAAAGAAAGGATTGACAAAGTGACAAAAGATAATGACATCGTAATGACTCCAATGATGAAGCAATATTTCGAATTGAAGTCAAAACATCCCGATGCGATTATGCTGTTCCGATGCGGCGATTTTTATGAAACATACTCTGAAGATGCAATTATCGCGGCAAATATACTGGGTATCACCCTGACCAAACGGGCAAACGGCCAGAATAAAAAAGTAGAAATGGCCGGATTTCCTCATCATGCACTCGACACTTATTTGCCAAAACTTATACGCGCAGGGAAAAGAGTAGCCATTTGTGATCAGCTGGAAGATCCGAAAACTACAAAAAAGCTGGTGAAGCGCGGCATAACCGAACTCGTTACACCGGGAGTAGCAATAAGCGATAATGTTCTTTCTTATAAGGAAAACAATTTTCTGGCTGCCATACATTTTGGTAAAACGGCTTGTGGAATTGCTTTCCTCGACATATCGACCGGAGAATTTATGACCGCCGAAGGTTCCTTCGATTACGCAGATAAACTCATGAACAACTTCGCCCCTAAAGAAGTTCTTTTCGAGCGAGGAAAGAAAACATTGTTTGAAAGTAAATTTGGAAACAAATACTTTACTTTCGAACTCGACGACTGGGTATTTACCGAAACGTCGGCAAGGGAAAAACTGCTGAAACACTTTGAAACAAAAAATCTGAAAGGTTTTGGTGTAGAACACCTGAAAAACGGAATCATTGCCTCGGGTGCCATACTACAATACCTCGATATGACACAACATTACCAGATAAGTCATATCACATCACTCTCCAGAATAGAGGAAGACCGTTACGTTCGTTTGGACAAATTTACCATAAGAAGCCTGGAATTGATCGACAGCATGAACGAAGACGGAACCAGTCTTTTAAATATCATAGACTATACGATAAGTCCAATGGGAGCACGTATGCTGAAACGTTGGATAGTGTTTCCTCTGAAAGATATGCAGACTATTAACAAACGCTTGGATGCAGTGGAATACTTTTTCAAGGAACCCGACTTAAAAGATTTCATTGAAGAAAAACTTCATTCGATAGGAGATTTGGAACGCATCGCATCGAAAGCGGCAGTAGGACGCATTTCCCCACGTGAGGTTGTGCAAATAAAAATTGCATTATATGCTGTTGAATCCATAAAAAATGCCTGTCTAAATGCAGAAAACGACAGCTTAAAGTCGATAGGAGAACAGCTTGATCTATGCATTCCCATACGAGAAAGAATAGAAAAGGAAATAAAGAATGATCCACCTTTACTCGTTAATAAAGGAGGAATCATAGCCGAAGGAGTAAACAAAGAACTGGATGAATTGCGAAAAATATCTTATTCGGGAAAAGATTATTTACTGCAAATACAGCAAAGAGAAATAGAAAAAACAGGCATACCAAGCCTTAAAATAGCTTATAATAATGTTTTCGGTTACTATATAGAAGTACGAAATACGCACAAAGATAAAGTGCCTGAAGAATGGATAAGAAAACAAACTTTAGTAAACGCCGAACGCTACATAACACAAGAACTAAAAGAATATGAAGAAAAAATATTAGGAGCGGAAGACAAAATCCTTATTCTTGAAACACAACTATACAACGATTTGGTAAAAGCATTATCGGAATTTATTCCGGCCATCCAGACAAATGCCGTAAAAATAGCAAACCTTGACTGTTTCCTTTCTTTTGCTAACGTTGCCAAATCGAATAAATATATTCGCCCGGTCATAGAAGATAATGATGTTCTTGACATAAAACAAGGACGTCACCCGGTAATAGAAAAACAATTGCCCGCAGGAGAACATTATATAGCCAACGATGTTTATCTGGATACAAAGAAACAACAAATCATAATCATCACAGGCCCTAACATGGCGGGAAAGTCGGCTTTATTACGACAAACGGCGCTTATTACTTTAATGGCGCAGATAGGTTGTTTCGTACCTGCCGAAAGTGCACACATTGGAATAGTAGATAAAATATTTACAAGGGTAGGAGCGAGCGACAATATTTCCGTGGGTGAATCTACTTTTATGGTAGAAATGAACGAAGCAGCCAATATTTTAAATAATCTTTCCCCGAGAAGTCTTGTACTTTTCGACGAACTGGGAAGAGGAACATCTACATACGACGGAATATCCATCGCATGGGCCATTGTAGAATATATCCACGAAAATAAAAAAGCCAGAGCACGTACATTGTTTGCAACACATTATCACGAACTGAACGAAATGGAAAACTCGTTCTCACGCATAAAGAATTACAATGTATCGGTGAAGGAAATAGACAATAAGGTCATATTCCTTCGAAAATTAGAAAGGGGAGGCAGTGAACATTCCTTCGGTATTCACGTTGCAAAAATGGCAGGAATGCCTAAAAACATCGTAAAGCGTGCCGATGAAATTCTTCATCTTTTAGAAAAAGAACACAAACAAAAAGATTTGTCTCCCCAAGTCTTATTGAACAATGAAGGCAATGTATCAGACGGAATACAACTGAGTTTTTTCCAATTGGACGATCCCGTATTATGTCAAATTCGAGATGAAATCCTCCATACGGACATAAATAATCTTACGCCTGTCGAGGCATTAAACAAACTGAACGATATAAAGAAAATAGTAACAGGCAAATAAAACAAAAAAGAGAGAGTAATGTTATCACTCTCTCTTTTCTTTTTACAATCCTAACTTTGCCGAAATGTCAAGCATGCGATGAATGGATTTTACCGCCTTTTCCGCTATGGATTTCTCAACATTTACTTCCGGCCATTCATATTTAATGGTATTATAGAGCTTTTCCAACGTGTTTAAGCGCATGAAATTACACTCGTTGCATTTAAAAGGTTCTCCTTCGGGGGGTACAGGTATGAAAATCTTTTCCGGACATTTCTTACGCATTTCATATAATATGCCGCTTTCCGTTGCCACGATAAACACGTTCTTTTCACTTGAAACCGCATATTTCAACAGTCCGGCAGTGGAACCTATTTTATCGGCCAATTGCACCACTTCTTCTTTACATTCAGGATGAACCAGAACGGCAGCCGAAGGATATTGTTCCTTTAATGCCATAATATTTTTGGCAGAAAACTTTTCGTGTACGTGACATGCCCCGTCCCATAATAACATGTTTCGGCCGGTTATCTTGTTTATATAACGACCTAAATTCTTATCGGGGCCGAATATGATACGTTGATCTGCAGGAAAACTTTCTACTATTTGTTTGGCATTAGTAGAAGTCACCACGACATCTGTAACAGCTTTTACTGCTGCACTTGTATTAACATACGAAATTACTGTATAACCGGGGTGTTCTTTTACAAACTTCGAGAAGGCCTCTGCCTGACAACTATCGGCCAAAGAACATCCGGCATTGAGGTCGGGAATCAAAACTTTCTTGTCGGGACAGAGTATTTTAGCTGTTTCTCCCATGAAATGAACGCCACACATCACTATAATGTCGGCGTCCGTTTTAGAAGCCCATTGTGCCAAAGCCAGACTATCGCCTATAAAATTAGCAACATCTTGTATATCGTCCGACTGATAATAATGCCCCAATATGACTGCATTTTTCTCTTCCTTCAAACGATTGATTTCTTTCTTTAAATCAAGAGACTTATCGATAGGTTCCGTAACGTACCCTTTTTCCATCCATTCTTCTTTGTTCATATATAAAAATATATAGTTATTTCTTTTAAAAAGTATTTATGATAGTAATAATAGCTGGTTTATTTTGTTGGTAAAAATGCCGTTATTTTCTTGTTTATTTGCTTATTAATAAAAGAAAAGTTCGTTTTCAATATTCATAAACATGCTTAAGTATTGATATCATTATAGTTATCCTTTCTATCAACAATATGTAGATATATTACAAAGTTAATAACTTTCTGCCTATGAAAACGATATTTCCTTGTGAAAAAGTGTTCAAAGTCATAGATAAACTTTTCGTTTAAATTTTTGGAATGTTGGTTTATTGTGGTAAATAAAATATTATTTCAAAGTACATTCATTCTTTTATGTATTTCTTTTCATTACTTTTCTACATCTTTTTCACCGTTTTCAACGGGGTTATGAATATAGTTTTTACCTTTGCGAACAGCCCGCGTTATAAAGAGTATAATACAGTAAATAGGAAAGTATGTGTCATTTGAGAAAACTAAAGATAACTGAAATGAATCGTCTTACTGTCGAGGAATTTAGAAAAACATCTAAATTTCCTTTGTCGGTAGTCATGGACAATGTGCGAAGCATGCACAATGTTGGAGCTGTTTTTCGTACTTCCGATGCTTTTTTGTTGGAAAGTATTTATTTATGCGGCATCACGGCTGTTCCTCCTCATCCCGAACTTCATAAGACTGCATTGGGAGCAGAAGACACGGTAAACTGGATTTATTTTAAAGAAACTCTCGATGCTGTAAAAGAACTCAAGGCAAAAGGATATACGGTACTGGCGGTAGAACAATGTGAAGGTAGTACTATTTTAGATAAGTTGGAGGTAAATCCTCATGAAAAATATGCCGTTGTTTTGGGTAATGAAGTAAAAGGCGTACAACAGGACGTTGTTGATATGTGTGACGGTTGCATAGAAATTCCTCAGTTTGGTACGAAACATTCTTTAAACGTTTCGGTGGCTGCAGGTATTGTTTTATGGGAGTTTGTAAAAAAATTGCGGGTTTTTTATTAACACGTTATTGACAATTGGATGTTATAATTGTCCGTTTTCCACAAGAACAGCTATTCTTTCAATAAGTTTATCTTCGTCTTCGGGGTGATATTCTTTTTTAAGGCTTGCTCCGAATAAGGCTGCGAAAGTCTGATAAAAACCGGCTTTAAACGAACCCATGAATGCCTTTACCAATTGATAAGACGACGAATTACATTCCCTGTCTACCAGTTTTATGAGCAGTTTGCCTTGTGCGAAGGTAAGTTTCTTCATCTTTGGCGTATATTGTTTCTTTAATCCTTTCTCTACATCCTTAAGATGTTCTCTACGCATTTCTTCGTTTGGTAAAGTTTGCAGGTATTCGTAAGTTTCTATAACGGCACGTCTTATCTCTTTTGCCAGGGGAAGTGTTTTTTTTATGTCGCGCACCAGTTTGTTATAACGCCTTCTTTCTTTTTCGTTTTTAAACTTTATTTTCGGGTATATGTAGACGGTTTCGAGCGTTATATAGGGTATAGTATCTCCTTTATATACACAAACCGGAAGAAGTTTTCCTTTGTTTGTTTGTGAAGATACGCATTGTATGTTCAAAGTTTGCAAGAAAACGAATGAAATACAAAAGAAAACGATGTAAAAACTATTTTTCATCAATGCAAAAATAGGAATAATAATGAAAAGAATAAGAGTATTTTCATAAAAACAAAAGGAAGAAAATTATGAAAAACATGCTGTTGAATTGTTGGAAACTTCGAGTTGTTTTTTCCATAATGACGAGTCTTTTCGTAGCAAATGTCTTTGCACAATCTACATGGACGGAGTGGGAAGGGAATATTACCGACAAAGAAAATCAGGAGGAATGGAAAGATATTTATGAAGATCTCGCAGAATTGGCAGAAAATCCTTTAAACATAAATACCATAACGAAAGAACAATTGGAGCAATTTCCCTTTTTGTCTGATAAACAGATAGAGCATATTTTATACTATTTGTATAAGTATGGTCCCATAAAGAACATCAATGAATTAATAGGAGTGGAAGGTCTCGATTGGCAAACCCGCCTTTTTTTAAAAGATTTTGTTTACGCAGGCGATGCAGAAGAAAAAAAAGAAAGCATAAAACTTAACGACATATTAAAATATAATAAGCAGGAAATCACGATAAGGATGGATGTACCTTTAAATGAAAAGGCAGGGTATGCATCATACAGTAACGATGTATTGGAAAAAAGTCCTAATAAAAAGTATTTTGGTTCGCCGTTGTATAGTAATGTACGTTACAGTTTTCGCCATAAAGAAAAGGTTTATTTTGGCATCACGGCCGAAAAAGATTCGGGAGAACCTTTCTTTAAAGGTATAAACAAAAAGGGATATGATTTTTATTCTGCCTGTGTTTTTCTTCGAGACGTAGGGAAATGGAAAGCATTATCTCTGGGCAATTATAGAGTAAGTTTCGGTTACGGACTTGTAATGAACATGGGCTTCAACATGGGAAAGGCAGGTAGTTTGATAGCATTAAGCAAGAAAGGAAACGGAATATCGAAGCATTTTTCGGTAAACGAATACAATTATTTGCAGGGAGTGGCAGGAACATATCGTATAACAAAACGTTGGGAACTCTCGGCTTTCTACTCTTTTCGCAAGATGGATGCCCGTGTGGAAAATATGTTTATAAGGTCGTTGAAAACAGACGGCTACCACCGTCTGAAGAAAGACGAGGAAAAGAAAAATAAAATATCCAATAATTTGATAGGATGCAATTTAAACTATAATGGGAAATATATAGAGTTTGGATTAACAGCTGTGTATAATGTTTTCAATAAAGTGTTGAATCCTGATCCGTATCCTTATAATATATATTATCCTCGGGGCCGATATTTTTATAATGTTGGAGGATATTATAAGCTATTTTTGCGCAAGTTTGTTTTATCGGGTGAAATAGCTTTTGACAAAAAAGGAGCATTTTCTACCTTAAGCATGCTGACTTATTCACCGAGTGCTGAAACTACTTTACTTTTTATGAACAGGTATTATGACAAACGTTATGAAGCTCTTTTTGCTGATGCTTTCGGCGAAAATTCAAAAGTAAGAAATGAATTAGGTTTTTATTTGGGACTGGAAACCGTTTTATTCAAGCGGTTTAAGTTGTTTTGTTACGGAGATTTCTTTTATTTCCCTTATCGTTTGTTTCAAGTGGACAGGAGTAAAACTACAGGATTCGAGGGTGTTTTTCAATTAAGCTATTCACATTCTAATTCACTTATGATGTTGATAAAGTACAGTTGTAAGGACAAAGCAAAAAATTATACGGAAAGTTCGGGAGAAAAATACGTGTTGCCTTATATCCGCCAACGGCTTAAATACAGTTTATCTTATCAACTGAATGAACAAATGCTGTTGAAAACCACATCCGAATACGTGCATACCTGTTATTTTAAAAAGCTTCGTTGCAATGGTTATTCGGCAGGTTGCATATTGAAAAGCTTGTTTGTGCGCTTCCCGCTTAACGGGAGTTTAAGCGGAAGTTGGTTTCGTACCGACGACTATAATTCGCGTGTTTATCTGTATGAACCCGGTTTACTTTATGCTTTTTCCAATTATTCGTTTTATGGAAAAGGCATTCGTTGCGCATTCAATCTGCGTTACGATTACAAAAGAAAACTTTCTTTTCAGGCAAAATGCGGGTGGACGCATTACATGGATCGTGATAAAATAGGCAGCGGAACGGAAGAAATACAAGGAAACAACAAGGTGGATTTGCAATTTCAAGTGCGGTTTAAATGGTGAAATAAATATCTTTTCATATTCTTTATTACGTAAGGTTTTATTATTTTCACGGCAGTTTTAAAAATATAATGATATGTCTACGGTAATTTATTCTTCTCCTGTCTTCGGACCAATACACAGTCGGCGCCTGGGGATTTCGTTAGGTATTAATTTACTTCCCGGCGATGGAAAGTTTTGTACGTTTGATTGTATTTATTGCGAGTGCGGATATAATAAAGATCATAGGGCTAAACAAAGTTTGCCATCGCGTGAACAAGTTGCAATTGCCTTGGAAAATAAATTAAAGCAGATGAAAGACGAAGGAATTGTTCCGGATGTTTTGACATTTGCAGGAAACGGAGAGCCTACATCACATCCGTCTTTTCCGGAAATAATGGAAGACACTTTGGCTTTACGCGACAAATATTTCCCAAAAGCAAAGATAAGTGTTTTGAGTAATTCTACGTTCATTCATAAGCAGGCTGTATTTGAAGCGTTGAAAAAAATAGATAATAACATACTGAAGCTGGACACGATCGATCCGAAATATATAGAGCGGGTAGATCGTCCTACGGGGCATTATGATGTAAACGAGATAATAAAACACATGAAACGTTTTAACGGACAGCTTATCATCCAGACAATGTTTATGAAAGGGAAGACGGAAAACGGGGAAGATGTAGACAATACATCCGATGAATATGTAATTCCTTGGCTGGAAAAGGTGAAGGAGATAGCTCCGAAATACGTAATGGTCTATACCATAGATCGCGAAACTCCGGATAATTTATTGCAGAAAGCTACTCCGGCAGAGCTTGACCGTATCGTAAAAATGCTGAAGGAATCTGGTGTCGAGGCAAGTGCTTCTTATTGAAGAAAAGCATGGGCATAAAAAAAGGAGTACCGCCGTACTCCAACCTTTGTTAACCTTAAATCTAATACTATGAAAAACACATTGCAAATGTACGCATTTTCCATAATATTCCAAGAAGTTGAACGAGAAAAAACTTATTATTATAAAGTTTTAATAAATGGCTTTTTTCTCTTAAAGTCTTTTAATATTTTACTTTCTTCCTTTGTTTATTTCTGCTATTTCTTTTTCGGCTACAGCTAATGCTATGTTGATATTGCTGCAAATATTTCCTTTTCCCAATAACTCATAAAAGCCGGATTTTTCAAGGGTCGAATGCACGTTTTCATTTACTCCCGAGAGAATGACATGGATATTTTCCTTTTGCGACATTTTACACAAGGTTGTCAGGTTATGAATACCTGTGGAATCAATGAACGGAATCTTCCGCATTCGTATGATGCGGATCTTGGGGCGATTGCCCAATTGTGCCATTATTTCCTCGAATTTGGTGGCAATTCCAAAGAAATAAGGGCCGTTTATTTCGTAAACTTCTACTCCTTTCGGGACAATAAGATGCTCTTCGTGTGTTTCCAAGTCTGATTCGTTGTTCGGATCTATTTCGTCTGTTATGACAGATATTTTCGTTGTTTCCATGACACGTTTCATAAATAATATGCAGGCAATGACCAGTCCTGTTTCAATGGCCACGGTTAAATCGAAGATAACGGTTAGGAAAAATGTAATAAGCAATACGATGACATCTGATTTTGGATTGCGTAAAAGTCCTTTAAAAGTTCGCCATCCGCTCATGTTATATGAAACGATTACCAGAACTCCCGCCAGGCAAGCCATCGGGATATATTGAGCCAGCGGCATAAAAAAGAGCAGGATCAGTAAAAGGACGAAAGCGTGTATGATGCCGGATACGGGAGAACGTCCTCCGTTATTGATGTTTGTCATGGTACGGGCGATGGCTCCCGTAGCTGGAATTCCCCCGAATATGGGTGAAACAATGTTTGCTATTCCTTGAGCGATAAGCTCAGTATTCGAATCGTGTCGGTCTCCTATCATACCATCGGCTACGGTGGCTGAGAGTAACGATTCGATTGCTCCCAAAATAGCAATGGTTAAAGCTACCGGAAAAAGGTTTTTTATGGCTTCCCAGTTGAGGGCGGGAACATTAGCTTGTGGCAATTGGCTTTTTATGCTAAAACGATCTCCTATGGTGTCTATGCAATCAATTCCTTTATAAGTTCTCAAAAAATAAACTCCCGCAGTTACTAAAATTATGGCAATTAACGAGCCGGGTATCTTTTTTGAAAACTTTGGTGTGAGTACGATAATGCCAATACTTATGATGCTTGTGGCGAAATTCCACCAGTTTACGGAATCGAAATGTTTGAAATAAAGAATCCATTTTCCGATAAAATCGCCGGGTATTTTTTCGCCACTGAAATTAAGTCCGAAGATATCTGCTATCTGTGTGGTAAAAATAGTGACGGCAATACCGCTGGTAAACCCGATGATGATGGGATAAGGTATAAATTTTATAATGGTTCCGAGGCGAAACATGCCGAGCAATATGAGGATAATTCCTGCCAGCATTGTGGCAATCATTAAGCCTTCTATTCCGTATTCTTGAATAATACTGTAAATGATTACGATGAATGCGCCGGTGGGGCCGCCTATTTGAACTTTGCTTCCTCCAAAAAATGAAATAATAAATCCGGCAACGATGGCGGTAATGATTCCTTTTTCCGGCGTAACCCCCGATGCTATTCCAAATGCAATGGCCAAAGGAAGCGCAACAATTCCTACGATAATACCGGCCATTATATCGGTTGTCAAATCGTTTTTTGTGTAATTTGACATCGATGTGAACAATTTTGGTCTAAATACGTAATTTTTCATTTTGAACTTTACATTAAAAAGAAGTAAAAAACGGTTGCAAAAATAGAAAAAGAATACCTATTTGAAGGCATATTTTCCGATGATATTTGAAATTGAGTGAGAAAATATTAATAGTTATTAATTATAAAATGTAATGATTACAAATTTGAATAAATGTATTATCTTTGTAAAAACAAAAGGAAAATCAAGTAAAAATATAACTAACTAATAATTTATCATTATGGAAAAGAGTTTAAAAGGAACACGGACAGAAAAGAATCTGATGGTTTCGTTTGCAGGTGAATCACAGGCAAGAATGCGTTATACTTACTTTGCAAGTGCAGCAAAGAAGGAGGGATATGAACAAATTTCTGCAATATTTACGGAAACGGCAGATCAGGAAAAAGAGCATGCAAAACGCATGTTCAAATGGTTGGAAGGCGGAATGGTAGAGATTACAGCGTCTTATCCTGCCGGAAAGATCGGTACAACTTTGGAAAATTTAAAGGCAGCAGCAGCAGGGGAAAACGAGGAATGGTCGCTTGATTATCCGAAGTTTGCCGATATAGCCGATGAAGAAGGTTTTCCTGCAATAGCAAAAATGTATCGTGAGATTGCGGTAGCAGAAAAGGGACATGAAGAGCGTTATCTGGCTTTTGTGAAGAACATAGAAGAAGGAACGGTGTTTAAGAAAGACAAAGAAGTCGTTTGGCAATGCCGCAACTGCGGTTATTTGTTCATCGGAACCGAGGCTCCTGAGGTATGTCCGGCTTGTTTGCATCCTCAAGCATACTTTGAAGTGAAGAAAACCAATTTCTGATGCAAATGAAAAGATTGTTTTTCTAAGCAAGAAACATCTTTATATTCAGGCAACAGCGTCTCGGTCTTTTACGTAAAGGCACGAGACGTTTTGCTTTTTTGTCGGGCTTCTTTTGTGCAGGTGAATGCGTTGGCTGAAAATACCAAATTCAAGGTATTGCACAGGAGAATGGAAAAGTTCAATTTTGCGAATACATTATTTAAAAGAAAAAGAGAAATGAAAATCAAATCAATTAAAGGACGGGAGATTCTCGATTCGAGAGGAAATCCCACGGTAGAAGTAGAAGTTTTATTGGAATCGGGAGCCGTAGGTCGGGCATCTGTTCCCTCCGGTGCATCGACGGGAGAGCATGAAGCGTTGGAACTTCGCGACGGAGATAAAAAAAGATACGGAGGAAAAGGAGTACTGAAAGCGGTATATAATATAGAAAATGTAATAGCTCCGGCGCTGACGGGCTGGTCTGCTCTTTCACAGCGTGCCATCGACAAGAAAATGATTGAGCTGGATGGGACGAAAACAAAATCGAATCTCGGGGCAAACGCCATATTGGGCGTTTCTCTTGCCGTAGCCAAAGCTGCCGCAAATTATCTGAATATTCCGTTATACCGCTATATCGGTGGTGTAAATACATTCGTTATGCCCGTTCCCATGATGAATATTATTAATGGAGGTTCGCACAGCGATGCTCCGATAGCCTTCCAGGAATTTATGATTCGTCCCGTAGGTGCACCCTCTTTCCGCGAAGGTTTACGGATGGGCGCCGAAGTCTTTCATGCGTTGAAGAAGGTGTTACACGAAAGAGGGCTGAGCACTGCAGTGGGAGATGAGGGAGGTTTTGCTCCTGCCTTGAAAGGAACCGAAGACGCATTGGATTCTATTCTTTCAGCCATCAGGTTGGCCGGTTACGAACCCGGAAAAGATGTTATGATAGGCATGGATTGTGCATCATCAGAGTTCTACAAAGATGGTGTTTATGATTATACTGTTTTTGAAGGAGCGTCGGGGAAAAAATATACGTCCGACGAGCAGGTTACCTATCTGGAACAGCTTATTTCCAAATATCCGATAGACTCCATTGAAGATGGAATGAGCGAAAACGATTGGGAAGGATGGAAAAAACTTACCGATAGGATAGGGAATCGTTGTCAGTTGGTAGGCGATGATTTGTTTGTGACAAACGTAGATTTCCTGTCGAAAGGCATTCGTTTAGGTTGTGCAAACTCTATTTTGATTAAAGTGAACCAGATCGGTTCGCTCAGCGAGACGTTGGATGCCATAGAAATGGCGCATCGTCATGGTTATACAACGGTTACTTCGCATCGTTCCGGCGAGACGGAAGATACAACAATAGCCGATATAGCTGTTGCTACAAATAGCGGACAGATAAAGACCGGCTCGTTGAGTCGTTCCGATCGTATGGCGAAATATAATCAATTGCTTCGAATAGAGGAGGAACTCGGGCCGTTGGCTGTATACGGTGATAAGCATATAAAATAATGTTTTCGCAATGATTTATTCGGGTTAAAATGTTTTTTTCGGGGGAAATATTCTTTTGTATTGAGAATATTTCCCCAATTTTTTCATTGATAATAAGCTGTTTTTCAAAAAAGAAAAAAGAAAATGATTCTTTTTATGGGAAAAAACTTGTAAGATTCATTCGTGTGTTGTACCTTTGCAACCGCAAAGAGAAGGAGATATATTACTTCTTTTGCAGAAAAAGGTGCGTTAGTTCAGCTGGTTAGAATACATGCCTGTCACGCATGGGGTCACGGGTTCGAGTCCCGTACGCACCGCAACAAACATTGAAAACCAATGTTTTACAAAACAAACACCCGATTTTACA
>CALUET010000007.1 GCA_944319745.1 uncultured Phocaeicola sp. | reverse complement strand
AGTGGTTGTATTATCTTAAATAAAACAAAAACACCCGACCTTACATTCTTGGGTGTAAAACTGGGTGTTTGTTTTGCAATTTGCTGATTTTCAGCGTTTGTTGCGGAGAGACAGGGATTCGAACCCCGGGTACCTCGCAGTACAACGGTTTTCAAGACCGCCGCAATCGACCACTCTGCCACCTCTCCAAGCCTTGTTTGTTGCAAAGCTTCTTTTTTGGTGTGGCAAAGGTACGGATATTTTTTGTATATACAAGAGTTTGGTATAATATTTTTTTTCGTTGTTTCATATAATATTTCGTATTGTTTGATTTACAGCGTCAGTTTGTTCGTTTAATTTCAATTAGGGAGTGATATTTTAGCTTTTCGATAAAAAAAATAAATGAATGTTTGCTTTATTCGAAAAAAGAGCTACCTTTGCACACGCAATCGATGAGAGATAAAAAAGAATTGATTGTTGTTTTGCGGAAATAGCTCAGTTGGTAGAGCATAACCTTGCCAAGGTTAGGGTCGCGAGTTCGAGTCTCGTTTTCCGCTCAAACTGCATAAAAGTGTTTATGTATTATGCCCAGGTGGCGGAATGGTAGACGCGCACGTTTCAGGTGCGTGTGTCGAAAGGCATGCAGGTTCGAGTCCTGTTCTGGGCACACTCCTTTTATTTCTTATAATAATGGAGGAATGGCGGAATTGGTAGACGCGCTACTTTGAGGGGGTAGTGACAGTTTTGTCGTGTGAGTTCGAGTCTCATTTCCTTCACTTATTTCGTTGTTTTGCGGAAATAGCTCAGTTGGTAGAGCATAACCTTGCCAAGGTTAGGGTCGCGAGTTCGAGTCTCGTTTTCCGCTCTTTCGGGGAAACCCTTTCTGATTCCTGAAACATTTTCTTTAAAAGATGGCGAGACGGACTTGATTGTACGCTCACCTTTTCTATGTTTTTCCCTGGTGTTTTTCTTTGTTCTTCGCCTTGTTCTGATTGTTGAAGCGGAAACTTATTTCTTTATCTTTCCCGGAGGTGATAAAAGACAAGGGCATGTGCATTGTGGTTCCTGCCGGACGCGAACAGCACCGATTGCGGCGGTGCGGTTTTTCTGTCGCCTTTTTATCTGCAAAAGTTCTTGCTTATATGAAATTTATATATATTCGCACCATGATTTTTTATGTTATATGAAAGACAATGAAAACTTATGATATTTATTTTTCGGATGGTGTTTCCTCCGATAATAAGGGTTTTTCTATCAAAAGCGAGGATAAGGCTATTCACATGGCCGAGGATATGTTGATGAAAGGCAATAGTTACATTGATGTATATGCTGGCGGGACAATCTCGGTAGTCGACTCGGATCATGTCGTCGTATGGAGTAAACCGATCCCGAAGCCGGAGAAAAAGTAAAAAGAATATAACCACCTTATAATAATAAAAACAGATTAATTTATAGAAGCTTATGTTTTCGGGAATAGTAGAAGAGTCGGCCGATGTGGTAAAAGTTGTAAAGGAACAGGAAAATTTGCATCTTACTTTAAGATGTTCCTTCGTGGACGAATTGAAAATCGATCAAAGCGTATCGCATAATGGAGTGTGTCTTACCGTGGTAAAGATAGAGGATGATACTTATACGGTTACGGCCATGAAAGAAACAATAGAGCGTTCCAATATCGGATTGTTGAAGGCCGGTGATAAAGTAAACGTAGAGCGTAGCTTGATGATGAACGGTCGTTTGGACGGACATATTGTGCAGGGTCATGTAGACCAGACGGCGCGATGCGTAAAAATTGACGACGCAGATGGTAGTTGGTACTTTACTTTCGAGTATGATTTCGATAAGAATATGGCAAAACGCGGTTATTTTACAGTCGATAAAGGCTCGGTGACTGTTAACGGAGTGAGCCTCACAGTTTGTAATCCGACGAAGAATTCATTCCAAGTGGCCATTATTCCTTATACATACGAGCATACTAATTTTCATACGCTCCGCGTCGGCAGTGTGGTCAATATCGAGTTTGACATCATAGGAAAGTATCTCAGTCGGATGATGGCGCTCTCAGAGTAAATAACATTAAAGGTCTTTCAGAAGCATTTTATTGGCTTGGTAAATGTATTTTTCGCGTGCCGTTATTACATTTTCCCATGTCTCTTTAAATTGATTCTCGTTGATCTTGAAATCTTCAGCCCCTTTCTTTTCCAATCTTTCCAAGAGCATTCCTAAAGTCAATTGGTTAATGTCGATGCCGGGAAGGTAGCAAGTATCTTTATCTTTGTCGTCGTGTGATGCTTCATAAATCAGGCCGATGTCTTGAAGCTCGTAGAGAATGTTCTTGGTGAGGCGGATGGGAATTTTATAAGTTTGGCTGATTTCGGTTGCAGTATAGGGATCTTTGCCTTGGGCGAACTGCTTGCAGATGGCAGATAATATTATCGTGCAGAAAAAATCATGGTAACGTCGGCTGATGTTGGCCGTCTCTTTTCCGAAACTAAATGAGTCGAGATTCTGGCTGATATAGCACATCTCTGCTCCGAATAAGCAGATTGTCCATGAAATCTGTGCCCAGAGTAAAAACATGGGAATAGCAGCAAAACTACCATATATGGCATTGTAGGTAGAAATCCAAATCTGTCCGTTGATATAAATGTATTGGAAAAACTGGAAAGCGCTTCCGGCAATGATTCCCGGGATCACGGTGTATTTTAATCTTACTTTCGTGTTTGGTATAAAAATAAAAAGGCAGATAAACATGCCCCACGTCAAAGCATAAGGAACTAATTGAATGAAAAATTTTATGATAGGTGCGAGGAGAATGAATTCTTCTAATTCTTTTATATAAGTCATCATGAAAATGCTGAGACCGCTGCTTATTACAATCAGCAAAGGAAGTAATAAAATCATGGAAAAATAATCGGTGATTTTTCGGAAAACGCTCCTCGAATGTTTAACTTGCCAAATTGCGTTGAAGCTTCTTTCGATGTTGTCAGCTAAAATTAAAATGGTCCAAAGCAACATGATTAATCCGATACCAAGAAAAACTCCGCTGCGTGCATGTTGCAAGTAGGAATTAATCCATGTTATGATTAGCTCTGCTTGTTGTTCATCCATGCTGTTTCTGAACTGGTCTTCTATGAGCATGTCAAGGCCGAATCCCCGTGCAATTGCAAATAAAATAGCAAGAATGGGGATAATGGACAGCAGGGAACTGTAAGTTAAAGCTGAGGCACGAATGGAAACGCGGTCTTTTATGAACTGATATACCGATAAGTATATGATCTTAATATAGCTGTATATGTGTTGTTTAACGGGACTTAATTCATTGTCTGTGATTTTCCATATTTCATCTGTCAGGAAATGTTCCCATTTCTTCAGTGTTGCTTTATTCATAGTCATTGGTTTTTTCAATGAAAAGAAATAAAAAAACAGTTGATCTGTAAGCCGGGTTCTGTTCCTTTTATATAAAAGGTGTCTGCCATTTATCTACGCTTATTGTCACCAATAAGCTCTAGCGGTCTACCCTCCGACATGGAGCGAGCAACTCTCATTGGCGTCGGTTTACATGACCTTACAACTCCTAAGATGCACAGCCCGCATATCACTATGCGACTGGTAGGCTCTTACTCTACCTTCTCACCCTTGCCCCGTCGAAAAAAACGGCGAGGCGGTTATTTTCTTCTGCATGGCTCTACTCTTGCGAATAGCTTTCTGTTAGGAAGTAGGATGCTCTGTGTTGCCCGGACTTTCCTCTTGTATATGAATACCAGCGGCAGACCGATCAACTGTTTCTGCGTACAAAGGTACGGAAATAAACTGAATCTGTATTAATCTTGTCAGGAAGAAAAAAGAATTTATGGAGAAGATTGATAATGAATGTAAATTTGTCAGAATCCCTCGTTAAGGGCGGTTAATGTACACATCTCCAGTGTTAAAAGAGAGAAAAAAGATGTGACAGCAAGTACAATTGTATGTTTTTTGTTCTACTTTAGCAAATGAAATGTTAAACAAAAGGAGAAATTAACAATTTAATAGGCGTAAAGATATGAAAAAGGTAATTAAGTATGCAATAGGAGCTACGGCTGTTATAGCTATTAGTGCCGGGGTGGCAGGAATTACTGCATATTCATTGGCTCAAAAAGTGGAGAATAGTAACGAACTTTCCTTCTATAAGGAGTTTCAAACAAATTCGGATGTGAAGATGGTTGCCTTGGGAGCTCGTGATGTACAACCCGTAGATTTAACTCAGGCTGCCGAAAGTTCTTTGAATTCTGTCGTACATATAATGTCTATTCAACGTAGTAAAGTTAAAACAATTCAGACACGTCCTGATTTCTTTGACTTCTTTTTTGGCGACGGCAGCGGGCAGAGGCAGATTCAAACGCCTGAGCAACGCGGCTTCGGTTCCGGCGTGATTATTTCAAAAGATGGTTATATTGTGACGAATAATCATGTGATAGACGGAGCAGATGAAATCTCCGTTAAGTTGCACGACGGCCGTGAAATGAAAGGACGTGTCATCGGCACGGATGTAACGACCGACCTTGCTTTGGTAAAAATTGAAGGAGATGATTTTCCGGCCATCAAGGTGGGTGATTCGGATCGCCTGAAAGTTGGAGAATGGGTATTAGCAGTTGGTAATCCGTTTAACTTGGGCTCTACGGTAACGGCCGGAATCGTTAGTGCAAAAGCTCGCGGGCTTGGAGCAAACGGAGTGGAATCTTTTATTCAAACCGATGCGGCGATTAACCAAGGAAATAGTGGTGGAGCATTGGTAAACGCGGCAGGCGAGTTGGTAGGAATTAATGCTATGCTTTATTCTCCTACGGGAGCTTACTCAGGTTACGGCTTCGCTATTCCGACAAGCATAATGACAAAAGTAGTAACCGACATTAAACAGTATGGAGCAGTACAGCGTGCTGTGCTTGGAATTGAAGGACGTGATATGGGAAATGAAGCTTATCCTGATGAAATAAGGAAGGAACAAAAAGAACTTGGCGTTAATGAAGGAGTGCAAGTAGTAAATGTTCTGGAGAGCGGATCTGCAACTGGTAAATTGGAACCCAACGATGTTATTATGGAACTTGACGGAGAAAAGGTGAAGACAATGGCTGAATTGCAGGGACTTTTGGCTAAACATCGTCCGGGTGATGAGGTGAAGTTGAAGATATGGCGCGATAAAAAAGAAAAAGAGCTGAAGATTACATTGAAAAATGTACAGGGCACAACAAAGATTGTGAAGAATGCCGATATGGAACTTTTAGGCGCTGCTTTCCGTGAAGTGCCCGATGATCTTAAGAAACAATTGAATTTAGGTTATGGAGTTCAGGTAACAGGTGTTAAAGATGGCCGTATGGCTGATGCTGGAATCCGCAAGGGTTTCATCATATTGAAGACGAACAATGTACAGATGAAGACGGTTCAAGATTTGGAAGAAGCCATGAAAGATGCTTCACAATCGCCCGAACAAGTTTTGTTTATGACAGGTATTTATCCGTCAGGGAAGCGCGCTAATTATGCAGTTGATCTGTCGCAAAGCGAATAAACGATACGAGGTATAAGTTTTATTGACAGGTAAATAGATTTAGTTTAAAAGAACGATTGCTTTGCTGTAAGGCGGGGCAATCGTTTTTTTATGCGTTTGGTGAAATTATTTGTTGATGTATTTATTGTAATGCGCGGAGGTGCATTTCTGTTTTACAGCTCTCGTTTTATCCATTCCATTACGACGGATACGGCATAACGCTGTTCTTCCGCTGTGAGTTCCCGCCCGGCGGGTATGTGATGCCATTTCATAAAACACTTACGACAACAGCAGCCTGTGGCATGTTGAGCGATGAATACCGGATGTCCTCGCATCGGGGTTTGTTTGCCGTCGTTCGGGATAATAGCTGGAGCAAGCCGTTTGGATATGAAGTCCCTGGCATGACTTTGTATGACAGACATGCCCTTTTTGTGTATATATTCCTTGTCTTTTTCGGTCAGATGGAAACGGCTTCGGAATTCCGACCGCGACAGACGAACAAACAGTTCCGAGAGATTGTAAGTACTGTCGGGGCATGTTTCGTTCCGGTCGTGAAAGTTAAACAAATCTGTTTGCCGGCTATGTTCGGTTGTTGCCATTGTTTCTTTCAGTTTATTTGCTTCCCAGGTACAGGAAGATCATACCTATGAGTACAAGGACGAGGTCGACTGCTTTGCTTTTCAAGTTCTTTTCATGGAAAAGCATTGCGCCAAACAGGAATGACACGATGACGCTTCCACGACGTATCATGGAAATGATGGAAATCATGGCGCCGTCTAAGCTCAAGGCATAGAAGTAAACAAAGTCAGCGGCCGACAGGAAAATTGAGATTCCAATGATACACCAGTTCCATCGGAAGGGGGTGCTTGTTTTACGTTTCGGCCACCATAATATCAGAATGATGCCGCCCATCATAAACAATTGATAGATGTTATACCAGGCTTGTACTATCATGTTGTTGAATTGCCCCATCAGATATTTGTCATACAACCCGCTGACTGCTCCCAAGGCTGCGGCTGCTACGGTGAAAGCAATCCATTTGTTATGACTGAAGTCTATGCCTTCTTTCTTGCCCGAGCGGCTGAGCATGAAAAAAGATATTACAGCCATCAGCACACCGAGCCATTGATACAGATTAAGCCGTTCCCCGAATATAAGTAAAGCTCCCACCAAAGTCATCACCGGCCGGGTAGCATTTATGGGACCTACGATGGTCAACGGGAGATTTTTCATGCCAAAATATCCTAAAGTCCAAGAGGAAAGTACGATGCACGACTTCAGGATTATGTATTTATGTACCTCCCATCCGCCCTGCGGAACGAAAAAAATAGTCGACTCCAACAGCGAAGGTTTCAAATAAGATATCAGGATGAACGGTAAAAAAATCAGGCTCGAGAACAAAGTATTCAGCCCCAAAACGGGAAGAACCGCATTTCCTGCCAGGGATTTTTTCTTGAAAACATCATAAAAGCCCAGCAACGCCGCCGAGCAAAACGCTAAAATCAACCACATAATAACGGGACGTTTATTTGAAAAGAACGTGGCAAAATTACGAAAACTTGCTGAAAGATTTGTAAAAGCAGCACGGTATTCTTAATTTTGAATCATTATAAAGAACGAAGTATGTGGAATCTGATTAAAGAACTGAAAAGGAAAGATCACCGACGATATTTAGGCGGATTGGATTTTTTCAACTATATCGGTCCCGGATTGCTGGTGACGGTGGGATTTATAGATCCCGGGAATTGGGCTTCAAATTTTGCAGCGGGTTCGGAGTTTGGTTACACCTTGTTGTGGGTAGTTACGCTTTCTACCGTTATGTTAATTATACTTCAGCACAATGTCGCGCATTTGGGCATTGCAACGGGCCTTTGTCTTAGCGAAGCTGCCACCCGTTATGCTCCCAAGTGGGTGGCACGCCCTATACTGGGATCGGCTGTTCTTGCTTCCATATCAACCTCGCTTGCCGAGATATTGGGCGGCGCCATTGCACTTGAAATGTTGTTCGGCATACCGATAACATTGGGGGCTGTGTTTACGGTGGTGCTGGTGGTGATATTGCTTTTTACCAATTCATATAAGCGGATAGAACGGGGAATTATCACCTTTGTTTCCATCATTGGCTTGTCTTTTCTGTATGAATTGTTTCTTGTGGACATAAATTGGCCTTTGGCTGCGCGGTCGTGGGTAGTACCCGACCTGCCGGAAGGCAGCATGCTGATAGTAATGAGTGTATTGGGGGCGGTGGTGATGCCGCATAATCTTTTCCTTCATTCCGAAGTTGTTCAGAGTAGGGAATATCATAAAGGGAGTGAAACTTCCATACGCAAGCTGTTGAAATATGAATTTTACGACACGCTTTTCTCTATGGGAATAGGATGGGCTATCAATAGCGCCATGATATTGTTGGCCGCAGCAACCTTTTTTGTTCACGGTTTGCCGGTGGAAGAGTTGCAACAGGCCAAGTCTTTGCTCGATCCTTTATTAGGTGCTCAGGCGGGAACAATCTTTGCTTTGGCTTTGTTTATGGCCGGCATTGCATCGACTGTTACCAGCGGTATGGCTGCCGGATCCATATTTGCCGGGATATTCGGCGAGTCATATCATGTGAAGGATATTCATTCGCGTGTCGGAATATTGTTGTCTTTGGGCGTGGCCTTGCTCTTGATTTTTTTCATCGAAAACCCTTTTCACGGTCTGATAATCTCGCAAATGGTTTTAAGCATCCAGTTGCCTTTCACTGTTTTCCTGCAGGTAGGGTTGACTTCTTCCCGAAAGGTGATGGGCATTTACGCGAACTCACGCTGGAGTTCGGTTGTTCTTTACACCATTGCAATAATTGTTTCTGTACTGAATATCCTCTTGCTTTTTAGTTGACACTTGGTTGTAGCGGGTGTCTCTTCATCTGCTTTATGTGTCTTAACAGCATGATTACAGCCAGAATTAAGGCCAAAGCATCGGAAAGAGGCATGCTCATCCATACACCTTTCACGCCGTATAGCGGAGGAAGTAAGGCCAGTCCGGGTAAAAGAAACAGCAATTGTCGCGTAAGCGAAAGGAAAATAGATATAAATGCCTTGCCGATGGACTGAAAGAATTGGGTTATGATGATCTGAGGACCTACGAGCGGGAACATCAGGACGCCGAGCTGTAAAGCAAATGTCGACTGCTTTGTTAATTCCTGATTCGTTGTAAACATCCCAACAAAGAATTCGGGGAATAACTCGAAGCAGAGACATCCTACACTTGTTATCAGAAAACCCGATGTGATTCCCAGTTTCAGGGTATGTTTCACACGGTTGTATTGTCCGGCTCCGTAGTTGTATCCGGTAATGGGCTGCATTCCTTGGGTAATTCCCATGACAATCATTACGAATAACATTTGCAATCTGTTCAGAATGCCGAAGGCTCCTATGGACAAATCGCCGCCGTAATTTTGCAGACGGTTATTGATGAAGATTACGATGCAACAGGCACATACATTCATGATAAAGGGAGACATGCCTATGCCGAACACGTTGTTTACAATCTTTTTCCGCAATCGGAAACTGCGGCGCTTGAAGCGGATATAGCTTTTTTTGCTGGAGAAATGGTGAAGTACCCAGATCATTCCGATGAATTGGGCCAGGATTGTAGAAAGGGCCGCGCCGCGAATTCCCCATTCGAATGCAAAAATACAGATGGGAGCAAAGATAACATTGCAGCCAACGGTCAGTATGGACGACAGCATTGCCTTGCGCGGATATCCGGTAGCCCGCATAATATTGTTGAGGCCGATCATGACGTAGGAGATAGGACTTCCCAGTAAAATTACCTGCATAAAGTCGCGTGCATAAGGTAATGTGTCGGGGCTGGCACCGAAGAAATACAGTATATCATCCAGAAAAATGAAGGTAATACCCCCGTATGCGATGGCGTTTATAATGCAAAGAATGGTTACATTGCCTAAAATGTCTTCGGCTCCTTTCTCGTCTTTCTGCCCCAACCGGATGGAAGAAATCGTTGCTCCTCCCACTCCAACGAGGGTACAGAATGCAATGAGCAGGTTCATTAATGGAAACGTGATGGCAAGTCCGGAAATAGCCAGTGCTCCTACACCGTGTCCGATGAAGATACTGTCTATAATGTTGTAGAGAGAAGTCAGCGTCATTCCGATAATTGCGGGTATGGAATACTGAAGCAGCAGTTTGCCGATGGGCGCGTTTCCTAAAATATGTGGATCGTTTTCTTTCATAGAACTTCTTTGTTTTACTTTTTCGGCTGCAAAGTTAGGAAGATGATATAATATTTCAGAAATTTGCGCCGTTAAATCAAACTAAATGAATTATGGAAACTTCAGGAGTGAACATTGCGGCTCTTTTCGACTTCGATGGTGTGGTGATGGATACCGAAACGCAATATACAAAGTTCTGGAACGAGATCGGAGCCCGTTATTTACCGCAGATTCCGAATTTCGGACTTCGTATAAAGGGGCAGACGCTGACGCAGATCTTTCAGCATTATTTCGGCGAATTGAAGAGCGAACAGCCGCTCATAGAAGAACGTCTGAAGCATTTGGAGAGTGAGATGGTGTATGAGTATATACCCGGTGTCGTTGATTTTATGTGCGACCTGCGTCGTAATAAGGTGAAGATTGCGATTGTCACCAGCTCTAATGAGCAGAAAATGGCCAATGTATATAAAGCTCATCCTGAATTGACTGAATTGGTCGACCGGATTCTTACCTCGGAAATGTTCCCACGTTCGAAGCCGGCTCCCGATTGTTTCTTGTTGGGCATGAAGATTTTCGGCACCGATCCGCAATATACATACGTGTTCGAGGATTCGTTTCACGGCTTGGAAGCAGGAAATGCTTCGGGCGCGAAAGTGATCGGACTGGCAACAACCAATTCACGGGAGGCGATACAGGATAAGGCGCAACTCGTGATTGATGATTTTACGCAGATGAGTTTTCAACGTATGTTGCAAGTGTGAACGGGAATACCGGCCTTTCTTCTTCGGGAAATTACTCGGATATATTACAGAAGGGACAGGAAGTCTTGACCGCATGTTCGGCATGTTTTTAAAGGGACAATGCCGCCTTTTTCGCTTTTTTCAGTCTCTTTTTTCTGCGGTTCATTCGGCCGGAGTGAACGCGTTTAGGGTTTGGTGTGTAGGAACTTGCGCTTCGGTGTGAAACCCGTTGGCAATCGCGAATCCCCAAAGCGGTGGCTTTTTGTGCTGATGGCGGGTTTTCGGCAGAAATTGTCGCCGGCGTGAAAGAGTGTTTTTCCTCGCGTTCTGTCGTATGCCCGGCAGGAGACCGGGTATTGTTTTGCGTGTGATAAAGATAAAACACCTCATCCCGAGAGGTTTTTTGCGGAGGGTTTTCTCTCGTTTCCGCATAAAGTTGTACCTTTGCATGACATATTGTGTGACAGAAGACGGATTAAAATTTTAAATATTACTACAATGGCTGAATATATTTTTGATAATACGCATAAAGTGACGATTCGTCATTTTGGTGAGATGAAAGCAAAAGGAGAGAAAATCTCCATGCTGACCTCATACGATTATACGGTTGCCCGTATTGTAGACGGGGCAGGGGTTGATTCGATTCTTGTGGGAGATTCGGCCTCGAATGTAATGATTGGCAATGAAACTACCCTTCCGATTACGGTAGACGAGATGATCGTTTATGGAAAGTCGGTGGTAAATGCCGTGAAACATGCCCTTGTTGTAATCGATATGCCGTTCGGCTCATACCAGGTCGATGCGTCGGACGGTGTGCGGAATGCCGTTCGGATAATGAAAGAAACGGGAGCCGATGCGTTGAAGTTGGAAGGCGGCGAAGAAATCATCGATACGGTTCGTCGTATTGTGGGGGCAGGCATCCCGGTAATGGGGCATTTGGGCCTGATGCCCCAATCCATTAATCGGTATGGAACATACGGTGTCCGTGCCAAAGAGACGGCGGAAGCCGATAAACTTATACGCGATGCACATCTGCTTGAGGATGCGGGATGTTTCAGCCTGGTTCTGGAGAAAATACCGGCAACACTGGCAGCCCGTGTGGCAAGCGAACTGACCATTCCGGTAATCGGTATCGGTGCAGGCGGCGGAGTGGACGGGCAAGTGCTCGTAGTGGCCGATATGTTGGGGATGACACAGGGCTTTGCTCCGAAGTTTTTGCGGCGTTATGCCGATTTGCACACTGTGATGACTGATGCAGTAAAACGTTATGTTGCCGATGTAAAACGCTCCGATTTTCCGAACGAAACGGAGCAGTATTGATAATCTTTTTGTGTTTTTCTTATGAACGAGCCGGCAGCTTTTAGGGAAAAGGACGTGACCTTGTGGCATAAAGATTTTGTTCTTTTGCTCATGGTAAATGTATTGTTGCATGCATCTGTCTATTTGCAATTCGCTGTTTCCTGTCATGGAGAGGCGGAAGGAATGCCGTATGGTGGAAATGTAACGGGCATCACCTTGCTCGCATTTATCCTGGGTATGTTTATTCCCGGCCCGCTTAATAGTTATCTTGTCGATACTTTCCGGCGGAAGAACGTGCTTATGTATAGCGTATTGCTGTATGCCGTGTTGTCCCCGGCCTGCATGTATGTATCAAGTGGCGGAATTCTTTTCCTTTTACGCCTGTTGCAGGGTGGTGCATTCGCCACTGCGCTGATGGCTTCGGGCGCCACACTTGCCATCGATACTACTCCAAGTGTCAAACGAAATGCCGCGGGCCGCGTTTTTACTTGTTTCAGCATCATCGGAATGTTGATAGGTTTTATTTTCGGATATTGGGGCGGGTTGGCACTTTCTTTTGAGCAATGGATGTATGTGTCCTCGGCACTCTGTTTGTTGTCCGTGCCTGCAATTATGATGATTAAAGTCTGTTTCCGCGCTCCTTTAAACCTCCCTTTGTTCTCGCTCGACCGCTTTATTTTGCCTCGAACCCTGCTTCCCGGTGTTAATCTGATGGCGGTTTCGTTGACATTGGGCATCGTTTTTGTTACGGTTTCCGATGTGCTTTTTTATCTTTTTGCGGGAGCGGGCTTCTTATGTTACCTGTTCTTTTCCCAAATGTCCCTTTTCGGGAAGACATCACGTCTCGCGGTTGTGGTCGGACAATTGCTTGTCGGGGCAGGAATCGTGATGCTGATTTACTGTAAGGGGAGCGGCTTTTTGTACGGAAGCGCTTTATTGATAGGACTGGGTTCGGCCTTGTCTTTGTCGTGCATGCTGCGCATTATGATATTATTGTCCTCGCATTGTGAACGGGGAACGGGGTATCATACGTATCAACTGCTGTGGGAGTCGGGAATTGTTGCCGGTATCTGGTGGGTTTTACACGGATATTTATCCGATTCTTCCCGGGCTTATACATTGGCTTTGGCCGTTTGTGGAGTGACGCTTCTTCTTTATGTGCTTCTTACGCATTCATATTTTACGAAAAGATATACATCTCAAATATAAAAGAATATGGCAGACGATAAAAAAATTATTTTTTCCATGGTGGGAGTAAGTAAATCCTTCCAAAATAATAAGCAGGTTTTAAAAGACATCTACCTATCCTTTTTCTATGGAGCAAAGATTGGTATTATCGGTTTAAACGGAGCCGGTAAGTCAACTTTGCTGAAGATTATTGCCGGATTGGATAAAGAATATCAGGGAAAAGTGGTATTTTCTTCGGAATATTCTGTCGGCTATCTGGCACAGGAACCTTTTCTTGACGATACAAAAACTGTAAAAGAAGTGGTGATGGAGGGCGTTCAACCGATTGTTGACGCGTTGAATGAATACGAAGAAATCAATAATAAGTTCGGTTTGCCCGAATATTATGAGGACCCCGACAAGATGAATGCGTTGTTTGCCCGGCAGGCTGAGCTGCAAGATGTCATTGATTCTACTGATGCCTGGAATTTGGACAGTAAATTGGAGCGGGCAATGGATGCACTGCGATGCCCCGATGAAGACAAACCGGTGAAGTATCTTTCCGGAGGCGAGCGCCGCCGTGTGGCACTTTGCCGCCTGCTTTTGCAAAAACCGGATATATTGTTGCTCGATGAGCCGACGAACCATTTGGACGCGGAATGTATTGATTGGTTGGAACAACACTTGCAACAATACGAAGGGACGGTGATAGCGGTAACACACGACCGTTATTTTCTGGATCATGTGGCGGGATGGATTCTTGAACTCGACCGCGGGGAAGGCATACCCTGGAAGGGAAATTACTCCGGATGGTTGGAGCAAAAGGCAAAACGGATGGAATTGGAGGAGAAGACGGCAAGTAAACGTCGCAGAACTTTGGAGCGGGAATTGGAATGGGTCCGCATGGCGCCTAAAGCAAGACATGCCAAAGGAAAAGCGCGTTTGAACTCTTACGACAAGCTGTTGAACGAGGATGTTAAGGAAAAAGAAGAGAAACTTGAGATATTTATCCCGAACGGTCCTCGTTTGGGGAACAAGGTAATTGAAGCCAAACATGTGGCCAAAGCTTATGGAGATAAGTTGCTTTTCGATGATTTGAACTTCATGCTTCCGCCAAACGGCATCGTCGGCGTCATAGGACCTAACGGTGCAGGAAAGACAACTCTGTTTCGTTTAATCATGGGGCTCGAGACGCCCGATAAAGGAGAATTCGAGGTAGGAGAGACTGTAAGGATATCTTATGTTGATCAGCAGCATAAAGATATAGATCCGGATAAGACCGTTTATCAGGTAATAAGCGGAGGAAATGATTTGATTCGCATGGGAAACCGTGACGTGAATGCCCGGGCTTATTTAAGTCGGTTTAATTTTACGGGCTCCGACCAGGAGAAACTTTGCGGAATGCTCTCGGGAGGTGAGCGAAACCGTCTGCATCTTGCGATGGCCTTAAAGCAGGAAGGGAATGTCTTGTTGCTGGATGAACCGACAAACGATATCGATGTAAATACACTTCGGGCGCTGGAAGACGGACTGGACGACTTCGCCGGTTGCGCAGTTGTTATCAGTCATGACCGATGGTTCCTGGATCGTATTTGTACACATATCCTCGCGTTTGAGGGAAACAGTGAGGTTTTCTTCTTCGAAGGTTCTTATACGGAGTATGAAGAGAACAAGATAAAACGTATGGGAAATGTAGAACCTAAGCGTGTGCGTTATCGCAAATTGATGGCGGATTGAGCGAAATCATTCTGAGACAACGGCAGCGAACCGGTAAAAGCCTGCCGCCTGAAAAGAAAAACGTATCGGCATTCCTTCAAGAATGCCGATACGTTTTTTGTGAAATATCCTCAAGCTCTTTTAAAACGCTTCCGTCATGTTGAAATAGAAAAGGTTTTGTTTATTGATAAAGTTCCGCCCGAAGTCCAACCGCACATTCATTCTTGGTTGCACTTCTATGCGTAAACCAAGCCCGCAGTTGGGCAGCACACCTTCTATTTTTCCGGGATTTCCTCCCATGAAGCCGCAGCCTCCCCATGCAACAAAGCCCAAGTGATGGATTACTTTTTTAATCCAATTCTCTTGATCGGTGTTAAACATTTGTCGGTATTCCGCGAGCATCACGTGCGAAGATTTGTCCCGGTATTGTCCCATATAGTAGCCTCTCAAGTCGAATGGCGTCCCGCTTAATACATATTTATTCAGTGGAACATTGCCAAAAACGTTTTTTGTCTGCACGGTCCACGCCAGCACTTTTCTCAAACCTACCGTTTGGTATTGTCGGTAATCTATTTCAAAGCGGTAAAAGTTGTTGTCGCTTCCCAAAAATTTCTGGTATATCATACCTCGGAAGTCGAGATAAAGTCCTTTATACGGGTTGGCGGGTAAATCACGGCTGTCGTAAGTTATTAAGATTCCCAGGCCCGAACTGAAGTTTTTATACCCGTTGGCATCGCCGCCTGCCGCCTTGTATGAAGATTCTTCCACGAGGTATTTGGCAGGATCCTTCATTTCATCGTAGTTAAGATCGATTTGCGGTCCGATAAACCAGTCGCTGTCTCCTATACGGAACAGGAACCATGGATTGATTTGTATGCCGCTATATTGATAACGACTCGTTGAATCGCTTCGTTCATAGTGTTTGTTTGTGGAATAGCCCACGCCGTAAAAATTTTCCTGTGTGTTCTTGTAGGAAAACTGACCGAATATTCTGAAGCGGTCGTTCTTGAAAAACAGTTGAGGTTTCACCATGACATTCAGTCCGCCATTAAACATAAAAGCCAATGCGGCGGGAACAACCGAACGGCGCATCGTCGTGTCTTTGGGGTTCATTCGGAATGTCATCAGTGCACTACCGCCAACTAATAATCCGAAGTCGGGGCTGTAACTCGGACCTCCGAGGATGTTATAATGTAAATTCCGTTTGGCCAGACGTTGTTTCCGCAATTCTTTTTTCGAGAGTTTGGTTTGCCGGGTTATCGAATCGTTTGACAAACTGTCGGTATCGTGGGAACTTTGCAATTGGGCGAATCCGTTTATTGCAAACAAACATGCCATTGCAAGAAAGAGTATTTTCCTCATAAAACAGGGGGTGTTTTAGGCGTTTTTGTCATATAGCTGTATTCTTCGGCAAAAGTAATTAAAATACTTGAATAAAAAACTAATTGTGAATGGAATAGTGTGTCGTAATTTTTGCCATGAAAGCTGGAAATGGGAAGCATAAAATATGGTTTGAAAGAGAGAAAAGGTCAATTCATTCTTTTTGTAATAATTTCGTAATAAGATGTGTTAAACGTGAAGTTTTTTTCAGGGAATGCGATGATTCCCTGAAAACGATGGTAATTTATCCGGAATATTTATACTATATTCGGAATACATACTGTAAAACTATACTTAGACTTATACATTCTATTACCTAAAAAAACATGTTGAAGATGAGAAAAGAACGCAATCTTTGGCACAAGCTTTCGCTGTGTCTGCTATCGGTGTGCCTTTTGTGCGGCTCATGTGGCGACGATACTTCTCCGGAAGACGACGGGACATTATTGCCCGAAGGAGAATATCCTGTAACGTTTACTTCGAATATTTTTGCTTTTACGGCATCAGATCCGTCGCTTGACGGGAGTGCTGTATGGAATACGGGCGATGAAATTGCCGTACAGATTGGTTCGGACGTGAAAAGATATACGGTTGAAAGCGACGGGAAAACGCTGTCTTCATCCGAGCCTTTCTACTGGACTTCTTCAGAAGAAACAAAAAGAGTGACGGCATGGTTTCCTTATAGTGCGGCACAGCCGGAAGAGTTAATGGTGGAAAGCGACCAAAGCTCTGAAGAAAATTTTCGAAGAAGTGATTATTTGGTCACGGGGACAGGAGTGAGTGCCGTGTTTGGTTCGAATAATACATTGTCTTTCAGTCATAGAATGGCGAAGGTGAGAATCAATTTGTTGCCCAGCGATAACGTACCGGATATTGACGGAGCTACCGTCCGATTGGTAAATCTGACCGGGGTTCATGGCGGGAATTCGGTGATTCCCCATGTTTCCGATGCTGCAGCAAGGGCATATACCGCCTGTCTTGTCCCGCAGGATGTGAGCAGACAACGGTTTGTGCAAGTGGATTTAAGCGGGGAAATCTATTATTACCTGCCCGCTGAAGATGAAGGTTCTCTCGTTGCCGGGAAATATTATGTGTACAATGTCAGTGTGACAAAGGATGGTTTGCTGGGAAAGTTGGAGCAAAGTGGTGCATGGGAAGGCACGGATCAGGAAGTATCAACGGTATCGAATTGATTAAACTTAAAGAACATTTTATATGAAACAGTATATACATTATGGCATGTGGTGCCGTGTTTATCTTTTTTGTCTTACTCTTTTGACTGTTATGTGGACGGGGTGTTCGAAAGAAGACTCTCCGTTTTTTGAAAATACCGGGCAGCAGATTGATAAAACGTTGGCTGTACAGATTGTAGATGCCGGGTTCAATTCTTTAAAGAAGCAGGTCGGCCGCGCCGTGGAAGATGAAGATTTTGTCACAACGTTTACGGAAGGCGACCAAATCGGGGTATATGTAGTGCTCGACGGAGAATTTCTTTCAGAAAATGTTTGTCTTACTTACACGAACGGACAGTGGCAGGGTATGCTTTACGACGAGGGAGAAAATGCAAATTATTTCGCCTATTATCCGTATGACGCCGGTCTTTCATCGGACATATTGGCACGTTCAGCCGGAGAGCCCGAGGCATTTTTTGCAGAATATATCAGTCGTTTCAATCCTTCGGAGGCCGACAATTATACAAAGGGCGATTTGATGTGCGGCGAGGGAAGCATAACAATAACCGGCACTGGCGCGAAAACTATCGAGTTTGTTATGGAGCACCAAATGTCTTTACTCGTCGTCCAACTTCCTGTGATGAATTATTTCCTGTTGACCGATGCGGAATATACGTGGCAGGCCGATGTCCCCGGTATTGTATTCTCAGGATTTTCTCCGTATAAGATGGACGATGGATCGTATCGTAGCCTGTTTAACCGGGAGAAAGGATGGACAGAAACTTGCAGCGTAAGCTATTCCGGAGAGGAAGGGACGCAGACATATACTTTCGTAAATGACGAGCTTAATAAGATTGCTTCGGGGCATTACGTACGGTATATTGTGGATAAAGATCAAACACGGACCGTTCCTTTCACCATGCAGGTGGGAGATTTTTATATGAGTGACGGCAGCCTTGTGTCGAAGGATGCGGAGTTGACCGAATACCAAAAAGAGAAATGCATCGGAATTGTGTTTTGGCTTGGCGATGCGACCGTCGATGATGCCGCATTGAGAGCCGAACATTCGGGATGTACACATGCCCTGGTTGTTTCATTGAACGGCGAAGAACGCATTGCGTGGCAGGACGATTATGATTATGATACCTCGCGTTCCGGTGAATCGGTGGGAGAGTGGATAGAAAACAACGAGGAATGTTGGGAAAGAGGCATCATTTCTTGTCAGACAGATTACGAGGCTGAAGACAATTTGAACAGGATTTTGGGATATAACAATACGAAAGGCATAGAGCTGTTCAATGAAGCTTTTCCGGAAAACCGGGTAAATCCGGTTGTGACAGCGGTGGAGTATCGCGAAAAAGTTCCGGCTCCGGAAAACAGCAGCGGCTGGTATCTTCCTTCGGGAAAGGAATTGTCGTTGTTAAACTCCGGAGATATTCCGGATATTTATTGGGATTATAATACCACCGTAAGCCGTTTGATAAGGGAACAGTTCGTAAAATTGGGAGAGGATTATGCCCGTGATTTTACAAATTGCGGCTGGTCGAGCTCGGAATATTCGTTGGATTTCCTTCCGACGCTGAACGGCTCTCGTGCATTTTGCGTGTGGTATATTGATGGAGAAATCAGTTTTGACGGGAAAGCAAACAATACATTGGGGGCAAGATACGTCTTGGCTTTTTAATCGGGTGCCGTTAAAATAAATATCATTCTCTTGGCCATTGAGTAAAAGAATGTGGCGATTCTTTTGAAACGTGCGGAATCTTTGACAAAAGGTTCTGCGCGTTTTATTACTATGCCGCCGGGGTGATTCTGCAATTATTCTGTTCGGAATTTCTGTTTATTGTTTTAATTTTGCAGAGCCAAAGGCAGAAGAAAGATTTTTGCACGGCATATTCGAATCAGCTTGTTTCGTTATTGGGAAACAAAGTTTAAGGCACGCAGCAGCTTACGATGAAATAAAACGAGAAATGGAATCGAACGATCTTTTGTTACTTATACGTAAAGGCGAACCAATGACGCTGAGGCAGCAGCTAAGTCTCACATTGAAACTTAGTATTCCCGGCATTATGGCTCAACTTTCGTCCATTGTCATGCAGTACATCGATGCGGCAATGGTGGGAAGTTTAGGCGCGGAAGCATCAGCATCTATCGGATTGGTTTCGACAACCACCTGGTTGTTTGGTGGATCATGTACCGCCGCAGCTACCGGTTTTTCCGTACAAGTGGCTCATGCCATCGGCGCAGGCGATATGCAAAAGGCTCGTTCCATCCTTCGTCAGGCGTTGGTTGCTGTGACCATATTCGGCATCCTTTGGGGAATGACGGGGATGCTTATCAGCGGAAGATTGCCGGTTTGGTTGGGAGGGGACGTTTCCATTCATCATGATGCTTCGATGTATTTCCTGATTTATGCCTCTTTTTTGCCGGTATTGCAGTTATATATTCTGGCAGGGAGCATGTTGCGTTGCAGCGGTAATGTGCGCGTTCCCAGTCTGTTGAGCGTATTGATGTGTGTGTTGGACGTCGTGTTTAATTTTTTCCTGATATTCCCTTCCAGAGAATTACAGTGTCTCGGACATACTTTCTGGGTGCCGGGCGCAGGATGGGGCGTGGAAGGTGCGGCATTGGGAACCGGCCTTGCTGAGCTATGCTCTGCGGCTATTATGCTGTGGTTCCTTTGCTCCCGTTCGAAAGAATTGCTTCTTACAAAGGAACGGGGACGTTTCCGTCCCACATACACCACTTTGAAACATGCCATTCGTATCGGGCTTCCTATGGGAATAGAGCATGCTGTAATCTGCGGAGCGCAGATCATGACAACGGTTATTGTCGCTCCTCTTGGTATTTTATCGATAGCTGCCAACTCATTTGCCATCACAGCCGAGAGCTTATGTTACATGCCTGGTTATGGAATAGCGGATGCTGCCACCACATTGGTCGGCCAAAGTTTCGGAGCCGGCCGAAAAGATTTGACTCGTCGCTTTGCATATATTACGGTATTTTTAGGCATGATAGTCATGGGTGTAATGGGAATAATCATGTACATAGGTGCGCCTCTTATCATTGGAACAATGACGCCCGATAAGGAAGTTCTTGCATTGGGTGTGATGGCTTTACGCATAGAAGCCTTTGCCGAACCGATGTTTGCTGCGGCAATCGTTGCGTATGGTGTGTTCGTTGGCGCAGGAAATACCGTGATTCCCTGCCTGATGAATTTTTTCAGTATATGGGCTGTTCGTCTGACTCTTGCTTCTGTTCTTGCTCCCGTAATGGGACTGAAAGGCGTATGGCTGGCTATGTGTATCGAACTTTGTTTCCGGGGTACGATCTTTTTGATTCGTCTGAAGGGAAAAGGTTGGATGAAATAGCTTTTCCCTTCAGGCGGGAAACGGTCAGCTCATCCGGCCTTTGTAGTCGGAATAGTCGAATGTTTTGAAGATTTCCAACGTGTTGTCCGAGTGCAAAAGGGCTATGGATGGATGATGAATGCCGTTAAACATATTGGTTTTTACCATCGTGTAATGAATCATGTCTTCAAATATGATGCGTTCTCCGACGCGGAGTTCATGATCAAATTTCCAGCTCCCCATGTAATCGCCGCTCAGGCAACTGTTCCCTCCCAGGCGGTAAATGTGCATGTCGGACGAAGCGTTTTTTACGGCTTCTGCAGGCAGGCTTTCAGCTCCCCGCACTTGAGGTTGGTAAGGCATCTCCAGACAATCGGGCATGTGACAGGTAAAACTGACATCCAGAATGGCAGTACGTATGCCACGGCTCTCGACAATATCGACAACCGAAGCCACCAATGTCCCGGTTTGCCAGGTAAAAGCGGAGCCCGGTTCGAGGATGATTTGCAGATGCGGATAGCGTGCTTTGAGACCTTTCAGAAGGCGTATCAGGTGATTCGTGTCGTAATCTTTTCGTGTCATCAGGTGACCTCCTCCCAGATTCAACCATTTTATTTGCGGAAACCAGCGGGAGAATTTTTCTTCAATGTGTTGCAGCGTGCGTTCCAACTCGAACGAGTCCGACTCGCAATGGCAATGGCAGTGAAAGCCATCGATACCTTCCGGCAATTTGTCCGGCAGCATGTCGGCCGTTATTCCGAAACGAGTTCCCGGAGCACACGGATTGTATAATTCTGTTTTCACCTCCGAATATTCCGGATTTATGCGTATTCCGCATGATACATGCTCTTTGCTTTCCACGGCCATCGGGTAAAACCGGTAAAATTGCGACAGGGAATTAAAAGAAATGTGGTCGCAATACTTTAAGAAGTCGGGGAAATTTTCTTCGGTATAAGCGGGAGAATAGGCATGGGCTTTGCTGCCGAATTCCTCGAAAGCGAGGCGCGCTTCGTACACCGAACTGGCGGTAGTGCTGCGGATGTACTCGCGGAATATGGGAAAAGATTTCCACATGGCGAAAGCTTTAAACGCCAGAATGATTTCCACGCCGGCGCTTTCGGCCACATGCTTTATCAGAGACAGGTTCTTTCTAAGCAGATTTTCTTCCATCACGTAACAGGGCGATGGCACATTGTTCAGGTCGGACATAAATGGTTTTGCGGTTAATTGATTATTTTAAAGCGTGCAAATTTTAATAACAATTGTTTTTCTCCGGTGTTTTGGAAACGGACCGTTGCCTTCTTGTTCCCGCCGCTTCCTTCTATTCGTATAATTTCTCCGATGCCGAAGCGCTCATGTTCTATGATTTGTCCTTCGGCAATGTTGTCGAAACCTGCCGGCGTATCCCCTGAAAGATGAGTGCCTTCTCCCGAAGATTCCGGCGTGATTTTTTTCAGATTCCGCATTGACATCGGTTTGACAAACCGTGAAGGAGGCTCGTTGCTGCGGATGTTTTCTTCATGGAAACCGAAAGAACGTGTCGTGAAACGGTCGTTTATGTTCCGGGTTTCTGCACTTCCGAAGCGGTTCTCCCGGCTGAATGCGGACGCATTTTCGGCAACCCTTTGTGAAAGGATGGCCTCCTGCGGAAGACTCAGATAGCAGGTGTCGATGTCTTTGAGGAAACGGCTCGGTGAGCTGAACTCCGACTTTCCGTATCTGAACCGGTTTTTTGCATACGACAGGAAACAATGTTCTTTCGCGCGTGTAATGGCCACGTAAAACAAACGCCGTTCTTCTTCTATCGCTTTATGCGAATCGCTTGTCATGGAGCTGGGGAACAAACCTTCCTCCATTCCCACCACAAAGATGTTTTTAAACTCAAGTCCTTTGGCAGAGTGTACGGTCATCAGCGAGACTTTAGGCGTTTCGTCATCGTCGTTATCCTGGTCTGTCAGGAGTGAGACCTCCGACAAATAATCGCTTAACAGGATATTTTCGTTGCCTTCTTCCTGTCGGTTCAGGCAAAAGTCGTTCATGCCGTTAAGAAGTTCTTCTATGTTTTCCTGTTGGCTCAAGTCTTCCGGAGTGCGGTTCTGGTAAATTTCGCTGGCGATGCCCGAATCCTTTATGATGATACTTCCCAGTTCGTAAGCATTTTTGTAGGGAGCCTCACTGACAAATCCGCTTATGAGTTCGCCAAAATTCTGCAGTTTGGCTGTGGTACCGCGGTTGAAAGATAAATCGTAGTTTTCGATGTTTTTCAGAACGGTCCACAAACTTACGTTCGAACGGTTTGCGGCATCGGTGATTTTGCCCAGCGTCGTGTTGCCGATACCCCGTGTCGGATAATTAATAACCCGCTTCATTGCTTCCCCGTCATCGGGATTGACCGCCAGACGGAAATAGGCGATGATGTCTTTTATCTCCTTGCGTTGGTAAAAAGACAAGCCGCCGTAGATGCGGTATGGCACGTTCCTTTTGCGCAATGCCTCCTCGAATATGCGGCTTTGCGCGTTTGTTCGGTATAATATGGCGAAATCGTTGTATCCGTAATTCCCCGTTGTATGCATGCGAACAATCTTATTGGTTACGATATCTCCCTCCTCGGTATCGCTGTATGCTGCATAAACGGGGATCGGTTCGCCCTGGGCTTGCTTTGAAAATACCACCTTCTTTATCCGGTAAAGATTCTTTTCTATCAGACTGTTTGCCGCATTCACAATGGTCTGCGTGGAGCGGTAATTCTCTTCCAGCTTAAATAAACGGGCCTCAGGATAGAGTTTTGTGAAGGTAAGGATGTTGTCGATGTTTGCACCGCGAAAGGAATAAATGCTTTGTGCATCGTCGCCCACTACACAGACTTTCCTTTTCTTTTCCGTAAGTTGCTTCACGATGGCATGCTGGGCATAGTTCGTATCCTGGTATTCGTCGACAAGAACATAGTCGAAATGCTCGACGTATTTTTCAAGCACGTCCGTATGTTCGTTAAACAACCGGTATGTATAGGTCAGGATATCATCGAAATCCATGGCATTGTCGTGCCGGCATCGTTCCATATAACAGGAATAAACATCTCTTATGGCGGGAACTTTTGCCGAAACATCGCTTTGATATATTTCAGGATCGGTGGCGTAAGCGCCCGGAAGTATCAGTCGGTTTTTTGCATTACTGATTCTGTTTTGCACAAATCCCGGCTTGTATGTCTTGTCGTCCAGCTTCATATCCTTAAGAATATCCTTTATGAGACTTTTGGAGTCGCTCGTGTCGTAAATCGTGAAATTCGGGGAAAAACCTATCTTGTCGGCTTCTTTCCGCAATATTCTCAAGAAGATAGAGTGAAAGGTTCCCATCCACAGATAGCGCGCACGCGCTTCGCCCACTTGGGCGGCGATGCGTTCTTTCATCTCACGGGCAGCCTTGTTGGTAAAGGTCAGCGCCAGAATGGATGACGGAAGGTAGCCATTCTCCAGCAGGTATGCGATTTTATAAGTAAGCACGCGCGTCTTTCCCGAACCAGCCCCGGCTATCACAAGCGAAGGGCCGTCGTTGTATAATACTGCGTCACGCTGACTTTCGTTTAATTCGTTACAATAATCCATCTTTTGTCGTTCCGTTTCCTGCTGCAAAGATACGCAATATCTGTATTGAAGAAAGGCTTTTTTGTGCAGAAAGATTTCGGGCTTTGTAAGAAAACACACCGTTGTTTTTGTCATGGAAAAATATATGAAGAAATGTTTTACGCTATTCTTATATGGAACATAATATGCGCTTTGCGGGAGAACATCGGGCGGATATTCCTAAAAAAAGATAATCTGTTTGGTTAAACGTGGGTTTATATTTAATTTTACCTCATCGAAATATAAGAATAAAAGCATTATGAAGTTGGTAGAACGTTTTTTGAAATATGTGAGTTTTGATACGCAGTCTGATGAAACAACGGGGAAAACTCCCAGCACGGACAAGCAGTTGGTTTTTGCAAAGCACCTGAAAATAGAACTGGAAGCGCTCGGCCTGGAGGAAATTTCCCTGGACGAAAACGGATATTTGTTTGCCACTCTTCCGGCAAACATCGAAAGGGCTGTCCCGACCATCGGCTTTATTGCCCACATGGATACCAGTCCTGACATGAGTGGAAAGGGAGTGAAGCCTCGTATCGTCCCGGATTATGACGGAAAGGATATCGCGCTTTGTGCAGAAGAAAACATAATTCTTTCTCCCAGACAGTTTCCCGAGTTGTTGGATCACGTGGGAGAAGATCTGATTGTTACCGACGGACACACGCTTTTGGGCGCAGACGATAAGGCAGGCATCGCAGAGATTATTTCGGCCGTCGCCTATCTGAAAGAACATCCTGAGATTGAACATGGGAAAATCCGCATAGGTTTTAATCCCGACGAGGAAATCGGCTTGGGAGCACATAAGTTTGATGTGGAGAAATTCGGCTGTAAATGGGCTTACACGATGGACGGAGGTGAAGTAGGGGAACTGGAGTTTGAAAACTTCAACGCCGCATCGGCCAAGGTGAAAGTCTGCGGCTGTAATGTACATCCTGGTTATGCAAAAAATAAAATGGTGAATTCCATGCGTGTGGCAAACGAGTTCGTTTCTTTATTGCCAGCCGAGGAAGTTCCCGAAGCAACCGAAGGATATGAAGGATTTTATCATTTGATAGGCATGAACGGCGAAGTGGAACGAACCGAATTATCTTATATTATTCGCGATCACGACCGTGAAAAATTTGAATATCGCAAATCGTTTATGACAAAATGTGCTTCGGTTTTGAACCGGAAATACGGAGAAGGTACGGTAACGGTCGAAGTGAAAGATCAATATTACAACATGCGTGAACAGGTGGAACCGCTGATGCACATCATAGATATTGCATTCGCTGCCATGAAAGAGGCAGGAGTCGAGCCGAAAGTAAGGGCCATTCGCGGAGGAACGGACGGCGCCCAACTGTCATTTAAGGGATTGCCCTGCCCGAATATCTTCGCCGGCGGATTGAATTTTCACGGGCGTTTTGAGTTCGTACCGATACAATCGATGGAAAAGGCCGTAAAGGTTATTGTGGAAATTGCCCGCCTGACAGCCGGAAGATATTGATGCTTGACTGTCATGTAACCGATGGAAATGAAATTTTATAGTTTCCTTTTATAAAATAGTGCTTTATGAAAACAACTCCATTTACTGACATTCATCGCTCTTTGGGAGCGAAAATGCATGAATTTGCGGGCTATGATATGCCCATAGAATACACCGGAATCATTGAAGAACACCAGACGGTTTGCCGGTCGGTGGGCGTATTCGATGTCTCTCACATGGGAGAATTTCTGGTGAAAGGCGAGAAAGCGTTGGATTTTATTCAATATGTTACCTCAAACGACGCCTCCCGTCTGGTACCGGGGAAGGTGCAATACACATGTTTTCCCAATGAAACGGGAGGAATCGTGGATGATTTGCTCGTATACGCCTGCGCGGACGGAAAATATATGCTGGTGGTGAATGCGGCCAATATAGAAAAAGATTGGGAATGGTGCTGTAATCATAACCCGATGAAGGCCGAACTTGAAAATATTTCCGACGGTGTGGCGCAGTTGGCCGTGCAGGGACCTGATGCAATAAAGGTCTTGCAGAAACTGACTTCCCTTGATTTGTCGGTTGTTCCTTACTATAGTTTTTGTATAGGTGAGCTGGCCGGTATAAAAAACATGGTGATATCCAATACCGGATATACGGGTGCCGGAGGATTTGAATTGTATTTTTCTCCGGAAAACGCCTTGACGGTGTGGAATGCATTGTTCGATGCCGGAAAAGAATATGGCATAAAACCGGTGGGACTGGGCGCGCGTGATACCTTGCGTCTGGAGATGGGTTTTTGTCTGTATGGGAATGATATCGACGATACGACCTCGCCCATCGAGGCCGGTTTGGGCTGGATTACAAAGTTTGTCGACGGTAAAAATTTTATCAGCCGGGATATTCTTGAGCGACAGAAAGCGGAAGGCGTTTCCCGTAAGCTGGTCGGTTTTGAAATGGTGGACAGAGGAATACCGAGAGCCGGTTATGCATTGACCGATGCCGGCGGAAATCAGATAGGAAAGGTGACGTCGGGCACCATGTCGCCTATGCGGAAAATCGGTATCGGACTGGGATATGTTGGGACGGCTTATGCGGCCCCCGGTACGGAAATCTGCCTGGACAACCGCGGACGCCGCCTGAAAGCCAGGGTGGTGAAGCCGCCGTTCCGGAAATAAAAACAGGAAAAATCCCTCACAAGCCGCCGTTGTACGATTCGTTTTTCTGCCTGTGAGGGATTTTCTTTTCTATATGATGCTCTTATTTTTCCACAATCTCAAATCTTACACGTAGCGAATAACTCTTTTTAATGACGCGGTATTCATCGTAAGAGAATGCATCGGATACACGGATATTACGTTGTGGACTGGAAGAAAGAAAAGACATGTCTGCATCATTCTCAACGATGTGGATTACGTTTCCCAACTTGTTCCCGGTTGCTTCAACGAGATATTCTGCTTTCTCCCTTGCAGCGTTTAAGGCACTGATCTGTCCTTTTTTCTTGTAGGCTTGCAGATTCTTGTTCTCCAATGTGCCGATATGCATATTGCTGATACCCCGTGTGTTGATGTTTTCAATGATTTTATTTATTTGATCGAAGCTTGTCAGGGTAATGTCGAACTGTTTTGATATGAGAAAATCTTTTCCGGGTTCTCGCCAATAGTTCCCGATTTCCTGGGTGCGGATCGCTTTCTCCGGGATGCCGGCCTGCATTAAAGCCTGTTTAAATTCTTGTTCTATTTGCGATAGAGACACTTTGGTTCGGTATTCTTCCGGCTTTGCATGTGTCTCGAATTCTTCTTTGAAGTATTCTTTTATTTCGACGATATAATGTATTTTATCCGGAATAATTTCTATTTCGGCGGTTCCGGTTACATCGATGTAGCGCCCGTTTGTCTGACTTTGTGCTGGAGTTACGCTCAGAATAATTCCTGCCAGAAGGAAAAAGTGGAATAAAAAACGATGCATATAGTGTTATTTTGGTAATAAATTGTTGCATAAACCTTCACAAAGGTAACGAAAAATTGGTGATATTTATCCTTAATTCCGCAACACTATAATTTAACTTTATAACTTTATTTATAAGTTCCTGAGCAACAAAAAGTTGCCCAGGATTTTGCCGTTTCAGATTTTTCACTTATCTTAGTGTTGCAATTAGAA
>CALUET010000006.1 GCA_944319745.1 uncultured Phocaeicola sp. | reverse complement strand
GTCACGCCGATGGTACTGCGCAAGTGGGAGAGTAGGTAGTTGCCGTTTTGTCAGGCTCCGCCGCGGGGAATCCTCCCTGCGGCGGAGTTCTTGTTTGGGGAATTTTTTCGTGATCAGGAAATGTTTTTTGTTTAATAAGTTAGTAGGTTGATATGAGTTTTAACATTGCAAAGGAAAAAGGTAAGAAAAGAATTGTAATCGTTGGAGGGGGATTTGGAGGTTTAAAATTGGCAAATGAACTTTCAAATTCGGGTTTTCAAGTCATTCTTGTTGATAAAAATAACTATCATCAATTCCCTCCTTTGATTTATCAGGTCGCTTCTGCTGGTTTGGAACCAAGTTCAATATCTTTCCCTTTTCGAAAGATTTTTTGCAAACAGAAAGGAGATGTTTATTTTCGTATGGGGGAAGCCCGCTTTATTTATCCGGATCGTAATATCTTACAGACTTCGATAGGTAAGGTGGAGTATGATTATTTAATTCTTGCAGCGGGTACAACTTCCAATTTTTTTGGGAATAAACATATCGAAGAGGAAGCGATCCCAATGAAAACTTTGGCGGAAGCAATGGGACTTCGTAACGCTTTGTTGGCGAATTTTGAACGTAGTGTTACGTGTGCTACAGAGCAGGAACGCACAGAACTTCTTAATATTGTCATTGTTGGTGGCGGAGCAACAGGCGTAGAAATTGCAGGTGCTTTGGCAGAGATGAAGCATTATGTGCTTCCGAAAGACTATCCGGATATGGATAATAATCTTCTTCATATTTATTTGCTTGAAGCTACCAATCGTTTGTTGTCGGGTATGTCGATGGAATCTTCGAATAAAGCTGCCGAGTTTCTCCGCAAAATGGGCGTAAATGTATGTTTGGGGAAGAAGGTTGTTGATTATAATGATCATAAAGTAATTTTGGAAGATGGCGTTGAAATTCCTACTCGTACGTTCATTTGGGTGAGTGGTGTTCGGGCGAATATGATAGGGAATATTCCGGAAGCTTCAATAGGAAGAGGCGGACGTATTAAAGTTGATGCTTTTAACCGTGTGGAAGGACTTTCAAATGTGTATTGCATCGGTGACCAGTGTATCATGTTGGATGGAGATCCTGAATATCCTAATGGGCATCCGCAATTGGCACAGGTCGCAATCCAGCAAGGAAAACTTTTGGCCGATAATTTAAAAAGAATAGCATCGGGAGAAGAAATGAAGCCTTTCCGTTACAAAAATTTAGGTTCCATGGCTACTGTCGGAAGGAATAAAGCTGTGGCAGAGTTTAGCTCTGTTAAGACGCAAGGATGGTTTGCCTGGTTCTTATGGCTGGTAGTTCATTTACGCTCTATTTTGGGAGTTAGAAATAAAATTAATGTATTGTTGAACTGGATGTGGAGCTATTTTACATACGATCGTTCATTCCGTTTGATTGTGTATGCCCGGAAAGCTAAAGAAGTTATAGACCGGGAAAAACGGGAAGCAGAGGTGCATTGGGGAGAATAAGTGCAGATTTTAGTATACGGATGAAAAAGCGGGGATTGGATTTATCCAGTCCCCGCTTTTATTTTTCATTCTGTTTTGTCTGTATTTGCGTGATGCGGATAGTCGATCGTGTAGTGCAATCCTCGACTTTCCTTGCGTTCCATGGCCTGTCGCGTGATAAGATAACCTACGTTGATCATGTTTCTTAATTCACAGATCTCGCGAGATGCCTTTACGCGCTTAAATAAACGTTCTGTTTCTTCGTAAAGTATATCCAATCGGTTCCACGCGCGAACGAGTCTCAGATTGCTTCTTACGATGCCTACATAGGATTCCATTATCTGATTCACCTCTTTCATGCTTTGCGTTATCAGGATGCGTTCTTCTGTGCTTATGGTTCCTTCATCATTCCACTCGGGAATATCTTCGTTAAAGTCGTAACGGTCTATTACGCTGAGGGCATGCTTTGCCGCAGCATCTGCATATACGATAGCTTCAATCAGAGAGTTTGATGCCAAACGATTCCCTCCGTGCAGTCCGGTACATGAGCATTCACCGAGAGCATACAGCCGACGAATGCTTGATTGTCCGTCCAAGTCTACTTTAATTCCTCCGCATAAATAATGCGCAGCCGGCGCAACGGGTATGTAATCTTTGGTAATATCTATTCCCAAACTAAGGCATTTTTTGTAAATGTTCGGGAAATGTTTTTTTGTTTCTTCCGGATCTTTGTGCGTTACATCCAGATATACATGATCCTCTCCCCGCTGTTTCATTTCGTTGTCAATGGCGCGTGCTACAATGTCGCGCGGGGCCAGTGATAAGCGAGGATCGTATTTTTGCATAAATTCTTCCCCGGCAAGATTTTTAAGGACGCCGCCATATCCTCTCATCGCTTCGGTTATCAGGAAGCTGGGACGGTCTCCCGGATGATAAAGGGCCGTGGGGTGAAATTGAATGAATTCCATGTCTTTTACGGCTCCTTTGGCGCGATAGACCATTGCGATGCCGTCTCCTGTAGCAACAAGAGGATTTGTTGTGTGTCTGTAAACCGCTTCACATCCGCCCGTGGCCATAATTGTTACTTTAGAGAGGAATGTTTCCACTTCTCCTGTCGCCTCGTTTAGCACATAGGCGCCGTAACATTTGATGCCCGGTGTATGTCGGGTTACGATGATGCCTAAATGATGTTGCGTAATGATTTCAACGGCATAAAAATGATCGAATATGGTGATGGAAGGATGTTGTTTTACTGCTTTTATCAGACTGGTTTGAATTTCGGCACCTGTATTGTCTTTATGGTGAAGGATTCGGAACTCGGAATGTCCTCCTTCCCGGTGAAGGTCAAACTCGCCGTTGTCTTTTTTGTCAAACTCTACGCCCCATTTTATCAATTCCTCTATTTGTGCCGGAGCATTCTTCACCACCTTTTCTACGGCGGCGGGATCGCTTATCCAATCTCCTGCAACCATGGTGTCGTGAATATGCTTTTCAAAGTTATCGACTTTCAGGTTTGTAACCGAGGCGATACCGCCTTGAGCGTAATATGTATTGGCTTCTTCTAAGCCGGCTTTGCAGATTAATGCCACAGAACCTTTATGTGCTACTTTTAAAGCAAAGCTCATTCCAGCTATACCTGAGCCGATAACAAGGAAATCGAATTTTCGTATCATACCTAAAGAAATATATTATGTTTGCAAAGCTACAAAAAAGTTATCTGAAAAGGTAATCGATGTCTTTTTTTATTCTATGTCTCTTTTCTGGAGAGAATTTACTATCTTCACGATGAAATATTAATTCTTATGCAAAGATGAGAACCTTTCTTTCAAAAGTCGGAGGCTGGTATTGGGTCATAATCGTGCTTGTCTCATGCTTGTTGTTTTGGAGTTTTTGGATACATCTCCTGCTTGCGACACTTCTTTTTGCCATCGTTCTGATAATATTGATCGAGGCGTTGATTCACACTCAATACATCATCATGGACGACGGGCGCCTTTGCATCGAAGGAGGGAGGTTCTTCAAGAAAGATTTTTCCGTAGATGTGATGCAGATTGTGCGGGTGGAACGTTCCGCATCGTGGGAATCCTCTCCGGCATTGTCTCTGCATCGTTTGAAGATTATTTATCGGAACGGGAAAGGAAAGACGGCCTATGTCTTGGTCTCTCCTAAGAACGAAGACATGTTTGTCCGGGCTTTATTAAAACGAAACAATTCGATTATAGTACAAATTTAAATATTAAATCAACGGTTTATGAAGTATCAGGTTGCAATAATAGGGGGCGGCCCTGCGGGATATACTGCAGCCGAAGCTGCCGGAAAAGCGGGATTGAGCGTTGTGCTTTTCGAGAAAAACGCTTTGGGAGGTGTCTGTCTTAATGAAGGATGTATTCCGACGAAAGCATTATTGTACTCGGCAAAAGTCTTGGACATGGCAAAGCATGCATCGAAATATGCCGTTTCCGTATCCCAACCGTCTTTTGATTTGGGAAAAATGGTGGCGCGAAAGTCGAAGGTTGTCCGCAAGCTGGTGTTGGGAGTAAAGGCTCGTCTTACGGCACAGCAGGTGACGATTGTGCAGGGAGAGGCGTTTGTTGTCGATGCCCATACGATACGTTGCGGAGAAGATACCTATGAATGTGAGAAAATGATGCTTTGCACCGGAAGTCGTTCGGTAATTCCTCCGATAGAAGGACTGGGGGATGTGCCGTATTGGACGCATAAAGATGCTTTGGACAATAAGGAAATGTTTCATTCTCTAACCGTAATCGGCGGGGGAGTCATCGGGATGGAGTTTGCTTCTTTATTCAACAGTCTGGGCATAAGCGTGACGGTGGTGGAGATGCAGAACGAGATCTTGGGGGGAATCGATGGAGAGCTGGCTGCCATGCTTCGAAACGAATACGGGAAAAGAGGCGTGCGTTTTCTTCTGAACACGCGGGTGCTTTCGGTAAAACAAACTGATGGATTGATAAAAGTAACCTGTGAGTGTTCCGGGGAGACCGTGGAAGTGGAAAGCGAGCGACTGCTTCTCAGCGTAGGGCGACGCCCGCAGACCGAAGGGTTCGGGCTGGAAAACCTGAATCTGGAACGTGATGCGCGCAACTGTATTAAGACGGATGAACATCTGCTGACGTCTGCCCCCGACGTATATGTTTGCGGCGATTTGAATGGAAAATCCTTGTTGGCACATACGGCGGTGCGCGAGGCGGAAACGGCCGTTCGTCATATTTTGGGAGAACCCGACGCAATGGATTACCGGGCCATACCGGGCGTTGTGTATACCAATCCTGAAGTTGCTTCCGTTGGAAGCACGGAAGACGCTTTGCGTAATGCGGGGATGGCTTATGAGGTTATCCGCATTCCGATGAGTTTTTCAGGACGTTTCGTTGCCGAGAATGAAGGGCAGAACGGACTTTGTAAGGCGCTTGTGGGCAGTGATGGCACGTTGCTGGGACTGCACATGCTGGGGAATCCGTCTTCCGAACTGATTGTTATGGGTGGGATGATGATTGCAGATGGAAGAAAGTTCTCGGAATGGAAGCGTTATGTTTTCCCTCATCCTACGGTTGGAGAGGTTCTTCGGGAGTTATAAACGGTATTGTCGTATGAATCGTTTCGTCTTGTTTTATGTATTTTGCTGCCTGCTGACGGTCGGAGCAAAGGCTCAGTCCGTGGCAGAGCGGCTGGAAAATCTTGTGCATTCTTCCGTCCTTTTGAAGACTTCGGAAGCGGGCATCGCCGTATTCGACTTGACAGAGGGGCAGTATCTCTATCGTTATCAGTCGGGAAAACTGTCTCGTCCGGCATCTACGCAGAAGATTATTACTTCTGTTTCTGCGCTGGCCCGGTTGGGAACGGCCTATACTTTCGATACGAAGCTTGCTTATACCGGGACGGTGAAAAACGATACGCTGAATGGCGATTTGTATCTTGTGGGAGGATTCGATCCGTTGTTTATGGAAGAAGATATGGACAGCCTGGTAAAAGCCGTCAGCGAGGCAGGCATTCGGGCGGTGCGTGGCAGGTTGATGGCCGACGTCTCTTTTACGGATTCCGTCTTCTGGGGACCGGGATGGGCATGGGATGACGCTCCTTCATCGTTTCAGCCTTATTTGTCGCCCCTCATGTTAAACCGGGGATGCGTGAAAGTTACGGTATCTCCTGCGCGTCTGGGGGAGCATCCTTCGGTAAAGGTTACTCCGAAGTCGCCGTCATATCATGTTGAAAACCGGGCTGTGAGTGCTGATTCGCGGGCAGGAAATCTGAAAATAACCCGCGACTGGATGCATAATAAGAATACGATTATCGTGACGGGCAATTGTGTTTCAACCGTTAGCGAGGAATTAAGTCTTGTATCGTCGGAAGATTTTTTTGTACAGACGTTCTATTCCCGGCTAAAAGAACAGGGCGTTGTGGTACAGTCGGTGGCATATTCTCTTTGTCCTGAGGAGGCATCGCAGCTTTATGTTCTTCATCGTCCTATGGAAACTGTCTTGAAACAGACGTTGAAAGAGAGCGACAATTTATGTGCCGAAGCCCTTTTCCATCATTTGGGCTTTCGGGAAACGGGAGCATCGCGGGCAGGATTCGATGAAGGGAAGAAGGCCGTCAGGCGTTTCATGCAGGAAGAAGTCGGTATGCTTCCTTCGAATTTCCGGATAGTGGACGGGAGCGGTCTTTCACCATACAACTTTGTTTCTCCGGAACTCTTGCTGGCTTATTTGAAGTATGCCTATTACCATGGCGAAATTTTCCGCCCTCTTTACGGCGCTCTCCCGATAGCCGGTGTGGACGGCAGCCTGCGCAATCGGATGAAGAAAGGAAAAGCTTTCAGAAATGTCCGCGCAAAGACAGGGGCCATAACGGGCATCAGCACGCTGGCCGGCTATGTAAAAGCTGCAAACGGACACATGCTTGCATTCAGCATAATGAATCAAAATGTTTTAAAGCTCTCGGAAGCCCGTTCGTTTCAGGACAAAGTTTGTGAGATACTTGCGAATTGATTGTGTCGCAGGTCGCTTGTTTTTTTGTCAATCGAATATTTTAAACCGGTAACCTTGTGCCAGCAACCATTCAATGGAGCGGGGAAGTGCGTATTTCATGTTCCTTTCCGATTTTACGGAATCGTGAAACGTTATGATGGAGCCGTTGCGGGCATAGCGCTTAACGTTTTCGAATACTTGTTTCCCGTTTCGGCATTTACTGTAATCGCGCGTGACTAAATCCCACATGACGATGCGGTACTTGCTCTTCAATGTCCAGTATTGGCACCATCTCATGTGCCCGTGCGGTGGTCGGAACAAGTCGGTGTGCAAATACTCATTTGCCTTGTCTGTATTGGAAAGATAGTTGCTGCTTCTGTATTCGAAGCCGCGGATGTGGTTATATGTATGGTTCCCTATGCGGTGTCCGCGCTCTTTTACCATCTGGAATATCTCGGGATGTTTCCGTACATTATCGCCCACCATGAAGAAAGTGGCCTTTACATTGTATTTGTCCAACACATCGAGTACCCAAGGAGTTATGCCGGGTATGGGACCATCGTCGAAAGTAAGATATACGGATTTGTCTTCTTTATCCATACGCCACAGGGCGGCCGGATAAAGAAGACGTAAAAGTAATGGCGGTTGTTCGATGAGCATGTCTTATTCTGTTGTGTTCGGTTCGTCTGTTTGACCTAAACGTGCGTCCAGTATATCGTATATTTCTTTCAATTTTTGTGCATAGATTGTTGCTTCTTCCGGCATGTTTCCGGTTTGCGGATCTTTCATTTTTGAAAGCGATTCGCATAAGTTCTGCAAAATGTAGAAGTGGCGTGCGCATTCTTCATACGATGCGTTGAAGCGGTTGTCGTCTAAACTGAGATACCACGTGGCATATTCTATGGCATTATCTGCCATTTGACTTATGATGTCAACGGCTTTGTCTGTTTTCCCCAACGCGGCATAATTCAGGGCCATTTCGTTCGATTTCCCATAAATATAGTCATGTGGTATGACGCTGCTCGGAATAACCTCCTCGCAATAATCCAGTGCTTTCAGGGCTTTTTCTTTTTTGCCTTCTTTAATCAACTGCGTAGACAGGTCGACGAATGTGCGGCGATGCGTGTCACACATGCGGCGTGTCGTCTCATCCAAGTACACGTCCGGATTACTTATCCCGCCGAACTTGAATTTATTTACCAGGCAGTCGTAGGTCTTTTCGCTATCCATGCGATACCCCGTCTGCGCATTGTTGAAAGGAGTGATGCGGTATGAGAGACCTTCCTGCAGGAGATAATCCGTCATGCCGAGGTGGTATGACGACGGGACGGTTATGGCTATGTATAAAGGACGCTCCCAATTAGCATTGGCAAGCATTTCCAGCATCATGAGTTCGCTCTTGTATAGTCCGCTTTTCCCTTTTAAAGAGATATACATATATTCGGGAATCGAATCAGGGACGAGCATTCCGGAACGTTTTATTGCTTCTTTATCGAGTTTGATAACGAGACTGTCCGACGGAATCATCTGCATGTTTTCTCTCGAAGAACGCACCCAATACTTCAAAACGTTCTTCAGTTCATACGGGTTCTCGCCGAATTCTTGTTTTGCCTCCTCCGGGTTTTGCTGATAATATTTGTCGATTACAGCTTTTGCATCGGGACGTATCGGAATATATTCGTTATGTCCTTGCACATAGTCGATTCTCTTCCAGTCGATGGGAACCGATGGAGAGTCGTAAGCCGGGCGTCGCATCTGGTCTATGTACCAGTCGGTTTGCAGGTAGCTCAGGTTGCATACCCTGACATCGGTGCGGAAACCTTCGGTTTCCTGGTTATACCAGAGCGGGAAGGTATCGTTGTCTCCGTTGGTGAACAGGATTGGAGCTCCTTCAGCCTGTACGCTGTTCAGATAGTTTTGGCCGAAATCGCGGCATGTATAACGCCCGCTTCTGTCGTGATCATCCCATGTCTGGCTGACCATTTGCAGAGGGACGAACAGGCAGACCACGCTTGCTATGATGGCAGACGGTTTTTCTTTCAGTTTTTTTCTCAGTATTTGGGCTATAGCGGCTACGCCTAATCCTATCCAGATGGCGAAAGCATAGAAAGAACCTGCGTATGCGTAGTCGCGTTCGCGTACTTGGTTGGGGGTCTGGTTGAGGTAAAGTATGATGGCCAGTCCCGTCATGAAGAACAAAAAGAACACAATCCAGAACTGTTGAACGCCTTTTTGTCCTTTGTTGGCCTGCCAGAACAAACCGAGCAGTCCCAATATTAAGGGCAGACAATAGAAAACATTATGTCCTTTATTGTTCTTCAGTTCGCTCGGCAATTGGCTTTGATCTCCGATAAGGAAGTTATCTATGAACGGGATGCCCGTTATCCAGTTGCCGTGTTCTATCTCTCCTTGTCCTTGAATATCGTTTTGTCTTCCGGCAAAGTTCCACATGAAATAGCGCCAATACATGAAGTTTAGCTGATAATTGAAGAAGAATTTAATGTTGTCCCACTGCGTCGGAATGGTGAGATTTAGTGGTTCTCCGCATTGATCATAGGTTACTTTTCTCCCTCTTATGCCGCCGGTCCACATTTCGTATGCCTTGATGTGTTCTGGATCACTGCTGTACATGCGGGGGAACAACATGTTTTGCGCATATTTATAATCTATTTTATTGCGTACTACTTCGTAGCGGTCTTTCTCATCGGGCGTTTCCTTTTCTTTTCTTTGATACACCGGACTACCCTCTACAACGTCGTAAACACATCCGCCTTCTACATGCTTTAAAGCAGGCTTCGAAGCGTATGTCTGTCCGTAAAATAAAGGTCTTGTTCCGTATTGCTCACGTCCTAAGTATTCGCCCAGCGTAAAAATATCTTCCGGTGAGTTCTGATCCATCGGTGTATTGGCAGACGAGCGGATAACGATTAGCGCGTATGATGAATAACCTACTACAATCATCATCAGGCAAAGCAGGGAAGTATTCAGGGTGCGTGCGCTGACACGGTATTTTTCTTTAATGTTTCCGAACAGGTAAAGGGCAAGAATACTTAATACGATAACACCGAAAATGACGCTTTTCCAGCCGTATCCGTAAAAAGGAATGCCTAATAATGCAATGGTGGCGAGGAACGAAACGTTCATGTGCTTGCGGTTTGTTGCCTTGAAGCTTTCATAAACTCCCCAAAGAATACAAGCCACGAGAATGAAGATGTAAACCACCAAACCGCTGTTAAACGGAAATCCGAATGTGTTGACGAAAAGAAGTTCGAACCATCCGCCGACTTTTACGATACCCGGTACGATTCCGTACAGCACAACAGCGATAAGTATCATTGAACCTGCCAGGGCGATTAAACTTCCTTTCAGGCTTGCGTTGGCATTTTTCTTATAGTAATATACCAGCACGATGGCGGGAATGCACAAAAGGTTCAGCAGGTGTACCCCGATGGAAAGGCCCGTAAGGTAAGCGATAAGGACAAGCCATCGGTCACTGTGCGGCTCGTTTGCATATGTTTCCCACTTCAGGATGAGCCAGAAGACGAGGCCCGTGAACAAACTTGAGTAGGCATATACTTCACCTTCTACGGCGCTGAACCAGAAAGTATCGCTCCATGTATAAGCTAAAGCGCCTACTATTCCACAACCCATGATTGTGATTATCTTGCCGGATGTCATTGTTTCTCCTTCCGGGCAGATAAGTTTTTTTGCCAGGTGCGTGATGGACCAGAATAAAAACAGAATACATGCCGCACTCATTAGCGCACTCATTATGTTGACCATCAGGGCAACTTGAGAAGGATCACTCGCAAACAGACTGAAAAAATTGGCCGTCAGCATGAAAAACGGTGCGCCGGGAGGATGTCCGACTTCTAATTTATATCCGCTTGTAATGAATTCCGGGCAGTCCCAGAAGCTGGCGGTCGGCTCGACAGTCAGGCAATAAGTAAGTGCGGCAATGGCAAAAACGAACCATCCCGTCAGGTTATTGATCTTATTATACTGTTTCATTGGTTGTTTTAGATTTTCTTTTTTTCATCAATGGTCGCAAAGATAGCAAAGAATTTGCTATCGGGATGTTTTCCGGTATTAAAGTTTCTTTATCAAGCGTTTGAAGGCGTGTTTTCTTGCCGATGGTGGGATTTTAATATACGGTGCGGCAGGTTTCCGTGTCCCAATAGCTCTATGGGACAACCAAAATGCTGTTCTATCCAGTCAGACGGTATCTCCGTATCGGGATGATAATCCAATCTTCCGTTTACACAGGCGATGCTTTTCACATTCTGTATCACGCTCCCTATGTCATGACTTACCAGAATGATTGCATGAGTTTTGTTGATTTCTTCCAACAACGAGTAGAGCTTTGCTTCAAAACGTTTGTCGATGTAAGTGTTCGGCTCGTCTAAAATGAGGACTTGGGGATCGGCCACCAGCGCACGTCCCAGTAGAGTTCTTTGCAGTTGGCCTCCGCTTAATTGTCCGATGGGGTGGTTCTTGTACTCTTCCAGTCCCATTTGAGAAAGTATTTGTTCCACCCGTTTGTGGTCATTCTTCGAGAACGGCCGGAACAAAGATTTTTGTTTGTTCAGTCCCGAAAGGATAACTTCATATACGGAGATGGGGAACTTTTTGTCGATGGAATTATACTGAGGGAGATAGCCCATGCTGATTCCCGGGCATTTTATGCCGTTACGGTAGAACTCGATGGAGCCTTTTGTAGGGGAAAGAAGTCCTAATATTAGTTTTATGAGCGTGGTCTTTCCTCCACCGTTCGGGCCGATGATGCCTAAGAAGTCGTGTTCGTAAATGGTAAGATTTACATCTTCCAATACAATCTTCTTATCGTATGCGGCAGATACCCCTGATAATCGTATGAGAGGTTGTGTTGTCATGATTGTTTCTTTTTGTTTAGTGCGCCGGCTATTCGGATCATTTCTTCTTCCCAATGGTAGTTCAACGGGTTGATGCGGATGATGTTCAGTTTAAGTTCCCGCGCGATGGATTCCGCATTGTGGGTATCGAACTCCTGTTGGACGAATATGGTTTGCACGTTTGCACGGCGGCATTTTTCTATCAGTTCCTGCAAACGTGTGGGAGAAGGCTCTTTCCCGCCTTCCTCGATGCTGATCTGTGTCAGTCCGTAATCGCGCGCATAATATGAAAGCGCCGGATGGTAAATGAGGAATGTGCTGTCGGCTGTCGAGAGCAATGAGCGGATTTTTTGGTCGGTGCGCTCGATTATCAGGGAAAGGCTGTCCAGACGTTGTTTGTAATAAGCGCGGTTTCCCGAGTCGATGTCGCAAAGCGCATGGTAAATGTTGGTTGCTATGATGGATGCATTTCTCGGCGAGTTCCAGATATGTGGCTCTACTCCTTCCGGATGGTGGTGGTCTCCGTGCTCAAATGTTTCCTCGCGGATGAGAGAGACACCTTGCGAAGTGTCAAATATGCGGAGATGCGGTGCGTTGGATTTCAGCTTGTCCATCCAGTTTTGTTCAAATCCGATATATCCGATGCGCAGATAAGCCGTACTTTTTGTTAGCGCAACCATTTGTTGGGGCGTCGGATCGTAAGTCTCAGGACTGTTTCCTTCGGGAACCATGCTGACCACGTTGTATCTGTCGCCGGCAATGGCTTCGGTAAAATAGCGCAGAGGTTCAAGGGTGACGGTCAGCGTCGGCCGGTCGGATGTCCGGTTTTTCCCCCCGCATCCCTGCAGGATGATCAGTGCAAACAGCAGGATAATGAGATGATTTATTTTCATGTTGCAAAGATAATGTTTTTTATTGTATTGCATTTGGCGGGGATGTTTTTGTCAAACCGTCTTCGTGGCCCGTAAGATTTCCCGTTTTCCTTTGGGCGGTCCGGGCAGACGTTCTACATAAAAGCCGCAGGCCTTTAGCATACGGCGTACCGTTCCTTTTGCGCAATAGGTGGTAAGTATTCCGTTTATGTTCAGGGCGGAGTATAATTCCTTGAACAACCTTTCATTCCACATCTCCGGTTGTTTTTCGGGGGCGAAGGCGTCGAAGTAGACGATGTCGTATTTCCCTTTTATGGGGTATTGGGTAAAATCGGCTTCGATTTTGTGCAGCGTGAATAAAGAAGTTATCGGGACGGTTGTTCCCCATTCGGCGGAATGTAATTTATAATACAGGTCTTTATGCTCCGGGCAAATGCCTTCGGGGTATTTCAGACGCTGGATGATTTCCTCTCCGACGGGGAAAAGTTCTATGCTTGTATAGCTTGTTTTCCGCTTGTTTTGCTCGGCTTCCAGCAGGGTAAGGAAAGCGTTCAGGCCGGTCCCGAACCCTATTTCGAGAACATGTGGCGATGGAACGGTGGAATGCCGCAGTCCCATTTCGATGAAAATATGCATCGATTCGGTCAGCGCTCCCTTTATCGAATGGTAATGTTCCTGTAGTTCCGGTACATATAAGGTGTTGCTTCCGTCGGCGGTAGGTTCTAATTGTAGCATAACGCGGGGATGTTTAGTTGAATAATTGGATAACTCCTAATGCTGTTCCTGCCAGGATGGCATAACGGGCCGACTTTCCGATGGCCATGAAAAGCACGGCAACAAGGAAATTTGCCCGCATCAGTCCTAACACGATCAGTATTGCGTCTCCTATAACGGGCAGGAAAGAGAATAGGGCCATGCAGGCCCCGCGATTATGAATAAAGCGCGAAGCCCGATCTATTTGCTCTTTGTTTATCTTGAAATATTTCTCGATCCATTCTTTTTTCCCCAGTCTTCCTATCCCGATACACGTCATTCCTCCCAAAATGTTTCCGGCGGCAGTGGCGGCGACCGAGAGTACCGGATCAAGTCCCAAGCCTATGCAGGCTATAAGAACGGCTTCCGAGCTGAATGGAAGGACAGTTCCTGCTAAAAAGGCCGAAATAAACATTCCGGCATAACCCCACTCTATAAAAAATTGAATGAAGGCATCCATAGGTTGAATAAGTAAAGTGCGATCCAAAGGACGCAGGTCAGGGCAAAGAAGACGCGCGTAAAGCGATTGAACGTCAGGGCAAACAGGTGACTGCATAGGATAGAACAGTTTACAATCTGCAGTAAAAGTAAATGTTCGGCGTATTGCGGTTGTAAAAACGCCAGGGCGATTATCCAGATTTGCATCATGAAAATGATATGCAGAAGGATGCGGGTTTTTACTTTGTCCTTGTGCCGGGATGTCAGATAAGAGGTACTTCCTACGAAAGAAAGCAGGAGAATGACACCCCACGAGGCGTATGTTTGCAGAGAAAGACGGCTGTAATCGATGGGGGAAAACGTATATATCTTTTCAAGAACGGGCATGTATATGTCCGGTTTATCGTAGAAAATGGCAAAACTGACCATAAATACATAGGGAGTGATCAGCCCGATTATTCCGGCAAAAAAGGAACGTATGTTCAATGAGCGCAGACTGACCATGTGCAAATAAATGAAGAAACCGAGGAAAATTATCGGTGGAACAATCAGACTGATGAGGCTCAGTGAAAGAAATGTGTGGAAAATGGTCGCATGACACGAGTATGACTCGTAACTCTTAAAGAGTGAATGTAACAGAAATATGTAGAGGAAAGGTAACAGACAACTCCACGAAATGACGTGCAAGACGGGAAGTGTTCCGCAGAATAATAGAAACATTGTTGCCGGAAGTGCCGTGCGGGTGCGTATCAGTGCGAAGCGTGTGTTCAGCTCCGTCAGCAGGAATGTTGCGGCAAAAACGGCTAAGAAGACATATCCGTCTTCCCATTTTTGTAAAGTAATTCCCCAAATGAGTAAGGCAATGATGGTAGCAACAAGAAGAGTTCTTCTTCCTGTTGCCACTGCATATTGAAATTTATTCCTTACGCTCATGGGGAATGTTTTAAATTGTTACAAGTCGAATCCGATATCGGAGCGGAAATATTTCTTGTTGAATTCTATCTTTTTTGCATTTGCAAATGACGTTGCCAGAGCTTCTTTCTTATCTTTCCCATAAGAACTTACGGCAATGACACGTCCGCCTGCCGTTACGGTTTGTCCCTCTTTGCAGGCTGTTCCTGCATGGAATACGATGCTTCCTGCATTGCGCGCTTCTTCTATGCCTGTAATGGGGAATCCTTTTTCATAAGTCTCGGGGTATCCGCCGGAAACAAGCATGACGCATACCGCACTTCGCGGATCCGTTTCCAGAACTCTTTCGGCAAGATTTCCTTCGGCCACGCCTTCAAGCAGGTCGACCAAATCGCTTTTTATTCGCAACATGACGCTTTCTGTTTCCGGATCGCCCATGCGAACATTGTATTCGATGACCATCGGATTACCTTTTACATTAATTAATCCGAAAAAAATAAAGCCTTTGTAGTCGATGTTTTCCTCGGCCAATCCTTCGATTGTGGGGCGGATAATGCGGTCTTCCACCTTTTTCATCCAGGCAGCGTCGGCAAACGGTACGGGAGAGATGGAGCCCATTCCTCCGGTATTCAGGCCCGTGTCGCCTTCTCCAATGCGTTTGTAATCTTTTGCTTCGGGCAGGATTTTGTAACTTTTCCCGTCGGTCAATACAAAAACCGAGCATTCAATGCCGCTTAGGAACTCTTCTATGACAACGGTGGCCGAGGCTTTTCCGAACATACCTCCCAGCATTTCCTTCAGTTCTTTTTGGGCTTCTTCCAGCGTCGGGAGTATCAATACGCCTTTTCCTGCGCACAATCCGTCTGCTTTTAGGACATAAGGAGCTTGCAAGGTCTTGAGATATGCCAGACCTTCTTCCAAATTGTCTGCCGTAATGCTTTTATATCCGGCGGTGGGGATGCCGTGGCGTTGCATGAAACCTTTGGCAAATTCTTTGCTCCCTTCGAGAACAGCTCCTGCCTTCGACGGGCCGATGACAGGGATTTTGTTCAGGGCTTCATCTTGTTTGAAGTAGTCGTATATGCCTTTTACCAGCGGATCTTCCGGACCCACAACCACCATGTCGATCCCTTTTTCGAGGACGGTTTGCCTGATTGCTTCGAAGTCGTCGGCTTTTATGGCGATGTTTTCGCCCACTTCGCTTGTTCCGGCATTACCGGGAGCGATATATAATTTTTCGATTTTCGGGCTTTGGGCGATCTTCCATGCCAATGCGTGTTCGCGTCCTCCGGAGCCTAATAATAATAGTTTCATAATGTTTTTGTTAGAAGGGTTGTTATTTTAAGTAATCGAAAAAGTATCGGGCTATGCGTTCGTGCAGATGTACACGGTCGCGGCCCACCATGTTATGTCCGTCTTCCGGGTAAATGAAGAAGTCGGGCTGCGTTCCTGCATCGATGCATGCGCGCAGGAATGTGATGCTGTGCTGTGGTACGCAGGTAGGATCGGTGCCTCCGATAATAATTTGCAGGCGTCCCTTCAGGTTGCCGGCCTTGGCACGCAGGTTAGAGCCTGCATATCCTTCGGGGTTATCTTGCGGGGTGTCCATATATCGTTCCCCGTACATTACTTCGTAAAATTGCCAGTCGATGACCGGGCCGCCGGCAACACCCACCTTGAAGATTTCGGGATAGGAGAGCATCAGATTCGTTGTCATGAAACCTCCAAAGCTCCATCCGTGTACTCCGATCTTGTTTGCATCGACAAAAGATAGCGATTGGAGGAATTTGGCACCCTCAACCTGGTCTTTCATCTCTTCCACTCCCAAGTGGCGGAACATGCGGTTTTCAAATTGGATCCCGCGGTTGTCGCTCCCGCGGTTATCGATGCTCAGCATGACGTATCCCTGTTGTGCCATGTACAGGTCCCATCCTCCGGCTGCATAAAAGCGCGTGTTCTTTACCACTTGTGCATGCGGTCCTCCGTAAACATAGATAATGGCCGGGTATTTCTTCGTCGGATCGAAATTGACCGGTTTAATTAAACGGTAGTAAAGATCGGTTTCTCCGTCGACAGCTTTTATCGTCCCGATGGTGATTTCCGGCAGGTTGTATTGTTCTTTCAGAGGATCGGAAGCCGTAAACAAAGTAGTTCCCTGTTTTCCGTTTGTCGGCAGAATGCTGATGATGCGCGGAACTTTGGCCGATGTGAAGTTGTCGATTACGTATGTTCCACTGCCGGAAAGTTGTGCATTATGTACGCCATCGTCTGAACCGATCAGGGTGCGTTTGCCGGTTTTCAGGCTTATGCTGAAGAGATTTGTCTGTAAAGGGGAGATCTCTGTGCTGGCAACGATGATTTCTTTCTTCTTCGCATTGAAGCCGAGAACGTTTTGTACCAGCCATTCCCCCTCGGTAATCGGAGTCACCGCTACGTAAGAGCGATAACGGCATTCGGGATCTTTTCCTTGTACTGTCTCGGGCTCCCGGGGAGCTTGCGTATCGAAAAGATATAAATGATTGAAGCCGTCACGCTGACTTTGGTAGATGAATTTTGTGTCGTCCCACGGCAAAAATATTAACGGGTGCTGGGGTTCTACGTAACGTGCGTGCATTTCTTCGTAAAGCAGTTCTTTTCTTTCTCCGCTTTCGGCGTCGTAACGTATCAACTGCGCGTGGTTCTGGTCGCGGTTTAATTCTATCAGATAGATGCTTTTTTCGTCGGGAGACCAGCTGATGTTGGTGAAATATCTGTCGGTAGGATCGCCGGTTTGTAAGTAAACGGTCTTTTCCGTTGCGATGTTATATACGCCGACTGTGACCTTATGACTGGTCATTCCGGCCATAGGATACTTGTCCGGTTCGAGGGTTGCGATGCGGGTTGTGGTGTTCACTTGCGGGTAATCGGTCACCATGCTTTGATCCATGCGGTAAAAAGCCAGGTAAGAACCTTTCGGACTCCAGAACGTTCCTTTGTAAATACCGAATTCGTTGCGATGAACGGCCTGGCCGTAAACGATGTCTCTTGCCTTCTCTTTTTTACCGGCGGCGTGCGGGCTGACCGGAGTTGAGCGGTCTCCTTGGCGGATGATGTATAAATGATCTCCCGACGTGTAGGCCAAGTAACCGTTTTCCTTGCAGAAGTCGAAGTTGGTAGCGCCTTCTTCTCCTATGCGGAACATGTTGGTTAGTTTTTTCAACCCGAAGTCATAAAAGAAAGTATAGCTTTCGCTGCTTCTTTCATCTCCAACTTTTCCGGAAAACTTCACGATCTTTTGTTTTTCCCAGGGCAGGGATGCACCTTGCAAAGAGCGGAGTGGTTTTACCGGATGCGAGAGTTTGTACGGTTTTTCTCCGTTTTGCAATGCATCGTTCACTTCTTTCAGGGTGAGCAGTACGGTTTCTTTTCCCGTTTTTACGTCGATAGTTTTAATATCTTCCACATCTGTGCGGATACATATATCGCCCCACCATTGTAATCCGGGCATATTTTGAGGGATAAGATTGAAGTAATTACTTCCTCCCGGTATCACATCGTTAAGTGTAAATGCTTTTTTTTCTTGAGAAAAAGAGGCGGCAATCATTATGCAGAATAGATAAATGAATAAAAAAGTTCGTTTCATCGGATATATCTTTATTATGTGAACTTTATGACATATGTTTTTATTTTTTCGGCCTTTTGCGGACATGTATGTAGCGAGGCCCCTCCGGAAGTTTCGGGCGGCCGTCGTCTGTTCCGGCATTTCTCCTTTCTTTGTCCGGCTGTTTTTCGCTTCGGTGGTTGAATTTTAGGAACGGAATGTCTTTTTTGAACCCGTCCTTTCTTTTATCGGCTGTACCGCTTTTTATATGGTCTTCGCCTCGGAAAGTCTTGTATTTCCCCTCGAAGAGTTTGTATCTTCGGTATTGGCACTCCAAAGCCCCGTTGAATAACGGAATTTTAACGGAAGGTTTCAGTCCGATTTGGTCGAAACATTCCTCGCGATAACTTAAAATCCATGCTTCATTGCCGATAAAAGCATGCTTTAACCGTTCGCCGATCATTTTATACAGTCCCAATAGATCGTCTGAAGATATGCGTTCCCCGTAAGGAGGATTGGTTATGATGATGCTCTTTTCTTTCGGTTGTTCGAATTTCTGAAAAGGTTGTATTTTCAGGATAACGTCCTTGTTTACTCCGGCGGCCTTTACGTTATGTGTCGCTATTTCGTAGGCTTTTGGGTTATTGTCGTAGCCGTATATCTTATGCCGGAACGGTCTTTCTTTTGAATCGTCGTTATAGATGGCGTCGAATAATTCCTTGTCGAAATCTTTCCATTTCTCGAATCCGAAACTTTTCCGGAATATTCCGGGTGCGATGTTTCGTGCGATGAGTGCAGCTTCGATGGGGATTGTTCCCGAACCGCACATGGGATCGATGAGATCGCATTCGCCTTTCCAACCGGTCATGAGGATCATTCCTGCAGCCAACACTTCATTCAGCGGAGCTTCCACCTGTTCTTGCCGGTATCCCCTGCGGTGCAGTGACTCGCCCGAGCTGTCCAATGACAGGGTACATTGGGTTTCTGCCACGTGGATGTTCAGAATGAGGTCGGGATTGTTGAGGCGGACTGACGGACGTTTGCCCGTTTTTTCTCTGAAATAATCGGCAATGGCATCTTTTACTTTGTAGGCAACAAACTTGGAGTGCCGGAACTCTGTGGAGTAAACCACTGCATCGACGGCAAAACTGTTCGTGTTGTCCATATATTCTTCCCACGGAATGCTTTTTACGGCATTGTAGACTTCGTCGGCATTTTGTGCGGCGAAGTGCTTAATGGGCTTCAATATACGAATGGCTGTGCGCAGGTAAAAGTTGGCCTCATACATCATCTTTTTGTCGCCGGTAAAGGAAACCATGCGTCGCCCGATCTCGATGTTGTCGGCGCCCAATTGGGTGAGTTCTTCCGCCAGGACGTCTTCCAGTCCCTGAAATGTTTTGGCTATCAGCTCAAATTCTTGATTCATTTCTGTCAATTAAGTCATTACGTTAATGGCTGCAAAGGTATGAATTTTTGTATTGTCGCCCAATGTCTCTCTTGAGAAATGCGGTGATTGCAGGAAAAGATTCCGTTGTTTTGTTTGTGGGAATGCCTTCTTCTGATCAATTCCCCGTGATGCGTTTGATGTGTGCCTTCAGGATGTGAAACGCGGGAACGTACATTGAGCCGTGATCGTACCCGTCTAATTCGTAAAGATAGGTCTCCTTATGTCCGTTTACTTTCATCATGCGCCACAAATAAGCGGTTTCTTCATATCTTCCCAGCAGTTCCATTTCACGGTCTCCGGAGATGATGATGAGAGGAGGTGCGTCGGGACGGACGTAAAACAGCGGGGCAAATTCGTCGATGCTGGGCTGTGTCGATTTCATTCCCTTCGCTTCCCGATAAGCAAAATGGCTTATTGCGTGTCCGCTGAACGGGGCAAGTGCGGCAATCGAATCGGCGTCTATGCCATAATGTGCCAGCCATTTTTTGTCAAGACCAATCATGTTTGTCAGATAGCCGCCGGCCGAGTGTCCGGACACGAAGATCTTTTTTGTACTTCCTCCGTATTTTTCAATGTTTTTAAAGGTCCATGCTACGGCAGCTGCCGCGTCGTCTATGCATTCAGACAGGGATGCTTTGGGGAGAAGACGGTAGTTTACAGCCACAATTGCGATACCGCAATTTTTCAACTCTTCGGGGATAAACCGGGAACCGCCCGTCAATCCTCCGCCATGAAACCAGACAACGGTGGGGAAATCTGTCTTCTCCGTGGGATAATACAAGTCGATTTTGCAACGTTCCAGGGCATATTCATTTCCTTTGTCCCGGTAAGCAATATTGGTTTCCGTGCGATATTCTTGCGCGTATGCGGAAATCGTAATGAAAAGTGTAAGTAAAAAAGAAATAAATTTCATATAATATAGTCTTATTGGTAATATAAAAATATAAATATCTTTCTCATAGTTTATGCAAATGTAAGAAATATTCTTTAGCGCAGGTGCTTTTCCTTGGATATAATCGTCGAAGTAATTAAAGAATTTTATTTATTCATTATGTTATTTTATAGCTTTCCGTTGTTCAAAATATCGTTTTTTTTTCTTCTTTTGCTGCAAAATATAATTTAATAGACTGACACAAAGCTAATAAAATCTGATAATTAGACTTAATTAATATAAAGTCTTTTATTATTAAACATTCATTTATTAATATTATGAAACAAGGAAATCTAAGAAAAAAACAAGCAGAATGCCTTTTGGGTATTTCTGCTGGGAGCGATGACTGTGCCATCTTTCCCGAGTGCAGCTGCCGGCAATGTTCAGACATCATTGGCCGTTGATCAGCAAACAACAACCGTAAACGGTATCGTGAAAGACGTGAATGGCGAGCCGATTATCGGCGCCTCTGTTGTGGATTCGGAGAATAAAATGATCGGAGTTGTGACCGATCTTAATGGACGATTTACTTTAAAACTGTCAGGAAAATCGTTTGAAGTTAGCTATGTCGGTTACGTAACTCAGCAGGTAGAAGTGCTTTCGGATGTAAAAGAGTACAGTATTGTTTTGCAGGAAGACAGCCATTTGATGGATGAAGTGGTCGTGGTAGGTTACGGTTCGATGAAACGTTCCGATGTGGCTACCGCCGTGGCTTCAATTAAGCCCGAGGAGATGAACCTGGCAGGTGCCAACAGCCGGGATGTAAGACAGCTATTGGATGGTAAAGTTGCCGGATTGTCTATCACTCGTACAGGAGGCAGTAGCCCGAATAGTTCGGTATCTGTTCAGATGCGTGGCGTGGTGTCAGTAAACGGAAGTCAGTCTCCGTTGGTTGTAATCGACGGTATTCCCGGAGGAAATCTTGACTTGGTGCGTAGCGAGGACATCGAATCTATTGATGTCTTAAAGGATGGTTCTGCTGCGGCTATCTACGGATCTCAGGCCAATGCCGGCGTCATTTTGATTACAACAAAGCGTGGACATGAAGGAAAGACGAGCGTTGAGTACTCTACTTATTTGACGCATTATGCCGTTTCGAAGTGGCCGGACTTCATGGATGCCGGGCAGTGGCGTGAGAAAATGACGGAACTGGGTAATCCAAGTTACATGCAAGATCGCGGAGGAAGTACCGACTGGTATCGTGAAATTATAAATAAAAACAATCTGTCTCACAGCCATAACCTTTCTATTTCCGGCGGAACAAAGACTACCATATACCGTGCTTCTTTGTATTACAGCAATTTGCAGGGAATAGGAGAGCACAACGAACGCGAACAATACGGAGGTAGAATGTCTTTGGAAACGAAAGCTTTTAATGACATGTTGACCTTTCAAACAAATGTCAGCCTGAACTATGGTAACATGGACCTGCTTGGAGGAAGTGAATGGGAAGCGGCTTTAAAAGCAAACCCGACCAATCCTATTTATAATGAAGACGGAAGTTATTATGAAGATTTAGGCGGAGACGAGAATAAGGTGGCACGTTTGTATCAACAGCAGTACGATCGTCAGCAAACCACTTCCTCGTTTGACGGTAAACTTACTTTTGAACCGATCAAAGGATTGAAAGGTTCTATTTTCGTTAGCTATACGCGTGACGATCAGAAAGACCGTCGTTATTACGATGTAGACTCACGTATTTCTATGGACAGCTACAATGGCGGAGGATATGCTTACAAATCTTCTTACATGGAAACGAAACGAACTTTCGAACCAACGATAGAATATACGAAGACTTTCTTGAAAGATCATAAAATCAATGCAATTGTCGGATACAGTTATCAGTATACGGTAGATGAATCATTTAATGCAAGTAACAATGGTTTCATGAACGATGCTGTGGAAGATAACAATCTTGGTTCGGGAACCGGCCTGCAAGGTGATGCAGCTATCAAAGCAAGTATAGGAAGCAGCAAGCAGGATGAAACGTTAATAGCGTTTTTCGGTCGTGTAAACTATGTGTATAAAGACCGTTATGTTGCTCAGTTCTCACTTCGTCGCGAAGGTTCTTCTAAATTTGGAGCGAATAATAAATGGGGAAACTTCCCGTCAGCTTCTCTTGCATGGAACATTTCGAACGAGAATTTTATGAAACGTCAGAATGTAATTTCCAACTTGAAGTTGCGTGTCGGTTACGGTGTTACGGGTAATTCCGGAATTAGTCCTTACCAATCTATGGTTACTTTAAGCGGAGGAAACCAATACTTGTTCCCGGATGGCAGTTGGCAACAGACATGGGGACCGAGTCGAAATCCGAACGATGACCTGAAATGGGAAACAAAACATGAATGGAACTTTGGTATTGATTTCGGCGTTTTGAAAAATCGTTTAACCGGAGCTTTGGATGTTTATAAGCGTACGGCCAAAGATTTGCTGATGACTGGTGTAACGGTGCCCACTCCTGCAAATATTTACAGTTCAAGTACGATGAATATGGGTACAATTTCCAGCTCAGGTCTCGAATTGACTTTGAATGCAATTCCTATTGATAAAAAAGGTTTCAGATGGAATACTACGGCAATTCTGTCGAAAGTTTTTTCTAACAAACTGGAAGAATTCTCTTATACGTCGAGCGATTATTTGGAATTTGGTAGTATCGGTGGTTATGGCGCGCTGGGAAACGCCGTACGTCTTTACGAAGGATCTGAAATAGGAAACTTTTACGGACGTCGTTTTGCCGGATTCGACAGTGAAGGAAACTGGTTGTTTTATAACAAAGAAGGCGAAGCTGTGTCAGATTCTGAAATTTCAGACGATGATAAAACGGTAATTGGTAACGGACAGCCCAAGTGGTATTTGTCATGGACCAACAGCTTTGAATATAAGAACTTCGATCTTTCGTTCATGTTTAAGGGACGTTTCGGATTTGATGTCCTGAACCGTATGAATATGTTCTATAATAATCTTACCACACTCGAGTCAGGTTATAATGTGCTTAATACGGCGTTTACAGAAGGAGTGAATGCTGCTTATCAATATTCTGACTATTTTCTTGAAAAAGGAAACTATATTCGGTTAGATAATATTACGATCGGTTATAATTTTAAACCTAAGCGTGCCAACATGCCATCGTTCCGTGTTTACGCAACGGCCACCGACTTGTTTACAATCACCGGGTATAGCGGATTAAATCCTGAAATGGATGATACCGGTTTATCGCCCAGTATGGAGTCGACAGACCGCTCGCCTATCACAAGAAGCTTTACTGTTGGTTTGAATGTTAAATTTTAAATTGGGAAGTAGATTATGAAAAATATATTGAAACATATCGTGCTCGTTTCAGGTTTGATTGCGGCAACCGGTTGTACAGACCTGACGGAAAATATTTACAGTGACAATACTACCGGAAACTTTTATAATAATGAGACGGAAGTCCTTTCGGCAGTGTTACGTCCTTATACGCACAGTTGTGCAGTTTTTGCGTGTCAGTCTCGTGAGAATTATTGGAGGATGAATGAACTTTCTGCCGACCAATTGGCCTGGCCGGTGAAGGGTCCTCACGGATATGATGACGCTAAGTGGATACAACTTCATTATCATACATGGACAGATATGCATGCAACAATTCGAGATTCCTGGGACTTGTTCTTCATGGGCTTGGGCTTTGTGAACGATGCCATTGAGAATCTTGAAACACGGTCGGCTTCTTCCATGCAGATTACCGAAGAGCAACGCGCTGCTTTTATTGCAGAATTGAGAGCAAACCGGGCATATTATTACCTGGGATTGATGGACTTGTGGGGAAATGTTCCGATTGTTACGAAAGTAGGCGAACCGGAAATGCCTGAAACTTCATCGCGTGCGGATATTTTCAATTTCGTGGAGACGGAAATTCTTGACGTAATTGACGATCTTCCCGACTTGTCTCGTTCCGAGCACAATAGCGGCCGTTTCACGAAAGCTGCCGGATATGCAATGTTGGCCACGCTGTATTTGAATGCAGAAGTCTGGACGGGTGAAGCACGTTGGGACGATTGTATTACGTATTGTGATAAGCTGATTGAAGATCACGACGGTGTGAATGCCGATTATCAATTCGGTTTGGATGACGACATACTTACGCCTTTCTGCAAAGACAACTCGGATGAATCGCATGAGAATATCCTGGTTCTTACTTACGATTACATGGCTTCCGGTGTAAGCTGCGGTTGGTCTGGTGACTTTTACCACTTCCAGCAAAGATATATCGATGGCGGAACGTCAAATGGTAACGACGGAGTTGTGGTTATCCCGTCGGCTTACGATGCTTTTGCCGACAATGACTTGCGAAAAAGTGAGTGGATGTTGATTGGTCCGCAGTATCGTTATGACAATCCCACCGAGCCGGTTGTCGGAACTTCCGAGTATTCCGGTTTGCCATTGGTCTTCGTGAAAGACATCAAACGCATCAGTTCTTTGGGATACCGCTGGAATGAAGTGGGACAGGTTGTCGATTCGGATGGAAACGTAGTGGACGAAGAAACGTTCGAAAGCGCGATTGCCAGCTTGCCGTCTACGATGGAAACCGGAGAAGAAAACAGTGGTGCACGATTTAATAAATATCGTACCGGAGCACAGACCGACGATAACTTCTGGGGAAATGACTGGGTATTGTACCGCCTGACGGAGATTTATTTTATAAAAGCAGAAGCATTGATGCGTCAAAACGGCGGCCAACCTGATAATGAAGGCAAAGCAGTTGATCTGATAAATACCTGTATAGAACGTGCGTTTACGCCGGAAGACTGGGCTGCGAATGTCAATAATTGCAGATACACACAGCAGACTTTGACTATGGATGCTTTGTTGCAGGAACGCGGTCGTGAGTTTATTTTCGAAGGAAAACGCCGTACAGATTTGATCCGCTTCGGGGAATTTACTACCGGAACATGGTGGGATCACACGGCAACAAACGATGAGAACAAGGAACTTTTCCCGATCCCTTACACACAGACCTCGTTGAATTCGAATCTCGAACAGAATCCGGGATATTGATGTTGGTGGAATAATACGAGAAACCCTTCCGTGGGAAGGTGTTTATAAATAATATATTGTGTTATTTAAGGAGGAGCCGTCCGTGTAAACACGGGCGGCTTTTCCTTTAAACAACGGTTCATCTTGTAAATAACATGGAAATATTTTTACTGAAAGATGAAAAGATTTACATTTGCACATCATAATCTAATTTTAAAACAGAAACATGAAATTACGTACAATTCTGTTGGCCGCATTGTTACCTGTTGCGGCGAATGCCGAAAAATTAACGGAATACGTTAATCCGATGGTGGGAACCGACGGATATGGGAACGTATATCCCGGTGCACAAATTCCCTTTGGGGGAATCCAAATAAGTCCGGATACCGATTCGAAGTATTACGACGCCGCTGCCGGATATAAGTATAATCACACATCTATTTTGGGATTCAGTCTGACACATCTGAGCGGAACCGGAATACCCGATCTGGGCGATTTCCTTTTTATCCCGGGAACGGGTGAGATGAAGCTCGAGCCGGGGACGCGTGAAAATCCCGATGAAGGATACCGCTCTCGTTATTCGCACGATAAAGAGTGGGCTTCTCCCAATTATTACGCCGTGGAGCTTTCCGATTATGGCGTGAAAGCCGAGATGACAGCCGGTCTTCGCAGCGGAATGTTCCGCTTTACTTATCCGAAGTCGGACAAAGCGTTTATCATGATCGACATGAATCACACGCTGTGGCAAAGTTGTGAATGGGCGAATCTCCGCATGGAAAATGATTCGACGATCACGGGATATAAGTTGGTGAAAGGCTGGGGGCCGGAAAGACATGTCTATTTTACGGCTGTATTCTCGAAGAAATTGAAGAACTTCCGCATCATGCAGGATAAAAAGCCGGTGATATATAATACCTCACGTTTCCGCAGTTGCTATGAGGCATGGGGAAAAAATCTGATGGCTTGCATTTCGTTTGATACGGAAGAAGGCGAAGTTGTTACCGTAAAAACGGCAATATCCGGAGTAAGTACGGCGGGGGCGCAACTGAATATCCGCGAACTGGATGGAATGACTTTCGATACGTTGAAGGAAAAAGGAGTGAATCTGTGGGAACAGGAGCTGAGCAAATATCAGGTTACGGCCGATCAAAAGTCGAAAGAAACGTTTTATACATCGGCTTATCACGCAGCCTTGCATCCGTTTATATTCCAGGATGCAGACGGAAGTTTCCGTGGATTGGATAAAAACATAGAAAAAGCAGAAGGCTTTACAAACTATACAACGTTCTCTTTATGGGATACTTATCGGGCATTGCACCCATGGTTTAATCTGGTTCATCAGGATATAAATGCCGACATCGCCAATTCTATGTTGGCGCATTACGACAAGAGTGTGGAGAAACTTCTGCCTTTCTGGTCATTTTACGGAAACGAAACATGGTGTATGATAGGTTATCATGCTACATCTGTGCTGGCCGACATGATTGTGAAAGGTGTGAAGGGCTTCGATTATGAGCGGGCTTACGAGGCCATGAAGACGACGGCCATGAACGAACATTATGACTGCCTGCCCGAATACCGCCGGTATGGTTACGTGCCTTTCGATAAGGAGGCCGAATCGGTTTCCAAGACTTTGGAATATGCATACGATGATTTCTGTATAGCTCAGGCGGCAAAAGCGTTGGGAAAAACCGACGATTATAATTATTTCCTGAATCGTTCGCTTTCATATCAGACCTTGATTGATCCGGAAACCAAGTATATGCGCGGAAAAGACAGCCAGGGAAATTGGCGTACCCCGTTCAGCCCCATTGCATATCAAGGGCCGGGTTCGGTAAACGGATGGGGAGACATTACCGAAGGTTTCACCATGCAGTACACATGGTACGTGCCGCATGATGTGCAAGGATACATTAATTTGGCCGGTAAAAAGCTGTTCTTGCAACGGCTCGATGAATTGTTTACGGTAGAATTGCCCGAAGATATTCCGGGAGCACACGACATTCAGGGACGAATCGGCGGATATTGGCATGGAAATGAGCCGTGCCATCATATAGCTTATCTGTATAATTATTTGGGACAACCCTGGAAATGTCAGAAATGGATTCGTGAAATCGTCGATCGTTTCTACGGAAACGAACCGGGATCGCTGAGCGGTAACGACGATTGCGGGCAGATGTCTGCATGGTATATGTTTAATTGTGCAGGATTTTACCCGGTGGCTCCTTCAAGCAATTTCTATAATATCGGTTCTCCCTGCGTAGAAGGTCTTACCATTACGATGAGCAATGGGAATAAGATTGAGATGACTACGGAGAATTGGTCGAAGGAAAATGTTTACGTGAAGGAGTTGTACGTTAATGGAGAAAAGTACGACAAGTCGTATCTGCCGTATGAAATTGTGGAAAAAGGCGTGAAACTGCATTTCGTGATGAGCGATCGTCCGAACTATAAGCGCGGAACATCACAGAAATGTTGGCCGGCTTCCATTTCCACTCCTCGTAAGACCGTTGCTTATCAACGTCCGCAATAAGATAAAAACGACCTGAAGTTCGGGCGCGTTTTATGCCATGTTTCGCATAAAACGCGCCCGTCTTTTTATTCGTCCCTGCTCTTTCTTTGAACAATTCGTGTGCCGGGAGGAACATCTTCCGTTACCCAAATGTTTCCGCCTATCGTGGCCCCTTTGCCAATTGTGATGCGCCCTAAGATGGTTGCATTCGAATAAACGATGACATCGTCCTCTAAAATCGGGTGACGGGGGATGCCTTTTATGGGATTTCCCGCGTCGTCGAGCGGAAAACTTTTGGCTCCCAGTGTTACTCCCTGGTAAAGTTTTACCCGGTTCCCGATGATGCATGTGGCACCGATCACGACTCCCGTGCCATGATCTATCGTAAAATGGTCGCCAATACTTGCGCCCGGGTGTATGTCGATGCCGGTTTCCGAGTGAGCCATCTCGGTGATGATACGCGGAATAAGGGGAATATTTAGTCGGTAAAGCTCATGGGCGATACGATAATTGCTGACAGCACGGATCGTAGGGTAGCAGCAAATAATTTCGCCAAGGCATGTTGCGGCCGGATCGCCGTAATAAGCTGCCTCTACGTCGGTGGCAAGAATGCGGCGCAATTCGGGCAGTCGGGCAATGAACCGCGATGCATAGTTTGTAGCAACGGCCCGGCATGGCGGTTCTTTCTCGTTTGATATGGAATTTTCTGCGCCGAAACATAGTCCGGCCTGTATTTGTTCGGTCAGTAGGTTGAACAATTCTTCTACGTTTACTCCGATGTGGAAGTGAATCATTCTGCTGTCTACGGTAGAATTTCCGAAATATCCCGGGAAAAGAATCTCCCTTGTCAGCTCCACGATGCGTGCAAGTTGTTTCCCCGAAGGAAGCGATTCTCCTTCCTTATGCTGATGGAACAATCCTTTGAACGAATGGATGTCGGACAATTCATTTACTGCTGTTTTCAATACCTGTGTATGATCGGAATAATTCATGTAATAAATAGTTTGAAGTGAATTCTGTCCTCCGGTAGTTTCATGCCTTCCTGTGGGGGAAGACATCCGTTTCATTCTTCGGCCAGAACGAAGTCAAGTTGTTTCTTTTCGAGGTTCGCCCGGGCAACTTTTATCTTTATCGGATCGCCAAGGCTGAATTTTTTATGGTGACGGCGCCCGATGAGGCAATAATTCTTTTCGTCGAATTCGTAATAATCGTTGCCCAAATCGCGCATGGGAATCATGCCTTCGCATTTGTTTTCGTTGATCTCCACGTAAATTCCCCACTCGGTTACTCCCGAAATAACGCCTTCGTATATATTCCCGATGCGTTCGCTCATAAACTCTACCTGCTTGTATTTCACCGAAGCACGTTCCGCACTTGCCGCAGTCTGCTCCATTGCCGAGCTGTGTTCGCAGAGGTTTTCGTATTTGTCTGCCTGTGCCGTGCGTCCTCCTGCGAGGTATCGTGTTAAAAGGCGGTGCACCATTAGGTCGGGATATCGGCGTATGGGCGATGTGAAATGAGTATAATAGTCGAAAGCCAGCCCGTAATGTCCGATATTATATATCGAATATTTGGCTTTTTGCATGGCGCGTAGTGAAATGGTTTCTATCAGGTTCTGCTCTTTTTTCCCGTTGATGTTGTTCAACAGAAGGTTAAGCGATTTCGAAACTTCCGCCCGGCTTCCGCTCGTTCGTATCTTGTAACCGAATCGTGCAACGAATTGATTCAGGTTTTCCAACTTGTCTGTTTCGGGAATATCGTGTATTCGGTAAGGGAATACTTTGGCTTTTTTGTTTTTGGGGACCTTCCCGATGTGCTCGGCAACTGTGCGGTTTGCAAGCAACATAAACTCTTCGATGAGTTTGTTTGCTTCTTTCGATACCTTGAAATAAACGCTTATGGGTTTCCCTTGCTCGTCTATTTCAAATTTAACTTCGCAGCGGTCGAAGTTGATTGCGCCGGCTGCCAGACGTTTTTGTCGGAGTATTTGTGCTAGTTTGTTCAGTTCCGTAATTTCTTCGCAGAAGTCTCCTTGTCCGGTTTCTATGATGTTTTGAGCTTCTTCATAGGTAAATCTCCGGTTCGACTTGATAACTGTATGGCGAATGCGGTAATTCTTTACCTCGGCTTTTTCGTTCATTTCGAAGATAACGGAGTAGGCCAGTTTCTCTTCGTCGGGGCGAAGTGAACAGATGAAATTGCACAAACGTTCGGGAAGCATGGGAATCGTGCGGTCGACCAGGTAGACCGATGTGGCACGTTTTGCCGCTTCTTTGTCGATGATGCTTCCTTCTTTGACGTAATGCGATACGTCGGCGATGTGTACTCCTACCTCCCAAAGGTCGGGTTTGATGCGGCGGATGGATAAAGCATCGTCGAAGTCTTTGGCATCTTTCGGATCGATTGTGAACGTTGTTACGTTTCGGAAATCCTCCCGCTCGGCGTAATCTTGTTCGGTTATCTCGGCGGAAATCTTCTCGGCTGCGTTTTCTACAGCTTGCGGATAGGTATATGGCAGACCGAATTCGGCGAGTATTGCGTGCATTTCCGTATTGTTTTCACCGGCTTTGCCTAAGACATCAATGACTTCGCCGAACGGGTTTTTGGCACCTTCCGGCCATTCGGTGATTTTCACTACGGCTTTGTCTCCGTTCTTTCCGCCTTTCAGTTTGTTTTTCGGTATGAATATGTCGTTGGCAAGCCCGCCGTTTTCCGTCAAAAGGAATGCATAGTTCTTGGAAATTTTCAGCGTTCCTATGAAAGGAGCGTCGGCGCGTTCCAGGATTTCTATTACCTGGCCTTCTATCTCATGACGGCGTCTTTTGGCACAAAGGGTGATTTTCACCTTGTCCCCGTTCAGGGCATGTGCGGAGTTTCGTTCCGCAATGAAGACTGAATCGCCTCCGTCTTCGGGAATAAACATATTCTTCCCGTTACTTTTCCTCTGGAAAGTTCCGGTGAGAATCTGTCCTTTATCGTTTAGTTTGTAGTAGCCTTTCGGATTTTCAATGAGAAAGTTGTCTTCAGCCATTTCCTGAATGATGTCAGAACACAGCATCTTTAGCGGGTGAGTGGTGAGATGTATCTCACGGAATACTTGTTTCAGACTGAAACTGTTGTCGGGCTTTGTACGGAAGAAATTAATGATTAATTCGGCAAGTTCCTTTTTCTTCATGCGTTTCCCGCCTTTCTTTTCTTTCTTTTTTTTGGCCATAATTCCCGTATTTTTTAGATGTTTCTACAAAGTAAATAAATTAAAAGCAATAAAATACCAATAACCGTCTTTATTTTAATGCCAATCATAAGGAAACTATTATCTTTGCCTTAAGATTGGCAAAGGAAATGTAATATGCTTGAAAAGGAATCAATCTTGCGCGAACGTGCCGTCTCTCATGCAACAGTATTGGGAGGTGTTGTAAATATTGTGCTTGTGATATGCAAGTTTGCCGCCGGCATTTATGGGCGAAGCGCCGCAATGATTGCCGATGCCGTGCATTCGTTGTCCGATTTGGCTACCGATGTTGTTGTACTTGTTTTTGTACATATTTCGAACAAGCCGGAAGACCGGGGGCACGATTACGGGCACGGAAAGTATGAAACATTGGCGACATTGCTCATAGGAGCCGCGTTGCTGATTGTCGGGTTCGGCATCTTATGGGGAGGAGCAGGGCAAATTTGGCGGTTTTTTCATGGCGAACAATTACAGTCGCCGGGATGGATTGCCTTTTGGGCTGCATTGGTTTCCATAGTTTCCAAGGAAATTTTGTTTCAATATACCAGACGTGTGGGGAGACGCGTGGAAAGTCCTGCATTGATTGCGAACGCCTGGCATCACAGAAGCGACGCCTTTTCTTCGATAGGAACGGCGGTCGGTATCGGAGGCGCCATCGTCTTGGGAGAAAACGGACGAATACTTGATCCGATAGCAGCGGTAATTGTCAGCCTGTTCATCATACACGTTGCCATAAAACAATTAAAGCCTTGTCTTAATGAACTGCTGGAAAGTTCGTTGCCCGACGAGGTGGAGCAACAAATTGTCCGAACGGCTCTTTCGGTGGAAGGCGTATCTCATGTGCATCACTTGCGGACGCGCCGGATAGGAAGTCACTATGCTATCGACATGCACGTGCGGATGAATGAAAATCTGTCGTTGCGTTGTGCGCACGATAAATCGACGCAGATAGAGAAAAAACTAAAAGAACTTTATGGAATGAATACGTATATCAGTATTCATGTAGAACCGGAGAAGTGAAAATATGAGGACAAAGATATTGGTAACCGGCGCCAGTGGTTTTATAGGAAGCTTTTTAGTGGAAGAGGCTTTGCGGTTGGGCATGCAGGTCTGGGCAGGGGTACGTGCCAGCAGCAGCCGGAAATATTTGCAGGATGAACGCATCTGTTTTGCAGAACTTGATTTTACCGATTCCGACCGACTGGGAGAACAGTTGAAAAAGCACAGGGAAGAGCACGGCGGATGGGACTGTATTATTCATTGTGCGGGCGTAACAAAATGCGCGCATAAGGGAGAGTTTGAGATAGGAAACTACTGGGCTACCCGTCATTTTATAGAGACTTTACAATCGCTTGACATGATTCCCCGGCAGTTTGTTTACCTTAGTTCTCTGAGTGTGTACGGACCGGTGCATGAGAAAGACGGCAAACCTATTTGCGAATCAGACACGCCTGTTCCGAATACGGCGTATGGCGTAAGCAAGTTGCATGCGGAGAATTACATCCGTTCCCTAAAAGATTTTCCTTATGTAATCTTTCGTCCTACGGGAGTGTACGGCCCGCGTGAACGCGATTACTTCCTTATGGCAAAATCCATATCCCGTCATTTGGATATTTCTGCGGGATTCACTCGTCAGGTCCTCACGTTCGTTTATGTAAAAGATTTGGTTCAGGCAGTATTTCTTGCCGTTGAAAAGCAGGTGCGAGGCCGTTCTTATTTTGTGAGCGACGGCGGAATTTACAGCAGCCGCACTTTTTCCGACCTGATTCGTCGGGAACTTCATGTTTCTTTCTTGGTTCGTTTTGTTTGTCCGCTGCCCGTCTTGAAGATAATTTCCTTTATCTGCGGCGAATCGGCAAAGCTTTTTGGGAAGACAAGCACGCTTAATCCCGACAAATACAAGATAATGAAACAACGAAACTGGCAGTGTGATATTTCTCCTCTGACGGGAGAATTGGGATATACTCCGAAGTATTCTTTGGAAAAGGGTGTGAAGGAAACAATCGCTTGGTACAAAAAAGAGGGATGGCTGTGAAATTATTTGAACGGATAGATAGCGGGAAAAGTTTATTTGCCGTCGAGACGATAAGCCTAATATACAATGCGCTTACCTCGATCATGATATTGTTTTTATATGCCGACCTGCATCATCCGGGAATGATGTTGCTTGAACGTCTGGAAATGGCGGTGTCAACTTTTTTGTTGATCGGGTTGTATCAGGCCTTTCCCTGCCGGCTTACGGTATTTATCCGTATGATTTTTCAAATGGCTTTGCTGACGTATTGGTATCCCGATACCTTCGAATTCAATCGCATATTCCCAAATTTGGATCATCTCTTCGCACGCGCCGAGCAATTCTTGTTCGGCTGTCAGCCGGCGGTTGAGTTTTGTAAGCATTATCCTTCGGTTTGGTTCAGTGAACCTTTCAATATGGGATATGTGTTTTATTACCCGCTTTTGCTCATAGTAACGTTGTATTATTTTTTCAACCGCTTCGAGTGGTTCGAGAAAATATGCTTTGTTTTGGTCACTTCATTCTTTATTTATTACTTCATTTACATCATCCTTCCCGTAGCGGGACCGCAGTTTTATTTCCCTGCCATAGGAATGGATAAGGTAAATGCCGGCATCTTTCCCGCTATCGGCGACTACTTTAATACGAACGACTACCTTATTCCCGGTCCCGGATACGATCAAGGTATCTTCTTTAACCTGGTGGAGGCATCACAAGAAATCGGCGAACGTCCCACAGCAGCCTTTCCAAGTTCGCATGTCGGCGTGTCAACCATTGCAATGATTATGGCTTGGCGAGCCAACAGAAAGCTTTTCTATGTGTTGTTTCCCTTCTACTTGTTGCTGTGCGGTGCCACCGTATATATTCAAGCACACTATTTGATTGATGCAATTGCCGGCTTCCTTTCTGCATTTCTTGTTTACCGTATTGCCATGACAATGTATGAAAAATGGTTTATTTCCCCGGTCTTTCGCTCGTTAAGATAGATTTTTATATATTTGTTGCAGTAGTGTTTATGGAAACATAAGAGGAGGAACCTTAATAAAAATCGAGAAATATGAAACATTTAAACGTATTGATCGCTGCCGTTTGTGCAGTTTTGTCGGTTGGTATGACCGATTGTGTGACCGCTTCCAATTCGGGGAAGAAAACGGAAGATACTCTTCCCGTGAAGAAAATCACTCTGAAAGAAGTCTCATGTGTCGATGCATTTTCGGGAATAACAGTGGAATATGTGCAGACTCCCGGTGATGCTTATGCGGAAATTCATGCTTCTGAGGAGATTCTTTCCAGGGTGAGTGTGACGCAGAAAGGCGGATGTTTGAAGGTCGGATTCCAGTCGGGGATCGGAATTCCCGGAAACTCCGGTTGTAAGGTCAAGGTTTATGCGCCCGAAATTTCCGATTTTTCAGCATCAAGTGCGGCCATTATTATGTCCGACGGGCTGAAGTCTTCAAAAAATGTTTCTTTGAAAGCATCGGAAGCCGGGGCTGTTAAGATAAATTCCATTCAAACAAAAAAAGAGTTGTCGGCAGATGTTTCGGGAGGTGCTGCGGTAAAAGTGGAATATGTGGAATGTGCTTCACCCGGAACAAGCTCATGTTCTGCCTCAGAAGCGGGCACCATTGCGTTCGGCGAGGTGAAGTCTTCGGGAAATGTTTCCTTGAAGGCATCGGAAGCCGGGGCTATTAAGATACATTCCATCCAGGCAAAAAAAGATTTGTCGGCAGATGTTTCGGAAGGCGCTGCAGTAAAAGTGGAATATGCGGAATGTGCTTCACTCGGAACAAGCTCATGTTTTGCCTCAAATGCGGGCGCCATTGCGTTCGGCGAGGTGAAATCTTCGGGAAATGCTTCCTTGAAGGCATCGGAAGCCGGGGCTGTTAAGATACATTCCATTCAAACGAAAAAAGATTTGTTGGCAGATGTTTCGGGAAGCGCTGCGGTAAAAGTGGAATCAGCGGAATGTGCTTCGCTCGACATAAACTCGCATTCTGCTGGAGCATGTACCATCAACGATGTGATTTGTGCCGATGAAGCAAACGTGAAAGCCTCTTCTTCGGGTGCAGTTAAGGTGGTCGGCAAATGCCGGAACGCGGTGTATAATGCAAGCGCCGGCGGAGGAATTGATGCAAGAGCGTTGGATGCCGAGAAAGTAACGGCCGAATCTTCTTCTGCGGGAAGCATTCGTTGTTATGCAGGAAAGGAAGCAGTTGTGAAAGAGTCGGACGGTGGTTCCGTGAAAACCCGGGAACAATTGGAGAAGTAAAGGCGAAAAAGAAATAAGAGCGGGCCGGTAAGGAAAGAAAAAGGTGCGTATGTTTTAAATGAAGCATACGCACCTTTTATTTAACACACTTATATACTTTAATGTACCAACACTAAACATCATTGCCTTGATACATATACAAAGATATTAAACTTTATTAGTACAATGGCAAACATAAGTCTTAAATCCTTGGCAAATTATGAAAGTGTCTCATCTGGTTCATTTCTAGAAGTTATAAACAAATGTCCAGCCCCCCCCCAAGACAAAAACAAATTAAGCAGTTGGAACGAGCATAAACACATATTGGCAATTCCAATTAAAATCTATCACTTTAATGGATTTTCAACAAATTCATTATATAATGATATAATGCCACAAGTTACGGGAGATTATGTAGAAATAATCTCAGATTTAGAAACAAAAACAATTAACGGGCTTTATAATTCATATAATGACAATATACCATTAACTATTAATGTTACAGATAAAGACAGTCAAACCATAAAAATCAATATTCATAAAACCTCAGGAATGGGTTATGCTTCTTCATTAGAAGCTTATTCTATTGGAGAATTTATGAATTATGAAAATGGATACATTGGGCAACAATTTTCAGCTATACAATGGGAACGATATGCGGCCTTTAATACTTATTTTATGAGATGGATTTATGCAACTCCTATAAAATCATTTTGGGCTAATATCCCAGTTAAGGTTACTGTTAATTACAATACAGCAAATGCAAGAGTCCTTAATTTTGTAATGAGTATAAATTACAATCCTGCATAAATACACAATTTGCATATTAACTCCCACGCGACCCCAATATTGCGTGGGAGTTTTGTTCAAGTCATTGGATTCTCATAACTACTTCTCTTGCATATTCCTCTGCAATGTTCTCTGCTGTGGCTCCAACCTTCTCCAATCTTGGAAATTTCCTCACAATCGCACCACGAGCAGTTCCAGATAAATGTGGCAATGCCCAAATGTTCTGCAAGCCCATTTTCTTGCACAATATTTCAGCTCGTTTGCCAAGACATACAATTACGGCAGGCTTGACAAGTTCTATCTCCCATCTAATTATTTCTGCATACACATCTATGTGTGCAGCAGAAAACATATCTGTCGTCTTGTGGTCATGGATAAAGAACTTGTTGGCATCGGTCAGATAAACACCATAACCGCTGCTTACAAGTCGCCCAACCAATAGTGACATCATTTTACCTCCATTGGCTCTTTGTCTATGTTCTAAATCCTGCTGGCCAAACGGACTTGAAATAACTGCATCAATGCATTCTCCATACCATTTGCTGCTCCTCAATGGGTCTTGTGCGACAATCATTATATGCTTGTTGTCTTGGATATTGAACCATGTGGGCAAGTCCACACCGATAGCCCCCTTGTGCAAAGCCTTGATGTCAGAACCAAGTTGTGTATTCCCGATAGGAATGGTTACGGAGGTGGTATCACTATATCCGTTAAATGGCTTCAAATCCTCTGTAAATATCTTTTGCCATTCAGTATAGGGATAATCATATCCATTGCGCATTTGTTCATAGCGGTTTTCTATTGTACCCAAATGCTCCACACCAATCAGCCATTCGGCAACGAGGTGTGGAACATCATAGGACAGACCGCATTCATTACAGAATTGGTCTTGCATAGTCATTTGAGTTTTTCAACTTTGAAATTTCCAGAAGAGCAATTGCTATCTGGTATTTCAATACCAAGTTGAGCTTTAATGGCTTGACTAATCTCTTTTGCAGATGGATGAGATAAAGAACCACTAATTACTTGAATAATTGTTCCTTTTGGAATTTTTCTGTTCTGTCCAACATTGCTACCAACATCACGTGTTGCAGTAAGTTTATACACATAAGCCATAATACTTTTGTTATTAGTTTTGCCTACTCTTTGATAAGGTTTTCGGCTTCCCCTTGTGACTGATTGGGGAACAAAAGAAAGTGCAGAGCGCCATTGCTATTTCTTCAGACAGGCTCTGGTAAAGCCTTTGGACTAAATAAGCAACAGCCTCTGCACCATATAGCATAGTGAGAGGTGGCACTTATTCCCGTCCAAGAAAAATTTACCAGATTCGTC
>CALUET010000005.1 GCA_944319745.1 uncultured Phocaeicola sp. | reverse complement strand
TTTGATACATATTTTGATTTGCAACACTAAGATAGGTGAAAAATCTGACATGGCAAAATCCTGAGCAACTTTTTGTTGCTCAGGTACTTAAAAAGTTATATTTGTAATAGTGTTGCGGAATTAAGGTATATTAACTAATAACTAAAACGAGAGATTATGAAAAAATTTATCTGTACTGTATGTGGTTACATCTATGAAGGTGAAACAGCTCCCGAAAAATGTCCGTTATGTAAGGCACCCGCTTCTAAGTTCAAAGAAATGGAAGAAAGCGGAGAAAACGGTCTTCAATTTGCAGACGAACATGTTATCGGAGTAGCAAAAGGCTGTGACGAAGAAATGATCAAAGACTTGAACAATCATTTCATGGGAGAATGTACCGAAGTAGGCATGTATCTGGCAATGAGCCGCCAGGCCGATCGTGAAGGATACCCCGAAGTAGCAGACGCATTCAAGCGTTATGCTTGGGAAGAAGCAGAACATGCTGCCAAATTCGCCGAATTGTTGGGCGACTGTGTATGGGATACCAAAACCAACTTGGAGAAACGAATGAATGCAGAATGCGGCGCATGTGAAGACAAAAAACGTATTGCCACTCGCGCAAAAGCGTTGAATCTGGACGCAATTCACGACACTGTACACGAAATGGCTAAGGACGAAGCTCGCCACGGAAAAGGTTTCGAAGGTCTTTACAACAGATACTTCAAGAAATAATAACGAAACAGTTTCTTAATCTGGTGACGTACACAATGGGAAAGTCTCCCGCATGTGTACGTCATCTTTTTTTAAAACCAAAAAAAACAATGAATCACACAAACAGATCAATCGTCATGATTTGCATGATTCATTGCCTTCTTCTCGGAGAAACCCGCCCGTATCGGACGAATCAACTCGCATTATCAGGACTATATCAATTATTCGCTGTCGAATCTGTACCGGCAGTAGCTGGCAAAGTTTCTTCCTGAGGAGCAGCAAAACCCGAGGGAGCATTCAACGGATTGGTTTTTTGTTCTTTCACGGCCTGTTCCATAATTACAGAAGAAGCTCCCGCATCAGACGGAATTACATAGGATGAAGCAATACTGATTACCACCATGAAAATAGCCAAACCCCACGTAAGTTTTTCAATAAAATCGGTTGTCTTGCGCACACCCATTATCTGATTTGAAGCAGCGAAACTTGAAGAAAGGCCACCTCCCTTTGAGTTTTGTATTAAAACAACAAAGCACATCAGCAATGCAGCAAGCACCATTAATCCAACAAATAACAAATACATATTCTTTATTTCGTTTTAGCGTTAATAATCAATTTCTCTAAAAATCTAATTTGGTCTGCAAAGTAAGTATTTTTTTTCGGATATTTCAAATTTAATTTTTTAATAATTTCCAACGCTTTTTCGTATCGTTTCTGACGAATATAGATTTGGGCCAATGTTTCCGTGAAATAATTTTCCTCCGAACCACTTGACAGATCAACCGTTTCTTCGTTTTTTTTATTCTGTTCATCCCCGTCATTCTCTACCCGCGAATCTGTCAATTTATAAGTTTCAGAAGAATTTTTAATAAAATCATCAATCAGTTCCTGTCCCTTGAGTGGCTTGACATTTTCAGAAGGAGAGGCATCTCCGGCAAGATTCAACAGTTGTTCCGTGTAATCTGCGCCAACTTCTGCGGGAAAAGCCGATGCAGTTTGAGAAGAATCATCGGGAAGTTTTGCAAGAAATTCTTCGATCAAATCTAGCGTACGATCCGATGTCGGATTCTCTCCCCTTTCCTCTTTTTTAGAAACTCTTTCAAATCTAAAGGAACTGCCTTCTATGTAATAAAACAACAGGCTCAGGTCTGCCATGAAAAAAGCGTTCCGTCGCAACGCATCTCCGAATTCCGGTGCGCGAAGCAAGTACAGGTTTTTCAGATAAAGCATACGCAGAGCCTGAAAATACGGATAGCGTTCCAACAGCTTTTTCAGCGCATCCAATGTTTCTTCATTCAAACATTCCGGATGTTCAATCCAATCTTTCACACTCTGACGTTCCATCATTTTATCTTACCAATTCGCTACTGTCGCGTTAAATATCTGATCAACTATTTCTTCTATCATCTCCGTTACAAGACTTTCCTGCACATTTGCCAACTGCTGGCTGGCTTCGTATTCACGGCTGGCCGAGAACTGTCGATTAGAAAAATCCTCCGCATGATTCGAATTGTTTACAAAAGTCACACTGACCGTCATGCGCAATTCTGCCATTGTTGAGAAACCGTCAGAACCAACACCTTTATTGTATGCATCATAATTCGTAATCTCTCCGGAAAGTTCCAGGTCACCTGCCTGCCTGACTTGCTTTAAACGGGTCTGCTGCATGTATTTATCTTGCAACTCTGTATTGAACATTGACTCCATCGGTCCCCATACAAACGCAGCCGAACGGTTGGGAAAATTCTCAAATGAAATGGTCTTCACTTTATCATAATTGATTGATGCGCCATTAAACTTGTAAGAAACCGTACAGGCAGTCGCCACACACAGGGCTAACGACGAAAGTAATATTGTCTTCCAATGCTTTTTAATCAAGTCCATATTCCTTTATTTTACGATAAAGCGTGCGCTCTGATATCTTTAAATCCTTGGCCGCGTTCTTTCTTTTCCCATGATGGCGTTCAAGGGCTTTGCGAATCATTTCCTTCTCTACTTCGTCCAAAGATAGATTTTCCTCTACAAAAACTTCCGTATCTTGCACCTCAGGTATTTCGGTTACTGCCTTTGCTACCGGTATATTGCTTACTTTCGCCACCGGATTGGCCAAGGGCTCTGAAGGAACAATCAGCGGAGGTTCCTCTACAAGTTTACCGGGAGTATCGGAAAGGTAATGCAACGTGGTATCCGTATTTGCCGACACCGGCATATTCGAACGCTCGGCCATGATGTCATGCACCAGCTTCTTCAGCTCGGTAACATCCCGTCGCATGTCAAACAGTACTTGATAAAGAATTTCCCGCTCGCTCTCAAATGCTTTCGAATTTTCCGAAGCTTTCCCTCCCGAAAGAGCAGGCAAACGGGAAATGTTCTGCTCCGGCAGATAATTTTTCAATATGTCCGATGAAATCTCCCGGTTTGTTTCGATAATAGAGATTTGTTCTGTGATATTCTTCAACTGCCTCACATTTCCCGGCCACGCATAAGAAGTCAGCATCTTTTTGGCATCTTCTGTCAACTGGATGGCCGGCATCCGGTATTTTTCCGCAAAATCGGCAGCAAATTTCCGGAATAAAAGAACCACGTCTTCCGAGCGTTCACGCAAGGAAGGAACCTTAATAGGTACTGTATTCAAGCGGTAATACAAGTCTTCACGAAAGCGCCCTTCAGCTATTGCATCAGCAAAATTCACATTGGTCGCTGCAACGATGCGCACATCTGTTTTCTGTACTTTTGAAGATCCTACCTTAATATATTCTCCGGATTCAAGGACGCGCAACAGACGTGCCTGCGTAGATAAAGGCAACTCTCCTACTTCGTCCAAGAAAATCGTGCCGCCGTTTGCTTCGGCAAAATAGCCGTTTCTGTCACTAATGGCCCCGGTAAATGCTCCTTTCTCGTGCCCGAACAATTCAGAATCGATCGTTCCTTCGGGAATGGCACCGCAATTGACCGCAATATACGGCCCATGCTTCCGCCGACTGAATTGATGAATGATTTGTGGAAAGCTCTCTTTTCCCACTCCGCTTTCTCCCATGACCAACACAGACAAATCCGTCGGAGCAACTTGTATTGCTATATCTATTGCCCGGTTAAGGCTTTCATTGTTCCCAATGATCCCGAACCTCAGCTTTACATTCTGTATTTCTTCTTTTACCATATACTCATCTTTGTTTCACAAAAGTACAAAAAAGTAAAAACAAGCGTGTATTTCTTTTCAAAAAGTATTCAGAATACAGTGCGAATCATGAAACGGATGCCCCACTTATTTGCCGTTGGCAATTCATTATAATTTAAGCGTCGTACGTATTCCACGTGCAGCAATTTAAATATATTATGTATTCCTGCGGTTATTTCCACGTAAGGTTTTTTAGGATCCATCACGTTGCTTGAATAATGATACCGCCCTTGTTCATCATAATGCCCGGGAAACATCATCAGCACTCCGTCGTTCCTGTTTTGCTCCAAAAAGGGATTATTCTGATCGGAAAGCTTTCCCCACAAACATTTCACCCCGATAAATTCACGCCATTTCAGTTTTTTCAGCAACGGAATACGGTTAAACAGTTTGCCTTGCATATTCCAAGATACATCCAACGACGCATATCTATCGTTCAAAAACTCCATATTGTTTATCAGGTTGAACGTTTCTTCCTGAAGAATATACGAGAGGTTTGCCGCCGGCATTATCAGTAAAGGGAAAGGAACTTTGTTCCATTGGATTCCTCCTTTCAGGTAAACATCCAGATTTCCCCACGAACTAAACCAAAAACGTTTATAAAAACCTCCTTCCGTAAGGTTATAGGTGTAATCGCTTCCCAGAACCCCTTTCAGGCCGACCGTATGCGATAGAGTAAATTCCGGGGCATCCAGATTGATAGGGATGCGCCGTTGTTTCGTATTGATAAACGTTTCTCCCGGGGCATAGCGGAAAGCAACCGATGCTTCCGTCACCGAAATGTCATGCACATTAAAAGGCGATTTCACCCATTTTGGCCCGGACATTTCTCCGGCGGCGATGGCGTTTTGCAATAAGTTCTCGCCCTCCAACGTACGATAAAACAATTCTCCGCAAGGTTCATAATTGGCATGCAGCAAAGATACCGTGGTCTTAAAACCATACTCCCGCTCCAATTCGTATGTAATGGAGGCACGACGTTCATAATTATACTGGTCGACCGTACAAACTTTCAGAGATGTAAAGACATTATCTTTATCGGTATGGATGTATTTATCCGAGGGCAACATATTATCATACTGATATGTAAACGTCAACGAGTGCTTTGGAAATTCCCGGGGAAGATATTCTTTTGCATCGAACGAATATTCGATTTCTCCCTTATATTTCGATTTTTTATCCTTAAAACCGTAGGCATAATATCCTTTCAAAAAGATGTGCGGATTTAAATTTGCCGTGGTCTGTGCCGATAAACGCAAGCGTAACCCATCAATATAATTGGTAGTTATCATGGTATTTATCGGTCCTATATCGACTTTACTCGGACGATCGGGCGTCCCGGTCTCCACAAAGTTTTCTATCAGTGCGCGCAATCCGAACATAATATACTTGAAACCTTTGATCTGCGCAAGGTTATCGACAAAACTTCCCATCTTCTTTTCCGATTTGGTAAGTTCTTCTTGCCGGTAATTGTTCCAATATTCCTCATCGCGCATCATCGCATTCACATCCTTAATCTCGCTTCCTTTCTTCTTAAAAAGCTTGTCGGGCAAAGGATCGAAGCTGAAATCAAAATAACGTGTCGTACGTCTTACCTGGTACGAGCCTAATATTTTTTTCAGATACGACAGTTCGCATATCATATCATCCTCCAGCAATCCCCAATCTCCGTTCGGCAATTCCCCGAATCGCTGCTCTATGATCATATTGTCGACAAAATTGATATCCGTCTTTTTAGGCAGGTTCAAGACACAATTCCGCACACGATATGTCGAATCGGCCAATATATATATGTGACCTAAAAAGCCGAAATCCTGCGGATTATTGGGAACAAATGACAAATGAAAGCAACGGTCTTTATCAACATAAGTCGTATCCATGATATAAAAACGATAAAAACCGATACCGGCTTCGGACACCGGACTGTCGAAAGGATACTGCAAAAAGCGAAAACGATCTTCGTAAATATCAATATCCGTGAAGACGTCTTTCAGAATTGTTGTCAGTATATCGCCCGTATTAAACAGTTCGTTAATCCCCGACGAATTCATTCCCTCGATATAAGTCTTCTCCGAACGCGGTTCTTTCCGGTAAACAATTTCCGAAACCGTCTCATCCACTGAAATCGGCAATATGTTTTTTCCGGTCGCTTCACAAGGCTCTACCTGGTCACGGAAGAAGGGATATTTTTTAAAGAAGGCAGACTCTTTGAGGGAATCCGTCGTTATATTATTTAAAGAAAAGGTTATTTTCTGATATTTCCGGTAATGATAATAGTCATTCGCCTCCAAATCATTTTTTTTCTTCGCAGCAATTACTTTTTTCATCAGCTCAACTGCCGGATTATTCTTCCGCGAATATTTTTGCCGCTTCGGCTTTATGACAATATCGTCAAGCACAATGTTCCCCTCCATCTGCACGTTCAATTCCTTTGTTGCAGAAGATACCGTAATAGTCTGCGTGGCATATCCTACCGATGAAAACGACAATTTATCCCATCCCTTGTGATAGGAGATGGAATATTTCCCGTCCAAATCGGCCACAGTACCCACACTTTTATCAGCTTCATAGTAAATATTCACATAAGGAATCGGCTCTCCGGTTTCCTTATCCGTAACAATTCCATATATTTGAGCAGACAAGCGAGATATTCCAACAAATAATATAAATATAAAAAAGACAAACCTTTTTACCATACTTCTTTTTATTACAAAAACTTCTTATAAATAAAAAAGCCGGAGCGAAATTACAGTTCTTTATTATTTTAGGCAAATCAAGCTTGGTAAAAAGCCAAAAATAAACCATTTTTTATGCAGCATTAACCAATATTAATTCAGATTCTTAGAAATATAATTCGAATAATTCGAAATATTATTCAAAGAAAAGCAGTACTTTTGTACTCTGTTATAAGAAACATTTCCTAACACAAGAAAGATGAAAAGGATGCCTTTCTTTCATAAGCTCGTAGCAAGCGGATTCGGAACCGGTTACAGTCCTGTGGCACCGGGCACATGCGGAGCCGTATTGGCCTTACTAATCTGGTGGGGTTACGCCATCTTTATAGACCAACAAGACTTTTTGCGACTCGTAACAATGGGACTTGTCTTTCTCTTTACGATATTAGGCGTATGGTCTTCCAACGTTGCCGAGCGGTATTGGGGCAAAGATCCTTCGCGTGTCGTCGTCGACGAAATGGTGGGAACATGGATTACCCTACTTGCCGTTCCGGATAAAACACATTGGGGATATGCAATATCTGCTCTAATCCTTTTCCGCTTTTTCGACATTATAAAACCATTGGGCATACGCAAGATGGAAAAACTTCCGGCCGGATACGGAATCATGGGTGATGATATTCTGGCCGGAATTTACGGTTTCATTGTATTAAGCATATATAAATTCTGGTTTACGTGAAAAAGTTTCTTGTTACAGTCAACAAAGGCAAAGGTTTATATATGTTCATTCGGGCACAGATTTCTGCCCAAATAGCCACAATCATTGATTTTATTCTCTCCATCTTGCTGAATCAAGTATTCGGCATTTACTATTTATATGCCACAATCACAGGCTCCGTAACAGGAGGTATTTTCAATTGCGTCGTCAATTATAAATGGACTTTTCGCACCGAAGATTGCAAGCCGGCGTATGTTTTCTTTAAATATATCTTGGTGTGGATAGGAAGCATCGGGCTGAATTCGGGAGGAACCTTCGTTCTTACCGAGTTTTTAAAACGGGAAAACAATCTGATTAACCTGTCCGATTCGACAGCTTTCATCACTTCCAAAATCATTATTTCCGTCATTGTGGCAGTTTTATGGAATTACAACCTGCACCGGATCTTCGTCTTTAAAAATTCTCACCTGAACAACCTCATAAAAAACAAAATAAATAAAATAACGAACCGACATGGAAATAAAAAAACGAGCAAAAAAGATACGCGACGCATTCCAACAATTGATTTATAAGATCATCAATCCCGTCATACATGGAATGATTAAAATAGGTATAACCCCTAATTTTGTGACAACAATCGGCTTCTTGGGCAACCTGATCGGAGCAGGCATTCTGATCTATGCAGGCATGCGTCCCGATGAAAGTCCTTACAAGGCTATCGGATGGGCCGGGGGAATCATTCTGATATCATCGCTTTTCGACATGATGGACGGGCAGGTGGCCAGAATAGGAAATATGACTTCTACATTCGGAGCAATGTATGATTCTGTTCTTGACCGCTACAGCGAACTGCTCACGCTCGGCGGGATTTTCTTCTGCCTGATAGCACATAAGTATCCGGTTGGCGCCGTCATCACATTCGCTGCCCTCATCGGTTCTTTAATGGTCAGTTATGTTCGTGCAAGAGCAGAAGGTTTGGGACTTGAATGCAAGATAGGCTTTATGCAGCGCCCCGAACGGGTTGTGCTAACATGCCTCGCCCTGCTGGCTTGTGGAATTACAGCAACTTGCAGCAAAAACATAACATTCGATCCAATGCTTATCCTCATTATCCCGATGGGATTTATTGCAATCTTTGCCAACATCACGGCCTTTGCGCGGATAGAATACAGCCGTCGACAACTAATCAACAAAAAATAATATTGCGTGCCCACCAAATATCCTGAACACGATGCCGACAAAAAAAGAAACAATCGTTCTTCTTTCCCTTCTCGCAATGTGGATAATTGCCACATCTATATTCATCGGGCTCCGTCCCGAACACGTTTTTTTGGCTATAGCCATGGCAGGTTTATTTTTACTGTGCAAAACAACCCGCCAGTTAATCATCGCATTAATTCCTTTCGCCCTCTTTGGAATATCTTACGACTGGATGCGTATCATTCCAAACTATGAGGTCAATGCCATCGACATTCAAGGGCTTTACAATGCCGAAAAAGATTTATTCGGCATTGCAACGTCTCAAGGCATACTAACTCCCAACGAGTTTTTCCAACAACATCACTGGCCGTTTATGGATTTTCTGGCCGGAATATTCTATCTCTGCTGGGTGCCCGTCCCCATTCTCTTCGGGTTAGGCCTGTACTTCACGAAGAAAAAAAACATGTATCTGCGCTTTGCCCTGGTCTTTCTGCTTGTCAACCTGATAGGTTTTGCGGGATATTATATTCATCCGGCCGCCCCACCCTGGTACGTAATGCATTATGGTTTCGAACTAATACCGAATACTCCCGGCGATGTTGCCGGCTTGGGACGGTTCGATGAAATGACCGGTTTATCTGTTTTTAACGGACTTTACACCCGAAATTCCAATGTGTTTGCTGCCGTACCTTCCCTTCATTCGGCCTATATGGTGGTAACTCTCTACTATGCAATCAAAGCAAAATGCCCCAAATGGCTATGCGTTGTCTTTGCAATTATCATGTGTGGCATCTGGTTTACGGCGGTATACAGCGGACATCACTACATTATCGACGTCGCACTGGGCACATTTTGCGCCCTGCTCGGCATCATTGTTTTCGAAAAAGTCTTAATGCGTTCAAAAAGATTCAGCCATTTCATTCAAAGATACACAAGCTACATAGAAGCATAAAGTGCGGCTTTTCTTTTATAAAGGCCGCATTCTTTTTCATAAGTCCACATGTCTTTTCCCAAAAAGAGAAAGGTTATTTTCAAGCATTCACGGCTTAAAAATAACCTTTCAACGAAACTTATCAAAAAAAGATTTTCATGCTTATCTTACCAGATATCCGGATCTGAGTGATTTCGTCGGGATTCGAACCCGAAACCCTCGCCTTAGAAGGGCGATGCTCTATCCAGTTGAGCTACGAAACCCCACCTTAAAAAAATCCAAATATCAGTGATTCCGGAGCGATTCGAACGCTCGACCCACGCCTTAGAAGGGCGTTGCTCTATCCAGCTGAGCTACGGAACCGACCAAAAAGCGGGGGCAAAGGTAGCATCTTTTATTGAATAAAACAAATAAAACAGTAAGCTTTCTCTATACCGTTACCCAAATTTATAGCCTAAATCCGGCCATCCCGTCAACAAAAAAGGCTGTCCCCATTGGAGACAGCCCTATATATTCCATTTTGATTCTACGCAATTAGCAGTTTACAGAAGCCATGTGTGCGATCAAATCCAATACTTTGTTAGAGTAACCGATTTCGTTGTCATACCAAGAAACCACCTTAACGAAAGTATCAGTCAAGTAAACTCCTGCATTAGCATCAAAGATAGAAGTCAAAGTGCAACCCAAGAAATCTGAAGAAACAACAGCGTCTTCAGTATAACCAAGTACACCTTTCAATTCACCTTCTGAAGCCTCTTTCATAGCGGCGCAGATAGCTTCTTTAGAAGCCGGTTTTGCCAAGTTTACAGTCAAGTCAACAACTGATACATCCAAAGTCGGAACACGCATAGAAATACCAGTCAATTTACCGTTCAGTTCAGGAATAACTTTACCTACAGCCTTAGCAGCACCAGTAGAAGACGGGATAATGTTACCTGAAGCAGCACGACCACCACGCCAGTCTTTCATAGAAGGACCGTCAACTGTCTTCTGAGTTGCAGTAGTAGAGTGAACTGTTGTCATCAAACCGTTTACGATTCCGAATTTATCATTTAATACTTTTGCGATCGGAGCCAAGCAGTTTGTAGTACAAGATGCGTTAGATACAAATTGAGTACCCTTAACATAAGTTTTTTCATTTACACCACAAACGAACATCGGAGTATCATCTTTTGAAGGTGCAGACATTACTACGTATTTAGCACCAGCTTGGATGTGAGCTTGAGCTTTTTCTTTTGTCAAGAAAAGACCTGTTGACTCAACAACATATTCAGCACCAACTTCATTCCATTTCAGATCAGCCGGGTTCTTTTCTGCGCTTACGCGGATTTCTTTACCGTTAACAATCAATTTGCTGTTTTCAACATCTGCCTCGATAGTTCCGTTGAATTGGCCGTGCATTGTGTCGTATTTCAACATATAAGCCAAGTAATCTACCGGACACAAGTCGTTAATACCTACAATCTGAATGTCATTTCTGCTCTGAGCAGCGCGGAATACGAAACGGCCGATACGACCGAAACCGTTAATACCTACTTTAATCATCTTGTTTTTAATTTTAAAAGTTGTATAATAAACATCTAATAATTGTTATCCAAATGTGAGAGTTCAAAGGATTTATATCGTCTCTTTTCTCTCCCAAACGCGATGCAAAAATAAGCATTTCTTTTGAATATCTTACACAGATGCAATACAAATTTAATAAAAAAAAGTTTCATCTTTCTTAATCTTTCGTCCTTTCATGCTGTTCATGTCTTTCTCCATGAGAAAAGATGGGAATCTTTGAATTAAAACGCACCGTTCCGTCAGGAAGTTTTCCTGCAACAAACTCTCAATACATCACCATATTTTACGCGCAGCAATACCGTTTTTCGAAAATTCTAAGTACCTTTGCCGGCAGATAGAATTTATTATTATACGTACACAATATGCAGGAAAAAATCATCATTCTTGATTTCGGCTCACAAACGACGCAACTGATAGGACGTCGCGTCCGCGAGTTAAACACGTATTGCGAAATCGTTCCATACAACAAGTTTCCTTACGATGACGCATCTGTCATAGGTGTGATCCTTTCGGGAAGCCCGTTTTCTGTTTACGACGAAAAGGCTTTTAAAACAGATTTAAGCAAGATCCGGGGGAAATACCCCATTTTGGGTATCTGCTACGGCGCACAGTTTATGGCATATACCAACGGAGGGAAGGTAGAACCGGCCAACACACGCGAATACGGACGGGCGCACCTGGCAAAATTCGACAGGGAGAACCCGCTGCTGAAAGGCGTTCGCGAACAATCGCAAGTGTGGATGAGTCACGGAGACACCATCACGTCTGTGCCGGAAAACTTCGAAATTATCGCCTCAACCGATAAGGTTGCCGTTGCAGCTTACCAGATAAAAGGAGAAAAAGTATGGGGCGTACAGTTCCATCCGGAAGTATTCCATACCGAAGACGGCACATTACTGCTGAAAAACTTCGTGGTGAACATTTGCGGAGGAAAGCAAGACTGGAGCGCTGCTTCCTTTATCGAGACAACGGTCAATGCGTTAAAGGCACAACTTGGTAACGACAAAGTGGTATTAGGACTGAGTGGAGGTGTTGATTCGTCGGTTGCTGCCGTTCTGCTCAACAAGGCCATCGGGAAAAATCTTACTTGTATTTTCGTAGATCACGGCATGCTCCGTAAAAACGAATTTAAGAATGTTCTTCACGATTACGAATGCCTCGGACTGAATGTTATCGGTGTAGATGCGAGCGAAAAGTTTTTCTCGGAACTGGCGGGCGTCACCGAACCGGAAAAGAAAAGAAAGATTATCGGCAAAGGCTTCATTGATGTGTTCGATGAAGAGGCACATAAAATAAAAGACGTGAAATGGTTGGCACAAGGAACCATCTATCCTGACTGTATCGAATCGCTGTCAATCACAGGAACCGTCATCAAGAGCCATCACAACGTAGGCGGACTCCCCGAAAAGATGAACCTGAAACTATGCGAGCCGCTGCGCCTGTTATTTAAGGATGAAGTACGCCGCGTGGGACGCGAACTGGGAATGCCGGAGCATCTCATCACCCGCCATCCCTTCCCGGGCCCCGGCCTGGCTGTAAGAATACTGGGTGACATTACCAGAGAGAAGGTGCGCATTCTTCAGGATGCCGATGACATTTTCATCCAGGGATTGCGTGATTGGGATTTGTACGACAAGGTTTGGCAGGCAGGCGTCATCTTGCTTCCGGTACAAAGCGTAGGCGTTATGGGAGACGAACGCACATACGAACGCGCAGTTGCCCTGCGTGCCGTAACAAGCACCGACGCCATGACGGCCGATTGGGCGCATCTGCCATACGAATTTCTGGCAAAAGTGTCAAACGACATTATCAATAAAGTAAAAGGTGTCAACCGCGTTTGCTACGATATATCCTCAAAACCACCTGCTACAATCGAGTGGGAATAATCGAAACGGTGCGACCGCAGGCGGAAAGACATTTCATTTATTTCAACATACATCAGCAATTTCAGTAGTTTTCTCTCCTGAGATTGCTGATTTTATTTTATCGCATTTCCATATCCTATGCCATAAGCCGGACATCATACCGCCTCAGAACCGTTCGGCTTCCGGCTTCGAAAAACGATTCCGCCCTAACAGAAACGACTAAACACCCTCACTATATTCACTCACAAACACATGCAATAAAAAAACCTCTGCCGACAAAATACTTCACCGGCAAAGGCCAAAATTTAAATTTACCCTGAACATTCGCATGCCAAGCGAAAGAGATTTGGCAGAAACGCCAAGTTATTTCATCCAAAATTTCTGCGGTTTTTACCGCAAACATCGCAGCCTATGACCTCGCAAACTTCGAAATCTCTCCGGGAAGCATCCGAATGCCCGGTTAAAATACGGATTTATTCAAGGCTTTCCACCCACTCACGTATTGCATCTTTTCCCGATCTGTTCAGCAGTTTTCCAGCCTTCCAATCCAATTCCGGATAGGTTTTCTTCAGCATTTTCACGCTGTTTTCTATGCCACTTCCACCGGATGTTGCAAAAGGTATGAGCGTCTTTCCCTTCAAATCAGCGCTTTCTATGAACGTATTAATGATACGCGGAGCCTGATTCCACCAGATGGGATAACCGATAAATACCACACGATAAGCCGAAAGATCCTTTTCCTTATCTTTCATATCGGGACGGGCTTTCATGTCATTCATCTCGACCGAACTGCGAGACTGCTTGTCGTTCCAGTTCAGGTCGGCAGAAGTATAAGCAGACAACGGCACAATTTCATACAAATCTCCGCCGGTTACATCTGCAATGTCTTGAGCCACACGGGCGGTTGTACCCGTAGCCGAAAAATATGCCACCAGAACTTCAGATGATTTCATGTTCATTTTTTCATTCTTTTGAGCGACAACAGAAAAACACATCAGCACCATTGCCGCAAGAGTAAACATTATTTTTTTCATAGCAATAAAACCTATTATAATACATTATTTAATCTTTAATCCGGGAATAAGGGGATTTGTATCTACCAGTTCCAGTTCTTTCACCATATCCAGTGTCCCCTTTTTATACTTTTGAAAGTGAGGAGTTTTCAAATGACTTTCATAAGCCGCACGATTTGCGTAAATCTCAAGGATGGTCACCCGCCAAGGAGCATCCTTTTCAGCGGTGGCATACAGCGTCAACACCCCGGGCTCCAGTCGCATGGATGCCTCTATTTCTTCTTTCAGAAAGGCATTGTAGTCATCAAGTTGTGCGGGATCGACCGTAATCTTCGACAAACGTACCAGGTTATCCTCGGGAGGAATTGTTTTCTGCGCTTCCTTCTTTATGATAGTCAAAGCCTTGATTGCAGCGGGAAAACCTATATAAGGCAAACACTGAATGACCGCCGCCGTCAGAATTTCCGGAGTGTTTCCCGCATTTATATTGCCGTGATAATGAGACTGAAGCTGGCTTTCCGCCTCTAACGTCGTCAAGACACAATACCCCAACAACTCCTTTGTTTTCAAATCAAGAGCGCCACGGGTATATATTTCCCCGAAAAAGTAATCGGTCAAATAGCGTTCTACATCTTTTCCCATTCCACCCGGTACGCCGTCCATCACAGAAGATATGCCTCCGGAATAAAGCTTTTCCTGCACGGCCGCTCCTTTTTCATGTCTGTTTTCTTCGGTTACCGTACCTTCTTTCTCCAATGGCAAACTGATTCCACGCTCTTCGAATACCCCGTTTACCACCGACAATGCATTCAGCATCTTCGGGAAACCGATAAAAGGCGCCGTAAGATACATTGTTTCCCGCAGTTCAACCGGAGTAACGCCCACATTGAGTGCCGCACCGGCATGCGCCTTTAATTGCGGAAGCGTCTGCATTGTAGCCAATGTAATGCAGGTAATCATCTCACGTTGCTTCATGTTTAACTCTCCCGTCCGAAAAACTTCTCCAAAAATAAACTTTTGCAAGATGTCCATCATCTCCGGATCTGTTCCCTGCCCTGTCAACGCTTCACCTCCAAAAAGCGTATGATAATTCTGCTTGCACACATCTATTCTGCTCACATTACTCTCTTCTTGTGCCAATAGCGGCAAGCCTCCTAACAATATGCCGGCAAAAACTGATATAATCTTCTTCATATTTCTCTCCATTTAAACCGTTATAAACTCTTTCCCAAGCGGTAAGCCTGTTGCGGATACTCCGTGTTTCTCACAGAACCTGCGGTCCATACCCCGGAAGCAATCACTTCGCCTACGCTGGTCCATCCCAAATAATCCAGAAGCGTACGGTAATGAAGCAGCATCGGTTCGGCTTCTTTACGGGATGTGTCCGCATAAGTCATTAAGAAAGCCGCTTTTTTAGGCGAGCCTTTTATCTGGCCGTTGATGGCATAAAAGCGGTCTATCACCCGTTTCAGTTGCGTTGATACACCAAAATAATACATAGGAGTAGCAAATACCACCACATCGGCCGAGATAAGATGAGGGCGGAGTTTCACAAAATCATCGTCATAAATACAAGTACCGTTCATGCCACAACGGTTACAAGCCCGGCACGGTTCCACACGCTTAAAAGCACAGTCGAAGCGAAACACTTCGTGTCCGTTTTCCTGTGCCCCTTTAATAAACTGCTCAGCAAGGCATGCCGAATTTCCATTAGAGCGGGGACTTCCCGTCAATACCACTATCTTCATTTTATTTCCCTTTGATTTTTCATCAGACAACTTGTTTTGAACTTCCATCTTTTCTTCCGCCCGTGCCACTCCGGAAAACATTGCAGCGGTGAAAGCTGCTGCCGAATACTTGATAAATTTACGTCGTTCCATATCTTAAGCCTTTATGTTTCTTCAGACTGACGGGCAGATACTCATTTTTGCATGAGGCCGGAAAAAAAGATGTTTCACTGAAAAACGTCTGACCGTTTCAGAACAATTTTACATTTCATTCCCTTCCGTCTGCCAGAACATCACAAAATTACAAAAGACAAACGAATGATACTGTAAACAATTTACCGATAAGACAAACACGATTACAGTATTTATTCAGTTCAATGTTCTGTAACTATTCGGAGAATATCCTACCAGCCGTTTAAAAAGAATACAGAAATTGCGGTAAGACGAGTAACCCAAATTTTTAGCTATATCGGCGATGCTCTTATCGGTACGCAGCAATTGTTCGCAAGCGATGTCAAACTGTCTGCCCTGAACGTACTCTTTTGTATTCTTCCCTGCCTCGTACCGCAACAAATCTTCGAAATAAGCCGGAGAAAGGCCCAGCATACGGGCAAAATAATCGGCGGAAGGCAACCCTTTTTGCAAGGCTATTCCCGAAAAGAAATAGTTGTCAAGTAACTGATTTGTCCTGAACAAAATTTCTTCATTCTCATTATGCCGGGTAATAAACTGGCGCTTATAAAAACGAGCGGCGCAAATCAATAACAAATCTATCCTGCTGGCAAGAAGAGCCTGACTGTATTCATCCACATACCAATGCAGTTCTTTTGAAATGCCATCCATACATGTTTTTATTATTTCTTTCTCGCAACAGGAAAGATGAAGCGCTTCATTCTGCCGATAGCGGAAAAAAGTATAGTCGTCGAAGTGCGCATTCAGCACCGTATTACGAATCAAATCGGGGGAAAAACAGAGCAAAAAACTTTTTTTATCGCAACCACCTCCCGGTAAATCGATGTTCAATGACTGATAAGGAGAGACAAAAGTCAATATCCCTTCCGAGAAATCGTAGTCTTTCCACCCGCAATACTGACAACAAGACATGCCGTTCAACAGTACCGCATAGAATCCCGGTTTCAACAAGATGTGCTTGTCATGCCCGGAAAGATCTATCAAACTGACCAACGGATGCAAAGTTTCTTCCGAAAAATATTCATTGCACTCGGTTATCGTATCTAACTTAACAATCTGCATTTCGCCTTATTTTTCATGTAAGCCTACCACAAAACAAACTCTGCCAACTTTGCATCTACAAAGATAAACGAGAATATTTCCCAAACTTGTAACTGCATTACAGATAATCTTACCCTATTTACAGATTACAACATACCCATATTGTATATGCCAACAATATTCTTTATATTTGCTTAAAACATTCTTTTTACCCATGAACCAGGAAATCATAAAATTAGACACGGTAGAAGTTTATAACAAAATGTTCGGATTGGAAACACTTCACCCGTTGGTAAATGTCATAGACCTGAGTAAAGCAACAAAATTTCCTACACATTTTACCATAAACTACGGCGTGTATGCCTTATTTCTTAAAGACACCCGATGCGGAGAAATCAGATATGGCAGACAAACTTACGATTATCAAGACGGAACCATCGTCAGCTTTGCACCCGGACAAGTGGCAGAAATGGAAATACCTGACGACATAAAGCCTAAAGCGGTAGGCATTTTGTTTCACCCCGACCTTATAAAGGGTACATCTTTAGGGCAGGAAATTAAATCGTACACGTTTTTCTCTTACGACTCAAAGGAGGCTTTACACCTGTCGAAAGAAGAAAGAAACATTATATTGGACTGTTTAAAGAAAATAAAGATGGAGCTTGTTCACCCGATAGACAAGCTAAGCAAACGATTAATTGCACGAAACATACAGCTGTTGCTGGACTACTGCATGCGCTTTTATAACCGCCAGTTCATCACACGAACCGAATCGAACAAAGACGTTCTCAGCAAATTCGAGAACCTGCTCGACGATTATTTTCAAAGCGGAATGGTACAAAAAGAAGGATTGCCGAGCGTGAAATATTTTGCAGAACGGGTATTTCTATCGCCCAATTACTTTGGGGATTTGATAAAGAAGGCAACGGGAAAAACACCGCACGACTACATACAGGATAAAATTATCGATACAGCAAAAGAATTATTACTCGGTTCCCAAAAGACCGTCAGCCAAATTGCCGACGAATTAGGCTTTCAATATTCCCAACACTTTAACCGTGTATTCAAAAAGAATGTGGGAATATCGCCCAACAGATACCGGAAAGAAGAAATTATAAGACCATAGGCCACACAATCCATATCAGGCATTGTCGCAGCGGAACATGAAACCGCCACAAAAGCCTGAAGATTTCCCCGTGGAAAGCATGCATAAAAAATCGCCGCCCGATGTATTCTTTGCGATACATCGGGCGGCAGTTTTTCACGCTACATGCTATCGTATTTAATCGTCGATGTCGATAACATTCAGATTAGCATCGAACGTAATCTCCAAACGATTGGATAATTTAATCTCATATCCCTTTTTGTCTCGCTCGATTCCCAAAACCTTTGCATCCGGATAATTGGTTTGTACATAGCTACGGATGGCCTCCGGTATAATGTCTGACGGCACTTCGTTTACCTTACATACCACTTCTGTCCACTCTCCGGACTTATTGAATTCCAACTTTTCGCCGTTGGTAAACACAACATCGTAGCTTTTATAGAACAGTTCGGACTCAACTTTTGCCAAAGCCACTTTATTGTTTTTAAAATAAGTAGAGATAAAGGTTTGAGCCTTTGTAGGCAACTGCCCTACCTGGATAGCTTTTTCATTATCGGCCAATGCCACTGTTTGTAAAGAAAACAGACACACAAGTAAAAAAATCAGCTTTTTCATACTCTTTTATTTTTAAAGGGTTAATACTATGTTTCTCTTTATTTCTATCACAAAAATGAGGAGTAAATCTGAAAAGAATATGAAATCTGATCTTTTTTATAGAAAAATCAAGAAAAAATTTTGAATACATGTTTTCCATCCCGATAAAGATACCTGACAGACAGCCCGCTGACTTTGCAGATGGAAGCGACCAGCGCCAGTCCAAGACCCGTAGAACCTTCTTTTTTCTCTCCCTGATAAAAACGTTCGAAGATGCGTTCCCCGTCCAAGGCTTTCTCCGCACCGGTATTGGAAATTTCCAACGAATCGGAGTTTATACGAATATGTATCGTACCTCCATCCGTATTGTGTACAAAAGAATTTTTCAACAAATTGGTCACAAGCACGGAAGCCAACGATTCGTTCATCTCCACACAATACTGACCTTCTTCCTTTATTTCCACCGAAATTTTCCGATAAGCATAGACTTCTTCATAATCGGACAAATAAAGTTTCACCATGTCATTAAAACAAGTTCGCGTTGTTTCTACAAACTGATGGTTTTCTATTTTGCAAAGCAAGAGCAGCGATTTATTTAAACGCGTCAGGTTTTCTAACGTATGATGGGTTTTTGCCAGTTCGTTCAATTGCTTCTCCGACAAAGTTTCATCCTCCATCAGCATTTCAAGGCGGTTACGACAAATGGCCAAAGGCGTCTGCATCTCATGAGAAGCATTCCCTATAAAGAGTTTCTGCTGCTCATAAAGTTGTTCGCTACGCTTCGAATATTGAAGAACCGCTTCGTTCAGTTTGCTAAACTCCGTTATTTCCGTCGGATTCTTTAAAGGCCGATTCTTATTGCCCAAGCGGTAATCGTCCAACCAATCCAACAGTATATACAAAGGTTTCATGTTACGTTTGAACACCAAGATATTGAGAATCATGATAACCAACAGCAGCACTACATACAAAAAGACAATCCATCCCAAGATAGATTTCTTCAGGTCGAACTTTTCAATCGTAGGCGTATATACCGTCAACTCCATATATTTCCCGTCGCCGGTCTCGAAGATCGTCATAAAAACCCGGGCAGGTTCTGTTTCCCCCTTAGCATCTATATATACCATTTCATCGTGATATGAGATATGAGGATAGGCCATTGCATATTCTTCGCTTACTTCATGCAGATAATACTGGTTGTTGGATCCGCTGCTTTCCGAAGGCAGTTCTTCACCGGAAAGAGCGCGCATAATCAACCACTCCGAATAATCTTCAAGCGAATCATCCACCTCGTCATTCACCTCTTCTATCATGGCCAGGTAAAAGAATGCCGCCCATACGGTAAGAATAACCGTAAAGGCCAACGCCAACTTGCGTAAAACCAAATGATACAGTTTCATTCCATCACCAATTTATAACCAAATCCGTACACCGATTTCAATTCGGGTTTTGCACCTGCCTCCCTCAATCTTCTGCGAAGATTCTTTATTTGAGCGTAAATAAAATCAAAATTATCTACCTGATCGATATGATCTCCCCAAACCGATTCGGCCAAGGCGTTTTTATTTACCAATCGTCCCGGACGTGTAAGGAAATAATATAAGATATCATATTCCTTCCGGTTCAACTCTATTTCTTTTCCGTCTATCAATACACGGAAATGATCGGGATGAATCTCTATATTTCCATAAGATATCACCCGCTCTCCTTCCCGTTGATTCCGGCGAAGCACACTTTTAATGCGCGCATGAAGTTCTGCCAGATGAAACGGTTTTGGCAGATAATCGTCTGCGCCCAAATCTAATCCGGTAACCTTATCCTCTAAGGAATCTCTTGCCGAAAGAATAATAACATTAGTCCGTTTGCCTAATGCATGCAGTTCGTTAAGTAAATCAAGACCGTTTCCATCGGGCAACATAATGTCAAGCAGGATACAATCATAATCGTAATCCTCCACCTTACATAAGGCCGTTCTATAATCGGGCGCTTCGGAAACGACATAACGTTCCTTTTCCAATGAGCGGACTATTATCTCTCTTAAGTCGGCATCATCCTCTACTATCAGAACTTTCATTACGTTTTTTATTTACATTCACTTTGAACAAATATAAGATAAAAAACGATGAATGCCCAATAAAACAAGCTTTTCCGTATAAAAAAATATCGTTCCCGCCACAAAGACGGGAACGATACATAAAAAGTAATTACTTATGAAAGAAAAAAAATGACTAACTCTTTACATGTTAAACCACCGCACGTAACAGAAATCTTGACGATGCGGCAAATCAGGATGCTGCGGATACATACGGAAAGCTGCTTTAAAGCTTCCTGAGTTAGATACACGATTAGTGGAACAGAACGTATATAAATTACCTTCCTGTTTAACCATTTTTAAAGGAGTAACAGAATAAATGTATTCTTTATTATCGCTTGTTGTGTAAGTTATTACCAATTCTATTCCAACAGCATTGTTTAATCCTTTTTCATCTAACACGCAAGTTATATCATAATCCTTACCGCTTTCAATTTTTCCTTGCTTCAATTCATCACTAACTTCAATGGATACCACCTGAATTTCGTCCCATTTTGCAGCAACTTCTTCTTTCCAAAGAGCAAGAGCCTTAGCTTTTTCAAAATTGTTTGCCGCCAATTCGTGGAAACGTTTGGCTTCTTTTGTATAGAACTTCTCATAATAATCGTCCAACTGACGCTTCATTGTGTAATGAGGAGCTATTTCTGCAATAGACTTCTTTATGGTCTGAATCCAACCTTCCGAATATCCATGTTCATTCCGATCATGATATAAGGGGAAAATCTTGTTCTCCAATATACTATAAATTGTAGCGGCATCCAACTGATCTTGGTACTCTTGGTTCTCAAAGGTTCTCTTCTCTGTCAGAGCCCAGCCGGCACCTTCACGATAACCTTCCAACCACCATCCGTCAAGAACGGAGAAGTTTATCACACCGTTCATCAATGCTTTCTCACCCGATGTGCCGGATGCTTCAAGCGGACGCGTAGGAGTATTCATCCAGATATCGACTCCTGATACCAAACGACGCGCCAACTGCATGTCATAATCTTGCAAGAAAATTATTTTTCCCTGAAACTCCGGACGATTGGCTATCTCAACAATACGCTTTATCAAGCCTTGTCCGGCTCCATCCTGCGGATGAGCTTTTCCTGCAAACAGGAAAATAACCGGATACTTGGGATTATTTACAATCTTAGACAAGCGGTCTAAATCGCTAAACAACAGATATGCTCGCTTATATGTCGCGAAACGACGGGCAAAACCTATAATCAAAGCATCCGGATTTATCTTATCAAGCAATGACACAACCATTGCCGGGTTACCCTGATTCTTCAACCAGGTTTCTTCCACATGCTTACGTATATAAGCAATTAACTTATTCTTTAAGGCCAAACGGGTATTCCAAATTTCCTGATCGGGCACTTTATATATGGATTCCCATATCTCTGCATTAGACTGATCCTTCAGGAAATTCTTATCAAAATGCTTTGCATATAACTGTTTCCATTCGGTAGAGCACCAAGTAGGAAAGTGTACACCGTTTGTAACATAACCTACATGATTTTCTTCGGGGAAATAACCTTTCCATATTCCCGAGAACATTTCTTGCGAAACTTTCCCGTGAAGCCAACTAACGCCGTTCACTTCCTGGCAAGTGTTACATGCAAAAGTGGACATACAAAAACGTTCGTTGGGATCACCCGGATTGATGCGTCCCATATCCATCAGGTCTCCCCACTCTATTCCCAGGCGGGAAGCATATCCCCGCATGTATTTTCCGAACAGGTTTTCATCGAAATAATCATGACCTGCAGGCACCGGTGTATGAACCGTATAAAGAGAAGAGGCACGAACCACTTCGAGAGCTTCATCGAAACTCATCCCGCTTTCCACATAATCGCACAGACGTTGTATATTACACAAGGCGGCATGTCCCTCGTTGCAATGGTATATATCTTTCTTAATACCTAAACGTTTTAATAAAAGAATGCCTCCGATTCCCAACAAGATTTCCTGTTTCAGACGATTCTCCCAGTCTCCGCCATAAAGATGATAGGTTATGGAGCGGTCGAACTCGCTGTTCATCTCATTATCTGTATCCAACAAATATAAAGGAACACGCCCTACATTAATTCGCCACACATAGGCATGGACGTAATAATTTAAATAAGGTACATCGAGAACCAGCGGATTTCCTTTCTCGTCTCTCACACGTTCCAAAGGCAAATTACCAAAATTCTGCAATTCATAGTTGGCTATTTGCTGGCCGTCCATCGACAAAGATTGTTTAAAATATCCATATCGGTACAAGAAACCCACGCCGCACATGTCGACATTACTATCGGATGCTTCCTTCAAATAATCACCGGCCAGTATACCCAAGCCGCCGGAATATATTTTTAAGACATGAGTCAATCCGTACTCCATGCAGAAATATGCTACAGAAGGACGCGTCGTGTCCGGCTTTACGCTCATGTAAGCTTTAAATCTGGCGTAAATATCATTAATTTTCGTCAGCACTTCTTTGTCTTTAGAAAGCGCCTCAAACTTCTCATAACTCAAACGTTCCAGCAATGCAACCGGATTCTGGCCTACTGCCAGCCACAATTCCGGATCCAATTCCTTAAACATTTTCGCAGCTTCCTCATTCCATGCCCACCAAATATTACGGGACATTTCTTCCAGCATCTTCAACGGTTCGGGAATGCGAGACAAAATATTTATCTCTTTCCACGCCGGAGCGTTCACATAATTTGTTTTGACTTTCATATTATAATGCTTTATTAAGGATTCTTCTTTATTTCTTTTCCGAACAGCGTGCCGACATTTTACGCAAAGCAACATCGTACGCCTTATAATAGTATTGTATAAAATGTTTCCACAATGCCTTTTCTGCTATATCGGCCGCATTTTTCCGCACCTGAGCAACAGCGTCTCCGCTCAATGCAGAGTATTCTATTATCGTATCTTTCACAATGTCTGCCACTTCGGAATAGTTATAATCGGTACGATGAATAACTTTTACTCCGTCTGTTAATTGCCCGTAATGCCCCAACAATGAGTTTACCCACAAGCCAAAGCCGGCCAAATCTGTCGTAATCGTGGGGACATGAAACGCACAACTTTCCAACGGGGTATATCCCCAAGGCTCATAATAAGAAGGATATACGCTTATGTCTTGCCCTAACACAAGATCATAATAGGGAATGTTCAATATTCCGTCTTTCCCATCCTGATAACAAGGGATAAAAATGACTTTCACTTTCGAATCGGGAGCATTCGACATATTTAAAAATTTCATCATGTCGAGTACCTGATCATGTGTCATGTCGTTCAACCAATGCGTAACGTAAGGGCAAGGAAGAGGCGTAGTAAATTGTTCATCGCTGTGTAATCGTTCCAACAAATCCTCACGCGGACAACCTACCCACCCCGGCACATTGACAAATGCCAGGATTTCTTTTTTCAGATTTTTATCGCGCGTCAAACGATTTAAGGCCTCCAAATAGACATCGATGCCTTTATTTTTAAACTCGTAACGCCCGCTTGTTCCCACAATCAATGTATCATCGTCCAAACTTGTTCCCAATAACTTATTGGCCAAATTGAGTAAAGTTTTTCGGGCTGATTTCCGCTTTTCGAAGAAAAGATCTCCTTTAGGGACAAAATCGTCCTCAAAACCATTCATCAGAATTACATCGGCGGATTTATCTAACAGCTCCTTACACTCATTATTCGTTATTTCACTGACCGTAGTAAAGCAATCAACAAAATGAGCCGTTTGCTTCTCTATGGAATGTTTCGACTCCATATTCAGCTCACGAGCCATCTGATCTCCGTTGTAAGCGAATAAATAATCGTAAAGAGGCTTATTATTTCCGGCAATAGAACGCCCTATTGAAGTAGCATGAGTAGTAAAAATTGTGGCAATCTGTGGTACGGCCTTCTGCAAATATAAAGCTCCCATTCCGGTCATCCACTCGTGTGCCTGGTAAATTACCTTATCCTTTTCACTCAAAGCATAACGATAATAATTTTCAACGACCTTACCTGCGGCATAAGAAAACATGGAAGCTTCGTCATAATCGCCATAGGCATGCAACGAATCGACCTTAAAATCAATCCATGTTTGCGTATAAATTTCATTTTTCTGTGCGTAAAAAGGAGTAAAATCAACCAAAATCACAATAGGTTCTCCTGGGATATTCCATCGCCCGGCACGCACCCGCAAGCCACTGCTTCGATATGCATACTGACACCACTCGCCTAAAACAGAAGAATTTTCTTTGAACATCGGGTTATCTTTCCCCTTCCAAACATCAGGACCTATGAAAAATATTCTGTCGGGAAATGCCTCTTGCAAAGTTTTCGCACGCGTAGATAAAACAGTATATATTCCACCTACTTTATTACAGACTTCCCAACTTGCCTCAAAGATATAATCAGGTTTCAAAAGTTGTTCCATTCATTTAATATTCAAAACGGCGTAAAGATAAAAAAAAACAACGAATGAACGAATAAAATTCATAAAGCTTTTATTGATTTAATAGGAACCTTTAAATCAATCTTCGTCATAAGCACGATTAAAGCCCGCAAGCTTCTCCTCAAAACCACTCCATGAACAACAAAGACTCAAGTCTTCTTCCGTATATAAAAAAGCATCTCCCCCCAAACAAGAACTCCGCCGCAGGGAGGATTCCCCGCGGCGGAGCCTGACAAAACGGCAACTACCTACTCTCCCACTTGCGCAGTACCATCGGCGTGACG
>CALUET010000004.1 GCA_944319745.1 uncultured Phocaeicola sp. | reverse complement strand
CGGAAAGCATCCGCATGTTCGAGTCAACAGGCGTAATGACACAGAAAGAGCTGGAGGCGCGCAACGAGGTGAAATGGGAAATGTACACGAAAAAGATACAGATCGAAGCCCGGGTGCTGGGCGACCTTGTCATGAACCACATCGTTCCTGTCGCTACGGAATACCAGACAAAACTGATAGACAACGTGTACAAATTAAAAGGATTATTCCCGCAGGAAGAAGCAAACAAGCTTTCGGCCGAAAACATTGCCATCATCAAGGAGATAGCCGAACACACTTCTTACATCAAAGAACACGTGGATACGATGGTGGAGGCCCGCAAGGTTGCCAACAAGATTGCCGACGAACGCGAAAAAGCCATAGCATATCACGACAATATCGCCCCGATGTTGGAACAGATACGCTATCACATCGACAAACTGGAACTCATTGTAGACGACCAAATGTGGACGCTTCCTAAATACAGAGAGCTGCTATTCATAAGATAAATGCTTACATGCATTTTAAAAGCCCGAATTGTTTTCATGACAATCCGGGCTTATTTTATTTAAAACACCTCGATGTTTTTCTTCTTAAAAACAGCTGCTTCCGTCGAAACAATGCGTGCAAACCTTGCATTTGGGCAGACCGATTGCCTCAACCAGCGTCTCAAGCGTATTAAACTTCAGCGAAGTCAGGCCGAAACGTGCGCGTATGCGTTCCACCAGTTCTTTATACTCGGGAGAATCGGTCGTAGCATATTTATCAAGTTTTGCGTTTTCATCCCCCTCTATTTCCTTTATGATGCGCCGGGTTATCAGCTCCATATCGCTTTTGGATGAGGTAAATCCGATGAAAGGACAACCATATATCAACGGAGGACAGGCAATGCGCATGTGCACTTCCTTGGCACCGTAATCGTAAAGGATATTGACGTTATCACGCAACTGCGTGCCACGTACGATGGAATCGTCGCAGAACAGCAAACGTTTTCCCTGCAGCATTGCACGATTCGGTATCAGTTTCATCTTTGCCACAAGGGAACGCATCGCCTGGTTGCTCGGCGTAAAGCTGCGCGGCCATGTAGGCGTATATTTGACAATCGCCCGATGATAAGGAATCCCCTTGCCTTCGGCATAACCCAAAGCCATGCCCACTCCCGAGTCAGGAATACCACAAGTGCAGTCAACTTCCGAGTCATCATTTTTACCCATCTTGTAACCACTCATAAAACGTACCTCCTCTACATTCTTTCCTTCGTAACAAGATACAGGAAAGCCGTAGTAAACCCAGAGGAAAGAACACACCTGCATCTTGTCATTAGGCTTACGTAATTGTTCCAAGCCGTCGGCGTGGATACGGATTATTTCGCCCGGACCGACAAAACGATCGATTTCATAATCCAGATTCGGCAGGCTGCTCGACTCACTTGTTGCTGCATAGGCTCCGTCTTTCTTCCCGATGACTATCGGGGTACGCCCCCACTTGTCACGGGCAGCAATGATACCATCTTCCGTAAGGATCAGCATCGAGCAGGAACCTTTCACCTTATTATATACATTTTCTATGCCTTCTATAAAATTTTTTCCTTGAACAATTAGCAAGGCTACCAGCTCCGTCTGGTTAATCTTTCCCATACTCATTTCGGAAAAATGCATGTTGGATTTCAACAAGTCGTCCGCCAATTCATCAAGATTATTAATTTTGGCAACCGTAACGATGGCGAATCTGCCCAAATGCGAATGGATTAATATAGGCTGCGGATCGGTATCACTGATGATTCCGATGCCGGCTTTCCCTTTAAACTTTGACAACTCCGATTCAAACTTCGTGCGGAAATATGTACTTTCCAGGCTGTGAATCGTCCGTATGAACCCATCTTCCTCCGAATATGTAGCCATTCCGGCTCTTTTTGTGCCCAAGTGTGAATTATAATCTGTTCCATAAAACAGATCGGTTACGCACTCGGCTTTAGCGACTGTTCCGAAAAAACCGCCCATCCTTTCTTGATTTTTAATATGTATTGTTGTTAGATTTTGATGTGCAAAATTAGACAAAATCATCGACATTTATGCACGAAACCGGAAGGTTAATTCCATTTGCCGGTAAAAACACGGCAACAGATTAAATAAAAGGACGAGAAGTTTTCCCCAAAAATGCCTCATCTGTTTACACATTCCCCGCCGTCAATTATTGCATTCCTTGTGTTTTTTTCTAACTTTGCCGCCGACTATATAAATATAACACCATGAATCACCCTTATCTTGAATCCAAATCACGTTATGAAATATTAGACGGACTTCGCGGAGTGGCCGCAATGATTGTCGTAGCCTTCCACATGTTTGAATGTTATTCTCCCGGTCCTTTGAAACAAATTATAAATCACGGTTACCTGGCCGTCGATTTCTTTTTCGCACTTTCCGGTTTTGTTATCGCTTACGCATACGATGATCGTTGGGACCGCATGACATTATGGGAGTTCTTCAAACGGCGTATTGTGCGCCTTCACCCGATGGCTGTATTCGGAACGCTGCTCTGTGCCTGCTTCTTTTATCTCGGCACGACGACCACTTTCACGAAAATCGCAGACACATCATGGCAAATGTTTTTAGTGATGATTCTATGGTGTTGTACACTGATTCCCGTCCCTCCTTCATGTGACATTCGCGGCTGGAATGCCACAAACCCGATAAATGATCCTACATGGACGCTCCAGTTTGAGTATCTTGCCAACATTGTTTATGCTTTAGCAATACGTCGTTTCTCCAAACTGCTGCTGGGCATCTGCTGCCTGATTGCCGCTTTTTTCACCGTCACACTTACAATGAACATCGACTTGTTCGGATTGCTTGAGTCACGTTCCTACGCCGCCTACACGGTAATCGGAGGATGGATATTCGATTCCACCCATATCTTTATCGGTCTCGTTCGGCTGGCCTGCCCCTTCCTTACGGGCATTCTGCTTGCACGGATCGGCCGCTTTATAAAAGTTCCTCACGGGTTTATATGGTGCTCCATGCTAATCCTTTTCATCACTTTAATGCCTCGTTTGGGAGGAAACGACCGCATGTGGCTTAACGGATTATACGAAGCTTTCGCTATTATTATCCTATTTCCTGTCATACTGAGCATCGGTGCAGGAAGCAAAATAAGCAATCGCCGTCTACAAAACATCTGCAACTTTTTAGGACATATTTCCTATCCGTTGTACATTACGCACATAGCTTTTATCTATATGCTCTACACATTCAGAGACAACAATCCCGATGCCTCGTTAGGAACAATTATATGTGTATGCGTAGGACTCTACATCGCTGCTTTATGCACGGCATACGCTTCACTGAAACTTTACGACATTCCGCTCCGGGAATGGTTAAAGAGACACTGGTTGCACAAGCCGTTTTCACCAAAAAATACAGACAGACCAACAAACGCATAACCACAAACCATAAAACACAAGCGAGGCCGCCCTTCAAAAGAAGAGCGACCTCGCCTGTGTCGAGCCTCTTGTCGGATTCGAACCAACGACCCCGAGATTACAAATCACGTGCTCTGGCCAACTGAGCTAAAGAGGCGGGGTGGGTAAGCTATCTATATCGCGCCGCTACAACCTGCTACCTTTGCTGCGATCAAGCCCTGGAGGATTCACAGGGAGCTGGCCGTATAGGACTTACCCGTATTCATTGTTTTATAAGAAGCAACGGTTTCCCAATTGCGGTTGCAAAGGTACTTGTTTTTTTCAAATCCGCAATACCCATACTAAAAAAAACGATGATAAGAATCAAAAAACGTGATTTTTCTCCAGAATATAATGACAGGTAGATACAAAAAACGTATTTTTGCAACTAACAAATCATTTATTTCTAAAAGAAATGACAGCAAACAAAACTCTGACGTTGCAGGAATATGCCATGCGTTTCGGCACGCTTATGGGAATTTTCTGGATTTTAAAGTTCATATTGATTCCGTTAGGCTTTACCATTCCCCTCATTCAACTCCTATTCATATTACTGACTCTTTTCGTACCCATACTGGGCTATTTATATGCGCGACGCTTTCGCAACCGATATAATGGAGGAACCATTACATTCGGGCGGGCATACATTTTCACGTTTTTCCTATATATTTTTGCCTCAATACTGACAGCCGCCGCCCATTACATTTACTTCCGTTTCATAGACCAAGGTTTTCTTTTTGATTCATACCGGAAACAAATCGAAGAAGTCAGACAATCTGTTCAGGGAGACATGGCCGCGATTTTAGATCAATCCATGGAGACATTAAACCTGATTGCCTCGTTTACTCCGTCTGAGATGACGCTGAACCTCTTGTCGAACAACATTTTTTACGGGATGCTGCTGGCTCTTCCCACCGCATTGCTGGTCATGAAACGCAAAAAGACAAACATTTAATCTCCGCAAACAATGGATATTTCTGTTATAATTCCCCTATATAACGAAGAAGAATCACTGCCCGAACTGTTCGCATGGATAAAGCGTGTGATGAAAGAGAACGGCTTCAGTTACGAAGTAATATTCGTGAACGACGGAAGTACGGACCGTTCCTGGCAAGTAATCGAGGCATTAAAACAAAAAAACGACGAGATAAAAGCCATCAAATTCCGGCGGAATTACGGTAAATCGCCGGCACTTTTTTGCGGATTCAGGCGGGCAACGGGGAATGTTGTCATTACGATGGATGCCGATTTACAGGACAGTCCCGATGAAATTCCCGAGCTTTACCGTATGATAACGGAAGAAGGTTACGACCTTGTTTCGGGCTGGAAGAAAAAAAGATACGATCCGTTATCAAAAACGCTGCCTACCAAGCTGTTTAACGCCACGGCACGTGCCATATCAGGCATACACAATTTGCATGATTTCAACTGTGGTTTAAAGGCTTACAGGCAGGAAGTGATAAAAAACATTGAGGTGTACGGCGAAATGCACCGCTACATTCCCTATCTTGCAAAGAATGCCGGATTCAACAAGATCGGCGAAAAAGTGGTACATCATCAGGCCCGCAAATACGGAAAAACGAAATTCGGTCTCAACCGCTTCGTCAACGGTTATCTGGATTTACTCACGCTTTGGTTTCTTTCAACGTTCGGCATAAAGCCAATGCACATCTTCGGTTTCCTGGGATCCGTCATGTTTTTGTTGGGATTTATTGCCGTCATTGCCGTAGGCGTTACGAAGATTTACGACATGACACACGGCAATCCTTACCGTTTGGTTACGGAAAGTCCGTATTTTTACCTCGCCCTTACAATGATGATTATAGGGACACAACTGTTTTTAGCGGGATTCATTGGTGAACTTATCACGCGGAATTCTCCGGAACGGAACAATTATCAAATAGAAAAAGAGCTATAAAATGAAGAAAATATTTGCCATCATTCTTTCTTTTGCAGCGACCGTATTACTCATTTCCTCCTGCGAAGAGGAAAACTGCCCGCCAAATTCTTTGGCTTATGCCGTATTTGCATTGTCGGACCAATACGGAAACTCTTTACAATTCACGTCTCCCGTCAGCGTTATCGGGCAGATACAGGCGGATGTTACCGTCAACGATACGTTAGAAGACGGAACAATTCAGGAGATCATAAAGGCCGATTCCATCATAAACGATACGATCATCAACCAGGAAAGCGCAAGCGAATATTTCCAATTACCGCTGAGTTATGACAATTATACCCGTTTCATCATTGCCTACGACGAAACGAATTTCGACACGATAACCATCAATCACCAAAACATTCCCTATTTTACCAATCTGGATTGCGGAACCATGATGTTTTACAACGTGACCGATGTGACATATACACGCCACGTTCTTGACTCTTTGACTACAACTAACCCGAACATTGACAATAATGAAAAAGAAAACTTCAAGATTTATTATACTAACTTTGCTGTTGACGAGTAATCTTTTTCTGCTTTCGTCACCTGCCCGGGCGCAGAAAAAAGATAAAGAGACGCTGAAAAAAGAGTATAAAGAATCTCCCCTGTACCAGGGAAGCTGGGTAGGTTTGGAAATATTGGGTGCAGGAAATTATCTCTTGGGAGGCGATTTTTTCAGTACCGAAATCATATTTCAGAGCAATTTGAAGAACCGGTTTTTACCCGTACTTGAGGTTGGATACGGAAAAACCGACGCAACAAACAATACAAACAACCTGCATTACAAGACATCAGCTCCTTATTTCCGCATCGGAATGGACTATAATATTTTTTACCTCAAGCCTTACCTTCCGGGATTTCTGTTCGGCGGATTGCGGTTTGGAATGACCTCTTTCTCGTACGATGTAGACGGCCCCACGATGCAAGATCCCAACTACGGAGGAGTAATAACGGTTCCTTTCAGCTATACGGGGCTGAAAAGTAACGCAAACTGGCTGGAACTTGTACTGGGAATAAAGGTAAAAATCTACAAACGGTTCAACATGGGTTGGACAGTTCGTTACAAGCTTCGCATGAATGCAAAGGAACATCCTAACTCACAACCCTGGTATATTCCGGGATACGGAAAGAATAACAGCAACAGTTTTAACCTGATGTACAATCTCATATACGACCTTCCTTTTTAACTTATGAGCGCATTAGAAATCTGGTTACTCGCAGTCAGTCTGGGTATCGATTGTTTTACGGTATCTGTTACAAGCGGAATTATTCTGAAAAGCATACGCTGGAACACCATCCTGAAAATGGCTTTTTTCTTTGGATTATTCCAGGCTTTGATGCCACTGATCGGGTGGTTTGGAGCCAGCCGCTTCAATCATCTGATAGAAACATACGACCATTGGATTGCTTTCGGCCTTCTTTCTTTTCTGGGAATCCGCATGATTTGCGAAAGTTTCAAGAACGAAACGATAGGTTGTTTCGATCCTACCCGGTTAAAGGTGATACTAACCTTGGCCATCGCCACCAGCATTGATGCGCTGGCCGTAGGCATTTCTTTCGCATTTACGGGATTCAACACGCTGAGTTCGCTCAAGATGCCACTGTTTGTTATCGGCATCGTATCGTTTTTAATGGCAGCTTCGGGCCATTTGATCGGGATCTTTTTCGGGAAACGCCTCCATTTTCGGATGGAAATATTGGGAGGTTTAGTATTAATTGCCATCGGCCTTAAAATCTTGATAGAACATACTTACTTTTAAACAAGACAACCTTACAAAACAACGTTCACAATGGATAGAAACAAATTCAAATGGCAACTTCCGTTTTTACTCTTTCTCATCGTCGGAACGGTGCTCATCCTAAAGAAACAAGAACCGTACAGAACCGAGCAAGGATTGATATTCGGAACAATATATAAAGTGACATATCAGTCAAAACACAGTCTGAAAAATGCAATAGAAGACGAGCTTCACAAAGTAGACTGCTCGCTTTCTCCGTTCAACAAGGAATCGGTTATCACACGCATCAACAACAATACAGACAACGCCGCCGACAGTATGATGACGGAAGTGTTTTCTTTGGCCGAGAAAATCTCGGAAGAAACATCCGGAGCCTTCGACATTACGGTCGCCCCACTGGTTAATGCCTGGGGATTCGGCTTTAAGAATGCCGAAAACATTGACTCTGCGGTAATCGACAGTATGCGGCAATTCGTAGGATTCAAGAAGGTGAAACTGGAGAATGGAAAGATTGTTAAACAAGATCCGCGCATAATGCTTGACTGCAGCGCCATCGCAAAAGGTTACGGAGTAGACCGCATTGCCAAACTTTTTAACCGGGAAGGTATAAGAAACTACATGATCGAAATAGGAGGAGAACTGGTTTTGAAAGGTGAAAGCCCGAAGAAAGACGCATGGCGCATCGGCATCAACAAACCGATAGACGACTCTCTTGCCGTTAACCAACAGCTGCAAACCGTCTTAAAGATAAGCAATGCAGGCATGGCAACATCGGGAAATTACCGTAATTTTTACTACAAGGACGGAAAAAAATATGCCCATACCATCGATCCCCGAACAGGTTATCCCGTTCAGCACAATATCTTGTCGTCTACCGTGATTGCCGACGATTGTGCCACAGCCGACGCATATGCCACGTCGTTTATGGTGTTAGGTTTGGACTCTGCCAAGATTATTTGTAACAAACATCCCGAAATAGATGCGTATTTCATCTACACAAAAGACGACGGAAATACCGACGTTTATTTCACAGGAGGCATGAAAAAGTATTTAGACAACAATATTAATCATTAAACAAATATCCATGAAAGAAAAAAACGAGAAGCAAATCGGATTGCCGGAAAACGCATTCCGTCCTCTTAAACCGGGAGAAAAATATCATCCCCTGATGTCTCCCGACAAAGTTTATCCGGAAGTTACGCCATGGTCTGTGCTATGGGGTATCGCCATGGCCATATTGTTTTCTGCCGCAGCCGCCTATTTAGGCTTGAAAGTAGGGCAAGTATTCGAAGCAGCCATCCCGATAGCCATCATCGCAGTCGGCGTTTCAAGCGCGGCAAAGCGCAAGAATGCTTTAGGAGAGAACGTAATCATTCAGTCCATAGGGGCCTGTTCCGGTGTCATCGTGGCGGGAGCAATATTCACACTGCCCGCATTGTATATCCTGAAAGACAAATATCCTGAGATGACTGTAGACTTTTTCCAAATGTTCATCAGCTCGTTGTTGGGAGGAATTTTAGGCATTCTTTTCCTTATCCCGTTCCGTAAATATTTCGTAAGCGACAAGCACGGTGAATATCCTTTCCCCGAAGCTACAGCCAGCACACAGGTTTTAGTATCGGGAGAAAAAGGAGGAAATCAGGCAAAGCCCCTGTTGTTTGCCGGACTGGTTGGAGGACTTTACGATTTTATTGTTGCCACTTTCGGATGGTGGAACGAAAACGTTACGACCAGGATATGCGGGTGGGGAGAAATAATTGCCGATAAAGCCAAGATAGTCCTGAAGATAAACACGGGAGCAGCCGTGCTTGGATTGGGATATATCGTGGGACTGAAATACGCAGCCATCATCTGTGCCGGTTCATTAGCCGTATGGCTTATCATCATTCCGGGCATATCTCTTTTCTGGGGAGACAGCTTGTTGAACGCATGGAATCCCGTCATTACCGATACCGTAAGCAATATGTCGCCCGAAACGATCTTCACGGAATACGCAAAAAATATCGGAATTGGCGGAATAGCAATGGCAGGTATCATCGGAATCGTACGGTCATGGAGCATCATTAAAAGCGCCGTCGGACTGGCAGCAAAGGAAATGGGTGGAAAGAAGGCGGAAAAGAATATCACACGTACCCAGCGGGATTTGCCGATGAAAACGATAGCCATAGGTTCCATCATCACCATCATCCTGACAGCTTTATTCTTTTATTTCGATGTCATGCAGGGAAATCTTACACAAACCATCGTGGCCATTGTACTGGTAGCATGCATTGCTTTCCTCTTCACAACCGTGGCTGCCAACGCAATCGCCATCGTGGGTACGAATCCTGTTTCCGGTATGACGCTCATGACACTGATACTTGCTTCGGTAGTGATGGTGGCCATCGGACTGAAAGGCGCCACCGGAATAGTTACTGCACTGATAATGGGCGGAGTGGTTTGCACGGCCTTGTCTATGGCCGGAGGCTTTATTACCGACCTAAAAATAGGTTATTGGCTGGGAAGCACCCCGTCAAAACAACAAACATGGAAGTTTCTTGGTACATTGGTTTCGGCAGCCACGGTAGCAGGCGTCATCATGATATTGAACAAAACCTACGGATTTTCATCCGACGCACTGGCAGCACCTCAAGCAAAAGTAATGGCCGCCGTAATCGATCCGCTCATGAATGGAGTAGCAGCTCCCTGGTTACTTTACGGTATCGGGGCAGCTTTGGCACTCATCCTGACCTTTTTCAATGTACCGGCCCTCGCGTTTGCATTAGGAATGTTTATTCCTCTCGAGTTGAACCTGCCATTGCTTGTGGGAGGAGCCATCAACTGGTATGTCACTACGCGCAGTAAAGACGAATCGGTGAATGCCGCCCGTGGAGAAAAAGGAACTTTACTTGCTTCCGGATTTATTGCAGGAGGTGCATTGATGGGCGTGGTCAGTGCGGCCATGCGTTTCGGCGGAATCGACCTAATACACAAGGAATGGTTGGATAACCCGCTGAGCCAAGCCGTATCTCTTGTCGCTTATGTCCTTCTGATAACCTATTTGGTCAGAACAAGCATGAGGATAAAACAATAATTTTCCCGTTTCACTCATTTTTATATAATACATAAAAACCATGAAAAAAATATCTCTCATACTCGGGATGCTCTGCATGAGCGGAATTATCTCTGCCCAGAGTCCCGTAGAAATACAACTGTGGCCTGACGGAGCGCCCAACACCAACCGAATGGAAAAACAAGAGCCCGGAGGAACTTTATACGTAGCATCGCCCTATCTCACCGTGTATCCTGCGAAAGATGGAAACGGCATTGCCATCATTGCCTGCCCGGGAGGTGCCTATCAGGGTTTGGCAAGCGGACACGAAGGCCACGATATGGCAAAATGGTTTAACCGACAAGGCGTCACTTATGCCGTTTTAACTTACCGCATGCCCAACGGAAATCATGAAGTTCCTCTAAGCGATGCGCAACAAGCAATGCGTATCTTACGACAACATGCCGGCGAATGGGGCATAAAACAACTCGGCATCATGGGATCTTCTGCAGGAGGACATCTCGCCAGCACCGCCGCCACTCATTTCACGGATGCCAAAACACGACCGGATTTCCAGATACTTTTTTATCCGGTTATCACAATGGATCCGACATATACTCACATGGGATCGCACGATAATCTGCTGGGAACAAATCCGGATAAGGCATTGGAACAAAAATACAGTAACGAACTTCAGGTCTCTCCACAGACACCTCCGGCTTTCATCCTGCACAGCAGTGACGATACAGGCGTGCCCGTAGCAAACAGCATAAACTATTATACCGCACTGGTGAAGAACGGCGTATCGGCAACACTTCACATTTATCCCACCGGAGGACACGGATGGGGATACAACGAAGACTTCACCTACAAAAGAGAATGGACCGGGGAACTGGAGAAATGGCTGCGGGAAATCGCTAAAAACATCAAATAGTTTTAAGAAAAAGGCTGTGAAGTTTTTGGCAAACCAACGAAAAGTTTATAACTTTGCGCCCGCTAATACGAGTTATTAGCTCAATTCAAATCATTAATTATTTAAAGAACAAGAAATGGCAACAAAAATTAGATTGCAAAGAAACGGACGCAAAGGTTATGCGTTTTATTCCATTGTTATTGCAGACGTAAGAGCACCACGCGATGGTAAATTTACAGAAAAAATCGGAACTTATAACCCGAACACAAATCCTGCCACTGTAGATTTGAATTTCGAACGCGCATTACACTGGGTAATGGTTGGTGCACAACCCACCGACACAGTGCGTAACATTTTATCACGGGAAGGCGTTTACATGAAAAAACACTTGCTGGGAGGTGTCGCAAAAGGCGCATTCGATGAAGCACAAGCCGAAGCAAAATTCAATGCTTGGAAAGAAAACAAACAATCAGGTTTGGCTGCTTTGAAGGCAAAGCTTGAAGAGGATAAGAAAGCCGCTGCAAAAGTTCGCTTAGAAGCAGAGAAGAAAGTAAACGAAGAAATCGCAAAGAAAGTTGCAGAGAAAAAGGCAGCTGAAGCTGCCGCAAAAGCAGAAGCCGAAGCAGCTGCAACAGCGGAAGAAGCACCCGCAGCGGAAGCTTCACAAGAAGCTCCGGCAGAAGCATAATTTTACTTCTTCAGGAAAATATAAAAAGGATGTCTTTTTCTCGAGAGACATCCTTTTTGTTTTATACAAAAGGCCGAAGAAAATTTACACAAATCTCACCATCTATTTTTTATTTTCAAGCATCTTTTCAGGTAAAAATCATAACAAACCTTAAAGAAATTGCGCGCCTAAAAGTTAAATAACGCTAACAAAAAGAAGCGTTCACAAGCACAGCCCGAGCTAATCATCCTGCTAATTTACAAAAAGATAAGTTCAAAAAGGCAGAAACCCCAAGCTCCTTTATACTGTAAAAAAGTGTTTTATTTCCCATTTGATTAGATTTTATATTCGTATTATATAATAGACCTGGAGCAAAGAAAACAATATCCCCGAAAACGAATTACGTTAAGGAAACTTTACTATCTTTGCAATAGTCGCGATATGTGACATAAAAATAGTGAAAGTGTTTCGTTCTATCCCGCATAGGAAATCTGACAGTTTCAAAGAGACGGGGACGAGCAATAACATTCGTCACTTGGGTAGCGTATGTTCAAAAAGACATATACTAAACAAGTGTGGGGTATTGTTTATTTGTCTCTGGGTTTTGTCAGAACCTCCTATGCAATAAACGAACGGCTCCACACTTTCCTTTTTGTTAATCTTCCCGTTTTAGGAGCCGGACGGAAACTAAAAATATCCAACTATGAATAGCATGGAATTTATCAAAGAAAAGCAACATTGCTGGGCTCAAAGAAAAGGTTTGGAATTAGTACCGGGAACAATTGGAAGCAACGGCGAGAAAGATTATGTAAATGAAATCGATCAAAACTTATTTGAACCGTTATCTGAAGAAAATATTACGTATTATAATCAGGGAGATGGCAGCGAAACCCAAGACGACAAAGGCACTCGAGCTAAAATGAAAGCCCTTTTTTCATCGTCGGCACTCGTGGTCAATGTCTTTCAATACTGGCAAAAGAGAGATGTACGCCCGTTATTGCATGCATTAAACCTCCCATTACAAGGATTACCAACCGGAGATGAAGGAGACGTAAGTTCTAAAACAATTTGTGCATCAACCGAAACGTCCCGGCCTCTTTGCTTCGATAAAATAAAATTCGAAGAGAAGTTTCCTATCTTCCCGAACCGCATCGGTCCCAACATAGATGCGGTCATTTACGGAGATTATGACATAGCTATTGAATCAAAGTTCCTCGAGCCTTACTACAATCATGGGAAAAGCGAGAATAAAGGCATGAAAGAGGCATACCTGAAAGAGGCCTCTTTATGGGACGGTCTTCCCAATCTATATGAACTGGCAAAGGAAATGTCTGTGCATAACAATATGTTCCGTTATTTGGATGCTGCGCAACTGATCAAGCACATTTTAGGGCTGAACAAGAAATACAACAAGTCTGTTGATCCGTCTGCCCGCAACTCAAGCGAACAAACATTGAAAGATGCAACCAAAAAGCATGAATTCTATTTGGTATATCTTTGGTATAATGTCCCGGAAGAAGACGGAACCGTACACAAAGAAGAGATAGAACAATTTGCAAAGATCGTGGCAAAAGATAACATTCACTTCAAGCATATAACTTATCAGGAGGTAATTAATAACTTGAAGCGTGAATCTTATGAAGGAAATGAAGCCTATCTTGATTATTTGACGGATAGATATTTGTAAAAAAACAAAAGCATAAAACGATGAAGATTTATTATTCCCTTCTGGCCTTTTCCGTGCTGTTCTTCTGCATAGATACAGGTTCTGCATCGTTTGCACAGAATAAAAATCTGCCAAAGAAAGCGAAAGAAAAAATAATTCTTTACAAGGATGCGAATATGATTGGCATTGGTTATGTACATAAAAAACAGTTTGTAGAGAATCAGAAGGTCACTTTTATCTCTAATCCGTTTTATGATGATTATCGTTACCGCATAAAAAAGAAAGACGGGAAGGCATTCCTTCACTTTAATCGAAGCAATAAAGACTTGTCAACTTCAGAGCCATTCATCAGCGGAGTCTACATCAACAGAAACGACACTCCCTTTATAAAAGGAGAAATGCATCCTTATTATAGAATGACTTGCGAGGGGACATTTATGTTTTATAACGCGAAACAAGACAATAAGTACATTTTGTCTCCATCAACCACTGGCGTCGAAGTTTTCTATTTCGACGTCAGTGGTACAAAATCCTATCGGGTAACAGATGCAGAATACGAGATCCATGGAGAGAAACAAGGCAATGAATATTCTGTAAGCGTGGATTTTTCAGATAAATCAAAAATATTATCGCTCGAAACTCAGGCCACAGATTTAATGAATTTGCAACGGTTCGATCTTTACAACCCCGATTTTTGGAAGAAGTTGAAACCCGTAGAAATTAATTATACAAACGGAGACCGGTTCATAGGGACCGTCGGCATAATAACAACAGATGACAATGGATATAAACTGCGAAGGGAAAATATTGTGCCGAGAATCGTCCCTCTAAACGGAGAATATACTTATCATACAGGAGAAACATTCGTTGGAGAATATTCTCCCATAAGGTATGTTGACGGGAAATTACGTGTTCCTAAAGGGAAAATAACCTTTAGCGATGGAAGCATCGCACCAGAAAATTGGTTGAGCCAATATGATTTCACAAGCGAAGAATGGAGGCAAATTTATAATGACTGCAAGAGTCTGACCGAAATCCGCGACATGTCCGCTCAATTAGAAGAACGAAAAAGACAAAAAGAAGAAAGAGAAAGACAAGAAAGAATAGCAGAACAACGCGAAAAGGAGCGCAGAGAATTATTAAAGCACCTGAAAGAGGAAGCCAGGAGACGAAATATTTTATCAAAATATGGAGCGCATTATGGCAATTTAATCCTTGAACGGGAATTAGAACTCGGGATGACTCAAGCCATGGTTAATGAAATATGGAAGAAAGACTGGTTTGATCATAGCATATCAACATCTTTCAGGAAAAGAATTGATACTTGGACTTTCAATATAAACAAGGTGCAAATGTTCATTTTATCGGGAGCAAAAAGTGAGAAAGAGCTGCAAGGCGCAGCTATTTTTCTCGGGGTATTAGATATTTTCAGCCCACTAATTACACCAACAATACCGAAGACATTAATATTCATCAACGATGAATTGACAGATATTTATTATTAAACGAAACCTAACCATACCAGACTGTAACGCCCGATACGGCTTGTTTGACCGCTTACTATCGAATAAAACAATACAAATCATGAGAACAATTGGACTGTTTTTAATCATTTGCCTTTTTACCTTTAACGACTTGCTTGCCGGAATTTACCTTCTCGAAGACATGCTTTCCATAGACATTGATGAATTGATTGCGTCTTATTCAGACAGTTCGTCCGATGAATTAGCCGTAATGATTGTATTTATCACATTAATTCAATCCATATTACTAACCGTAATAGCGGTTGGAATTCTGCATAAGAAGGAGACAAAAGATATCATCCTTGTCAATCAACCTGCAACTTCAACAGCTTCTACCCAAGAAGATCTCAACAAAATAAAGATACGTGAACTCGAACGTCAAGTGGAAGAAATGCGCAGACAGCAGGAACACATCAGATACATGCCTCCCCGAATTGAGCACAGAGATTAGTACGAAACGGTATCTTTTGCCATAAAGCAAGAAATGTCCAACAAAAAAGAATGCAGGGAATTACCCAAAAGAACCCGTTTTTTTATCCTAAACGATGAGCAATGTCTAATCAAAAGACGGGAATCCATCTCCCGAATAAAACTGATGAAACAACTATTATTTCCATGAAAATATTCATAACTTCGCAAGCATCTGAAAATATCAATACACACATTAACAAATACCAATTAATATTATTTCCCTATGATTGTAACCAAAATTGAGACACCATTCCGGCAATTTCTTGAAAACCTGAAAGTACCTAAATCACCCAACGGGGAAGGTGGCACTTTATTCAGCCCCGATGATATTAACTATCTCACGAGAAATTCCAGTGCCTCCGTCTATGAATTCAAGCAAGAAAACGAAACCGACCAGGAATTTTACGAGACGTTTGTAAAATGGCTACACGAAGAAGTACCCAGTCATAACTATTATGTAGAAGCCTACCTAATCGTTTATTTAAGAAGGAACGAGTATTTAAGCACTGACACATTTAGATATTTGTCACAAAACGTCCCGGAATGTTTCGGGAAGAACCGCGTGTGGCTTTCCGAAGTTAACCACAGAATGCGTTTTCGCCTGCGTATCCAATTAATTCGCTGCCTGAAAAATGATTTCACATGCCTCATCAAAAGAAAAATACATCGCACTTAAATGAAGCATTGTCCCTCAACTTCTTCCTACAAAAAAGAGATCAGCCACTTACAACAACGTAAGCAGCTGATCTCTTTTTGTCGGGGTGACTGGATTCGAACCAGCGACCACACGCCCCCCAGACGCGTACTCTAACCGGGCTGAGCTACACCCCGAAAGCAAAAAACCGTGAAGTTTTCTCTTTCGCCTTGCGGAGAGACAGGGATTCGAACCCCGGGTACCTCGCAGTACAACGGTTTTCAAGACCGCCGCAATCGACCACTCTGCCACCTCTCCTTGCTTTATTTTAGAAAAACATCTTCCTCAAAAGCGATGCAAAGGTATATATATTTTTAATAATGACAAATAATTCTATCTCTTTTTTGATTATTTTTCTTCATTGTACTACCTTTGCATCACAAAAAAGGAACGGAGTTTTTATAAAAATGATCTATCCTCAAAATTTTGAGAATAAAATCGGATTCGACCAAATCAGGCTTCTTCTACAAGAAAAATGCCTGAGTCCCTTGGGAAAAGAATATGTATCTGACATGTCTTTTTCCATTCATTACAATGAAATCAACAAGCATTTAGAGGAAACGACGGAATTCGTCCGTATCTTACAAGAGGACGATTCTTTTCCCGACCAGTATTTTTTCGACATCCGATCTTCACTAAAACGCATACGTGTAGAAGGGTTATATCTTGACGAGCAGGAACTTTTCGATTTAAAACGCTCATTGAGCACGATTCGCGACATCGTCTCTTTTTTATTGAAAGGCGAAGATGATACATCTTCCGACGGAAAAGAGTTGCATACTCCCTACCCTTATTTAACGGCTTTGGCCGGAGATATTCCTACATTCCCCCAGCTAATCAACCGCATTGATGCCATCCTTGACAAATACGGCAAGATAAAAGACCAGGCCTCTCCCGAGCTGTTACGCATCCGAAGGGAATTAATCAGTACAACGGGGAGCATTTCGAAAATATTAAACTCCATACTTCGTTCTGCACAGACAGAAGGTTATGTCGACAAAGACGTCACTCCCACCATGAGAGACGGGCGTCTGGTCATCCCCGTATCTCCGGGAATGAAACGAAAGATCAAAGGAATCGTACACGATGAATCGGCCAGCGGAAAAACTTTCTTCATCGAACCTACGGAAGTTGTGGAAGCAAACAACCATATCCGCGAGTTGGAGGGAGAGGAACGACGAGAAATTATCCGTATCCTTACCGAGTTTTCTTCTGTCATCCGCCCGCAAATTCCATCAATTCTCGAATCGTATAATTTTTTGGCGGAAATCGACTTCATCAGAGCCAAAGCATTATTTGCCATAGAAACGAAATCCATCAAACCGGTATTCGAGAATAAGCAAATCATCGATTGGGGCGAAGCCATACACCCGTTACTACAATCTTCTCTGGCCAAGCACAACAAAAAAATCGTTCCCCTAAACATTATTTTAAATGACAAGCAGCGCATTCTCCTCATCTCGGGGCCTAATGCCGGAGGGAAATCGGTCTGTTTGAAAACGGTCGGATTGTTACAATACATGTTACAGTGCGGCATGCTTGTTCCAATGCATGAAAGAAGCTACACCGGGCTGTTCTCTTCCATATTCATCGACATCGGTGACGAACAAAGCATCGAAGATGATTTAAGCACATATTCTTCCCATCTGACAAACATGAAGAATATGATGAAATATTGCAACGAAAGCAGTCTGATACTTATCGATGAATTTGGTGGAGGAACGGAGCCTCAAATAGGAGGAGCCATCGCCGAAGCCATACTGAAACGCTTTAATGTGAAGCAAACATACGGAGTAATTACCACACATTACCAGAATCTGAAACATTTTGCCGAAGATCATCCCGGAATAGTCAACGCTGCCATGCTTTACGACAGGCATGAAATGCGTCCGCTTTTCCAATTGCAGATAGGAAATCCCGGAAGTTCGTTTGCCATAGAAATTGCACGAAAAATCGGAATCCCCGAAGAAATCATTGCAGAAGCTTCCCAGATTGTAGGAAACGAATACATTCAAAGTGACAAATATCTGCAAGACATCGTGCGGGACAAGCGCTACTGGGAAACAAAACGCCAGAACATCCGGAAGCAGGAAAAGCATATGCAAGAGACCATAACCCGATATGAGCATGAAATCGAGGAATTGGAAAACAGCAGAAAGGAGATCCTGAGAAAAGCCAAAGAAGATGCAGAACAATTGATAAAGGCATCCAATGCCAAAATAGAGAACACGATTCGCCACATAAAAGAAGCGCAAGCAGAAAAAGAACGTACACGTTTGGCACGACAGGAGCTTACAGATTTTCATAAACAGGTAGAGCAATTCGACTCTGCAGCAGCGGAAGAAAAGATACTCCGCAAGATGAAGCAATTAAAAGACAAGCAAGAGCGGAAAAATGAAAAGAAAAAACAAAAGGAAACCCTGCCGGCTTTTCCGGAAAAGAAGTCCGCTCCCAAACCTATTGCTGCCGGAGATTACGTAAAAATAAAAGGACAAAACGGAATAGGACAAGTAACGGAGATTAATAAACAAAACGCAATTGTCACGTTCGGACTTATGAAAATCTCTGTAAAAACAGACCGCCTTGAATTGTCCGAACCGCCCAAAACGACCGATACACAAGCAAAAACCTCTTTCATCGGCAAGGATACCCGTGAACAACTGTACCAAAAACGGTTGAATTTCAAGCAGGATTTAGACGTAAGGGGCCTGAGAGGGGAAGAAGCCGTGCGCGCCGTTACTTTTTTTGTTGACGATGCCATTTCAACAGGGGCCTCACGCATCCGCATCTTACACGGCACAGGCAACGGAATTTTACGCACGCTTATCAGACAATACCTCGGCACCATACCGGGAGTAAGCCGTTTTTATGACGAAGACGTGCGCTTTGGCGGAGCCGGAATTACCGTTGTCGATTTGGAATAATGACCAACAGAATATTTTTTAACGCAAAAGATATAACATGAAATCGATAAGAGAATTATACCGCATAGGGACAGGTCCTTCAAGCAGTCACACTATGGGACCCAGAAAAGCAGCAGAAATGTTTTTAGAGAAGCATCCCGATGCCGCATCTTTTCAAGTCACCTTATACGGAAGCCTTGCGGCTACAGGCAAAGGGCACATGACAGATGTGGCCATCACTGACACTCTTCAGCCACATGCCCCGGTAGAAATCATCTGGAAGCCGCAGATCTTTCTGTCATTCCACCCGAACGGAATGACATTCAAATCGTTTGATGGGAATAAAAGAATGACAGACGAATGGACAGTGTTCAGCATCGGCGGAGGTGCATTGGCCGAAGAAGGAAAGAACAGTATAGAGACTCCCGACATTTACGAGATGAATACCATGACACGAATTCTGCACTGGTGCGAACAAACCGGACGAAGTTACTGGGAATACGTCGAACAATGTGAAGGGAAAGACATCTGGGATTACCTGGCGGTGGTGTGGGAAACCATGAAAGAAGCCATCGTCCGCGGACTGGATGCCGAAGGCGTTCTGCCCGGTCCTCTTAATCTCCGTCGCAAAGCCTCGTCGTATTACATCCGCTCAAAAGGCTACAAAGAATCGCTTCGTTCGCGGGGATTGGTATTTGCATACGCGCTGGCCGTAAGCGAAGAGAACGCCTCCGGAGGAAAAATTGTCACGGCTCCCACATGCGGATCGTGTGGAGTGATGCCGGCCGTGCTGTATCATTTGCAAAAGAGCAGGGAGTTTAGTGATGCACGCATCCTTCGAGCGCTGGCAACAGCGGGACTGATCGGGAATATCGTCAAGAACAATGCTTCCATCTCGGGCGCCGAAGCCGGATGCCAAGCCGAAGTAGGCGTGGCTTGCTCTATGGCTTCTGCCGCAGCAAGCCAATTGTTTGGCGGAACTCCCGCCCAAATCGAATACGCAGCTGAAATGGGACTGGAGCATCACTTGGGAATGACGTGCGATCCGGTCTGCGGCCTTGTCCAAATTCCCTGCATCGAACGTAATGCTTACGCGGCAGCCCGTGCCCTGGATGCCAACATCTATTCGGCATTTACCGACGGACAGCACCGCGTTTCCTTCGACAAAGTGGTGGAAGTCATGAAACAAACCGGGCACGACCTGCCTTCTCTATATAAAGAGACAAGCGAAGGCGGACTGGCTAAAAACTATCAGCCGATGGACTGACTGCGTTATTTTATGCGGAACGTCCCGCTATTCCGACCGGGATGCCGGGACGTTCCGTAAAAAACATCAGGTTCTTTTATCATAATCCTCACCAGCATCACCAACGGAATACGGAAGCTCATGAAAAAATATTCTACGTATCTGTTCGACTTCGACTACACCCTTGCCGATTCCTCAAGAGGCATCATCATCTGTTTCCGCCACGTTTTAGAACGACACGGATACACCATCTCGAACGATGAAGCCATCAAACGAACAATAGGAAAGACATTGGAAGAATCGTTTACCATCCTCACCGGCATTACCGATGCCGAAACACTGGCTGCTTTCCGCAGAGAATACGTAAAGGAAGCCGATATTTACATGACGGCCAACACCATCCTTTTCCCTGAAACGCTCGAAGTTTTGAACAGACTGAAACAACGAAACGCAAAAATCGGCATCGTATCCACCAAATACCGTTACCGCATCATGGAGCTGATGAGCTCGTACGTGCCCGAAAACTTCTTCAGCATCATCGTGGGAGGAGAAGACGTAAAGACACATAAGCCTTCACCCGAAGGACTAATGTACGCCATCGACCAACTAGAAAGCGACCGGCAACAGACCTTATATATCGGAGACAGTACCGTAGATGCCGAGACGGCTCGAAATGCCTCCATCGACTTTTGGGGTGTTTTACACGGCGCTACTACCCGGGAAGAACTTTCTATATATCCGAACATCGGCATCTCAAACGATTTATATTCGCTTGTTTTATAAACTTTTTTCCCTCGTTTTCTTTGTCATCTCCGCAAAAAGACATACCTTTGCAGTCGATTTAGTCCGCCGAGGTCGAAAAGAATCTCCACCCATGTGAAGATCACCTCACGGAGAAAACCCGTTTAAATATTATAAAATGTACGTAATTGTAGAAATTAACGGTCAACAGTTTAAAGCAGAAGAAGGCAAAAAATTGTTTGTACATCACATTCAAAATGCCGAAGGCGGCGCAACTGTTGAATTTGACAAGGTCTTGTTGGTAGACAACAACGGTACTATTACAGTAGGAGCTCCTACCGTAGAAGGAGCAAAAGTAGTGTGCGAAATCGTATCTCCGCTTGTAAAAGGAAACAAAGTTCTGGTTTTCCACAAAAAGAGAAGAAAAGGTTACAAGAAACTGAACGGCCATCGCCAACAGTTTACTGAGCTTACAATCAAACAAATTATTGCTTAATCATTTAAAAACGTAGAAGAAAATGGCACATAAAAAAGGTGTAGGTAGTTCTAAGAACGGCCGTGAATCGGCAAGTAAAAGATTAGGCGTAAAGATATTCGGCGGTGAAACTTGCAAAGCCGGCAACATTATTGTTCGTCAAAGAGGAACAGTTCACTATCCGGGAAACAACGTCGGTATGGGAAGTGATCACACACTTTACGCATTAGTAGACGGTACTGTTTGCTTCAAAAAGGGACGTGAGAACAGAAGTTTCGTGTCTGTTGTCCCAGTAGCTGAGGCATAATAGAAAAATACTACAAGAACAAAAAAGAGGAAAATCCCGATGAGATTTTCCTCTTTTTATTTTACCCATATCAAACCCTTACGTTTATTTTTCTTCACCCTCTGCTTTTTCCACGAAATCGGCTTCGTTATTTTCCACAAGCAAATTATACCATTGAATCAATTTACGGATATCGCTTGCATGAACGCGCTCACGATCATAAGAAGGCAACACCTCAGCCATAAAAGTATTTAGTTCTTCTATGGAAGCATTCTTGTAGTCCATAGAAACTTTTTCGCCATTCTCTTTCTTCTTCACTGCCTCCAATACTTCTCCCAAAGGCACTTCATCCGTATCGGTATACATGGCAACATCACCTAAAGAAATCACTTTATCCTTGGCATAAACAGGCTGTCTTTTCCGCTCGGGCGAAACAGATTCCACAATCAACATATTCTTTGCCTGAGAAACCAACTTATATAATCCCGGTTTTCCCGAGATCGCCAAAATAGTTTTCAACATAATAAATACTAAATTAATTTGATGTTTTACGAAGGCAAAAGTACAATTCGCAAACGAGATATACAACAGTTATCAGAGCTTTTTACCACTCAGTTCGTCAAGCATCAGGTCGATTTGCGCATTCAAATCCGCAATTCCATCGTTACATATAATAAAATCTGCACGTTCCCGCTTTTCCTCATCATTTTGCTGGGAAGCGACACGCGCACGTATCTGCGCTTCCGTCGCATGATCACGGGACATGGCACGCCGAATCCGCAATTCCTCCGGCGCATACACCAGGATCACTTTATCGACCATCGCATCCAATCCGGATTCATATAGAATTGCACTCTCCACCGCAACAAATTCTTTTTCCTTATGAAAAGCGAACCACTCGTCCAAATCGTCTTTTACCCGGGGATGAACAATGGAATTAATTCGTGCGGCATTCGCCTTACAGGAAAACAAGTAATCGGCCAACTTTTTCTTATTCAACGTTCCATCCGGCAAATAAACGTCTTCTCCCAACAAACTTACCAAAGCCTTTCGGATAACAGAATGCGTATTTATCAGTACTTTTGCGCGGGAATCTGTATCGTAAACGGGTATGTTTCTCTGCTGCAAAAGACGGGAAAAATATGATTTTCCACTCCCTATTCCTCCGGTTATTCCCAACTTTATCATCAATCCGCTTATTTTTCCATAGCCTGTTGCTCGATCAGATAATCCACCGATGCTGGCATCGGACGCATATTACTTACATAAGGCGATGTTGTTGTCACGGTCAAAGACAATTTATCACCCGGCAAATTCAACAAATCCTTATAATCAACCCCTATAAAGAAATCATCACTTGTCACTTGACGAAAGCGCTTTAAACCGACACGAAAAGCCACTTGCACTTTAGAGGGGAATGTGCGCAGAACTTTTCCCTTCGGAAAATTCAGTCCGACAACGGGCACCTCCACGACTTTTTCCGAATACATATCCGCATAAACTGCCATCTCACAGGAAGCAGGAATAAGCTTCACTCCATACAATTTCTGCAATCCTACACGCAAAGTAAGCGTATCGGTCACGTCTTTCAAGTCCACCGGCTTTGTATAAGCCGCCGTCAAAGTATCGAGTATTTCCTGAGGCGCATAAGCAGTTACCGAATCGGGCTCAAACAAAACACCCGACACATAATGTTGTTTCCCCGCAGAAACCTGTCCATCTAAACGCACAGGTATTTTTTTTGCAAGCCCCTTTGAATAAAAGAAATCCAATGTATCCGGTCTCACAGCAAGAAGTTTTGTCGATACATTCAGCTGGGAAGAAATCTTTTTCCGCAATTCTTCCGGCAAAATCCGCACATGGGTTCCCATCCCTGCATACTCTTTAAAATCGAAAGACAACGGGAAAAATGTCCGCCCGAACATATAATTCAACAAAACAGTCCCGCGATCTTCCACACGAACACGCATTTCAGTGGGAATATCAGAAGTTATAATTACATCCTTTGGCACATTCTTCAGACGGAAAGGCAACTTAAATTCCGTCTGATAAACGTTGTCTAACGTCAACAACAACCAGAAAGATGCCGAAACGAACAGGAAAAATAAAAAAATCAGAAACTCCCTGTTTACAATCTTCAACAGGAACTTTCTGACTTTTTCTATTCCCAAACAATAATATTGCTTTATATCTTTCAAATCGGACATACCGATATTTTCATTTACTTATTCGCTTGAACCTGAGCATCGGCGTAAATAGAATTCTTATCCACTTTGATTTTTACGTTCGAAGCAACCTCAACCATTACGGCATTGTCTTCTATCTCTTTTATTTTTCCATAGATACCTCCGGCCGTAACAATGGCTTGTCCTATCTCAAGATTCTTACGAAATTTTGCAATCTCTTTCTGTTTTTTGTTCTGGGGACGAATCATAAAGAAATACATGATGGCAAAAATTACAATCATCATGATAAGGAATGAATAATCTCCTCCCCCGGTAGCTTGCAGAAATACAGTCAATACGTTCATAATTTATTCTATCTTATAATTAATATTAGCCTTACAAAGATATTAAATTTTATTCAGTTTATTATCCTTTTTCAGCTGCTTTACAATACCGTCCAGCGTTCCGTTTATAAAGCCACCGCTTTTGGGCGTGCTGTACAACTTCGCGATGTCAAGATATTCATTAAATGAAACACTCAACGGAATGTTAGGAAAACTAAGAATCTCGGCCAATGCAATCTGCATGATGATGACATCCATCAAAGCCACACGGCTCAAATCCCAATTTCTTGAGTGTTCGCTGATCAAATGACGGTAATAATCGGCATTCAAGATTGAGCGACGAAACAACCGACGGGCAAAATCTTTATCTTCTTCATCCTTAAATTCCGGCAACAACTCCTGCTTGCTTCCGTTTTTCGGATCGAACCGTTTGATTGTTTTCAGCACGAAAGTATCAACAATTTCCTTATCGTCATTCCAATAAAGGCTCTGATCTTCCAACACTTCATCCACTGTCGGATTATTAAAGATCAGTCGTTTATAAATCTTTCTCCACAGCTCCCGGTCCTCATCATACGATGAAGTTTCCGATGCCATGTATTCTTTATAAATGTCGCTCTCCATTATTTGCTCGCACAAAGCCTTTATGCAATCACCTTCATTTGCCCATGTCCGCTTCTGGGTACTGATAAAATCATTCAATTGCTGGTTCTCTTCAAGCTGGGTAATGAAACGATTGTCTACAAACTTCGTGTTGGGAGATAAATCTTCCTTCGTCGGAGCCAATTTTCCCTTCGCCGCATTCAACCGTTTATTTGCATATCTTGTAATTTCAACCATTAAAAGCAAAAGATAATTGTACAGATCGTAAGCTTTAGACAGGCTGAAAAACAATTCTTTCTCTGCAGTATCTAAATTTTTCCCGCCATTCTGATAATATGCATATATTATCTGAACCACCTTCAAGCGAATAAGAACTCTGTTAATCATACTATAAATATCAATACCTTTTTGAGGTGCAAAAATAATTAGATTTTCGGGATTAGTCACAAAGAAGCCGTGCTTTTTTACAGTTTTTATTATTTCACAAAAAATTATTTCCCGTTCTTTTGTGCTTTTCAAAAAATTCTGCACTTTTGAAGGACTTTACATTTCAAGTAATACACGCATATGGAAGAAAACAAGAAAAAGCAAGAATCGGAAGGAGACAAGGAAATCGTTTTTTCAAAAGCGATAAAAGCAGGGAAACGTATTTACTATTTAGATGTAAAAAAAAGCAAAAAAGGCGAAATGTTTTTGGCCATCACCGAGAGCAAGAAGGTTGTCTCTGGCGAGGGGAATGCCGCGCAAGTCAATTTCGAAAAGCATAAAATCTTTTTATACAAGGAAGACTTCGAGAAATTTATGAACGGGCTTCAAGAAAGCATACAGTATATAGAAAAAGAACAGGGGGCATTCTCTCATGAAAATCATGCTGATAAGCCGGACGAAACAACCCGACAAATTCAACAGAACGACGAGACGCTTCACCCGGATGAATTCAAGATAGATATTGAATTCTGAGAATATATCGCGTCTTTTTATTTGGCAGAATAAAAGATTATTGGTAACTTTGCCGCGCTTTTAATTATCATCATTAAGATAATATCATATCGTGTGATGGCGAATTAAGCAACGAAACTAACTTAATTTAGAGTAACACAAAAAATTATTACACATGAAATCAATCGACATCAAGGGTTCCTTAAGAACAGAAACCGGCAAGAAAGCAACTCACGAGTTAAGAAAATCAAACAGCGTTCCTTGCGTTTTATACGGAATGCAGAAGGATGAAAACGGAAAGCCCGTGGCTACTCATTTCAGCGTTACCAATGACGGCTTGCGTAAATTGGTTTACACTCCGCACATCTATGTCGTAAACTTGGACATCGACGGAAAAGTTGTTAATGCCATAATGAAAGATATCCAGTTCCATCCCGTAACAGATGCAGTTCTTCACGTAGACTTTTTACAAATTAACGAAGAGAATCCTATCGTAATGGAGGTTCCCGTTCAATTGGAAGGCCTGGCAGAAGGTGTAAAAGCCGGTGGTAAACTGGCATTGCAAGTTCGTAAGCTGAGAGTAAAAGCGCTATACAATGTCATACCGGAACGTTTAGTTATCAACGTAACCAACTTAGGTTTGGGAAAAACAATTAAAGTTGGCGAACTGAACTTCGACGGATTGCAGATTCTGAATGCAAAAGAAACTGTAGTATGCGCCGTTAAGTTGACTCGTGCAGCACGTGGTGCACAAGCAGCTAACGCATAAATAAACTTTATACGAACTAAAATGTAAATCCCCTTTCAATGAAATATTTGATCGTAGGTCTGGGCAATATCGGAGACGAATACCGTAACACCCGCCACAATATAGGATTTATGGTATTGGACGCCCTCGCTAAGGCGTCCAATATTATTTTTACCGATAAACGATACGGCGAAGTGTCTTCCTTCTCTCTTAAAGGGCGACAACTCATTTTACTGAAGCCTTCCACTTACATGAACCTGAGCGGAAACGCCGTACGCTACTGGATGCAACAAGAAAAAATACCGATAGAAAACCTGTTGATTGTGGCCGATGATTTATCTCTTCCCCTCGGGAGCCTCCGATTAAAAGGAAAAGGGAGCGACGGGGGGCACAATGGTTTAAAACATATTGCCACCATTTTAGGGACACAAACCTATGCCCGTCTACGCTTCGGCATCGGAAATGATTTTCCCAAAGGCGGACAAATAGATTATGTATTGGGACATTTCAGTCCGGAAGACCAGACGGTTTTGCAAGAACGATTAAGCATTGCCGGCGAAATAATAAAAAGTTTTTGCCTGGCCGGACTGAACATTACCATGAACCAATACAACAACAAATAAACTACATGCAAACAAGCAACATGTCTGAAGCCAGAATCGATAAATGGATGTGGGCAGCACGCATCTTCAAGACGCGCACCGTTGCCGCCGAAGCCTGCAAGAAAGGCAGAATAAGCATTAATGGAGCACAAGCAAAACCGGCACGCATGGTGAAAGCCGGAGACATCATTCAGGTGAGAAAGCCGCCCGTCACTTATTCTTTCAAAGTATTACAGGCAATAGAAAAACGCGTGGGAGCCAAACTTGTTCCCGAGATAATGGAAAACATTACGACTCCCGACCAATACGAATTGCTTGAAATGAGTAAAATCAGCGGGTTCATAAACCGGGCAAAAGGCACGGGAAGGCCGACAAAGAAGGACCGCCGTGACTTGGAAGAATTCTTTATGCCGGAATATACAGACGATTTTGATTTCGACTTCGACGACATGGGTGAAGAAAAAGACTGAATCGCTCTCACTGCACAACCGCGTAAGAAATCCCGGAACATGCACACAAGTATATAAAAAAACATCCGAACATGAACTTTTATATCAAATCGTTTCTCATATTTTTCCGCATCGGATTATTTACCATCGGAGGCGGATATGCCATGATTCCCCTGATAGAAAATGAACTGGTCGACAAGCGGAAATGGATTTCCCGGGACGAATTCCTTGATTTAATAGCATTATCGCAAACGGTTCCCGGCATATTTGCAGTAAACATTGCCATCTTCATAGGGTATAAACTGCGCCGCTTCTGGGGAGCTTTTGCCATGGCAGCCGGCACCATCCTTCCGTCTTTTACCATCATCCTGGCCATCGCTTTGTGTTTCCAACAGTTTAAAGACAACCCAACGATAGAAAGTATTTTCAAAGGCATACGCCCGGCCGTTGTCGCACTTATCGCCGCTCCCACGTTTAAGATGGCAAAATCTGCCCGAATCAACCTGTACAACGCATGGATACCCGTCGTTTCGGCACTACTCATCTGGTTATTGGGTTTCTCCCCCATCTACATCATTATATTAAGCGGCCTCGGCGGTTATTTGTACGGCCGGTATCTGCACAAACAAAAAACGAAAAAGGAGGATTGCTGACATGTTATTCTTACAACTATTTTACGCATTCTTTAAAATCGGACTCTTCGGCTTCGGAGGCGGTTACGCGATGATTTCCATGATACAGGGCGAAGTCGTTACACGGCATCAATGGCTTTCTTCGCCGGAATTTACCGACATTATAGCAATAAGCCAGATGACTCCCGGTCCAATCGGCATCAACTCTGCCACATACGTTGGTTATACAGCCGTTGTCAATGCGGGATATTCTCACGCAATCGGCGTCGTCGGTTCGATCATAACTACCTTTGCTGTCGTATGTCCATCGTTTATTTTAATGCTGCTCATCAGCAAATTCTTCCTGAAATACCAGAAACATCCGATTATTGCATCCGTATTCAACGGGCTGCGCCCCGCCGTTGTCGGCTTGATGGCTGCCGCCACGCTGATCCTGATAAACCAAGAAAATTTCGGAACATCTTCTTTCCAGGTCATAACCAGCTGCATCTTGTTCATCGGAACATTCATTGCATCATACCGCTATAAGGTAAATCCCATCCTGTTGATACTGATCTGTGGCGCATGCGGCTTCCTTCTTTTTAACGAAAGCATGCCGTCTTTCATCTAAAATTATGCAAACTTTTCTCTAAAATAGCGCCATTTTTTTTAAATTTGCTGCACTTGTATAACGTAAATGTCAGAAAACGATGGGAAAATATATAGTATTCATTTTAACGGCAATATACATCGTTTTGACATGCCCGGCCTGTAAAAACAACAGAAACGCCACACCGCATACGGAATCCGGCGATACGATCTCACTCCGCTATTCCGACATTTTACACATCGTAACGCATAAAGATTACACAACCGTCACGATGCGCAACCCGTGGGATACCCTGAAAGCCCTGCACACATACATACTGATTGACAAAAACAAGCCGACCCCCTCCCAACTTCCCGAAGGGACGGTCATACAAACCCCGCTTGAAAACTCACTGGTTTACTCATCGGTTCACTGCAGCATTCTCGAAGAACTTCATGCATTAAACTGTATTAAGGGCGTATGCGACATAAAATATATCCGGCAAAGCGCCATTCTGGAAAAATATCGTAAAGGAGAAATCATTGATGCAGGCAACAGTATGAGTCCGGACATCGAGAAGATTATCGAAATGAACCCCGATGCCATCTTACTTTCTCCTTTTGAAAACAGCGGAGGATACGGACAAATAGAAAAACTCAACGTCCCCATCATAGAATGTGCCGACTATATGGAAAGCACTCCGTTAGGACGGGCCGAATGGATGCGCTTCTTCGGTATGCTGTTCGACCGGGAGAAAGAGGCCGACTCATTGTTTCATCACATAGAAAACGGCTATTTGGCTCTAAAAAAGATTGCAGCTACCGCCAAAGAAAAACCTACGGTTTTCAGTGAACTGAAGAGCGGTTCTGCATGGTACGTGGCGGGAGGACGCAGCACCGTAGGGCAACTTTTTAAAGATGCCGGCGCCGATTACATCTTTTCATACCTGCCGGAAAGCGGTTCCGTGCCGTTATCTTTCGAAACCGTCTTCGACAAATGCCAACACGCCGAGTTCTGGTTTATAAAATACAACCAGAAATATGATAAAACATACCGTGAATTGAAAACAGAGTATGCCCCTTACGCTCATTTCGATGCTTTTAAAAAGCAGAACATTTACGGATGCAACACAAAAAACATCGATTTCTATGAAAAGACTCCGTTCCATCCGGAAAGTCTTTTAAAAGACTATATAAAAATATTTCATCCCTCCTTATTGGAAGGCTACCGGCCGAAATATTTCAGCAAATTGCCAAACAGAACATAAAACACATTCATGAAAGCAGAAAGAAAAGGATATATTTACTGTTTAGTCCTGGCAATAATCATCGGGATTTTAATCATGGCCAACCTATTATTCGGTTCTGTGGAGATCCCTCCAAAGGCCGTCTTGAATACACTGATGGGAAACGGTACCGAAAAAGCAAGTTGGGAATTCATCATTTGGGAGTCGCGTTTTCCCCAGTGTATCACCGCCATGCTCTGTGGGGCTGCCCTTTCCGCCTCGGGATTAATGCTGCAAACGGTTTTCAACAACCCGTTGGCCGACTCTTCCATCTTAGGCATCAGCTCGGGAGCAAGCTTAGGTGTTGCTGTCGCCATGCTGATAGGCGGAGGAAGCATTGCCGCCGGCAGCTTTGTCTTGTCCGGTTTCCTATCCGTCATTTTCGGCGCATTTATCGGCGCAAGCCTCATCCTGGGCATCATCCTTATCCTGTCTCATGTCATAAAGAACAGCATCATGCTGCTCATAGCCGGTATCATGATAGGTTATGTAACCTCATCCGTAATCTCACTGCTGAATTTCTTTTCTACGTCCGAAGGCGTGCATTCCTACATTATCTGGGGGATGGGTAACTTTGGCGGCGTATCATTAAAGATGCTTCCCTACTTTTCTCTCATCATCGTGTGTGGCCTCATTATTGCAATCCTGCTGATCAAACCGCTAAACGCCTTGCTGCTCGGAACACGTTATGCCGAGAATTTAGGAATAAACATCCGGAATGTACGTAACTTAATGTTCTTGTCCACCGGCATTCTTACCGCTGCAACAACCGCTTTTTGCGGTCCCATTGCATTCATCGGGCTGGCCGTTCCGCACATAGCACGGCTGTTTTCGGGGACATCGAACCATAATTCTCTCATGCCCATTACCATTCTGACCGGAAGCGCGGTGGCCCTTACCTGCAATCTGCTCTGCATCTTGCCCGGAGAATTGGGAATCATCCCTCTAAATGCGGTCACCCCTATCATAGGAGCCCCCGTTATTATTTATGTTATTATCAATCAACGCAAGATACAATACTTCAACTAATGCAATGAACAAGGACTCCATTATCATAAAAGGCGAGAACGTTTCCATCGGTTACCGAAAACAGACAGTGTACCGGGAGCTGAATTTCCAGCTGTACCGTGGGGAACTAACCTGTCTTTTAGGCGCAAACGGAATCGGAAAGTCTACGTTGCTGAGAACGCTTTCCGCCACCCAACCTGCTTTATGCGGGAATATTTCCTTGCTGGGAAAGCCGATATCATCCTACTCGGAAGAAGAACTTTCCCGCACGGTAGGCGTTGTTCTGACCGACCGAACCTATGCCGGAGGACTGACCGTGCGCGAGTTGGTATCCTTGGGACGGCAACCTCATACAGGTTTCTTCGGACGTTTACACCAATCAGACAAGGACATTATAGAACATGCCATCAATGCCGTGGGAATAGCCCGAAAAGCAAACTGCTATACAGCCGAACTTTCCGATGGAGAACGGCAAAAGGTTATGATAGCAAAAGCCCTTGTGCAAGAAAGTCCGCTTATACTGCTTGACGAACCGACCGCCTTCCTCGATGTCATCAGCCGAATAGAAATCATGATGCTACTGCACCGGTTAGCCACAGAAGAACAAAAAGCCATCCTGCTTTCCACGCACGATGTGGAACAAGCATTGGTTCTTGCCGACCGTTTATGGCTGCTGACCGATGAAAACGGGCTGGAATGCGGGGTGACCGAAGACCTCATTTTAAGCAATCGCATGGACGCTTTATTCCCAAACAAGGAAATCCGGTTCGACCTGATGCACGGCATTTACTCTCCTACCGTACAGGGAAAACAAAATATCTTACTGACAGCCGGAGACGAAACTCTGCGGCATTGGGCACAAAATGCCCTGAACAGAAACGGTTTTTTCTGCCTCTCCGATGAGAACAAGAGTAAAAACTACCCACTGCAACTGGAAATTTCGGGGAAAGACCGTTTGAAACTTACCCAAAACGGGGAGGAATATATCCACAAATCATTCGAATCGTTATTGACATCGCTCAGACAAAAAACAAATATCGCCGAAAAGAAATACATAAACAACTAAAACATACAGACAATGATAAATGCAGAAAACATCCTACTCGTCGGCTCGATCTTAATCTTTTTAAGCATCCTAATCAGTAAAACCGGATATAAATTCGGCATCCCGACCTTGCTTTTATTCCTCCTTCTGGGAATGTTTTTCGGAAGCGACGGTTTAGGTATCCAGTTTCATAGTGCATCCGACGCACAATTTATTGGAATGATTGCCCTGAGCATTATTTTGTTTTCCGGAGGAATGGACACAAAAATAAAAGAAATCAGGCCCGTTTTGTTTCCCGGAATACTGCTTTCCACCATAGGAGTGCTGCTTACCACCTTGTTTACCGGGCTTTTTATTTTCTTCATATCCGGATGGGAAAGCACAAATATACAATTGTCTCTGTTCGTATCCCTGCTGCTTGCAGCCACAATGTCGTCAACCGACTCGGCCTCGGTCTTCAACTTGTTGCGTTCCCAACGCATGGAGTTAAAACAAAACCTGCGTCCGATGCTGGAACTTGAGAGCGGCAGTAACGACCCGATGGCCTATATGCTGACTATCGTATTGATAAGTGTTTGTGCAGAAGGCGGACAAATTCATGCAGGAATCCTGATAAAAGACTTCTTCTTACAGTTCTTTTTCGGAGGAATTATCGGATATGCATTCGGACGTTTCGGGGTATGGCTCATCAACCGCATCGGGCTTTTGAACAGTTCGCTATATTCCATTCTCTTGCTGAGCATTATATTTATCACATTTACGCTGACCGATTTGGTAAAAGGCAACGGCTACCTTGCCGTTTACATTGCAGGTATTGTCATAGGGAATGCACGTCTTGTGTACCGTAAAGAGATAAATCTTTTCATGAACGGTCTTACTTGGCTTTTCCAAATCATTGTTTTCCTCACTTTGGGCTTGCTTGTCAACCCGCACGAGATGATCGATGTGGCCGGAGTAAGCCTTCTTATCGGTATTTTCATGATAATCGTTGCACGGCCCCTCAGCGTGTTTATATGTCTTTTACCCTTTAAAAACATTACAACCAAGGCACGATTGTTTGTATCATGGGTAGGTTTGCGCGGTGCCGTCCCCATCATTTTCGCCACATATCCTGTCATTGCACAAGTACCCGGCTCAAACCAGCTGTTCAACATCGTGTTCTTCATCACACTATTATCGCTCACTATACAGGGAATGTCGATATCGGGCATGGCACGTTGGCTGCACTTAGACTTACCCATTCAGAAAAAAGACAACGATTTTGGCGTAGAATTGCCGGAAGACAGCAACACCAATCTGAAAGAACTTACGCTCACTTCTGAAATGCTGACGCGAGGAAACAAACTGGCCGACATGAACATTTCTCAGGGGACGCTGGTCATGATGATAAAACGAGGCAACGAATTCATCATCCCGAATGGACAAATGGAGCTGCACGCGGGCGACAAATTACTATTTATCTCGGAAAATAAAGAATCCATTCCCGCCACATTGAAAGAGACACGTCCGCCACAAGCATAATCTCCGCAGACAGAAAAAGTCCGGCTCCTTATCTTTTCCCGATAAGGAGCCGGACTTTTATATAAAAACCGCCATGCCTTTTGGCTTAACCCGCCATCAAAAGAATCAAAAGCTGGGCACTTAATATACGCAAGAACATGGCAAGCGGATACACGGTTGAGTATCCTACGGCCGGTGCATCGTTTCCCGACACCTGATTGGCGTAAGCCAATGCGGGAGGATCTGTATTACTTCCGGCAATAAGACCGATTAATGTATAATAATTCAATTTATGCCTCCAGCGGGCTATCAGCCCTATTATCAGCAAAGGCAGTATCGTTATCAGAAAACCAATGCCCACATACAGCAATCCGTCGCCTTCCACCACCGTCTGCACGAAGTTCTCTCCGGCCTTAATTCCCACGCTTGCAAGGAAAAGCACGAGACCGACCTCACGAAGCATCAGGTTGGCACTCATTGTTGTATAGGTCACCAATTTTACTTTATAACCGAACCGTCCGATAAGTATCGCAATGATTAACGGCCCCCCCGCCAAACCTAATTTCACCGGAGTGGGCATTCCCGGAACGGCTATTGGCAAACTTCCGAAGATAATTCCGCATAAAATTCCCACAAAGATGGTAACAATGTTCGGATGATCCAGCCGCTTCAACTGGTTTCCCAGCAAGTTAGCTACCCGTTCGATAGCGTCTTTCGGTCCAACTACCATCACGCGGTCTCCCACCTGAAGCGTCAACTGACGTGAAGCAAACAGGTCCATACCCGAACGGTTCACGCGCGTTACGTTCACACCATACATACTGCTGAAATGAAGCGAGCCTAAAGTCTTACCGTTAATCGAGGGCTGCGTCACCAAAATCCTGCGTGAAACCATCGCCGTATCACGTCCCCCCAAACTGTCCCAATCGACGTTATCGACACGCTGTCCGATAAATGCCTGGATAGCTTCGGAATCATCTTCCGCACACACGATGTTCATTTCATCTCCCAACCGCAATACAGTCTCGGCATTAGGGATATTCACATGCCCATCTTGCAGGATACGTGAACAAACAAAATCGCGCGCAAGGAAGTTTTGAACCTGAGAAAGTTTCTTTCCGCTCAGCGCGGCATTCTCAACTTTCAGCACAATATTGTACGGTTTAAGGTGAGGATTCGCCTCCTCCTCCTGCAAAATATCGTTCGCTTCCTTCTCCATGTTTACCCGACAAATGTAGCGAATGGCAATCATCGAAAGTATAATTCCCATAACTCCCAACGGGTATGCACAAGCATATCCCATTGCTATTTCAGGGCCATCGTAATGCAGTTGTTGCAAAGCCTCGTTCGCCGCACCAAGTCCCGGCGTGTTTGTCACGGCTCCACACAATATACCAACCATCATCGGGATATCCACCCGCCCCTGCAATGCGAAATATATCACCAAAGCGACGGTAATGTTAAGAGCAACAATTCCCATCGCCAACATGTTCATGGTTATTCCTCCCTTCTTGAACGACGAAAAGAAAGAGGGACCAACCTGTAAACCGATACAGAAAACGAAAAGAATCAGTCCGAAGTCCTGCAGGAAGGAAAGAATTGCCGGATTTCCGGTAAATCCGAAATGCCCGACCAATATCCCAACAAAGAGGACAAACGTAACTCCCAATGAGATTCCGAAGAACTTAATTTTACCCAAAAGTACTCCGACCGCTATCACAAATGCGTATAACGCCACGATGTGTGCAATCGAATTTGGGTTTGTTAATAGATCTTGTAACCAATTCATTATTCCAAATTCTTAAATACTTGCGACAAATGTAACGATTCTTTTAAAAAGAACCTATCAAACTTTTATTATTTTATCTGCATTTTCAAGTAAAAATGAAACAAGCTGAAAAGAAATTTGTATATTTGCCTCAACGGTTATTACGCCCGTAAACAATAACATTAAATCGTAATATCCACAAAACACTATTCAACTATGGCAGAAAACAAAGAAAAACTCTTTTCAGATTTTCCTCCCGTTACAACCAAAGAATGGATGGATAAGATCATGATCGATCTGAAAGGAGCCGATTATGAAAAGAAACTTGTATGGAAAACAAACGAAGGTTTTAAAGTAAAGCCCTTCTATCGTAAAGAAGACTTGGAAGGACTTAAAACCACAGACGGCCTTCCCGGCGTATTTCCATATATAAGAGGTAACAAAAAAGATGACAATACATGGTTTGTCCGCCAAGACATTTTGGAAGAAGATCCGAAAGAAGCCAACCGAAAGGCTTTGGATGTTTTAAATAAAGGTGTAGATTCTTTAGGATTCAAAATCAAAGCAAAAGATCTGAGCGCCGAATACATTCATACATTACTTGACGGCATTTGCTGCGAATGTATTGAATTAAATTTCTCAACATGCCAACGGCATTGCGTTGAACTGGCGAAATTATTGGTCGATTATTTCAAAGAAAAAAATTACGATCCCACCAAATTGCAAGGATCATTGAATTTCGACCCCATCAGCAAAATGATGAAAAAAGGAAAAGACACGAGCCCTTTGATAAAACAAGCCAAAGAACTGGTCGAAACATTAGCATCTTTTCCAAAATTCCGCTGCATCGGGATCAATGCCGATACCCTTAACAATGCCGGAGCATACATATATCAGGAATTAGGATACGCCTTAAGTTGGGGAAACGAATACTTGAGACAACTCACCGAAGCCGGAATCCCGGCTGCTCTCGCGGCAAAAAAAATCAAGTTCAACTTCGGAATCAGTTCCAACTATTTCATGGAAATAGCCAAATTCCGCGCAGCACGTATGCTTTGGGCGAATATCGTAAAAGCATACAATCCCGTATGCCCGCGCACAGACTGCAGTAATACCGGTCAGGACGGCACATGCTATTGCGCATGCAAAATGGCTGTACACGCCGAAACCTCGCATTTCAACATGACTTTGTTTGACGCACATGTAAACCTGCTCCGCACGCAAACAGAGACAATGAGCGCAGCCATTGCCGGGGTTGACTCGATCACCGTCACTCCTTTTGATGTCGTCTACGAAAAGCCCAACGACTTTTCCGAACGAATCGCCCGGAATCAGCAATTACTATTGAAGGAAGAATCGCACTTCAACCGCATTGTCGATCCGGCAGCCGGTTCATATTATATAGAAAACTTAACCGTATCCATCGCAAAACAAGCATGGGAACTTTTCTTACAAACCGAAGATGCAGGAGGAATGCTTCAGTCGGTTCTCTCAGGAAAGGTGCAAACCGACATCAATAATAGTAATGTTGCACGTCACGAAGCCGTATCCAGAAGAAAAGAAATCCTGTTGGGCACCAATCAATATCCTAACTTTAACGAACTGGCAAACGGGAAATCACCCGTGGACGATACGTGCTGTTGCGGAAATCATGCGCACCACCAGGAAGAAGCATCACTTGTAAAACTGAAAACCGACAGGGCAGCTAACGAATTTGAAGCCCTTCGACTGGAAACAGAACGGTCAGGAAAACGTCCGAAAGCCTTCATGCTCACAATCGGAAATCTCGCCATGCGTCAGGCCCGAGCACAATTCTCTTGCAATTTCCTTGCATGTGCCGGGTATGAAGTTATCGACAATTTAGGCTTTTCAACGGTAGAAGAAGGCATAGACGCTGCTATAAATGCCAAAGCAGACATCGTTGTTTTATGCTCAAGCGACGACGAATATGCAGAATATGCCGTTCCTGCATTCAAAGCACTGCAAGGAAAGGCCATGTTCATCGTGGCCGGTGCTCCAGCATGTATGGACGAATTAAAAGCAGCAGGCATACAAAACTTCATACACGTGCGCTGCAACGTATTAGAGACCTTAAAAGAATATAACAAGCAATTACTTTAAAGAATGTCCATGAAACCGAATTTTAGAAACATTGATATATATGCCGGATTCCAACCACAGAACGGAATGGAATGGCAAAAGGCCAACAATATCAAAGAGAATTGGAAAACACCGGAACAAATACAAGTAAAACCGGTATATACCAAGGAAGACTTGGAAGGAATGGAACACCTCGATTATGCAGCAGGAATTCCACCTTACCTGAGAGGGCCGTACTCCATGATGTACACATTCCGCCCTTGGACTATCCGTCAGTATGCAGGATTTTCCACGGCTGAGGAATCAAACGCGTTCTATCGCCGCAACTTAGCTTCCGGTCAAAAAGGACTTTCCGTTGCATTCGACCTGCCAACCCACCGAGGATATGATCCCGATCATCCCCGAGTAGTGGGAGATGTAGGAAAAGCCGGCGTATCAATCTGCTCGCTGGAAAACATGAAAGTTTTATTTGATGGAATTCCTTTGAATAAAATGTCCGTATCCATGACCATGAACGGTGCCGTACTTCCCATCATGGCTTTCTATATTAATGCCGGTTTGGAGCAAGGAGCTAAACTGGAAGAAATGGCCGGAACCATACAAAACGACATTCTTAAGGAATTCATGGTGCGAAATACTTACATCTACCCGCCGGCATTTTCCATGAAGATCATCTCGGACATATTCGAATATACCTCCCAAAAGATGCCAAAGTTTAATTCTATTTCCATTTCAGGCTATCATATGCAAGAGGCCGGCGCGACTGCCGACATAGAACTGGCTTATACTTTGGCTGACGGATTGGAATATTTACGGGCAGGAATCGCCGCCGGCATCGACATTGATGCTTTTGCTCCGCGATTATCCTTCTTTTGGGCCATCGGAATGAACCATTTCATGGAGATAGCAAAGATGCGAGCTGCCCGCATGCTTTGGGCAAAAATTGTAAAACAATTCAATCCTAAGAATCCGAAATCACTTGCTTTGCGCACACACTCGCAGACATCCGGCTGGTCTCTTACCGAACAAGATCCCTTTAATAACGTAGGACGTACGTGCATCGAAGCGATGGCTGCAGCATTAGGCCACACCCAATCGCTGCATACAAACGCACTCGACGAGGCAATCGCGCTCCCAACCGACTTCTCAGCCCGCATTGCCCGTAACACACAAATCTATATTCAGGAAGAAACACAGATATGTAAGAACATAGATCCCTGGGCAGGTTCTTATTACGTGGAAACGCTTACCAACGAACTTGCCCACAGGGCATGGGAACATATTCAGGAAATCGAAAAACTCGGCGGCATGGCCAAGGCCATCGAAACCGGAATTCCAAAGATGAGAATAGAAGAAGCTGCCGCACGCACGCAGGCACGCATCGACTCGGGCGAGCAAACCATTGTAGGAACAAACAAATACAGATTGGAAAAGGAAGATCCGATTGACATCCTCGAAGTAGACAATACGGCCGTAAGACAAGAACAAATAGAAAATCTTCGCCGCTTGAAAGAAGGACGGAATCAGGAAGAAGTAGACCGTGCATTGGCAGCCATCACCGAATGTGTGAAGACAGGAAAAGGAAACTTGCTGGAATTAGCCGTAGAAGCTGCACGCGTTCGGGCTACTTTGGGAGAGATTTCCGATGCATGCGAAAAGGTGGTTGGACGTTATAAAGCAGTAATTAGAACTATATCAGGCGTGTATTCATCAGAAAGTAAAAAGGATGCAGACTTCGCACGGGCTTGCGAACTGACCGAAACATTTGCAAAAAAAGAAGGAAGACGGCCACGTGTCATGATAGCCAAGATGGGACAAGACGGACACGACCGAGGTGCTAAAGTCGTAGCAACGGGATTTGCCGATTGCGGTTTCGATGTGGACATGGGACCTTTGTTCCAAACTCCGGAAGAAGCAGCAAGAGAAGCTGTGGAAAACGACGTAAACGCTGTGGGAGTTTCTTCTCTTGCTGCGGGACACAAAACGTTAATCCCGCAAATCATAGCCGAGTTGAAACGATTGGGACGCGAAGACATTCTGGTTTTTGCCGGAGGAGTCATACCGGCACAAGACTACGACTTCTTATACCGTGCAGGCGTTCTTGCCATATTCGGACCGGGAACATCGGTTGCAAAATCGGCATGCCAGGTAATGGAACTTCTGCTCGATAACGAAGAATAAACTTCAATTTTCCTATAAAAGAAAAGAGAAAGAGGGGAAGACCGCTTCGGTCTTCCCCTCTTCTTTTTATCACCTTTTTACGGAAAATATCAGAAAGTCCACTTCATGGCAAGGGTAGGAATACAATAAAATCCGTCGCGTGTTGCAAAATTCGTGCTCAGTTCCCATTCAGTTCCCACGCTCAGATTCAGATTTTCATTTACATGTTTAAATTTATTCAGGTTAACCCAGAACTGAGGTTCGCTCAAGAATATCAAACTATGCTGCTGTCCTTTCACATCAGAATGCTTTTCTCTCCAGAAATCGGCGAAACCACTAAATGAATACCTCCCTTTACAGAAATCCAAATGCCACACTCCTGTCAACTGGAAATTGTGGGGTTTCTCATTTTTCTGGATATACTTATACATCGCACTTATGGAAAAACCACGTGAAAAGTCGGCACTGTTCCACGTATATGTCGCGCCTCCCAGATAAGCATTATTAATATAATTCAAACCTCCGTTGTATTCCACATGGGCAGAGAACGGCCCTCCCCAGAAATTCAGTTCGCGGCTTATCTCCCAATAAGCGGAGGCAACTCCTTCATCGGTGTAATCCATATCCACAAAGAAATAGGTGCTTCCCCATTTATCCGCCCGAAACATCTCGACGGTTGTCGTCACCCAGGGACGATCCGAAAGCGAATTATACAACGCACGCCCCAAGTCATAGTGCAACTGGATATTCTGAGATTTTACCATCCCCGCAAAACAAGTCACAAAAAGAATTAATAATACTATTTTTCTCATCAGGTTTACTTTTTATAAATAAAGGCGCAAAAATAAAAAATATGCAGTCTCCCGCAAAAGAAAAAGCGGAGATATTTCCCCCTACTCCACATCCTTGAATCGAATACAATTGCTACATTTGCAACAAACATTACGATACAACCATGAAAAAATTGATCTGTTTATGCACATTTATGCTTTTCTGCCTTTTCGCGGGCAAAGCAGAAAATCAGAAAACGCTCAGTGTTTTGCAAGTAAACCTGTGGCACGGATGCTCAAAAGTGCCGGGAGGAGACCAAGGTGTAATCGACCTTTTGGATCAACTTAACGCCGATGTAATCTTTTTATGCGAAACAAGAAGAGGGGACGACGCCACCCTTATACCAAAGACGCTGAAAGAGCTTGAGAAACGTGGAAAATCCTATTATGCCGAGACACACGGATTGTCGGTGTGCATACTCAGCAAGTTCAAGCCCGACAGCATTATCAAGACCTGCATCGTGCCGGGAGATGAAGGAAGGGCCATGCTGAAAGTGACAGTCAATATCGAGGGAATACCTTTCGCATTCTATTCCTGTCATCTCGATTACCGCCACTATGAATGTTATCTTCCCAGAGGATACAGCGGAACAACATGGAAGAAAATAGAAAAGCCCATCACCGATGAAGACGAAGTACTGGCCCTTAACCGCCTGTCATACCGGGATGAGAGCATAAAAGCCTTCATAAAAGAAGCAGAGAAGGACATAAAAAGAGGGATGACCGTCATTATGGGAGGCGACTTTAACGAACCTTCCCACCTCGACTGGCAGGCAAACACGAAAGATCTTTGGGATCATAACGGAGCAATTATCAATTGGGAATGCTCGAAAATGCTGACGAATGCCGGATTCAAAGACAGTTATCGCGAAAAACATCCCGATCCCGTGACATGTCCGGGCTTTACTTTCCCCGCAGGAAACAAAAAAGCCCAGGAAGCCAAACTCGAGATTTTGGCATGGGCTCCCGAAGTTGACGAACGAGACCGCATAGATTTCATCTACTACATCAGCCCCGACCAAACGGTCTCATTAAGCAGCAGCTCGCTTGTGGGCCCGTCGGAAACAGTCATTCACGGGGAAATCAAAGCAAACGACTCAAAAGATTCAATCATCACGCCGGCATGTACCTGGCCAAGCGACCACAAAGGTAACCTTGCCATCTTCAACATTGCAGGGAAAAAATAACGTTGTTCTTACCGAAACGCCCCGATTTTTCTTTCAGGATATCGGGACGTTCTTTTAAAAAGTACCCGGTTGATTTACATCAATAAAACGGGGATTTATGCAAAAAACATGTTATAAAACATGTTTTTGACGAATAATAGTCTTATCTTTGTCATGAAATAAAAGATAAGATATCTTGATAGGGAAATTAAGACTTTGAGAATAAAATAATTTTCAGGATTATAATTCAGACCAAAGCAGACCGTGAGGTTAGCCGTAAGTCTTTTTAAGTAATAAGTTTTTAGGTATTGTTTTATTAAAAAGAAAGGATAACATTATGAAAAAGGTAAAAAACATTCTCAAAAGACTTGCCAATGCAGACCCTATGATTTGGGGATATGTAATGCTAAACGAGAACGCAGGCAAGAAAACATGCTGACCTTTAAGCGTCAGCTTTACACTGCAAAGAAACAGCCATAAAATGGCTTCTGAACATAGAAAAGCCGTTGCTTTAAAAGTAACGGCTTTTTATTTTGCCTTTTTGTAAGTATCTTTGCCATACAAGTTCCAGCAGACAATGATAAAATCCGCACAAATAGATACCGACAACGCCGAATTTCAGAATGTATTGAAACTCGTTCAATACACCAGACAATCTGTTTTCCTGACGGGAAAGGCCGGGACCGGCAAGTCTACATTCTTGAAATATATCTGCCAGACGACGAAGAAAAAACACATCGTACTGGCACCTACCGGCATCGCCGCCATCAATGCCGGAGGAAGCACCCTGCACAGTTTCTTCAAACTGCCGTTTCATCCCCTGCTGCCCGACGATCCGAATTTCAGCCTGAGCGGAAACAAATTGCAGAAAACATTGCGCTATTCTGCCGACCATCGGAAACTGATAAAGAACATCGAACTGGTAATTATCGATGAAGTATCGATGGTTCGTGCCGACATCATCGACTTCATCGACAAGATTTTACGCTATTACTCCCAGAACATGCGGGAACCTTTTGGCGGAAAGCAGCTGCTCCTGGTGGGAGACATTTACCAACTGGAACCCGTAATAAAGAGTGACGAACGGGAAATTATCAATCGTTTTTATCCAAACCCGTATTTCTTTTCGGCACATGTTTTCCGCGAAATGGAACTTGTTTCCATTGAACTGAAAAAAGTTTACCGGCAGTCCGATCCCGTATTCATCAGCATTCTCGATCACATCCGCACCAATACGGCCAAAGCTGCCGACCTGCAGCTACTCAATACCCGATATAATCTGCCGGAGCCGAAGCAAACCAAAGAAATGTTCATCACCCTTGCCACCCGACGCGACACCGTAGACTACATCAACGAGCGGAAACTGGCCGAACTCCCAGGAGAAAGCATTACACTGTACGGCGAAATTCACGGAGAATTTCCCGAAAGCAGCCTTCCCACACTGATGGAACTTACCATAAAGATCGGGGCACAGATTATATTCATCAAAAACGATCCGGAAAAACGATGGGTTAACGGAAACATCGGAACCGTTTCAGGGATGGATTCCGACGGCATCTTATATGTAACCACCGAGGAGGGAAAAGAAGTAGACGTGCACGCAGAAAGTTGGAGCAACCTACGTTATCACTACAACGAGAAAGAGAAAAAAATAGAAGAAGAAGTCTTAGGCACATTCACTCAGTATCCTATCCGGCTGGCATGGGCAATAACAATCCACAAAAGCCAGGGTTTGACCTTCCAGAACGTCGTCATCGATTTCACGGGCGGAACATTTGCCGGCGGACAAGCCTACGTTGCACTAAGCAGATGCACGTCTCTCGACGGAATCCGGCTGAAAAAAGAAATTACACGCGGAGACATTTTCATCCGCCCCGAAATTCTTTCTTTTGCAAAACGCTTTAACAATCCGCAAATCATCGAACAGGCCATGAAACAAGCTCAGGCCGATACGGAATATGCAACAGCGGTACAGGCCTTCAACGCCGGGAAATTCGACGAATGCCTCACGGCGTTCTTCAAAGCCATTCACATACGTTACGATATAGAAAAGCCACTCATCATCCGTTTCATCAGGAAGAAACTTCAAATCATCCAGACGCTGAAAGAAGAAAACAAGCGTCTTAAAGATCAGATTTCGGAACAGAAAAAAAATCTGAAGAAATATGCTCATGAATATTACCTGATGGGTAACGAATGCATCACGAAAGCTCACGATGTTCGCGCCGCCATGGCCAACTACGACAAGGCAATTACGCTGTACCCCGAGTACACGGATGCCTGGATACGTAAAGGCGTTACTTTTTTTGATGACGGCGATATGGAAAAAGCCGAAGCATGTTTAAACAAGGCCGTCGCCATAAGTCCCATGAATTTCAAGGCCGTGTACAACCGGGGAAAACTCCGTTTATACACGGGAAATACGGAAGGAGCATTAAGCGACCTCGACAAAGCAAGCAGCATAAAACCGGAGCATGCCAAAGCACACGAATTTTTCGGCGATGCCCTTATGCAGGCGGGGAAAAACCTCGAGGCAGAAATACAATACCGAATTGCGAAAGAATTAAAGAAAAGAGGAACGGAATGATAAAAATATGAAATCGGCCGTACCAAAGTATCGATAAATCTACGTATTTTTGTGAAAGTCTTTTTTCTATATGATACTGAAACTTTACGAAAAGAACAACAATCCGAAAGATATCCAAAAGGTTGCAGACATATTAAATGACGGGGGAATTATTATTTACCCTACGGATACCATGTATGCCATCGGGTGTCATGCCTTAAAAGAAAGGCCTATCGAACGCATTTGCAAGATAAAACATATCGATCCGCGCAAGCACCTTTTGTCTATCATATGCTACGATCTGAGCAACATAAGCGAATATGCCCGGATAAACAATGCCACGTTTAAACTGATGAAACGGAATCTTCCCGGACCTTTCACCTTTATCTTAAATGCAGACAACCGCCTCCCCAAGATCTTCCGCAACAGAAAAGAGGTAGGAATCCGCATACCAGATAACAACATCATCCGCGAAATATGCCAGGCCCTCGACGCTCCAATACTGAGTACAACACTGCCACTGAATGAAAACGAAGACATCGAATACGTATCAAACCCGGAACTTATTGAAGAAGCATTCGGAGGAGAGGTTGATCTCATCATCGACGGCGGACTGGGAGGCCTCGAACCTTCTACCGTAATAAACTGCTGTGAGGATGAACCGGAAATCATCCGCCAAGGAAAAGGTATATTAAAAGAATAAACATCAACCCATAAAAACAAATAAAATCATGCCACTTACATTATTAGACATCGCACAACATGTAAACATTCCCCAGATAATAGACCGCTTAACGGAATGGGGAATCAATGTAGGGAAAGACATCATTGGAGCTGTTCTTATCTATGTTATAGGACGTTTTATCATACGACAAATAAACAAGCTCCTGGCAAAACTGCTTTCGCGACGCAAACTTGAAGCCAGCGTACAGACATTCTTGAAGAGCCTCGTCAGCTTGTTATTGAATCTGGTTCTCGCTTTTGCCATCATCGCGCGGTTAGGAGTAGAGACAACCAGCCTCGCTGCTCTGCTGGCATCTGCCGGCGTTGCAATCGGTATGGCGCTTTCCGGCAATCTGTCCAACTTCGCCGGTGGACTGATCATACTCGTTTTCAAGCCGTTTAAAGTAGGCGATTACATTGAAACAAACGATGGAATAAGCGGAACCGTCACGGAGATTCAAATATTCCATACCATCATCACACTGCTGGATAAGCGCGTTGTTTATATCCCGAACGGATCTTTAAGCAGCAACCCCATCACAAATTATAACAGACAGGAGACGCGCAGGGCAGAATGGGTATTTGGAGTTGAGTACGGAGAGGATTATGAACGGGTAAAGGCCGTGTTGGAAAGAATCATGGCTAACGATGAACGCATCCTGAAAACCCCGGCCCCGTTTATCGCACTGAGCGCGCTTTCGGCAAGCAGTGTAGACATTAAGGTGCGTGCATGGGCAAAAACCTCTGACTATTGGGACGTGTATTTTGACATGAACAAGACGGTTTACGAAACATTCAACAAAGAAGGCATCGGTTTTCCCTTTCCACAGCTTACCGTGCACAAGGCAAACGACTGATCTTCTTACCACGAAATACAAAAAACAGCCCGGAGAATTATTTCTACCGGGCTGTTTTTTGTATGATACTTACTTACGTTCCGACTTCAAGCGTGCGGCCATTGCTCCGGCAAGTTCCTTTGCCTGAAGATAATTATCGGCTTTCATGCTTTGCTTCATCTCCACAGGATTTCCAACGACCTCGAACTTCAGTTTCTCCGCATACTCCGCAAGTTTTTTAACAGCCGCGCTCGCCCAAGTGTACGAGCCGAAATATCCCATGATACGATGCTTCATGTCGCGTGCAGCAACCTTACTCAATAACGACTCCATCTCGGGATACAAATTCATATTGTAGGTGGTACACCCCACAATTAAGCCCTTATATCTGAAAATGTCGGCAAGAATATACGAATGATGTGTATGGGAAACGTTGTGCATCACGATGTTCCGAATGCCTTGAAGGCTTAATTCTTCCGCTATCACCTCGGCAAGTTCCTCCGTATTGCCGTACATTGAGCCGAAAGCTATAACGACTCCTTCTTCTCCCTCGTAACGACTTAATTTATCGTACATGTCTATTACACGGGGGATCTCGGCTTCCCACACGGGACCGTGCGTTGAACAAATCATTTTAATGGGTAAACCACTGCATTTCTGCAGGGCTTTCTGTACCGGATTGCCAAATTTTCCCACGATGTTCGCATAATAACGGCGCATCTCATTCCAATAAATGTCTGTATTGATCAGCTTATCCACACAACCGCCGTTCAATGCGCCAAAACAACCGAAGGCATCTCCCGAAAACAATATCCCGCACGTTTCGTCAAACGTAACCATCGTCTCCGGCCAATGTACCATGGGGATCAGATAAAAGCGCAGGTTGTGACGGCCAAGGTTCAGAAAATCTCCCTCACCCACCACGTAACGTTCTCCCGTCACGCCATAATAACCTTCCACCATCTCGAATGTCTTTTTGTTTCCCACCAGCACAATTTCGGGATAATACTGCTTTATCAGTGCGATAGAGCCGGAGTGATCCGGTTCCATGTGGTTAATGATCAGGTAATTTATCTTGCGGTCGCCTATGATACTTCGGATTTTTTTCAGATAAACTTCGAAAAAAGCCACATCGACCGTATCGATCAATGCCACCATTTCATCGTCCACTATCAGATAAGAATTGTAAGAAACGCCATAAGGCAACGGCCAAAGATTTTCAAACAATGCCTTTGTGCGGTCGTTCACACCAACATAATAAACTTTCTCTTTCAGTTCCATCTTCCTCTATTAATTTATGGTTTTATTCTAATTTCCTTCATAATATTTCCCCTGCCACGTGTCCCGTTCTTCCAAACGACGTTTCAACCGTTCGGTAAATTCGTAATTTTTCATGCCCCAGTCGGGCGCAATCAGCAATTCTTTGGGCGACTGCGACACGAAACGTTCCAACACGATGTCCGGACGAAGACGTTCCAGATAGTCAATCACCGTCTCCACATATTCGTCGGCCGCATACAAATGAAACATTTCGGGATTTTGTTTATACTCGAGCGCCATGCGCGTACCTTTGATAAGTTGCAATTGATGCAGCTTCAATGTCACAAGAGGCAACTCAGATATTTGTTTTGTCTGACGCATCAGCTCCTCATGGTCTTCTCCCGGCAAGCCTAAGATGACATGTCCTCCCGCCCGTATTCCGTGCTCTTTCGTCCGTTTAAAAGCATCCTTCGTGCAGGCAAACGTATGCCCCCGATTAATCATTTGCAAGGTTTTGTCGCTGGCACTTTCTATTCCGTACTCGACAAGCAGGAACGTTTTCCGGTTCAACTCCGCCAAATAATCCAGCAATTCATCTGAAACACAGTCGGGACGTGTCCCGATAATGATGCCTTCAATGCCATCCACTGACAATGCTTCTTCATACATCTGCCGTAACTTATCCACCTCTGCGTAGGTGTTTGTGTAAGCCTGAAAGTATGCCAGGTAATGCATTTGCGGATATTTTCGGGAAAAGAAAGCCTTTCCGTCTTCCAACTGACGGGCAATACTCTTTTCCACATGGCAATAAGCCGGATTGAACGTCTGGTTATTGCAATAGGTACAACCGCCGAATCCTTTCGTTCCGTCCCTGTTGGGACATGTAAAGCCGGCATTCACGGAAATTTTCTGCACCTTATATGAGAACTCTTTCGACAAGAATGTTGAAAAATCGTTATATCGCATACCTTTAGCCATCGGCCTCTTTTTCCACACACAAAGATATGTGATTTTCACGAAACGAACAAAAACCGCTCTTTTTCCGCGATGAGCAAAAAAAATGTCTCGAGATTCAAATGAAATCATCGAGACATTTCCTGTTATTCAACCTGTTGTTTATTACCAAACATCGACACGTTTTTCCGGAGCAATGTACATCGGATCGTCAAGCGTTACGCCAAAAGCATCGTACCATGCCTGAATTTGAGGAAGTGCGCCGTTTACTCTCCACTTGCTCAACGAGTGCGGATCGGATTTTGTACGCGAACGAATCTCCTCATCGCGGATATCTCCTGCCCAAACCATTGCATAAGCCAGGAAGAAACGCTGCTCGGGAGTAAACCCATTAACAACACCCAGCGGAGCATCTTTCGTAGCATTTTGAAAAGCAAGATACGCAACTTTCAATCCTCCATGGTCGGCAAGATTCTCGCCCAACGTCAAGGCTCCGTTAGCTTTCAGGCCGGGAAGAACTTCAATACCGTTAAAGAAGTCGACCATCACCTGCGCACGTTGGGTAAAACGTTCCGCATCTTCCTTCGACCACCAGTCGGTCAGGTTACCATTCTTATCGTACTGTCGGCCCTGATCATCAAATCCGTGAGTCATTTCGTGCCCGATCACTACCCCAATCGCACCGTAATTGCAAGCATCATCTGCGTTCATGTCAAAAAACGGATACTGAAGAATTCCCGCAGGGAAGCATATTTCATTGGTAGAAGGATTATAATATGCATTTACAGTCTGAGGCGTCATCAGCCATTCGTCCTTATCCACCGGTTTGCCCAAGCGGTTATACATATCGGTCAACGCCCACTTGTTGGCACGACAAATGTTGGCCCAGTAAGAATCTTTCTTTATCTCCAGTGACGAATAATCCTTCCATTTGTCCGGATAACCTATTTTTACATGAAAAGCAGCCAGTTTTTCCATCGCTTTTGCCTTTGTGCTGTCATTCATCCACGCCTGCGCCTGAATGCGTTCACCGAGGGCTTCCTGCAAGTTTTTCACCAACTTCAACATTCTTTCCTTCGCCGCTGCAGGAAAATATTTCTCCACATATATCTGTCCGACGGCTTCGCCCAACATATTGTCTACGACATCTACAGCACGCTTCCAGCGAGGTCTGTCCTCCTGACGGCCCGAAAGTACTTTTCCATAGAAGTCAAAACGCGCAGCAACGAAATCATCGCTCAAATAGTTTGCGGCGGCATCCAGCAAATTATACTGCAAATAAGCAATATGTTTCGTTATCGGCAGTGTATTAATCAGTTTGTCTACCTCCTTTATCGGTTCAATCTGACAAACATTCAACTCATTTACTCCGGAAACGCCCAATCCTTTCAGATAAGCATCCCAATCAATGCCGGGGAATGTGCTTACCAGCTCGGCAAAAGACATCTTGTGATAGTTAGCTTCCGAGTCGCGTTGCTGTACGGCATTGAAAGATTCTTTCGCAATAGCGGTTTCAATTTCCATCACATCCGCCATTTTCTGCCTGGCTTCTTCCTCGGGAAATCCGGCAAGCATAAACAAGTTTACGATATATGCCTTGTACTTTTCACGAATATCAACCGTTACACTGTCTGTATCCAGGTAATATTCTTTCTCACCCAAGCTGATGCCTCCCTGATTCAATTGGAAAATATTCATCTCACTATTCTTCGGATCGGCATAAACATAGTTAGAAAAATAAGCACTTACTCCGTTATTCAGCAGTTCGGCAACCATCGGGATGATTTGTTCTTTGGCCGTCATTGCACCGATTTTTTCCAGCTGTTCCTTTATCGGCGCAATCCCTTCGCTGTTAAGCGTGAGACTGTCCATTGCCATCGTGTACAGATCCGCAATCTTCTGCCCCGATGTTCCCGGTTCATTATCCTTTCCGGTAAGTTCTTCGATCAGCCCCTTTAACCGAGTATAATTGTTTTCTCTCAAAGCATCAAAGGAACCATAACGGGAATATTCCGGGGTAAGAGGATGCTTTTTTATCCATCCTCCACACGCATAACGATAGAAATCTTCTCCGGCCGTAACGGTCGTGTCAAGATTCGTCAAGTCAATTCCTTTCACATTACCTGTTCCTTGCTGCCCGGTGCAACCGGTCATAGCGACCAGTGCCAGCATCGCAGCAGCCACATACTGTTTTGTTTTCATTTGTTCTTTACTATAAATCATTTTTCAAATCCTCTAATTCCAATGAAAATTGTTCCCAATCATTTTCTTTCTCTGCAAGTTCCTGCTTCAAACTCTGATACGTTTGAAACAGATTCATATCGGAAGCTCCTTCCGGTGTCGACATGTTTTCTTCCACCGACCGAATTCTTTTTTCCAATTCTCCGATATGTTTTTCGCATTCTTCCACCTGCTTTTCTAACTTTCTGACGCGCTTGTTCAGCTCTTTACGTTCTTCATACGACAGTTTATTCTCACTGACTGGCTCGACATTTTCCTTATTACTTGTCACGGGAGAGCGGGACAATTGCAATTCCTGAAGATTCGACAAGTTCTTTTTCTCCAGGAAATCATAGATCCCCCCAAGATGTTCTTTCACGGTTCCTCCGCCGAACTCATAAACCTTCGTCACCAATCCGTCGAGGAACTCCCGATCATGAGAAACAATTATGGCTGTTCCATCAAAATCGCGAATGGCTTCCTTTAAAACATCCTTGGAACGCATGTCCAAATGATTCGTCGGTTCGTCCAATATCAGGAAATTTACCGGCTCAAGCAACAGCTTGATCATAGCCAAACGACTGCGTTCTCCTCCCGACAAAACTTTGACTTTTTTCTCGGAGGCCTCTCCTCCAAACATAAATGCTCCCAGGATGTCGCGTATCTTCAAGCGGATATCCCCTTTGGCTACCCGGTCGATGGTATCGAATACAGTCAGGTTTTCATTCAGAAGCTGCGCCTGATTTTGTGCAAAATAACCGATTTGTATGTTATGCCCGAGAATCAATTTCCCCTCATAAGGAATCTCTCCCATGATACACTTTACAAGCGTAGACTTTCCTTCCCCGTTCTTTCCCACAAAAGCTACCTTTTCTCCCCGCGAAACCGTTAAGGAAACATCATGAAAGACAACATGATCTCCGTATGCTTTTTTCACTCCGTCGCAAATAAGAGGATAATTCCCCGAACGCACGGACACGGGAAACTTCAGGCGAAGCGCCGAGTTATCCTCTTCATCAACCACAATCGGTACGATCTTCTCCAGCTGCTTTATTCTGTTTTGTACCTGCACTGCCTTCGTTGCCTTGTAACGAAAACGTTCAATGAACTCTTCCGTCTCTTTTATTTCCCGCTGTTGGTTTTCGTAAGCCCGCAATTGTTGTTCACGACGTTCCTTGCGGAGTACCACAAAATCATCGTACTTTACCTTATAATCATAAATACGTCCGCAAGAGATTTCGATGGTTCGGTTTGTTACATTATTAATAAAAGCCCGGTCATGACTTACCAAAACTACGGCACCAGAAACGTTCTTCAGAAAATTTTCCAACCATTGAATGCTTTCTATATCCAAATGATTGGTAGGCTCATCGAGCAACAAAACATCGGGACGACGCAACAAAAGTTTGGCCAACTCGATACGCATTCTCCAGCCGCCGCTGAATTCTGACGTGGGCCGCTCAAAATCCGAACGGTTAAAACCCAGTCCTATCAGCGTTCGCTCGACTTCGGCTTTATAATTGGTGCCTCCCATCATCAGAAAGCGCTCATTATCGTGCGTAAAACGTTCTATCAATTCATGATAACTCTCGGAATCATAGTCTGTGCGTTCCGACAATTCCCGATGCATTTCATTCAACCGACTTTGCAAATCGGAGATATGTTCAAAAGCGGTTTCCGCCTCAGCCATCACGGTTCGCGTGTCGCCTAACACCATAACCTGGGGTAAATAACCGACAGTCACCCCGTGCTGTCTGGAAACAGTTCCGCTTGTCGGATTCTGCAGCCCGGCCAAGATTTTCAACATCGTCGATTTCCCTGCACCGTTTTTTCCCACTAAAGCTATCCGGTCTTTCTTATTAATTACAAATGAAACGTCTTCAAACAATGGAGTTATCCCGAACTCTACCTTCAGATTCTCTATTGAAATCATATTTACGCACTAATCTTTCAAAATATTGACAAAGGTATAATATTTCTCTGAACGAGATATAAAAAAGATTCATTAATAAATTTCCAGCAAAAGCCCATAATCTTAATAGATGTTATTCTAAATAATTTTATTTCCGAATTATTTGTTTTCTCGCAAATATTTCGTACATTTGTAATGTGTTTTTCATAGTATTAGATTTAAGGTTAACAAAGGTTGGAGTACGGCGGTACTCCTTTTTTGCATCGCACAACGATGCTACCTGTGAGAAAGCCGCAGACTTATGCCAATTTTAATAAGCGATTAAATAGGCATAAGTCTGTTTTTTATAGATACGGCTTTATCTTTTCCCTATCTTATTCGGTATAACGCTCGATGGTCTGCTCGCGATCGGGACCGACGGAGACAATCTTTATAGGAGTTCCCAGTTGTTCTTCCAAGAAAGAAATATATGCATTAAATTCTTCGGGGAATTCATCTTCGCTTGTCATGCCGGTCATATCGGTTTTCCAACCCGGCAATTCAACATACACCGGCTCAACACCTTCAGAAATGTCAAACGGGAAATAATCAATCTCTTCATTGTTTATCTTATAACCCACGCATGCTTTTATCACATCAAAGTCGTCAAGCACGTCACTCTTCATCAAGATCAGCTTAGTCACCCCGTTTATCATAATAGAATAGCGCAGAGCAACCAAATCAATCCACCCGCAACGTCGCTCACGTCCCGTAACGGCTCCATATTCATGCCCTAAGTCTCTGATCTTTTTCCCGGTCTCATCGAACAACTCTGTTGGGAATGGTCCTGAACCGACACGCGTACAATATGCCTTCATAATGCCATACACCTCACCTATTTTATTCGGGCCTAAGCCTAATCCGGTACAAGCTCCGGCACAAATCGTATTGGAAGAAGTAACGAAAGGATACGATCCGAAATCAATGTCAAGCATTGTTCCCTGTGCTCCCTCGCATAAAACACTTTTACCCTCCTTCAACAGATTATTTATTTCATGCTCGCTGTCGACCAAATGGAACTGACGCAAATACTCAATGCCTTCCATCCATTGGCGTTCCAATTCGGTTATGTCATATTCATAATTCAGGCTTTTCAATATCCGCTCGTGACGAGCTTTTGCTGCAGCGTACTTGTTTTCAAAATCATGCAGTATATCCCCCACGCGCAGACCGTTACGACTTACCTTGTCCGTATAAGTAGGTCCGATGCCTTTCCCTGTAGTTCCAACCTTCGAATCGCCTTTGGCAGCTTCGTATGCCGCATCAAGTATGCGGTGAGTCGGCAAAATCAGATGGGCTTTCTTCGAGATATGCAAACGTTCCTTTAGGGGATGTCCGCTTGCTTCGAGGGCTTCCGCCTCAGCTTTAAACAATGCTGGATCCAATACTACGCCATTTCCTATTATGTTAATCTTATCTCCCTGAAATATTCCTGAAGGAATCGAACGAAGAACATACTTTTGTCCTTCAAACTCAAGGGTATGACCGGCATTAGGTCCCCCCTGAAAACGGGCAACGACATCGTAACGAGGAGTCAAAACATCGACAACTTTTCCTTTCCCTTCATCGCCCCATTGTAAACCTAACAAGACATCTACTTTCATTCTCACTCAATTTTAATATTAATCTTATTTTGTTTTCTTACACTTTGTCCTCATACATTTATTGCATATTCCGTAAATATAAAGCGAATAATGCAAAGCATGAAAGGCACGCAATTTGGTCTGTGCAATAGCACGCTTCAACTTTTCATCTTCAAACTCGGAAACTTTTCCGCATGAAGTGCAAATGAGATGATGATGCGTTTCGTTATTATACGAACGTTCATACTGTGAAGTATTTCCAAACTGGTGTTTGACGACTAAACCTGCATCGGCCAATAGAATAATAGTATTATACAACGTAGCACGACTTACCCTGAATTTTCCTTTTTCTGCCATATAATCGTACAACTTATCGATATTAAAATGTCCCTTGATCGAGTAAATTGTATCAAGAATAGCAAAACGTTCAGGAGTTTTTCTGTGCCCGTTTTTCTGTAAATACTCGGTAAGAACTTGTTTTACCTTATCTTTTATGTTTTCTTCCATCCCGATTGTTTATTCGATTTTCAAAGTTAATCTTTTTCATTCAATTCGGGAAATTCTGCTCAACATTCTATCTCATTTTTTATTGCATCGGCAAAAAAGGCAAGTTCCGCCTTCCCCGATCCGGACAAAGGAGCAAGTGCTTTAAGTGCTTTTTTCTTATTTTCACGACTTTGTACAGCGTATTTCTGCAACGCACCCGCAGCAGCCTTCCGCACAGAAAGAGAATCACCTTCAATTGCCGTCAGGGTCTGATCCAAAAATTCCGATTCCGCCTGCTCGCTTAAAACCATCCCTCTCATAAGCAAACGCGTCATCAACAAGAAACCGCACAATTGAAACATCTCACGTTCATCGGCAATCCAACAGAAAACAACCTCCGATGCATAAGGCAGACGCTGAAACAGATTCATGACCGTGTACTCGGCCAACTCAGGATAACGCATATCTTCCATCCAGATTTCAGCAATTTCCGGATAAAACGTCTCGACCGGCTGAAGCAATCCTGCCATTATTTTACATTCACGCACGTTTTCTTTCCAAAGGGCCTGTGCCAAATCATGATCCGGATTATACGCAGAGGCTATTTCCTTTATGCGCGGATATTCTATTCCGAAATTCAGTTTATACTCCAATCCTTTCTCACGCATACTTTGCGACACCACGCCATTCATATACAAACGGCATTTTGCTTTTATCTCTTTTATCGTTTCGTGTAGGTTGTCTGCCATATCTTTTTTATAAATTTGAATAGTCGCGGCTATAACGAAGCATCTGTTCTGCATAGCCTTCTTCGTAAGAAATTCTCACATCGACGATATTGCCCTGCTCATCTTTTTCCGGGGAATAAACCGGATTGACAAATCCTTTATAAGGAGCTAAGTGTAACTTACGGTAACGTTCCAATATCTCTGCATGCAATACGGCGTCTACTTTCACGCCATATTGCTCCACAATCGAGCGGGCCGCCTCGAAATCGCCTTCACTTTTTATCCGTTGAATCTCCGCAAGCAGGCGTCCGAACAACGTACGCAAGCGTTCATAATCGTTTATTCGCACAAATGTTTTTCCATCGCGCTTCACCATTTCCACCACATGGTCGCTTTTCCCTTGCTCCAAACACCAGCGGGCTATCAACTGACGATTCCGCATGTGAGCTTCCTCAACGGCACATCCCGGCTCGATGCGCACGAGCTGTGTCATCAAACCATTCAGCATATACGTATAATATTCCGCTTTATAAGCATTCTTATCGGGAACCAGTCCCAAATCCACCATTTTATCATCTGCCAGATAATACAGGCCGAACAAGTCTGCCCGGGCTTCTTCTATGGTAGAGCCGTACGCCTTCAGCGCATCAGGATCTGTTCCCTGCAACAGTTTTCCCGAGCCGTGTCCCAAACATTCGTGCAAATCGGTATGAAGTTCCCCGGTAAGGTCCGCATATTTTTCCAACAAATCTTTTTCTTCTTCCCCATACACAAACTCCTCCCTGAAACCGTTTCCCCGCGAAGCCTTGTTATAAGCATCGGTAAGATTTCCGATTGTCACCGATTTTGAACCGTGCTTGCTGCGAATCCAATTCGAATTAGGCAGATTAATTCCTATGGCCGTTGACGGATATAAATCGCCACCCAACATTGCCGCCGTAATGACTTTGGCAGAAACGCCGGTTACTTTTTCTTTTTTAAACCGTTCATCCACCGGAGAATGTTCCTCAAACCATTGCGCATGCCGACTGATTGTTTCCGTACGGGCAGTTGCTTTCACGTCTTTAAAATTGACAATTGACTCCCAACTGGCCTTCATTCCCAAAGGATCGCCGTAGGTTTCTATAAAACCGTTCACGAAATCAACGAAAGAAGACGTATCTTTTAGCCACTCGATGGAGTATTCGTCGAATATCTTCAAATCGCCGGTTTCATAATATTTTACCAGCAAACAAATCACCTCATGCTGACTCTTGTTTTCCGCCACCTCCTCGGCCTTACGCAACCAATACACGATTTTTTCTATCGCTGCGGAATACATCCCGCCTATTTTCCAGACCTGTTCTTTCACCACGCCGTTCTCTTTTACCAAACGGCTGTTCAATCCGTACATTACCGGCTCGGCAACATTCGCATCCTTCATCGCCGCATAAAACGCTTCGGCCTCACTTTGTGACACTCCTTCGTAATAATTTGCGGCAGATGTCTGCACAAGGTCATCACCGTCGGCCTGATTCACACGCTTCGGATAAAGAGAAGGGTCGAAAATAACCGGGAACAAATCCGAAATCATCTCTTCCACAGTTTCATTCTCCCGCAGCGGAAGTACAGAAACATCAAGATCTTTTACAGCATTTTCCAGGAAGTTTTGAGAAAAACCCGGCATAAATTTATCGCAAGAATAGTGATGATAAATACCGTTTGCGAACCAGATTCTTTTCAGATATACCTCGAAAGCGCGAAACTCATCGCTGTTTCTTTCCCCATTAAAATGCAGATATACAGATTCCAGCAGGCGGCGAATCCGCAAATTATACTTTCCGTTCTGATCAAAAAGAATGTCTCTTCCCTCTAAAGCCGCCTGCGACAGATAATAGACCAATGTCTTTTGACGCAAGGAAAGCGATTCGAAGCCTGGAACATAATAACGTAGGACTTCCAAATCGGCAAATCTTTCTACACTATAAGCTAATTTTTTTTCTTCTTTCATTTCGTCATTACCCCCGCTTTTAGTCTTTTATTTCACAAAAATTCACCACAAAAGCCATAAAAAAAGACAAACAACTTTTGTGGTGAATCCTACAATCACTTATGTTCCAACTTGCGTTTTCTATATCCTTTCGGCGTTTCTCCCACATTTTTATAGAACGCAGCATAAAACGACTGGCGGTTTGCGAATCCGACCATCGCACTGATTTCTTCCACATTCTTCTCTATATAACGCTTATCAATCAGTAAATGAAGCGCATCTTTAATGCGATATTCGTTCACCAGACTCGAATAATTTATTCCGAAACGCGAATTAATCACAGCAGAAAGGTAACGTGTGTTCGTATTCAATTCCTTTGCCAGATCTTTAGCCGAATAGTTTGGATCTTTATATTTCTTTTGAAATACCACAACATTCATGATCTTATCATACAATTCATCGGCCAATTCCGCACGAATCATGTCACGATAAGCCGCATTTTGTATCTTACGTTCCCGTAAATTATACGGCTTTTTCACCTCCACTTGCGTTTCTGCATCATTTAATACATGACCATTTTGTTTCATTTATCCTCGGTAGTTTTTAAGTTTTTCTTAATTACTTTTAGTTAGCGACACAAAATTAAAATAAAAATTTTATATTCACATGGATTTAATACATAAAAATCTTTCGAAAAAGAGCTTTTGACATAACTCAATCTTTGGTTATCTTTGCAAGAATTTTTCACTTAAATGAAAGAGCAATTACTCGACACGTTAAAACAATATTTCGGTTATCATTCTTTCCGCCCGCTGCAGGAAGAAATTATTACCAGCATCCTTAAAAAGAACGACACGCTGGTTTTGATGCCTACAGGCGGAGGAAAATCAATCTGTTACCAGATACCTGCCTTAATAATGGAAGGCACAGCCGTCATCGTATCGCCGCTTATTTCCCTAATGAAAGACCAAGTGGAAAATCTTCGCGCCAACGGCATAGCTGCTCAAGCACTAAACAGTTCTAATGATGAAACGACAAATGCCAATCTACGCCTCCAATGTTTACAAGGAAAAGTAAAGCTTCTTTACATCTCGCCGGAACGTTTATTGTCAGAGCTACCATTCCTTTTGAAAGACATCAAGATCTCGTTGTTTGCAATCGACGAAGCACACTGCATATCACAATGGGGGCACGACTTCCGCCCCGAGTACACCCAATTAAACATTCTGCGCAAACACTTTCCAGATATACCTATCGTTGCCTTAACCGCTACGGCCGACAAGATAACGCGACTGGACATTTTGGAACAATTGAACATGCGGAGCCCTCAAATCTTCATCTCATCTTTTGACAGGCCGAACCTGAGTCTGGCAGTGAAACGCGGCTTGCGGCAAGACGAAAAGCTGCATGCCATACTGCATTTCATCGCCCGCCATGAAAAAGAATGCGGAATTATTTACTGCATGAGCCGTTCCACATCGGAAAAGCTCACGAACATTTTGCAAAAACACGGCATTAAAGCGGCGGCATATCATGCAGGACTGCAAGGCAAGGAACGGGAAAAAGCACAGGAAGACTTCATTAACGACCGCATACAGGTGGTATGTGCAACCGTGGCTTTCGGCATGGGCATAGACAAATCAAACGTGCGATGGGTCATTCACTATAATCTTCCCAAAAGCATCGAAAGCTTCTATCAAGAGATAGGCCGTGCCGGACGAGACGGATTACCGGGAGAGACTTTGCTGTTTTACTCGCTTTCCGACATTATTTTACTGACAAAGTTTGCCGCACAAAGCAAACAACAGCAACTGAACATGGAGAAACTGTACCGGATGCAACAGTATGCCGAAGCCAATATCTGCAGGCGACGCATTTTAATGAATTACTTCGGCGAGACTATGGAAGAGGATTGCCATAACTGTGATGTCTGCAAGAATCCTCCGGAACGTTTCGACGGAACCGTCACTGTACAGAAAGCTTTGAGCGCAATAGCCCGGACGAACGAACAGATTGGCGTACACACTTTGATAAACATCCTGCGGGGAACGGCAGAACAGGAAGTCATACGAAACGGATTTGATAAGCTCAAAACATACGGTGTGGGGAGAGATATTCCGGTATACGACTGGAAGGTTTACCTGCTGCAAATGCTCAATTTGGGATATTTTGAGATAGCATACAACGAAAACAACCGCTTAAAAATAACCGATTCCGGGCGAAAAGTGCTGTTCGGACAAGCACGCGCCATGCTGGTTGTCGTGAAACATTCTCAAGAACAATACAACGCATCCCGGAAACCGCAGGTTAAAGTTACAAAATCACCGGCAGATTCTTCTGTTTTTCCAAAGCAGACCGAAGAAAACGATGCATTGTTTGAAAAGCTCAGAGCCCTTAGAAAAGAATTGGCAGACCGACAAAGGATTCCTCCTTACATCGTCTTGTCCGACAAATGTCTGCACCTGATAGCCACATCAAAACCGGAAACAATAGAGGAGTTTGAGAAAATCAGCGGAATAGGCGAATACAAAAAAGAAAAATACGGAAAAGATTTCATTGAACTTATCCGGAAATTCAACAAACATTAATCGCAGGATTTCAAACGTTCAAGCAGTTCCCCACGGGGAATGCCCAATGTTACGGCTTGTTCATAGGCTTTTTTGGCATTTTCCTTCTCATCCATTTCCAGGTAAATATCCCCTCGCATCACATAACATTCCGCATCTTTCCCGTCCAGTTTCAGCACTTCTTCCAAATCGAGTAACGCAGCATCTTTATTGCCTTGCGCAAGTTCCAGGTTAGCTCTCATCTTCAACAACGACGTATCGCCCGGGTAATTGTTAATAAGCAAGTTAAGTCCGTCGCGGGCAGCCTGGATGTTTCCTTCTTTTTCATCCAGCATGATAATTCCCAGACGGGCAGCCTTGTTGTTCATGTCTTCGGCAAGCAACACATTGTAATCAATCCGCGCTTCATCGTAATTCCTTCGTTTCATGGAAATATATGCACGGAATAAACGGGCTTCCCTGTCTTTCGGCAACAAGTCTATCACGGAACAATAATCAACATAGGCCTTGTCTAACAAATTTTTCTCCATGTACAGCGAAGCTCTATTCAGCAAAATGGCCGTAGAGTACGGGGTTATATTCAAAGCCAGCGTATAAGCTTCTATCGCTTCATCTATTCTTCCCTGACGTTTCAGCACAGTTCCCAGATTAGAGAAAAGCAATGCATTGCGGGAATTTGAGGGATCGATTTTTAAAGCCTGCCGAAAAAGTTGCTCGGCCTGCACCAGACTGTCTTTAAAAGTATAGTCCATTGCCTGTTCCACAATCTCGTTATACGACTGAGCTTTCCCAAGCATTACAATAAACGAACAAACGATGAACAAGAAAAAACGTTTCACCATAAATTATACCTCCCGATCTGTCTCTCTAAATTTACCCATGCAAAAATAACACAATAAAGAACGTATGCTTGCCGTATTAAAAACTTTTTGTAAGTTTGAACAATCGTTTATCAAAAAAAGACAGCAACAATGAAAAGAGAAAAGGCCATCTTTGCCTGCGGATGTTTCTGGGGAGCACAACATCAATTCGAACGGGCAAAAGGAGTAATAGCAACAACGGTCGGATACATCGGGGGAGATAAAGAAAATCCGACTTACGAAGAAGTAAAAAAACACATAACCGGACACGCAGAAGCCACAATGGTGGAATATGATGCCGAACAGACTTCGTTCACGGAACTTTGCAAATTATTTTTTGAAATCCATGATCCGGCACAAACCGACGGACAAGGTCCCGACATAGGGCCGCAATACCGAAGCGAAATATTCTATCTTGACAACGAACAAAAGCAACAAGCCGAAGATGTCATCGCACTCCTTCGCAACAAGGGATACGAGGTAAACACAAAACTAACTCCGGCTTCGACTTTCTGGGAAGCAGAAACATATCATCAACACTATTACGACAAACAAGGCGGAGAGCCTTATTGCCACATAAGGATAAAGAAGTTTTAATAAAAACATCCCGTTCTTTCCAACAAAACATGCTGAAAGAACGGGATGTTTATCGTGAAAGCCCAATCGGTCACGCCTTTTCTATATAATTGACAATCCAGGCGCCAACTTCTTTCGTTCCATATTTCTTGCCGCCTTCAACCTGAATTTCCGGCGTACGCACGCAGGCATCCAGCGAAGCATCTACCGCCTTACGGATCAACGCACCCTCTTCCTTGCAATTGAAATATTCGAACAACATTGCAACAGACAGAATTTGTGCCAGAGGATTTGCGATATTCAGTCCTTTGGCTTGCGGCCATGATCCATGAATAGGCTCAAATACAGGTGTACTTTCCCCGGTAGAAGCAGAGGGCAACAAGCCCATTGATCCGCTAATGCAAGAGCCTTCATCGGTCAGAATATCGCCGAATGTATTTTCGGTCACCATGACATCGAAGAAAGTCGGTTCCTGAATCATACGCATAGCCGCGTTATCTACGTACATATAATCTGTAAGAACTTCCGGATAAGCGGGAGCCATTTCCTGAGCAATCTGGCGCCACAGGCGAGAAGATGCCAAGACATTTGCCTTGTCTACCACCGTAAGATGTTTACGACGCTTCATTGCATACTCAAAACCAACCTTTAAAATCCGTTCGATTTCAGGACGTGTGTACATGTTTGTGTCGAAAGCCTTCTCGTTATCCTGGTACTTTTCACCAAAATACATTCCGCCGGTCAGCTCACGAATGCACAAGAAATCGGCACCTTCTACCAGTTCGGCACGCAAAGGCGACTTATGCAGCAAACATTTGAACGTCTGCACCGGACGAATGTTTGCATACAATCCTAACTTTTTACGCATGGCCAACAACCCTTGTTCCGGGCGGACTTTAGCCGTAGGATCGTTATCGAATTTCGGATCGCCTACGGCCGAGAACAACACAGCGTCGGCGTTCTTACAAATTTCATAAGTTGCTTCCGGAAACGGATCGTCCACTTTGTCTATGGCATCCGCGCCACACAAAGCATAATCATAACTTACTTTATGACCGAACTTGCGACAAACTGCGGTCATCACATCAACACCCTGGACCGAAATCTCCGGTCCGATACCATCTCCAGCCAATACAGCTATTTTAAATTCCATAATTTTCTTTCTTTAATTATTCATTTATTTCTTCTGATAATTCCGTCTTCCAAACTGCCGAACGCAAAAATCTACACCGGCATATACCGCCGTTAGAAACACAGTCATAAAAAAGTTGACCAACAGGTTTCCGTCTTTCCATTCATCTCCCAAGACAAAATTCCGAAGAAAAATATTGAGAACGAAAAACAGAACAAAAGCGATAATACACCGTTTCAGCATGTTTTGATTTTTATTTCAGGATAATTTTTACGTTTACTCTTTTTCTATGATATTCAGCATCTTGATCGTTGCTTTAATGGCCGCCTCCGTTTGGTCGGCATCCAAGCCGCGCGTGCGAAACTCACGCCCTTCGTACTCCCATGATATAACGGTATGTACAAAGGCATCCGTACGTCCTCCGGGCGGAATTGTTACGGCATAGTTCAACAATCGCGGGAACTTTCTACCTAAAATTTCCTTATAAATTTTACGTAACGCACGCACGAAAGCATCGTACTGTCCGTCGCCTGACGAACTTTCCTGGTAAGTTTTCTTGTTGATCTCTATATTCAACGTAGCCATCGGCTTCAATCCTTTCGCCAGCGTAACGAAATAGCTCAGCAATTTTACCTTTTCTTCTTCTCCGTCATGTTTCAACACATCGGAAATGATATAAGGTAAATCTTCCTGCGTAACCAATTCTTTCCTGTCGCCCAATTCGATGATACGTTCGGTAACCTTCTTCATCGAATCTTCATCAAGCTCAAGTCCCAGACTTTCCAAGTTCTTCCGTATATTCGCTTTTCCCGAGTTTTTCCCTAAAGCATATTCACGTACACGTCCGAATCGCTCTGGCAACAGATCATTGCAATACAGATTATTCTTATTGTCACCATCGGCATGCACCCCGGCAACCTGCGTAAATACGCTGTCGCCCACTATCGGTTTATTGGCAGGAATCGTTACTCCAGAATAAGACTCCACCACTCTGCTTACATCATTCAACCGGCTTTCGTCAATATTCGTTATTGCATGGAAATGATCTTTCAGAATGGCTTGTACACTTGCCAGCGGAGCATTCCCCGCACGTTCGCCCAAACCGTTTATGGTTGTGTGAAGTCCTTTCACCCCGCTGAGCACAGCTGCCAGCACATTACTTACGGCTAAATCATAATCATTGTGAGCATGAAAATCAAAGCGCAAGTCGGGGTAACGTTTTTTCATCTTTCGCATGTACTCAATAACCTGAAGGGGATTGAGAATGCCCAACGTATCAGGAAGCATAAACCGGCAGATTCCGGAATCTTTTAGCCCGTCGATCAATCCAAAGACATAGTCGGGCGAATCTTTAATTCCGTTACTCCAGTCTTCAAGATAAACATTCACATCCATGCCGACCGTGTGAGCATAATCCACCACCTTCAATATATCGTGCAAATGTTCTTGCAATGTTTTGTGAAGCTGAAAACGACAATGCTTCTCCGAGCCTTTCGTCAATAAATTAATTACCCGGCAACCGGCATTGTGAATCCAATCGACCGAAATCTTTCCATCGACAAATCCCAAGACTTCCACTCGCGATAAAAGATTCCGCCGCTCGGCCCATTCGCAAATCATACGCACGGCCTTGAATTCTCCTTCCGATACCCGGGCCGAAGCAACCTCAATACGATCAACTTTCAAATCCTCAAGCAGCAAACGGGCTATCATTAATTTCTCACGCGGAACGAATGAAACGCCACTGGTTTGCTCGCCATCGCGAAGCGTCGTATCCATTATTTCTATCCGAGGATGATTCTCCATTTCCGTACCTTTAATGTCAAATACTTATACGCACGCTTATTTATGCGTTTGTTCAAAACGTTCTATTTTATCTTTATTCTCCACCAAGAAATCTATATCATCCAGTCCATTCATCAAACAATGTTTTTTATAAGCATTTATTTCGAAAGATTCCGAACGATTTGTCGCCTTATTCAATATGGTTTGTCGGGGAAGATCAACAACAACTTCTGTTTTCGGATTGGCATATATCGAGTCGAACAGCTCTTTTAAAAAAGACTCACTGACCACAACCGGTAGAACAAAGTTATTCAATTCATTATTCTTGTGGATATCGGCAAAGAAACTTGACACAACAACCCGAAATCCATATCCGGCAATAGCCCATGCGGCATGTTCACGGCTGGAACCTGATCCGAAGTTTTTTCCTGCAACAAGAATCTGTCCGCTGTAAAGAGGATTGTTCAACACAAAGTCTTTGTTTAAAGAACCATCCGGATTATAACGCCAGTCGCGAAATAAATTATCACCGAAAAACTTCTCTTCCCGGGTAGTTGCCTTCAGGAAACGAGCCGGGATAATCTGGTCTGTATCTATATTTTCCAAAGGAAGGGGTACACATGTACTTGTCAATATATCAAATTTCTGTTTCATCTCTTCTGATTTTCTATTGTTTTGATTCACATAAGTTCTCTCGGATCGGTAATAACTCCCGTTACCGCAGCAGCAGCGGCCGTAAGCGGACTGGCTAAAAGCGTACGCGAACCGGGGCCCTGACGGCCTTCAAAATTTCGATTACTGGTAGATACGGCATATTTCCCCGACGGAATTTTATCATCGTTCATCGCAAGACAAGCGGAACAACCCGGCTGACGGATTTCAAAGCCGGCATCTTCCAAAATTTTATCCAGGCCTTCACTCTGAATCTGTTCTTTTACCATCCACGAACCTGGCACCAACCATGCCGTGACATGAGCAGCTTTCTTTTTCCCTTTCACGATCGAAGCAAAAGCACGAAAGTCTTCTATGCGTCCATTGGTGCAGGCACCTAAGAAAACGTAGTCGATCTTTTTGCCCAATAATTTTTGTCCGGCTTCAAATCCCATGTAATTCAGTGACTTCTCGAATGAGGTCTTTTCCACGTCACTCATGCCCTCTGTCACAGGTATAGCCTCATTTATTGCCATACCCATGCCCGGATTTGTCCCATAAGTTATCATTGGTTGAATATCTTCGGCTTTAAACCGTACTTCTTTATCGAATACAGCATCATCATCGCTCCGCAGGGTTTTCCAATATGCCAGAGCCTTTTCCCATTTTTCTCCCTTAGGAGCATATTCACGCCCCTTGACATATTCGAAAGTTACTTCATCCGGAGCAATCATTCCTCCCCGAGCTCCCATCTCAATACTTAAATTACACAAAGTGAGACGGCCTTCCATTGTCAGACTACGTATCGCCTCGCCTGCATATTCAACGAAATAACCGGTGGCACCACTGGTCGTCATCTTCGCCATCATGTAGAGAGCCACATCTTTTGCCGTAACTCCTTTCCCCAGTTTCCCGTCAATTGTTATACGCATGGTCTTGGGACGTGTCTGAAGAATACACTGCGAAGCCATAACCATTTCCACTTCGCTGGTACCAATGCCGAAAGCAACTGCTCCCATTGCTCCATGAGTAGAGGTATGAGAATCGCCACAAACAATGGTCATTCCCGGCAATGTCAGTCCTCTTTCCGGGCCAACGACATGAATAATTCCATTTTTCTTATCCATCATTCCGAAATAAGTCAGTCCAAAATCTTTCGCGTTTTGAGCCAACGCATCAACTTGCGCTTTAGAAATCGGATCGGCAATCGGTTTATCCTGATCGTGTGTAGGTGTATTATGATCGGGCATGCAATAAATACGCTCCGGCCGGAAACATTTCAAACCACGAGCCCGCATGTCGGCAAATGCCTGAGGGCTGGTTACCTCGTGGCAATAAAGACGATCAATATACAACTGCGTAGGACCTTCTTCTACCTGTTGAACTACATGTGCATCCCAAATCTTGTCAAATAATGTATTAGCCATATTTCCTAATCTTTTACCTTTTTATTTTCTGAATTTATTGATACAATCAATATAAGCTTCCACTGAAGCAGCAATAATGTCCGTATTGGCTCCGAAACCATAGTACACCTGCCCGTCGTATTCTACCTGCATGTGTACTTTACCAACATCGTCACTTCCTTTACTGATAGCCTGTATTGTAAACTCTTTCAACGTCATTTGCCGGTTGATAATCTTTTTTACCGCTTTTATTGCAGCATCCACAGGACCGTTTCCCGTAGCCGCAGCTTCGAAAGACTCGCCGGATATATTCAATCCAAGACTGGCAACCGACCGAACTCCTACGCCGCTTGTCACCTGCAGATACTCTAATTTTATATGATGATTTACACTTCTGTCTGCACCGGCCAAAACCAAGATATCATCATCCGTAATATCTTTTTTCTTATCAGCGAGTTTCAGGAAGTCCTCATACACCTTATCCAATTTCTCCTGATTCATTTCCACGCCCAAAACATGCAGACGATGTTTCAAAGCCGCGCGCCCGCTGCGAGCCGTCAAAACGATGGCATTATCGTCTATGCCGACATCTTTCGGGTTGATAATCTCATACGTCTGCACATTTTTCAATACGCCGTCCTGGTGTATTCCCGAAGAATGTGCAAAAGCGTTACGCCCCACTATCGCTTTATTGGGCTGTACCGGCATATTCATCAGGCTTGAAACCATACGACTTGTAGGATAAATCTTCTGCGTATTGATATTTGTATCGATATTGATGCTGTGATGACAACGCAAAATCATGGCAACTTCTTCGAGAGAAGTGTTTCCGGCACGTTCACCGATGCCGTTAACCGTTACTTCCACCTGGCGCGCACCGTTCAAAACGCCGTTAATCGTATTGGCCGTTGCCATGCCTAAATCATTATGACAATGCGTAGAAATAATCGCCTTGTCGATACCATCGACATGATCGACCAGGTATTTTATTTTTTCCCCATACTCCGATGGCAAACAATATCCCGTCGTATCCGGAATATTTACGACCGTTGCTCCCGCCTTGATAACGGCCTCTATCACACGGGCAAGGTATTCATTCTCCGTACGACCGGCATCTTCTGCATAAAACTCTACATCATCCACATAACGACGGGCATATTTTACGGCGGAAACGGCCCGTTCGATAATCTCTTCACGCGTTGAATTAAACTTATATTTGATATGAAAATCAGAAGTTCCTATTCCCGTATGAATTCGTTTATGCTTGGCATATTTCAACGCTTCGGCAGCAACATCAATATCTTTCTCCACCGCACGTGTCAAAGCACAAATTGTAGGCCACGTAACGGCTTTGGAAATTTCAATAACCGAATTGAAATCTCCCGGACTCGATACCGGGAAACCGGCCTCTATCACATCTACTCCTAAAGCCTCCAACTGCTTAGCCACTTGTATTTTTTCTACCGTATTCAACTGGCAGCCGGGAACTTGTTCACCATCGCGCAGCGTAGTATCGAAAATAAATAGTTTTTCACTCATCGTTTTATCTTTTAAATTATTACACATTCCCGCAAAAAAAAACCTTTCGCACCAGGAAGTGAGAAAGGCTTTATATCAGTAAGTTCAAACATTATACATGCGATTCTCCTTCCCATTGGTCAACCCAATAGAATAATCAAACCACATAGCAACAAATGTATAAACAAATTGTTCATATATATCATTTAATTTTTCAGCGGACAAAGGTATTTATTATTTCGGAAATTCCAAATAAAATGATAGTTTTTTATTATTATTTATATCAGAATTATAGATAAGCAAAACAAAAAGAAATAAATATCATATATACAAGAATGCCTTCCATACAGCATAAGACGCCGAACTTTTACATCAAACCCCGCAACAAATTTCACATTTTCCAGGAATATTCCCCGCAAAGAATTCAACAATCCTCGTAAACTTCCACTTTCTTTTGGGAAACTCAAGTCCTCTTCCGTATATAAAAAAGCATCTCCCCCCAAACAAGAACTCCGCCGCAGGGAGGATTCCCCGCGGCGGAGCCTGACAAAACGGCAACTACCTACTCTCCCACTTGCGCAGTACCATCGGCGTGACG
>CALUET010000003.1 GCA_944319745.1 uncultured Phocaeicola sp. | reverse complement strand
AGTTCCGGGATATAAAGCGGTGTTTGTTTATGGAAAATGATTTGAGGACAACCAATAGGAAAAGTAAGGGTATTCAGCGGTTGATTGCTTTTGAATACCCAATAATACCTGACGTAAGGTTGTAACTCCCTGCAAGGCTTGTAAAATTTAAAGTCCTCTTGAATCATTTTGCAAAAGTACAATATCTAAGGTTATTATCATAAAGGCGATAACTATTTTATTTTTCTTCCATTCGCTTGACAAGACATTCTTCCAGTTTTTTGAGATATGCTGTTTGGTCTTTACGCTCTTTCATGGCAATATAGGCATCATAATAGCCGCCTAAATCTATATTGAATATGGCACTGAGGTATTCCATAAATTCTTTTATTTCTATATTTCCGTGATTTATATCTCCAGAAGAGACAAGGGCATAGCCTAATTCTATCAAGGTGTTCTTTTTCCCTGTAAAACGAATTGGAATCTTTGTTGTAACGGTTTGTCTTTCCTTTATGTAACTATCGCATTCAAGTTTCTGTAGTCTCTTGTTCAGATAAATGCGTAGCATTTCATTGGCAAGTATTTTTGCGACTTTATAATCATATCCGGTTGAAAAATTAGGGTCTTTGTCAAATTGTGCGCTGTCTGTGCATAACCGAAAATCAACATTTCCACGCAGGAAATAAAGTTCGTCATGTACCGTAGAATGGGAACGGTAATACTGATAAAAATCCAAATTGCGATTAAAGAAATATGTCAGGCTATCCAACTCCTTGTTTAAATACAGTCTAATCACATCATTACTTCCAGTAGGACATTGTACTTCAATGCGGTATATTTTATGAAAATACAACAACCGTCCTAACAATTCCGGTTTTTGGCTTTTGAAGAAATATATTTCTTCCTCTTTTGAGGAAAACACATAGGTTTGTAGTTTGCGTCTCAAATTGGTTAGAGCATCTTGTAAACGAAGCACCATTGAAAGAGAAGTTTCGATAATGTCATAGTTATAGAGGTCGATTTTTGAAATCTCGACCTCTATTTGTTTCAAAATTTCATCTACTTCTCCCATAATTTACCATAGCAATTTTCTATATTATCTCACAATTCCAATTCCTCGTTTATTGTCATAAATTGATTTAGCCTTAAAAGCATAGAATAGAGTTAATAATACTGATAAGAAATCTGCTACCATTGGCGTGTATAACACACCTTGTAATCCCCAATAAGTAGGTAGTATCAGAATAGTAGGAATGAACATAATTCCTTGCCGACTAATGTTAAGTAGAAAACTACGAAATCCCATACCTACTGACATATAGAATGCAGCATAAACAAACTGAAATCCCAATGTAAAAAACATAATTGTGCTAGCATTTAATGCGTTTGCTGCTATCTGTTGCATTTTTATATCTTCTCCGAACCATCCAATAATAGTAGTTGAGTATGCAAAAATGAGAATACTCCATATTATACAATATGAAGTTGTAAGTACGAGCGACCACCGTATAGCTTGTTTAAGTCTTTGAAAATTGCCTGCGCCATAATTATATCCAGCAATAGGTTGAAATCCTTTAACAAAACCGTAAACAACGTTAGAACCAAGCGTAACAATTTTCAGGACAATGCCAACAGCAGCAATAGCTTCATTACCATATTTCGAACTTGCTTTCTGCATCAAACCAATTGATACTGCTTGAAAAATTTGCAAACAGAACATCGCCACTCCCACTTTTAATATTTCTGCATACAAAGTTAAGGTCGGCTTAAATAAACGCAAAGATACTTTAACCATAGCTTTTTGGCTATAATGCCAACAATAAATCAAAGCTGTTATTGATTGAGATATAATATTTGCATAAGCAGAACCATTTACACCTAAATCCAAAGTATAGATGAAAAAAGGAACAAGTCCCATATTGGTTATAGCCCCTGTTATCATTGCCGTTGCAGATATTTTAGATGCTCCTTGTGCAACAAAAATATTTGCCGATGCCACATTGAATACTCCAATTGTACAGCAAATAGTAAATAACCGTCCATAACCAACGGCTGTGTCAAGACTTGCACTGTCTGCTCCTATATAATGAAGGATTGGATGTATGCATAGATTACAGAGAACCATGATAATGCTCCCTGATAAAAATGCGGACAAAACAGAAACAGAAGCTACAGTGCTTGCTTCATCCAGTTCCTTTTTTCCTAATAATCGAGAAACGAATACTCCACCACCTACACCAAAAGTCAATCCAATACCTGTAAATACTAATGTGAATGGAAAAACAATAGAAACAGCGGCGATAGGAATTGTCCCTAAATGAGATACCCAAAATGTATCTGCAATATTATAAACCGCCATAATCAACATGGAAATCACCATAGGAAATCCCATCTTAGCAAGGGATTTTACCATGTTTCCCTCTCGTAATACGCTAATTGTTTCCGAATTACTACCTCTCATATTCTTGCTATTTTTTTGAGGCGCAAAGATAATATGGGAATAGTGGAGAAGTTGTGTATAAATTCGACATTAACGTTTGTGGCAATACGCCACTGAAACGCTTAAATTCACGTATTAAATGGCTATGGTCATAATATCCACAATCTAAAGCGATGGTGAATAAACTTTTATCTGGGTAAAGCCTTATAAATTTCTCTGATGAGGAAAAACGAGTAATGGCACTGAACATTTTGGGTGTAATTCCTGTCAAGTCTTTAAATCTTCGTTCAAATTGGCGTTGGCTTAAACAAACCTTATTTAATAATTCATTAATAGGTACTATGCCTTTTGTAACCTGAATGTATTCTGTAATATATATAATTTGTTTGTTAATATCATGCAAATAACCTAACTTACTCAGTAAGTAATTATCTATATATCTTAATTGGCTTATCCTGTTATTAGTTCCAATTAATTTTTCAGGATTAAAATCCGAGAATATGGATGGAAACGAATCTGTATTTATACGGCAATCGTTAAATTCATATATCGGCACTTTGGTAAAAGCAGAAATTGCACATGGACGAAAACGTATGCCTATCATTCTATCAGCTTTTTCATGTATAACATCTGCGAATTTTGTTTTTACACCTATTATGTATGGAATGAATGGTTCTATAATGCTATCTTCATTTTCCTCCAAATTAAATAAAACATTTACACTACCATCAGGCAAAACACGTAAAGTTTGCCTGTCTGATACAATTTCATCTGTTGTCCAATAGGTTTCTATATATGGTGTAAGCAATATATTTGGTTTGTATTCTATATACATTTTGCGAATTTTGCTAATTCTAAATTCTTTGGCAAAGATATTGGTTTCAATATAAACATCATAAGAAAATAAATCTTTAGTGCAAGGTGCAAGTATATATCTATATATAGCTTGCACCTTGCACTAACCGCAGAATATTTATTTTCAGCGATTTGCGTATTTCAAAATAAAGTCGTATCTTTGAACCCAAGATAAAGGCAGACAGCATCCCGACAAGGGAAGCCAATAGTTCTTTCAAAAAAGTGTCCAATTCGTACCCCCCTTAAAAATGAAGGTACGCTAAAATATTGATTTTAAGACTTGTGAACCGCACGGTTCAAGACCCAAGCGGATCACCAAAAGAAAAGCCAAAAGGCAAGATAAAAAAGACAAGTCCTGCGAAAGATTGATTTCGCAGGACTTGTCTTTTTATTTAAAAGTGCCTGATTGCTGTAAAAGATGATGTCATCAGTCACTTCCATTTATCCGCATTCATCCCATGACATCACAATAGAAATCCAGCATTTCGTCTATTTCTTTTCGGGTAGCCGTCTGGTTAATTCGAATATCTCCCACCTCTCCCAATAAAGTAAAATTAATTGTTCCGGCGGAAAGATTCTTTTTATCGTGTTTCATAAATTCGTACAACCGATCATAATCCTTGCACGTAAAGTTCAATTTCCCGTAATTCTCTTTAATGAACTGCACAGTCTGATAAAGTTTATCCTTTGGGAAACCTGTTTTCAGATAAGAGAAATACAACTCACATACCATCCCCCATGCCACAGCATATCCGTGTAAAACCGGACAATCTTCGGCCAAAGCAAAGCTTTCAAACGCGTGCCCCATTGTATGACCAAAGTTTAATGCTTTACGCATTCCCTGTTCAAACGGATCCATCTTCACGATCTTTTCCTTCACGGAAATCGATTCACACACCAAATCCTGCAGAGCATTGTAATCAATCTTCTCCATATCGAAACGGATTAGCCGGCCCCAATGTGTTTCATCACTGATAAGTCCATGCTTCAACATCTCCGCATATCCCGATAAGATATTGAAATGATCCAATGATTTCAAGAATCCGCAATCTATCAATACGCTACAAGCCGGAGCAAACGCGCCGATCTCATTCTTCAATCCGTTAAAATTTATTCCGGTTTTTCCGCCTACAGCCGCATCAACCATCGCAAGAAGTGTGGTAGGAATGTTCATACATTTTATGCCACGCTTAAACGTTGCGGCCGCAAATCCGCCTAAATCGGTTATCATGCCGCCGCCCAAATTTATAAACAACGAATGCCGTGTAGCTCCTTCCCGGCTTAAATGCATCCAAACATCGGAAAGTACAGACAAATTTTTATGCACATCTCCCGCACCGACGCTGATCGTCACAGCATCTTTTAAGCACGGGTACTCCCGTACGACGGGAAAACAATAACGTTCGGTGTGTTCATCCATCAAAACAAACAGTTTGTCATAAGAAAAACGTCCCAATGTTTCAGGCAAATCATCGGCAAGTTTCCGACAAATCACTACATTTTGTTTACTCATAAATCGCCATGTTTTGAGTGCAAAAATAGAAAAAAGTCATAAGAAGTTAGGATTCCGGTTACAATTAATTATTTTTGCGCAAAATAATTTTAATATTAATTCTATGAAAGGAATCTTACCATTTCAATGCAGAACGATGGGCTATCTACTACTTCTACTCGCCGTGTTCGTACCTGCGTTACTATATATGTTCGGAACAATCGACGTCACAAACTTCATTTTCGTCAGATTTGGGATGAAAATAACGATATGGATAGCCTTATTCATCATCTTCTTTTCGAAAACGAAGGACGAAAACGAAAAAACAAAAAACTACCGAATTCTGTCAACAAAATGGGCTTTATTCATTTGGATGGTATATTATATTGTCATTCTAGTAAAAGGATTATTAGAAAACAACTTACATACGACCGACAACTCTTCGGCTATCATATTCATGGTTATCAATGTTTTTTGTTTTGAATTCCTTCTTCAGAAGGGCCGAATAGAACGAAGTTACAAAAGAAAATAAATTTTAAAAAAGATTATCGGGTTAAACCTTTCAACTTTTTCGAAATCAAATAGGCATTAAATTTCACTGAAAATAATATATAAATGAAAAAATGGGTTTTGGGGGTACTATTCTTTTTGGGCGGAGCATGCGCCTTTGCACAAAGCGGAAGCCAAAAAGGTAACATATCGGGTACCATAATTGATGAAAACGACAAATCGCCGGTAATACAAGCTGCTGTTCAAATTCTTTCTTTACCGGATAGTTCTATGGTAGATGGCAAAGCGACCGATTTAAACGGCAAATTTGCTTTTTCAATTAAACGAGGGAAATATGTACTAAAAGTTTCATATTTGGGATATGCCACCTTGTTTAAGCCATTCCAACTTACCGCCCAAAAGCCCAAAATAGACTTTGGAAATTTAGCTCTCTCGCAGGACGCTATCCTATTGGAGGAAGCCGTTATTACGGCACAAGCGCCCGAAGTGACAGCATCCGAAGATACATTAATATATAACACCTCGGCTTATCGAGTACCGGAAGGCTCGGCTTTGGAAGAACTCGTAAAAAAACTGCCGGGAGCCGAAGTCGATGATGAAGGAAATATTACCATAAATGGAAAATCGATCAAAAAGATTATGGTCGACGGTAAGGAATTTTTCGCCGACGATCCGAGTGTCGCCATGAAAAACTTACCGGTAAACATTATTGATAAAATAAGAACTTACGATAAACAATCCGATATGGCACGTGTAACAGGCATAGCCGATGGTGATGAAGAAACGGTGCTCGACTTAAGTGTCAAGCCCGGTATGAATCAAGGTTGGCTTGGTAATGTTGATGTTGCAGGCGGAACCGAAGACCGATATAGCGGAAAAATGATGGCAAGCCGCTTTGTGGGAGAGAATCAGTTTACCGTCATCGGATCAATGAACAACGTAAATGATGCCGGATTCCCCGGTGGAGGCGGAGGCGGACGCTGGGGTGGTAACAACGGACTTACGGCTCGCCGCATGGCCGGCTTCAACTTTGCCACAAAGAACGAATTCTTAGAAACAGGAGGTAGTGTAAATTACAATTATACAAACGCAGACCGTGTCACAAGACAGTCGTCGGAAACCTTCGTTTCTACCGAAAACAGTTCATTCCAAAATGCGTTCAGTAGGGCACATAACCGCAGCACTAATTTAAGAGTCGACTTCCGTCTGGAATGGACTCCCGATACTTTAACCACTTTAATATTTCGTCCGCGCTTAACTTACGGGAAGACTAATAACACATCTGAGTCGAATTCTTACACTTTTAACGCAGATCCCGGTCATACCACCGACGAATTATTAGGAGCAAGCGACGACATTACGACATTAGTACCTGAAGAAAATATCATAAACACAATTGTACGTCGCTCGTTAAGTAAGGGAGATGACCTTACAGCCGGCGGATCTTTGATGTTTAACCGGCGCCTCGGCAAACCAGGACGTAACATTACGCTGTACGGAAATTACAATTATACGAACAGCGAGAGCGAACAATTCTCTATGTCAACCACAGAATATTTTCAACTTAGCGAAGCAGAAAGAGAAGAAATTATCAATCGTTATATCACAACGCCTACACTAAACTACAACTATAACGTGCGGTTTACATATAGCGAGCCGATCTTTAAGGGAGGTTTCCTGCAGTTTGGATATAATTTCCAGTATCGTCATTCAAAAAGCGATAATTCTACTTACAGCATGCCGAACGATTGGGTTATAGAAAATGGAGATGCAAGCGCAAATCCTGGAGCTGTATTGGATAAAGAAAACAGTAAAGATGCAAAATATAATTACTACAATCACCAAGTTGACCTGTCATTACGTTGGATACGTGAAATGATGCAACTGAATGTGGGCGTATCTTTCCAACCACAGAAATCGACGTTAGAATATGAAAAAGGCGATTATTATACCGATACAGTTCGTCATGTCTTCAATTTCACCCCGACATTAGACTTCCGTTATAACTTCTCTAAGACCAACACACTGCGTATCACTTACAGAGGAAGAAGTTCCCAACCGGACATGCTCGATTTGTTACCGATAGAAGATACTTCCGATCCGCTGAATATTCGGCAGGGTAATCCCGGATTGAAGCCGTCTTTTACCAATACATTTACGGCTTTTTATAATATGTTCAACACGGAAACGCAACGAGGCCTCATGGCTCACCTGAATTTCCAGAATCAAATGAACAACGTAAGCAATAGAAGAACATATAACGAGGAGACTGGTGGATACATCACTCGCCCGGAAAATATAAACGGAAACTGGAGTGCATTCGGAATGTTGGGAACAAACACAGCACTGCGCAACAAAAAATATACAATCAACACCAACACCTTTGTCAATTATAACAATATGGTCAGCTACATCAGCAATAAAACTGAAACAACTGATTCCGACAAAAACACGACCAAACAGCTTCGCCTGAGTGAACGACTGAGAGGAACCTACAGAAGCGACTGGTGGGAAATTTCATTAAACGGCTCGCTCAGCTACATGCATTCCCGCAATAGTTACCAAGAACAGAATAATATGGATACATACGACTTCTCCTATGGAGCAAGTACCAACATCTATTTACCCTGGAATATGTCTATTTCCACAGATATATCACAGAATTCACGCCGAGGATACAGCGATGACAGCATGAATCGTGACGAACTTATTTGGAATGCACAGATTTCTCAGAATTTCCTGAAGGGGAATGCCGCTACAGTCAGTATCCAATTTTATGACATCTTAAAGAAGCAAAGTAACATAAGCCGCTCCATCACTGCAGCAATGCGCAGCGATACAGAATATAATGCAATATATAGTTATTGCATGGTTCACTTCATCTATCGCTTAAATCTTTTCGGCGGAAAAGCCGGAAGAATGGAAGGCGGTCCCCAAAGAGGCGGGGGAGGATTCGGCCCGGGCGGTGGCGGTCCACGCGGACATCGCTTCTGATCTGGTGTAAAAAACCTTAAACATGTTAGACACAACACTTATAAATTCAGTATTCTCTACGATTTTCAATATCGTTTACCTTGTGATTATCCTAATTACGATCTTTATCGTGATTATGGATAATCGCAATCCTGTAAAAACTATGGCATGGATTCTGGTACTCTTTTCCCTGCCTATAATCGGATTAATCTTTTATTTTTTTTTCGGCCGCAGCACAAGGAAAGAACAACTTATCAGCAAGAAGGGATATGCCCGCCTAAATAAACGTCCAATGGAGGAATATCTCTCACAAGAATCCTTTGAAATTTCCAAAGGAAACAACCGTTTAGCCGAGTTCTTCAACAATGTAAACAATGCCCTTCTCTTCGGCGGAAATGAAATTTCCGTCCATACTGACGGTAAAACAATGCTGTTGGATCTCATACGAGAGATAGCGCATGCACAACATCATATCCATCTTCAATTTTATATCTTCGAGGATGATGCTGCAGGACGCCTGCTGCGTGACGTATTGATCGATAAAGCTCACGAAGGTGTCAAGGTGCGTTTACTGTATGACGACGTTGGTTGCTGGAAAGTGGACAAGATGTTTTACGACCACATGCTTTGCGAAGGCATCGAAGTTCTAAGTTTTCTGAAAGTCCGATTTCCACGTTTTACCAGCAAAGTGAATTATCGTAACCACCGCAAGATAGCCATTATAGACGGACGTGTAGGCTTTATAGGAGGAATGAACATAGCTCAGCGTTATTTTGAAGGGTTCTCTTGGGGAATATGGCGGGATACACACGTCAAAATCCGGGGAAAAGCTGTGTACGGGCTGCAAACCTCTTTTCTTACCGACTGGTTTGCCATAGACCGAACACTACTAACCGGAGCTGATTATTTCCCCAAGATTCAAGACAAAGGAAACGTTGTTGCACAAATCGTAACCTCCGATCCGGTAGGAAAGTGGAGAGATATCATGCAGGGCATCATGATGGCTATATGCAACTCCCGAAAATACATTTACATACAAACGCCTTATTTCCTGCCGACAGAGGAAGTGATGACTGCACTGCAAACCATTGCTTTGGCAGGAGTTGACGTTCGCTTGATGCTGCCAAAACGGGCCGATGCGCGAATCATCCATATAGGTTCGCTGTCGTATTTAGACGAACTGATGGAAGCCGGCGTAAAAGTTTTCTTTTACAAGAAAGGATTCTTGCATTCCAAAATGCTTGTGTCCGACGATGAACTTGCATCCGTCGGGTCGACTAACATCGACTTTCGCAGTTTCGAACACAACTTCGAGGCTAATGCGTTCTTTTACGATAAAAAAACATCGCAGGATTTAAAAGAAATCTTCCTGAATGATTTAAAAAGTTGTACGCAGCTTTCACTGAAAATATGGCGTCAACGTTCATGGAAGAACAAGGTCATCGAGTCGGTTGTTCGTCTTCTTGCTCCTCTTCTCTGAAGAAGGAGAAATTCACGCTTCCGTACGAACGATGTTCCACAAAACGAGGATCGGAATCAAACGTCAGGTCTTTACCATGCTCAAGAACGAAAAGCCCTCCACGTTTCAACAGCTTGTGTTCGAATATTTTTGAAGGAATCTTCTCCAATTCTCTGAGGGCATAAGGCGGATCGGCGAAGATGAAATCGAATGTTTCACTGCACCGCTCAATGTATTTAAACACATCCCCACGCACGGGGAACCACTTGTCTGTCTTCACCTCTGCCATCACTTTACGTATAAACGCATAATGCTGCATATCTTTTTCCACGGAAATCACCCTGTCACATCCCCTTGAAAGTAATTCAAGACTGATACTTCCTGTCCCGGAGAACAAGTCGAGGGCTGTAACATGCTCGCAGAAATCAATATAATTGGCAAGAACATTAAACAAATTTTCTTTGGCAAAATCTGTGGTGGGACGTGCCTTAAATGTAGAAGGTACGTCGAATCTTCTTCTTTTATATATACCGCTTATCACTCGCATAGTAGTAAAGATTGAATATCAAACGGAAGTTCTTCCAAGTTTTTCAGGCCGGAAGAACCAAACTCCGCCAATGGATTAACGCTAAAAACACTACGAATATATTTTTTTAAAGCCTCGGCCAATTCATCTTTCTCCGTCTTGCTACCAAGCAGATGCAGTTCGTCTCTTTCGGCATCAAGGCTGCATTGCTTCCATATACCCAACAAATAGAAACAACGATCCGTCACATTATGGCAAACAAAAGAATTTACCAATAACAGTTTCCCTTTGTCAAAGCAAAAAACATCAATACTTTCGGCATGCAGATTGGCATAAAGTTTTCGATTGTTCCACTTGTTTGCCCTGTTTTTCAACAGTTCCAGTTGCGGACTAATGGCTGCGAAGAAACGAGCATCGGGGAAAAATTCGGAAAGGAACACATGCGACAACTTATCAAGAGAGAACAAGATTGCAATGTTACTGCCGTTTAACACATTGCACATCACTATCTCATTATTAAGTTTAGGAAACGTCTGATAAAAAATCAGCTCCGCATCATCATCATCAAACAGCTCCAAAGGCACAGAAGTATAGCGTTCTGAATGAATTAATATGTTAACTTGTTTATAAGAGTGCTTCAACTCCGGAACATCATTCAAGAACAATTTTACATTGGCGGCCATCGAACGTTGAGAGTTTACAGGATAAACCTTGTAAAAAAAATCGTTCTTGTTTCCCGAATTATAAACGAAAAAAGAAAATCCATCCGCACTGAGACGAATGGATAATGTATACTGCTGTAGATTCGACGAATCGAATCTGTTTGTATTATTCCCAGTTTCCTGCATTATTATTTGCTTGTTCTATATCTCCTACACGTAAACCACAATATTTTCCCAGTTTGCTTTGCGTATCTTTCAGGTTTATCAGCTCTTGTTTGTCCAAACCATTCAAATAAACATCGTAAGCAACTTGAGCCTGGAACAGATTCAACGGAGCTCCCGATTTCATTGTATCACGACGAACCTGCATTTCAAATGTCGCACCATTGCCATAAGGGACATAACGAAGAGAGTCAGGATCAAATCCTTTTTCGAAAATCGTATCCATAACTGCTACCCACATTGTATCACGATGAAAGTCTTTCAATCCCTGCTTTTCCACCTCACTCCAATTGCCGGTCTTCTTTGCTTTATTAATTAGCTCCATAGCTTTTTGCTCTGTCATGCCGTTTTCCAATTGAGTATCGTTCAATGTTCCTATTTTCAAAATGAAAGGGAGTTTCGCAGTCTTAACGAAATCTATCAAAGTATCAAAGCTTGCAGTATAAGCTCCGTTGTGAACGGAACGATATTCTTGCTGGGCTTTACGAATATCAATCAAGCGCGCTTTCACCGCATCTTCGCGAACAGTTCTTTCCTTGTCGAAATTAACCGGTCCCATTATACTGCCATAACAGATATATATCAAGGCTACTACGCAAATAAACAATACGACATTAATAACAGTTTTCATGACATATATGTTTTTTTTAGTTTATATTCGTATCACAAAATAGAATAAAAGTTTTTTAAACAATCCAGACTCTTATAAACTTTTTAATCTGCTATTATGCTAAAAGATGAATTAATACAGCAAATTAAACGATTTTTTCCGTATAAACCAACTAAAGGACAAGAAATTGCAATGAATTTTTTCGCCGAATTCATCTGCACTCCACAGGAAAAAACTGTCTACGTTTTAAAAGGATACGCGGGCACCGGAAAAACAACTTTAACCGGAGCCATGATACAAATGCTCACTCTGTTAAAACGGAAATGCGTTTTACTGGCTCCAACAGGACGGGCTGCAAAGGTTTTTACACGGCACAGTGGACAAACGGCTTACACCATACATAAGAAAATATACCGTCAACGCTCCTTCTCGAACGAAACAGATAATTTCGTTCGAGACAAGAATTTGCATCAGCATACATTGTTTATTGTGGACGAAGCATCGATGATTTCAAATGAGGGTCAGCAAAACATGACATTCGGAACAGGGCATCTTCTGAACGATCTGATAGAATATGTGTACGAAGGATTAGGCTGCCGACTGATGTTTGTGGGAGATACCGCCCAACTTACGCCAATAGGCGAAACCGAAAGTCCGGCCTTTTCGGAATCGGTATTGCAAACGTATGGCCTGAACATTACGATGTGTACCCTCACCGAAGTGGTCAGACAAGAATCAGAGTCAGGTATCTTGTACAATGCCACCCTGTTGCGCCGCATCATCGCCGACAGAGTTTATAATACTTTTCCGCGAATAAAGCTGAAAGGATTTAGCGACATAAAAAGAATAACGGGAGAAGAATTGCCGGAAACCGTCAGCGAATGTTATGACAAAGCAGGAATGGAAGAAACCATCATTATATGCCGTTCGAACAAACGCGCGCATATTTATAACAACGGAACACGAGCTACCATCCTGTTCAGGGAAGACGAATTAAATACAGGCGAGAGAGTGATGGTGGCAAAAAACAATTATTTCTGGGGAGCAGATTACAAAGAGATGGACTTTATTGCCAATGGAGACATCGCCATAGTACAACGGGTACGCAAGATAAAGGAATTATACGGATTCCGGTTTGCCGAAGTTTTATTGTCTTTTCCCGATTATAATGATCTGGAGATAGAAACAATCTTATTGCTCGACACGCTTCATTCCGATGCTCCATCGTTGACAAAGGAGGAAAACGACCGCTTGTTTTACGCCGTACTGGAGGACTATGCCGACATTCCTTCGAAGAAAGAGCGCATGAAGAAAATGAAATCCGATCCTTATTACAATGCGTTACAGGTAAAATATGCCTATGCCATAACCTGCCACAAAGCGCAAGGCGGCCAATGGCGGCGGGTATTTCTCGACCAAGGCTACGTTACCCGGGAAATGTTATCGCCCGATTATTACCGCTGGCTCTACACTGCCTTTACCAGAGCAACGGAAACTCTGTACCTGATTAACTGGCCGGACTATCAGACCGACTCGTCGGACATCTGATAAATACGGGAAAGATGAAGACATTCGTCCCGACATTTCCTCAAAAAGGATTCGTTCTTTTCTCCTAAACGCCCGGAAATTTTCGGTAATGCATCGCAAACTGACAAACAAAAAAACAGTGCAAGAGAAAAAACATCCTCTCGCACTGTTCACGACATAAACAAATATTCATTAATTACAGCCGTGCCAACTCCAGAACTTTATCTACAGCTGCATTGATGCCATCGGGATTCTTTCCTCCGGCTGTTGCGAAATGAGGTTGTCCTCCTCCGCCGCCCTGTATCAGTTTTGCAGCTTCACGCACCAAAGTTCCTGCATTCAAACCACTGCGAACGACATCGTCACTCATTGCCACCGTGAGCAAGGGTTTGTTGTCGTATACGCTTCCTATCACCACAAACAGGTTTTCCGTAATCTGCCCTTTCAGCTGAAATACAATATTTTTAACGGCATCCGCCGGAAGAGGAAGGACGGCTTTTATTACTTTTACTCCGCCGATTTCTTTTACAGAATCCAACAACTTCGATTTTACCGAGGCTTCTTTCTCTTTCATGAATTCCTCAATCTGTTTCTTCAAACCTGCATTCTCCTCAATATATTTCGTTATGGCAATCTTCAAATCGGGAGCATTGTTAAACAACGACCTCAGATCGCTCATCGTATCCTGTATCGTATCAAGCAATTCCTCTACTTTTTCTCCGGTAATCGCTTCTATACGGCGTACACCGGCTGCCACAGAACTTTCGGAAAGAATCTTAACCATACCTATTTTCCCTGTGGCAGACACATGCGTACCACCGCAAAACTCGATAGAAGATCCGAACTGCACCACGCGAACCTCGTCGCCGTATTTTTCACCGAACAAAGCAATTGCCCCAAGTTCCTTCGCCTTTTCTATCGGCATATTGCGATATTCTGTCAAGGGGATGTTGGCACGTATCTTGGCATTTACCAAATGTTCCACTTCACGAAGCTGTTCCGGTGTGACTTTTTGGAAGTGAGAAAAGTCAAAACGCAACGACTCGGGAGTAACAAGAGAACCTTTCTGCTCCACATGCGTCCCCAGAACTTGCCGTAAGGCCTCATCCAACAAGTGCGTACATGAGTGGTTTGCAGCACAAGCCGCCCGTTTGTCCGCATCAACGCATGCCATCATCGGAGCATCAAGATGCGTCGGAAGCGTCTTTGAAATGTGGATGGGTAAATTATTTTCCTTTTTCGTATCAATAATCTCAACCGTTTCATATTCGCTTACCAGCACACCGGTATCACCAACCTGGCCGCCACTTTCCGCATAAAACGGAGTTTCGCTCAGCACAATCTGGTAAAAAGTCTGATTCTTTTGTTTCACCTGCCGGTAACGCAAAACCGATGTTTCACATTCCGTATAGTCATATCCCACAAAAACGGTTTCACCTTCTTTCAGAACCACCCAGTCGCCTGTTTCCACAGCCGCCGCATTACGAGCCCGTTCTTTCTGTTTTTGCATTTCAGCATCAAAACCTTTCACATCGGCCGTCAAGCCGTTTTCACGCAAAATCAGTTCTGTCAAATCAAAAGGAAAACCAAATGTATCATACAATGTAAAGGCATCCACACCACTGATTTCCGTTTTTCCGGCTGCTTTTGCCTCAGCCATAATCTTGTCCAACAAACGGATTCCGGTATCCAATGTGCGGAGAAAAGCTTCTTCTTCCTCTTTAATCACTTTCTCTATCAGGCCCTGCTGTGACTTTAATTCGGGGTAAGCCTCACCCATATTCGCAACCAGTACAGGAACAAGCTTAAACATAAACGCTTGCTTCTGCCCCAAGAAAGTATAAGCATAGCGCACGGCACGACGAAGAATACGGCGTATCACATAACCGGCCTTCGCATTCGAGGGTAACTGTCCGTCTGTAATAGAAAAAGCAATCGTCCGAATGTGATCGGCAACTACACGCATTGCCACATCAACCTTCTCGTCTTTTCCATAAGTTACTCCCGCCAAATCGCCAATAACCTTAATGATGGGTTGGAATACATCGGTGTCGTAGTTCGAACGTTTCCCCTGCATGGCCATACAAAGGCGTTCAAATCCCATACCCGTATCGATAACCTTGGCCGGAAGCGGTTCCAGTGTCCCGTCAGCCTTGCGATTGTACTGCATGAACACAAGGTTCCATATCTCTATCACCTGCGGGTGATCATGGTTTACAAGCTCTCGTCCCGGAATTTTGTTTCGTTCTTCCTCCGGACGCAAATCGATATGGATTTCAGAACAAGGGCCGCAAGGACCGGTATCGCCCATTTCCCAAAAGTTATCGTGCTTGTTCCCGTTGATGATATGATCTTTTGGCATGAACTGTTCCCAGTAAGAAGCAGCCTCATTGTCGCGGTCTAATCCGTCCTCCGGACTCCCTTCGAATACCGTTGCATATAGTATTTTCGGATCAATCTTCAGCACATCTACTAAAAACTCCCATGCCCAACCGATGGCTTCTTTCTTGAAATAGTCCCCAAACGACCAGTTCCCTAACATTTCAAACATCGTGTGATGATACGTATCATGCCCCACTTCTTCCAAATCATTATGTTTTCCACTCACACGAAGACACTTTTGTGAGTCTGTCACACGCTTATATTTAGCCGGATGATTCCCCAAAATAATATCTTTAAACTGGTTCATTCCGGCATTTGTAAACATTAATGTCGGGTCATCTTTTATGACCATCGGTGCCGAAGGTACTATTTGATGTCCTTTCGACTCAAAAAATTTCACAAACGAGTTGCGGATTTCATTTGCTGTCAACATAATTGTTATATCGCTCTTGTAGTTAATATTCCAAAATTCAATTTGCAAAGATAATCCGTTTTATTATTTTTGTCCACATATTTAATATAAAAACTTGAGACTTATCGCCTTATTTTTTCTCAGAAACAACGGCTCGAATGCGTAAAGTTTACTATATATACAACCCTAAGACTCGCACTTACGACAGAATATACCCTACCGTGCGTCAGCGACTTATAAGTTATCTCAGGAGACTTTTTGTCGGCATGGGGCTGGGAGCAGGCTGTTTTATCATCTTTTTCTGGATATTCGGTTCACCATCGGAAAAGGATCTTCGCTCGGAAAATTCACGATTGCTTTCGCAATATCACATCTTGTCGCACCGACTGGATGAGGCTCTTACGGTCATGCAACGCCTACAACAGCGTGACGATAACCTGTACCGTTTCATCATGCAAGCCCCTCCTGTTGCCGATCAACTTCGTACAGCCAACTACAGCGGAACCAACAGATACGAAGAACTACGTGATATGGCCAACTCGAAGCTGGTAATTAATACGACAAAAAAGATGGACTTATTGGCCAGACAACTGTATATTCAATCGAAATCGTTCGATGAAGTGGTGGATTTATGCAAACAACACGATGAAATGTTGGCAAGCATCCCCGCCATTCAACCCGTATCTAACAAAGATCTGAAGCAAACAGCTTCGGGATACGGCATGCGAATTGATCCGATTTATAAAACAAAAAAATTCCATGCGGGCATGGATTTCTCTGCAAATATAGGCACGCCTGTGTATGCCACCGGAAACGGAACTGTTGTTTCGGCGAAATGGGAAGGACTGTACGGCAACTGCATTACTATCGATCATGGGTTCGGGTATGTTACTTTATATGCCCATTTAAGTAAAATCAGGGTAAAGAAAGGACAAAAAGTTACCAGGGGAGAAATCATCGGCGACGTTGGTTCCACGGGAAAAAGCACCGGGCCTCACCTGCACTACGAGGTTCATGTGAACGGACAAATAGTAAATCCGGTAAATTATTATTTCATGGATTTAAGTGCCGATGACTATGATAAGATGATACAATTGGCTACAAATCACGGAAAAGTGTACGACTGATTAATACCTGACGACATGGCTTTGAAAAAAGAAAAAGGGCTGAAACTTTATTACTCCATCAAAGAAGTGGCAGAAATGTTTGATGTAAATGAATCTCTGCTGCGGTATTGGGAAAAAGAATTTCCTTTTATCACCCCGCAAAAGGTGGGAGGCAACATACGACAATACAAAAAAGAAGACATAGAAAACATACGTTTGGTCTATCACCTGGTGAAAGAAAGAAAAATGACCTTGGCCGGAGCGAAACAACAATTGAAACAAAACAAGGAAGCAACCTTGAATAAAATAGAAATCATCGACCGCCTGAAACAAATACGCGAGGAACTTACCGCCATGCGTAAGGCTCTCGATTATTTAACATGAGGACATTTATGAAATACCCCGCCGGGCTTTCCCTTAAAAGCTCGGCGGGGTATCTTATAAACATCAGTCAATTGCAAAAAATTTACTTCGGGACAACATGCAGGCTCCGATGACGCTTGCCTGAGTTTTCAGTTTTGAAAGAATAATTTCCGAGTCGCGACTCATCAGACTCAACGTATGCTTGCGAACAGTTGTTATAATTGGTTGCAAGAGAAAATCGCCGGCACGCGACATATCTCCCCCAATAATCACCAAATCCGGATTAAACAGATTTATAAAACCTCCTATATGTAATCCTAATTTCCGCCCGATTTCCTCCACAAGTTCTATCGCCAGCAAATCTTCTTTTTCTATTGCATAAAAAATATCATCGAGTGTAATTTCTTCTATCTCCTTCTGGGATAAAATGGCAGACATCTCTCCTGCTTTCAAACGCTCGACAAATTTCCGATAAAGAGCCGAACAGGATATTTCCGTTTCCAGGCATCCTTTCTTTCCGCAATGGCAAATAATCTGGTTGTCGTAGCCGTAATTGTGACCGATTTCTCCGGAAAAACCAGATTTACCTTTATAAAGTTTGCCATCAATCATTATCCCCATTCCCAGGCCCCAACTCACATTCAGGAACAAAATATTCCGCGCCCCTTTCATGTCGGTCTTCATATATTCACCGTAAAGCATGGCACGACTGTCATTATCCAACGAAACGTTTATCTCCAATTGATCCGACATAATATCTGCCAACGGGCGTTCCCCGAAATTATAAAAGGTGGGACTATAACCCAAATCCGGATTAACCCGTCCGCAAAGAGCTACACCGATATTTAAAATCTTTTCCCTGTCAATCGACGTTTGTTCTATAAAAGTCTGAATATAATTACAAAATTCCTTTACCGAATCCAGCGTATCTTCCCGCTTAAACGGGATTCCCATTTGCAGTTTCAGAATATCACCTTTAAAATTCATCAAGCCAAGATTGATCCCCGACTGCTTTAAATCCGCTCCGATAAAATAGCCCGAGTCCGCATTCAACCCGTACAAAATCGGATGCCTTCCGCCACTGGTTTCAAGTTTTCCACATTCATCCACAAATCCTTCGGCCAGCATCTCATCGACAAGTTTCGTTACAGTGGGAATGCTTAAGTTAAGTTCTTTCGACATGTCGGTTATAGTAGAGTTCTCACTATAAATAAGATGAGAAATAATTCCTCGTTTCATCATGGTATTTTTCGAACTCGACTGGATTTCATCCAATAATCTTTGCTTCATAACTACTCAATTTTAAAAAAGATACCGGCCAATTCATTAATAAACTAAAAAAGGTGCTATAATTCTTCCGCACAATTATTTGTTTATAAATATAATTGCAAATATCTTTGCATAAACATAAACTACGCCCGATATATTGCACAAATTTAGAAATTAAATTCAAATAACAATAAGAGTTATTGAAATATTCTTTACGGAAGAAGAAAAACTAAAATATAAATAGCGTATGAGAACTAATCTTAGCTCGCAGATTTCTTTAAACAGAGTATCTACGAAATATTACAAACCCGAAAACACAATAGACCGCTCAGTGCTGACACGGTTTGAAAAGATCCCGACCAATATTTACGAAACAATGGAGGAAGGAGTAAAAGCCATCGCCGATGAAGTCATCAAAAAGATACAAGAGAAACAACGTGATGGCTCGTTTTGCACAATTACCGTAGGTACAGGAGCATCTCTTCGCCCTCTTTTCACTGAATTAGTGCGCAGGCACAAAGAAGAGAACGTAAGTTTCCGGAATGTAGTTATATTTAATCTGTACGAATATTATCCGCTTACGGACACACACAACAACAGCTTCAAGCAACTCAACGAGTTTCTGTTGAAACATGTCGACATTGATCCGCAAAACATATTTACACCAAACGGAACAATCCCCCAGGATGCCGTCATAGAACATTGCCAATTATACGAGCAACGAATCAAAACTTTCGGCGGACTTGACATCGCCATTATGGGAATAGGACGGGAAGGAAATATCGGAATGAACGAGCCCGGTTCCACAGCCACCTCGACCACACGACTGATTCTTATCGATGCTACGTCACGAGCCGAGGCTGCTCACAACTTAGGAATAGATAATATTCCACCGTGCTCCATCACAATGGGAATAAGCACCATCATGAATGCAAGAAAAGTTTACCTTCTTGCATGGGGAGAAGAGAAAGCAGAAACCATAAAGAAAGTGGTAGAAGATAAAATCAGCGACATGCTTCCGGCCTCATATCTGCAAATGCATCAGAATGCATCGGTTTGTATCGATTTATCAACGGCATCTTGTCTCACACGTATCCAGCGCCCTTGGCTGGTGACCAACTGCGAATGGAATGACAAACTCATTCGAAGTGCAATCGTATGGTTATGTTTGCTCACACACAAGCCCATCCTAAAATTAACCAACAAAGATTATAACGAAAATGGTTTAAGCGAACTGTTGGCTCTTTACGGTTCGGCCTACAATGTAAACATAAAAATCTTCAACGATCTTCAGCATACTATCACCGGTTGGCCGGGAGGAAAGCCCAATGCCGACGATACATATCGCCCGGAACGCGCCAAACCTTTCCCAAAACGTGTCATTGTTTTTTCTCCGCATCCCGACGATGATGTTATTTCAATGGGAGGAACCATCCAACGACTGGTGCAACAAGGACATGAAGTACACGTTGCTTACGAGACTTCGGGCAATATTGCTGTGGGAGATGAAGAAGTGGTTCGCTTCATGCACTTCATCAATGGTTTCAATCAGCTATTTGACGATAACAAAAACGAAGTTATCCGTAACAAATACGCCGAGATAAAACAATTCCTTTTGCAGAAGAAAGAAGGAGACATCGACACGAGAGATATTCTTACCATTAAAGGACTTATCAGACGAGGAGAAGCACGTATTGCCTGCACATACAACCACATTCCGCTGGAAAGATGCCACTTTTTGGATCTTCCATTCTATGAAACCGGACGAATCGACAAGAAACCTATCAGCGAAGCCGACATCAATATCGTAATAAAACTGCTGCGCGAGATCAAACCTCACCAAATATATATCGCAGGAGATTTAGCCGATCCGCACGGAACACACCGGGTTTGTACCGATGCCGTGCTGGCTGCCATCGACGAAGAAAAGGATGCCGGAGCAGAATGGCTCAAGGAATGTCGCATTTGGATGTATCGCGGTGCATGGGCCGAGTGGGAAATTGAAAATATCGAAATGGCCGTTCCACTCAGTCCTGAAGAACTTCGGGCAAAAAGGAGTTCAATCCTGAAGCATCAGTCGCAGATGGAAAGCGCGCCTTTCCTCGGCAATGATGAACGTTTATTCTGGCAACGAAGCGAAGACCGCAACAGAGCTACGGCATCCTTATACGACAAATTAGGTTTGGCATGCTATGAAGCCATGGAGGCTTTCGTGGAATACAAACCACTATAAAACCAGACTTGTAAAAAAACAAAACGAGATGTTTTCGCATTCATTTCCATGGTTGCCGACAAACATCTCGTTCTTTTTTCCTTCCCGCCCCATTGTCTTTTTAATAAAAAAGTCACCCTTCCGACATCCTTACGTAATAAAATTCTTGTATCTTAGTAGCATCTAAAACAGTATATACCCGTTAACATACGATGAAAATCTTATTTATTGTACAAGGAGAAGGCAGAGGACACCTCACACAAGCCATTTCCATGGAAAAACTTTTAAACGACAATGGCCACACAGTGGTAGAAGTTCTGGTAGGGAAAAGCGCATCCCGGCGACTTCCCGGCTTTTTTACGCGTTGCATACAAGCGCCCATCAAACAATTTTTGAGCCCGAACTTCCTCCCCACCCGCAAAAACAAACAAATAAAACTGACTCGCAGTTTCTTCTACAACCTGCTTAAAGTGCCCGAATACATCGAAAGCATCCGTTATATCAACCAGCGAATCAAAAAAAGTAATGCCGATCTGGTCATCAATTTTTACGAACTTCTGACCGGTTTTACCTATTTCCTTTATCATCCTCACACACCGCAAATATGCATCGGCCACCAATTTCTTTTCCTTCACAAGGATTTCGACAAGTTGCCGGTGAACAGGGTTGAGCTGTTTTTCCTAAACATGTTTACCAAACTAACAGCTCTCAGAGCAGCCAAACGGCTCGCCTTATCATTCGGATACCGCAAGCCCGATGAGAAGAAAAAGATATATGTGGTTCCGCCTTTACTCAGGCATGAGGTATTCGAACAAAACGTTTCTCAAAACGGGTACATTCACGGATACATGCTTAATGCAGGCTTTGCATCGGAAGTCCGTCAATGGCATAAAAAACATCCGGAAACTCCGTTACGATTCTTCTGGGACAGATGGAGTGAAAATCCCGTAGACAAGATAGACGAAACCCTTTCTTTTTACCAACTGGACGACACGGAATTTTTACGGCAGATGGCCGGCTGCAAAGCTTATGCCAGCACGGCAGGGTTTGAATCGATTTGCGAAGCCATGTATTTAGGCAAACCTGCGTTAATGGTCCCGTCGCACATAGAACAAGAATGCAACGCTTACGATGCCATGCACAATGGAGCCGGCATCATCGACGAGACATTCAATTTGGATCGTCTGTTAGAATTTACTGAAAAATACCGTCCGAACACTGAATTCATTTACTGGGCACGGTCAGCCGAAAGAATTATTCTGAACGAAATAGAGAGCCTCTCTCCCCAACAGGCCGGGGAGCACATGTACATGGTGGAAGAATTTATTTAGTATTCTCTGCGGCAGGGATCGTAACAAGAACCTTATCAATGCGCGCCCCGTCCATATCTACCACTTCAAACGTGAAGCCGTTCCACTCAAGGGTTTCCCCGCTGACGGGTATATGCTGCAGTTGTTGCAGGATTAACCCGCCGAGAGTATGATATTCCATATTCTCGAAAAGTTCCTGACGATTGAAATAACACAGGAAATCGTAGAGGGAGCATTGCCCGTCCACGAGCCAACCTTCTTTGTTCACTCGTTTTATGATATCGGGTTCCTCGCCCGGAGCTTCCATTGATCCCACGAGCCCTTCCAAAATATCCTTCAACGTAATGATACCGATACAAGCCCCAAGTTCGTCACAGACCAAGGCGCGACTTATTTTTCTCACCTTCATTTGCTCCAAAGCCTTGTACACATTCATGCTTTCATGGAAATAAGTCGGTTCATGAACCCAGGCTTTCAGATCAAAATCCGGCTCGTATAAATGAAGCACAAGGTCCTTCAGTGAAACGACTCCCTTTACGTGATCCAAATCTCCGTCGGCCACCGGATAATAGTCGTACAACTTTTCCACAAGCACCTGCTTCACTTCTTCGGCACTCATCTTCATATCCAGCCAAACAATATCGTTTTTATGCGTCATGATGGAGCCTACTTTCAAATCGCCAAGCAGGAAAACACGCTGCATAATGTCTTGTTCTACCGGCTGCACTTCCCCGTCTTCCGCACCTTCTTGTATTATGGACTTGATTTCTTCCTCAGTAACTTTATTTTCACTTTCATCTATGGAGAACATGTTGAACACGGCTGAAGAACTTTTTGCCAGCAACCATACAAAAGGAGAAGCCAATAACGACAGAAAGTGCATGGGGCGCGCCATAACTTTTGCCACACTTTCCGCAATGCCCATGCCGATACGTTTGGGCACCAACTCGCCGAATATGATACTCAGATACGTTACAACGACAACAATAATTCCTTGAGCCAGCACAGGAGCGTAATTCTTCGGAACGCCCCATGCCAGCATCTGTTCCGTAAAACCGGCGGCAATCTCACTACCGGAATAAATACCTGTAAGAATTCCTATCAGCGTTATGCCGATTTGTACCGTCGAAAGAAAGCGATCGGGCTCATTGGCCAAGGTTAGGGCCACGGAAGCTGATTTATTTCCCTTCTTGGCCTCAGCAGTGAGCCGTGACTTGCGAGCCGAAATAAGTGCAACTTCCGACATGGCAAAAACGCCATTCAATAAAATCAAACCTATAATAATAAATATCTCACTCATAAACTTTCTATATATAATGCCTTCTTTGCAAACAAAGAATGCTTTATTCACCCAAAAGCATCAGGAAATTATTTCATCAATTTCCCGAAGTTCTTCTGCCGAGAACGTCGTGTTTTGCAAAGCTTTCAGGTTATCAGCCAACTGCTGAACGGAACTTGCACCCACAATAACGGAAGTAACACGGGAATCCTTCAGCAGCCAAGCCAATGCCATTTCCGCCAAAGTCTGTCCGCGCCGCCGGGCAACATTATTCAGCAGGCCGACCTTTTTCAGAACATCCTCCGTCAGTTCGTCCCGTTTCAGATGGCCTCCCCGTGCAATTCGCGAATCATCCGGGATTCCACACAGGTATCTGTCGGTCAACAATCCCTGAGCCAAAGGAGAAAACGCGATGAAACCGCTTCCGTTTTCTGCGGCCTGCTGCAGGATTCCTTCGCTTTCCGGTTCGCGATGCAACATATTGTATCGCCCCTGATAAAGCAGACAAGGGACATCACGATCCTTTAAATACCGATAGGCGAACGCCGCCGCTTCTGCCGGATATTTGGATATACCCACATAAAGCGCTTTACCCTGACGCACAATGTCGACCAATGCCTGCAACGTTTCCTCCAGCGGAGTAACCGGATCAAAACGATGCGTATAAAAAATATCGACATAATCCAGGTTCATCCGGCGCAGGCTCTGATTCAAACTGGCCATTAAATATTTGCGGGAGCCCCATTCTCCGTACGGGCCCGGCCACATATCATGCCCGGCTTTCGTAGAGATAAAGAGTTCATCGCGGTAAGGAGCCAACGACTTTTTCATGATCTGTCCGAATGTTTCTTCGGCAGATCCATAAGAAGGTCCGTAATTATTTGCCAGATCAATATGGGTAATGCCGTGATCGAACGCATAATGTATCTTTTCTTTACTCACGGCCAATGTATCCACATCGCCGAAATTATGCCAAAGTCCCAAAGAAATTTCAGGTAACAAGACACCACTTTTACCGGCACGACGGTATTTCATGCCACAGTCATAACGACTTTCCGATGCAACATAAACCGGTTCTATCATAAAGAAGATTACAGATTAAATAAAGCTGGCACAAACTTAATAAAAAATTCCACAATAAGCTCTATACTTTATTCCGTATTTTCGCTATCTTTGTGCCACTTTACACAGAAAGGCCCGCCAATGGCACGCATAAAAATTACTGCTCCCCGAACGGTTGAAGCAAACATACTATTACCTTCATCGAAAAGCATTTGCAACCGCGCGCTAATCATTAATGCATTAGCCGGAGGAAATTATATCCCGGAAAACCTGTCCGACTGCGACGACACGAGCGTGATGATACGGGCTTTACGGGACATGCCGGAAACAATAGACATTATGGCGGCAGGAACGGCCATGCGTTTTCTCACAGCTTTCCTCGCAGTAAATCAAGGGACGCACGTCATTACCGGAACAACCCGCATGAAACAACGCCCCATCGGCCTGTTGGTGAATGCACTTCGCGCATTAGGCGCACAAATCGAATACATGGAGAAAGAAGGTTTTCCGCCTTTGCACATTACGGGACACAAGTTAACCGGCACCGAAATATCTCTTCCGGGAGATGTCAGCTCGCAATATATTTCCGCATTACTCATGATTGGCCCGACATTGGAAAACGGGCTTTCCATCACACTAAAAGGACAAATCATTTCACGTCCTTACATTGATCTGACACTGCAACTCATGAATTTATTCGGAGCAAAAGCAAAATGGGACGGGACAAACCGCCTTCTTGTATCCCCACAAGCATATAAACCGATACCTTTTTACGTGGAAAGCGACTGGAGCGCGGCTTCCTATTGGTATGAAATATCCGCTCTTGCGGAATCTGCAACCATTCATCTGCCCGGATTGTTCGAGAACAGTTTTCAAGGCGATGCCGAAGTTTCCCGATTATTCCAACGCTTAGGTGTGGAAACAACGTATTCAAACAAATCGGTCACCATACGAAAAGCCGGAAAGAGGGAGAAAAAGTTTGAATACGACTTCGTCAATCAGCCCGACCTGGCCCAAACTTTTGTGGTAACTTGCTGCCTGATGGACGTACCTTTTCGCTTTTCCGGACTGCAAAGCCTGAGAATAAAAGAGACAGACCGCATGGCTGCCTTAATCACCGAAATGGGAAAATTGGGCTATCAACTGAGAGAAAGCAACGATTCCATCCTGTCATGGGACGGCGAACGCTGCGAACCGCTCCCGAATCCAACCATTGATACTTACGAAGATCACCGCATGGCCATGGCATTTGCTCCCGCCGCAATCAAATTAGGAACGCTATCCATCAACAATCCGCAAGTGGTCTCCAAATCATACCCTCACTTTTGGGACGATATGATATCTGCTGGTTTCAAGATAGAAGAAGACATATAACAACATGTGGATACTCTTAATCATACTGGTTGGCGTTGTTCTTTTGGGACTGATTTCCGGATATTTTTACAACCGGAATATCAAGAAAAAAATAGAAAAGGGAGAACTTCCTGCCCCTCCCGAGGTTGTCATGGCAGACAGCGAGTGTTGCGGTCAGCATGAGATCTGCGAAAAAGAGAGTCTTTTAGCCGCCGTAAGCAAACAAATAGAGTATTACGACGACGAAGAGCTCGACCGATTTAAAGGACAACGTTCCGATAAATACAGCGAAGAAGAGGTAGAAGAGTTTCGAGAGATTATGTATTCCATGAAAGAAGACGAAGTGGCAGGCTGGTGCCGAAGCCTTCAGTTGCGTAACATCGAGCTGCCCGATGAGCTAAAAGATGAATTATTTTTAATCGTAGGAGAACGGAGATTTAAATAACAGATGAGCGATTTTCTTGCACTTTTCCAATTCGAGTTTTTCAGGCATGCCCTGCTTGGCGGCCTTTTAGCGAGTATTGCCTGCGGCATTATCGGCACATATATCGTAACACGCCGGCTGGTTTTCATCAGTGGAGGCATTACACATGCATCGTTTGGCGGGATTGGAATCGGCTTGTATACCGGACTTTCTCCATTGCTTACCGCAGCAATCTTCTCGGTTCTTTCGGCTTTCGGCATAGAATGGCTCGGGAAACGCAATGACATGCGGGAAGATTCGGCCATCGCCGTATTCTGGACTTTCGGAATGGCCGTCGGCATTATCTTCAGTTTTCTTGCGCCGGGATTCACCCCCGACCTCTCGTCTTTCTTATTCGGCAATATTCTTACAATCACCCCAACGGATATTTATCTCCTGGCTGCGCTAAACATTGTTCTGATAGCCTTCTTTACTTTGTTCCTACGCCCGATTGTGGCCATAGCATTCGACCGCGAGTTTGCAAAATCCCAACGCATGCCGGTCGTTCTGTTCGAGTATCTTTTAATGATGTTCATTGCCTTAAGTATTGTCGCCTGCCTGCGGATGGTGGGAATTGTACTGGCCATATCTCTGCTCACTATACCGCAGATGACCGCAAACTTATTCACCTTCAATTTTAAGCGAATCATTCTTTTATCTATTCCGATTGGATTCCTCAGTTGCATCGGCGGGTTATTCCTATCGTATTTTTTGCAAGTTCCATCAGGGGCGTCTATTATTTTTATTTCAATCTTGATTTACGCCTCATCCAAACTTCTTGTTGTTTGCCGTTCAAGAAAGAAAAAAGTTTCTTAAAAACATAGCGTGATTCAGCCGAAAGACGAGCTCAGGAACGAAGGTGCAAAAGAGCCTTCTTGCATTTTAATGCCAATTATTTCCACAAAAGAGCCGTACATTACACCACAGCATCGTTTTTTTATATAGATTTGCATATCATAAAGTCATAAATATATAATGGAACTTAAAATTAATTCTCTCGACTGCATCCATGAAGCTGCCCGACAATTTATAGAAAAGATGGGCGACAATACCGTATTTGCATTCTATGGAAAGATGGGATCCGGCAAGACAACTTTCATAAAAGCCGTATGCGAAGAACTGGGTGTAACGGATACTATCAACTCGCCCACCTTCGCCATTGTCAACGAATACCGCTCCAATGATAGCGGAGAACTGATTTATCATTTCGACTTTTACCGCATCAAAAAGCTGGAAGAAGTCTACGATATGGGATACGAAGACTATTTTTACAGCGGAGCACTTTGTTTCATCGAATGGCCCGAGCTGATAGAGGAATTACTTCCCGCAGATGCAGTCAAAGTATCAATAGAAGAAATTGAAAATGGCGCGCGGTTAATCCGCATAGACGAAGCTCGATAATTAATCCGTATGACGATACATTATATAATACAAACGATATTTGTTGCCGTGGGGCTGCTGTCTCTGCTCGCATCTCTTTTCAACTGGGAATGGTTTTTCACGGCACAAAATACCCGTTTCATCGTCAACAACGTAGGAAGGAAACGCGCCCGTCTGTTTTATGCAGCGCTGGGTTGCCTGATGATGGCTACGGGGATTTTCTTTTTCATCGCACTAAAAAACGGAACTCTCTGAAATGTTTCCTCTGAAGGCGGTGAGATTTCAAATGAAACGCTTCATCGTTTTTTGAAAAGATAAAGAGGCATATATACAGAAAAGGCATCGGTTGCATGCAATGCCCGATGCCTTTTCTGCTTTTTCCCGCAAAAACGGTCTGTATTTGTTTACTTATTCTACTTCACCCAACGAGTTGCCATATTCCATTTCGCCTTGCACTACGAAGAAAACATCTTCCGGCTCATAAGGCCCCATGCCTTCCTTCTCGGCTTTCTTCACTACAAAATCGACAATCTTGTCCTGATCAATGTCTATATATCCCTCTTCGTCCGGCTCAACATCCAGGCATCCGCTCGTGGTATAATACTCAACAATCAGATCGAAAATATAATATAAATCTTCTTCCGAAAACTTACTTTTCAGATCCTGCGGCAGATAATTTTTGATAAACTCTATCGTCCGTCTATCATCTTCTGCTTCTTGCAAGAAATCATCGCCCCCGTTCATCACAGTTTCTATCCTTTTATTATTTCAACAAAGCCTCAATTTTTTCCTTTAAAACATGCTTTACCGTGGCTCCTACCTGCTTATCGACAACCTTACCGTCCTTGATGAATAATAAAGTCGGTATGTTACGTATGCCAAAACGTACCGGTAATTCAGAATTTTCATCGACATCACATTTCCCGATATTTACAGTCCCTGCATATTCTTCCGCCAGATCTTCTATGATAGGCGCAATTTGTTTGCACGGACCGCACCACGTCGCCCAAAAATCCAATACCAAAGGTTTCCCTTCATTTACTATTGTTTCGTAATTTTCGTCTTTAATTTCCATTGCCATAGTCGTATTCTTTTTGTTTTTTATCTGCGACAAAGATACTAATTAATTTTAAAGTTCAACAAAGGCTGACTTTTTAAATAACCTACAAGTTCCTTTCCTACCGAGACTTTTACCTTATGCGATAACATATTTACGTACATCTGTCCGTCTTCATCCCGAATTAAAAAATATAATTCCGTATTTCCCGGATGATCTTTTACGAGAGTGGACAGTTCCATCACCATGTCGTCTGTTATTGCAAAAAGCGGCGCGGTCACCGTAATTTTCTCAACCAAGTGGTCTTTTATCTCCGGCAACAACTCGATTGTATTAATTCTTACTCTCCATTTGTCCTCATTCCACTTATTGGGAAGGCATTTCCCCCGCATAAAAAGAAACATTCCCACAGCAAAAAAATTCTTTTTCGTCACCCAATCATTGCCAAAGAATGCAAACTCGGATACGCCGGAATAATCTTCAACCTTGGCAACTCCGTAGGGTTTTCCGTCCTTTGTATACCCCTCACGAACGTCAGTTACAATTCCACCTAACGTCAAATCTTTATTATGCAACGGAGTCAAATCAGACAAATCGGCCATATGTGTATTACAAACATTCTCCAGAATCACGGCATATTCATCCAACGGATGAGCAGACAAATAGATACCTACCAACTCGCGTTCCTTGTTCAATCGCTCAAGATCTCCCCAGGCTGGAGCATGAATAATCTCAGGAGTAGAAACACTGACGTTATAATCATCGCCAAACAACGAGTTAACTGTCGCAGCAACATCCGACTGATACTTGCTTCCATAACGAACCAATGTCTCAACGAAGCTTTCGTCTTTGGCATTTTTCACAAAGAAATCTTCCCTCTTAATGTTATTAAAGCTGTCAAAGCAGCCGGACAATGCCATGTTTTCTATATTCTTCCGGTTACAAGCCGACAGATTTACCCTCTGAACAAAATCGAATATATCTTTAAACATTCCGTTCTTTTCACGCTCGGACAAGACACTTTTTACAGCCGACTCGCCCACTCCTTTTATTGCGCCGAGGCCAAATCGGATATCTCCCTTGCGATTTACCGAAAACTTCATATTACTTTCATTAATATCCGGGCACAATACTTGAACTCCCATGGCCTTGCATTCATCCATTAACTTGGTAATTTCCGTAATATTCGAAATGTTTCGGCTCATTGCCGCAGCCATGTACTCAGCAGGATAGTTAGCTTTCAAATAAGCTGTCTGGTAAGCCACCCATGAATAACACGTTGCATGCGATTTGTTGAAGGCATACGAAGCAAACTTTTCCCAATCGGCCCAAATTTTTTCCAGGACAACCGGATCGTAACCATTCTTCTTTCCTCCTTCAATAAACTTGGGTTTCATGTGATCCAACTTGTCACGTAATTTTTTCCCCATGGCCTTTCGCAAAGCATCCGACTCTCCTCGTGTAAAACCGCCGAGCAAACGTGAAAGTAACATCACCTGCTCTTGATAAACCGTGATGCCGTAAGTGTCCTTCAAATACTTTTCCATGACAGGAATGTCGTATTCTATCGGCTTCCTCCCGTGCTTTCTGTCAATAAAATCCGGAATATAATCCATCGGTCCCGGGCGATAAAGTGCATTCATCGCTATCAAGTCGTCAAAAGTTGTTGGGCAAAGTTCACGCAAATACTTCTGCATCCCGGCCGATTCAAACTGAAAAGTTCCAACAGTCCTCCCCTCGCTATACAATCTGTACGTCGCCGGATCATCGATAGGAATTTCATCAATATTTATAACAATTCCTTTACTGTTCTTGATATTCTCTATCGCCTCCTTAATAATAGACAATGTTTTCAAACCAAGAAAGTCCATTTTTATCAAACCGGTGTCTTCTATCACAGAACCTTCGTACTGCGTTACCAGCATTTTCTCCCCCGTTTCCTTATCATCAGCAGTACTTACCGGCACCCAGTCCGTAATATCGTCACGACAAATAATCGTTCCACAAGCATGAACGCCCGTATTTCTGACATTACCTTCCAGCATCTTTGCATACTTTATTGTGTCGCGTAATATCGGATCGGGGGAAACTTCTGCATCCTGCAACTCGGGGACATAAGCAATTGCATTCGGCAAATTCAGCTTTTTATCGGGTATTTTATCCGGAATCAACTTGCACAATCGTTCAGACTCCGCCAAAGGAAGTTTCTGCACGCGCGCAACATCCTTGATAGCCAACTTGGCCGCCATGGTACCATACGTAATAATATGTGCAACTTTTTCCTGTCCGTATTTCTCCGTAACCCAATTCAGTACCTTGCCCCTGCCGTCGTCATCAAAATCCACGTCGATATCCGGCAAAGAAATTCGGTCGGGATTCAAGAAACGTTCGAAAAGTAAATCATATTTTATCGGATCGATTTGCGTAATACCAAGGCAATAAGCCACCGCAGAACCGGCAGCCGAGCCACGCCCCGGCCCGACAGATACGTCTAACTTCTCGCGAGCTGCCGAAATGAAATCCTGCACTATAAGGAAATATCCCGGGAAACCCATCGTTTTCATGATATATAATTCAAAATTCAGGCGTTCCTGTACCTCATTCGTCAGGACGTTTCCGTAACGACGCTTCGCTCCATCGTAAGTTAGCTTCGACAAATAATCAGCTTCCAGTTTTATTCGGTACAATTTATCGTAGCCTCCCAAACGTTCTATCTTGGCCATTGCAGCCGCTTCATCCAATACAACGTTCCCATTTTCGTCTTGTGTAAACTCGTCGAACAGGTCTTTTTCTGAAAACTTCTTCCGGTATTCTTCTTCCGTCCCGAATTCTTCCGGGATAGAAAAGGTCGGCATAATGGGAGCATGGTCGATAGAATAAAATTCCACCTTGTTACATACTTCAATTGTATTGCTTAAAGCTTCCGGAACGTCGGCAAAAATTGCATTCATCTCTTCACGAGTTTTCATCCACTCCTGCTTGGTATAAAGCATTCGCTTCGGATCGTCCAAATCTTTTCCCGTGCTTAAGCAGATCAAGCGGTCGTGCGCTTCCGCATTTTCCTCATCAACAAAATGCACATCATTCGTGCAAATCAGTTTAACATCGTATTTTTTTGAAAGCTCTATCAGCTTGGCATTAACAATTTCCTGTAGCTTATAAGTTTCATGATTGGCGCGAGGCACGGTAGCTTTATGCCGCTGTAACTCCAAATAATAGTCGTCTCCCCAAATATTCTTATACCAACGGATGGCTTCTTCCGCTTCTTCCAACTGTCCCGCCGTTATCCTTCGCGGAACTTCTCCGCCCAAGCAAGCCGAACATATAATTAAACCTTCGTGATATTTCTCAAGTTCCACCCGGTCTGTGCGCGGCCTCATATAAAAGCCCTTCGTCCATGCTTTGGAAACCAGCTTTATCAGGTTATGATAACCCTTAAGATTTTTCGCAAGCACAATGAGATGGTAGCCGCTTTGGTCGGCCTTTCCTTCTTTATCCGTAAGTCTTCTGTGCGCAACATACATTTCGCATCCGATAATGGGCTTGAACAATTTATTTTGCGCCTCCGCGATTTGCTCCTTACATGCCGTTATTTCAGACAAAACATCTTCACCTTTTTCTGCATTTTTCTCCAGCTCCGAAAGTTTTTTCTTCAGCCCTTTTATCAAATCATTCGTTCCACTGTTCTTTTTATTTACGTAATTGAAGAATTCTTTTATGCCGAACATATCCCCATGATCGGTTACAGCGATTCCTTTCATGCCGTCGTTTATCGCCTTGTCCACCAAACGTGGGATAGAAGCCTGCCCGTCTAAAATGGAATACTGAGTATGAACGTGTAAATGAACAAAATCTTGCATATATATTTCCTCTTTTGCTTTCTAAAAACGTATCAAAGATATTGCTTTTTTTCGAGAATTTATCAGTCCGAAGCCGGAAGCGTTGCATCAGGATAAAATTAAGTTTAAAACAAAATAATGCGAGATTCTAATCCTTTTTTATTTGCACGATTATTAAAATAAATATATTTTTGCGTGATATTTATGTCTCTTTGGTCATGACGCAGCTCAACAAAATAAAGAAATTAAAGAAAATACGTATACACAACGAAGGCAATCATATAGTTATTATCAGCGCCGTTCTGCTGATTTTAATTAATTCGGCTCTGTTTTTTGGGCTGACTTGTAAAATTCCTTTCTACGTAATCTGCGTAATCAGTATTGCGCTTTTCTTATCCATTGTCAACTTCTTCCGTTGTCCCATACGCCTTTTCAACGGCGAAACAGAGAAAACAGTTGTCGCACCGGCCGACGGGAAAATTGTAGTCATTGAGGAAGTTGAAGAGAACGAATACTTTCACGACAGGCGATTGATGATTTCCATTTTCATGGGAATTACCAACGTTCACGCCAATTGGTATCCGGTAGATGGAGTAGTTAAGCACATCGACCACCAGAACGGACGCTTTATAAAAGCCTGGCTCCCGAAAGCCAGTACAGAAAACGAACGCTCGACCATCGTGATCGACACGCCGGAAGGACACACCGTAATGGCACGTCAAATAGCAGGAGCCGTCGCACGCCGAATCGTTACCTACGCAAAAAAAGGAGAAGAATGCTATATAGATGAGCACATGGGCTTCATCAAATTCGGCTCACGTGTGGATGTTTATCTTCCTTTAGGCTCGGAAATTTGCGTAAAGATGGGCCAAAAAACCGTCGGAAACCAAACTGTTATTGCAAGATTAAACTAATGAATTGATTATTATGGCAAATGTCATTACCCGATATATTCCCAATACTTTAACTTGTTGCAACCTGTTTTCAGGGTGTATTTCGTGTTACATGGCGTTTGGATCACATTACAAGACAGCATTCCTGTGCATCATTGTGGGAGCGATATTCGACTTTTTCGACGGAATGGCCGCACGTTTATTACATGTATCCTCACCCATAGGGAAAGAATTGGACTCGTTAGCCGACGACATTACCTTCGGATTAGCACCTGCATCTATTGTTTTCACCTTATTTAAAGAGGTGCATTATCCGGGATTTCTGGAACCGATCATGCAATTCATGCCTTACACCGCCTTCCTTATCGCCGTTTTCTCTGCATTACGTCTGGCTAAATTCAATATCGACGAGCGACAGACAAGCTCTTTTATCGGCTTGCCCACACCGGCCAATGCTCTTTTTTGGGCATCCTTTACGGTGGGTTCTTACGGTTTTCTCACATCGGAACATTTCAATGCACTTTATCTTTTCATATTGGTTATCGTAATGTCTTTGCTTTTAACGGCAGAGATTCCGATGTTTTCACTGAAGTTTAAGGATATATCCTGGGCACACAATAAAAGAAGTTACCTGTTTTTAATTATATGCATCCCGCTGTTTCTCTTTTTTAAACTAAGCGGATTTGCAGCAATTATCTTATGGTACATTCTATTATCGCTAATAACCTGCAGAAATAAATAGAGACAGTAATGTTTATCAAATTCATATTTTTTGTTGTTTTCCTCGGCCTTATAACCCTCTTGCTGGGAATAACGTTCATCTTCCGGGTAATCCGTTCGATATTCGGCATACCGGAACCCCAGAAAACACGCCGACGGACTTCTGCAAACACAACGGGCTTTCACAAAAAAAGTGCCGACGATTCAACAAAAAGCTCGCAACGAAAAAAGATATTCGACCACACAGATGGCGAATATGTCGATTTTGAAGATGTAAAAGACAATAAGGAATAACGAACCAAACCACGTCCAAATCCGGCAATCAACGTCTTTCTCTGAAAAATTCCCGCATAATCTCCGCACATTCTTCAGCCAGTATTCCCTGGCAGACCACTGTTTTAGGATGCAAAGCCTGCGGAGCGTATCGCAAGTACCCCCGTTTTTCATCCGCAGCGCCGAAGACAAGCCGACCGGTCTGTGCCCAGGCTATCGCTCCCGCACACATTACACAAGGTTCAACGGTTACGTAAAGTGTACAATCGTTCAGGTACTTTCCGCCCAAAGCATTCGATGCTGCCGTAATAGCCTGCATTTCGGCATGCGCAGTGACGTCGTTCAATGTCTCCGTCAGATTATGTGCGCGTGCAATAATCCGGTCGCGACATACCACAACCGCGCCCACGGGCACCTCCCCCGACTGCGATGCGGCTTTTGCCTCAAGCAAGGCTTGTTTCATATAATACACATCGTCTGCCATACTTCTTTACCGCCGCATATCATGTTCCTTGAACAAAGTTGGATAATCTTCTTCCATCGTCTGGTGAATAAAGGCCAATATTGTCTCCCGAAGCCAACGCGCCTTATTCGTTATCTGGTATTTTTCCAGATAACGGTCCACGATCTGCATCTCGTCTTCACTCATTAAACACACCATTCGTTGCCTTCTTGGAGGTAACGATGCAGGTACTTTCTTCCGTCTTTTCCCGTTATTCACCATAGATGCTACAAATTTAGTTACTTAAACAATATATAAAAACAGAAAATATGTATTTTTGCAAAAAAACGAAGATATGGCTTCGCATAACGAATTGGGCAGGAAGGGTGAATCGGCTGCCGCACTCTTTCTCGAAAAAAACGGTTATACCATCAGACATCGCGACTGGCGTTCGGGGAAACGTGACCTGGACATCGTGGCAGAAAAAGACGGCGAGTTAGTCATTGTCGAGGTAAAAACAAGAAAAGATACGGAATTTGGAAATCCGGAAGATGCCGTGAGCCCACAAAAAATCCGCCATATCATTGAATCTACTGACGAATACCTGAAAAAATTCGAGCTGGACTTACCCGTCAGATTCGACATTATTTCCGTAACAGGGACGGATTCCCCGTTTAAAATCGAGCACATAGAGAACGCCTTCCTTCCGCCCATCTGGTAAAAAGGTCCGTCGGGAAACAAAAAAAATTCACAATGAGCCACGCCACTCTTATTCATCTGACAGAGACAGAATCGACGAATAGTTATCTGACCGCGCTTTGCAACAAACAAAACGCTGAAGAATTTACATGCGTATATGCCGACTTTCAAATATCCGGCCGCGGACAACGCGGAAACAGTTGGGAATCGGAAGCGGGAAAGAACTTGTTGTTCAGTTTCGTTGTATTTCCCACTTTTCTGGAAATACGCCATCAGTTTCTTCTATCGGAAGTAACGGCACTGGCACTTTACGACACCCTTTCGGCTTATACCGCCGACATTTCCATAAAATGGCCGAATGACATTTACTGGAAAGACTGCAAACTTTGCGGAACGCTGATAGAAAACGACATCACAGGCGCCCACATTAACCGCTCCATTTCGGGGACAGGCATTAATCTGAACCAGATGTTTTTTACAAGCGACGCGCCGAATCCGGTCTCTTTACAGCAAATCACCGGGAAAAGCTACGACAGGGAAATTATTTTAAGGCAATGTATGAAGCAAATCATCTCATATTATAAATTACTGCATGCAGGAAAAGCTGAAGAGATTTCTGCAGAATACAAAAAAAAGCTGTACCGCCGCAACGGATTTTTCCCTTACAAAGATACACAAGGAACCTTTTATGCCCGCATAGACAACGTAGAGCCAACCGGCAAACTTATCCTTACGGATGAGGAGCAACGGCGAAGGGAATACCTTTTCAAAGAAGTAAAATTCATCATCAACGAGCATCTTTTATAAATATGCCCATGAATCCGACAACAAAGAAGATACTCCACATAGCCGTTCCATCCATTGTTTCAAACATAACTGTTCCGCTTTTGGGACTGGTTGACATTACGATTGTAGGACATTTGGGCAATGCTTCCTACATCGGCGCCATTGCCATAGGCAGTATGCTGTTTAATATGATCTATTGGATATTCAGCTTTTTGCGAATGGGCACGGGCGGCATGACATCACAAGCCTTCGGACGACACGATTTGCCCGAGGTTACCCGCCTGTTAATGCGGTCGATCATCGTCGGACTTTTCCTTGCCCTTCTTCTGATGCTGCTGCAAACTCCGCTGCGCCTCGTGTCATTTTATTTCATAGATGCCACCCGTGAAGTGGAAGATATGGCATCGCTTTACTTCCGGATCTGCATCTGGGGAGCACCGGCCACGCTCGGTTTATACAGTTTCAACGGCTGGTTCATCGGAATGCAGAATTCCCGTTTCCCGATGTTCATCGCCATTGCACAAAATCTTATAAACATTACGGCCAGCGTAACCTTTGTTTTTCTCTTCGGGATGAAGGTGGAAGGAGTAGCTTTGGGGACATTAACGGCACAATATGCCGGACTTTTCATGGCCATATTCCTATGGATGCGTTATTACGGCAATTTGCACAAGTACCTCCGTCGGGAACATTTATTCGAACGACACGCCATGCTGCAATTCTTTCAGGTAAATCGCGACATCTTCCTGCGCACGTTGTGCCTGATAAGCGTCACCGTTTTCTTCACTTCCACAAGCGCTTCTTACGGAGACATCACATTAGCCGTAAACACGCTCCTCATGCAACTCTTCACTTTATTCTCTTACATCATGGACGGCTTCGCCTATGCCGGAGAAGCTCTTACCGGGAAACACATCGGAGCAAGGAATTCCCGGGAACTGCAGAGCACCATATTCCGGTTATTTTATTGGGGAATTGCATTGTCTCTGCTGTTTACTTTGCTGTACGGAATGGGAGGAACAGATTTTTTGTCACTACTTACCAATGACAAATCCGTAATCGATGCGTCCAAACAATACTTCTTCTGGGTACTGGCAATTCCACTTGTAAGTTTCTCCGCCTTCTTGTTCGACGGAATCTGTATCGGCGCAACCAAAACAAACATCATGCTTTACTCCATGAGTGTGGCAACAATTTGTTTCTTCTTCACCTACTTCGGATTGCAAGACCTACTGCAAAACCATGCTTTATGGTTGGCTTTTATCATCTATTTGGGCATCCGCGGCATTACACAAGCCTTATTTTTGCGAAAACATAAATTAATCCCTATTTTTGCGTACAAACATTTTTAAAACAAGATAACAATGGTAAGATTCAAACGTGTCCTTTTAAAGCTCAGTGGAGAGAGTCTGATGGGAGAAAAGAAATACGGAATTGACGAGAAACGTCTCGGAGAATATGCAGAACAAATCAAAGAAATTCATGAAATGGGCGTACAAATCGGTATCGTCATCGGCGGAGGTAATATTTTCCGCGGGTTAAGCGGTGCAGGGAAAGGCTTTGATAGGGTGAAAGGAGACCAAATGGGTATGCTCGCCACCGTGATAAACAGTCTCGGATTAAGTTCTGCCCTGACTGCAACGGGCGTAAAAAACCGCGTACTCACCGCCATCCGTATGGAACCCATCGGCGAATTCTACACAAAATGGAAAGCCATCGAAGCTATGGAAAAAGGAGAAATTGTAATCATGTCGGCAGGAACAGGCAATCCTTTCTTCACGACCGACACAGGTTCTTCCCTTCGAGGCATAGAAATTGAGGCGGATGTTATGCTAAAGGGCACGCGTGTTGACGGAATTTACACCGCCGATCCGGAAAAAGATCCTACAGCCACCAAGTTTAACGACATTACCTACGATGAAGTTCTTGCGCGTGGTTTAAAAGTAATGGACCTTACAGCTACCTGCATGTGCAAGGAAAACAACCTGCCAATCATCGTGTTTGATATGGACACCGTAGGAAATCTGAAAAAAGTAATTGCAGGAGAGCCGATAGGTACACTGGTGCACAACTGAAAACGCCCCGTTCAAGAACGAACAGGATGCACATAAAATAACAAAACCTTATCTGTAAATAACATGAAACATAACATTCTACTTCTGACACTCTGCTTATGCTTCTCCACATACGGACAGGCAAAACAGGAAAAAGATGCCGTTGCTTTTCAAGAAACAACACTGAAAGTATCGGAAAACAAGCGGTTCTTACAATATGCCGATGGGCGTCCTTTTTTCTATCTTGGCGATACGGCATGGGAACTTTTTCATCGTTTGAACAGGGAAGAAGCCGATCTTTACCTGCAAGACCGCGCCGATAAAGGATTTACGGTGATACAAGCCGTGGCCATTGCCGAGCTTGACGGACACAAAGATCCCAATCCTTACGGATATCTACCGTTAATCAACTACAATCCCGCCACACCGGCCGTGGTAGAAGGCGAGGATAACGACTATTGGGATCACGTAGATTATATCATTAACAAGGCGAACCAATTAGGATTATATGTAGGGCTTTTACCAACATGGGGCCGATATTGGTACGACAACATCCCCGAGAACGGGAACAAACCTCTGTTCAATATGGGAAATGCAAAGGCTTACGGATTCTTCTTGGGGCAGAGATATAAAGACAAACAAGTAATTTGGATTATGGGAGGAGACAGAGTTCCCGAGAACGAGAACCAGAAGAATGTTATCAGAGCCATGGCCGAAGGCATAAAAGCCGGCTGTGAAAATAAACAATTGGTCACCTTCCATCCGTGCGGACACACCGGTTCTTCACAATGGTTTCACAATGAAAGTTGGCTTGATTTCAATATGCGGCAAAACGGACATACCGACAATTACACAAGAACATACCAAAAAATCTTCGCAGATTATTCGTTGAGCCCCGTAAAACCCGTCATCGACGGCGAACCTTTATACGAGGATCATCCCATTGACTTCAACGCCCAATTGTTGGGACACTCCATTGCTGCAGACATAAGAAAGGCGCTTTACTGGGATTTGTTCGGCGGAGCTTTCGGACACACCTACGGGAATCATGCAATCTGGCAGATGTATGATCCCGAAAAAAAACGTTATCCTATCAACAACCCCCTGATGTCATGGGAAGAAGCCCTCGACCAACCGGGAGCTGCACAAATGCAATACGGACGATTGCTGATGGAATCCCGTCCGTTCTTCTCCCGTGTTCCCGCCCAAGATATTATAATCCCCGACCAAATAAAGACATTCCTTCCCGGAGAAGGACGCTATCGCTTTGTGGCAACGAAAGATGCAAACGGATCATACGCCATGATATATGCCCCGGTTTCCCGTCCGTTTAAAGTAAACATGCAAGCCATAAAAGGAGAAAAGGTGAAGGCCTGGTGGTATAATCCGCGTAACGGAGAGGCCAAATCAATAGGCATATTCCGAAACAACCTTGCCGAAAGAACATTTACACCTCCCCATCCCGGAGAAGATCTCGACTGGGTATTGGTCTTGGACAACGCCGCCTGTAAATATCCCAAGCCGGGGAAGCACTACACCGACCGAGCAAAATAAAAAGCAACAATATTGCGAATAATTAAAAAATACCTTACTTTTGTTTTGTATTACTACAGAATTTAATAAAAAACAACCCCAAAAAGAGAAAAATATATGGTAGACTCAAAAACAATTCTACGCGAAGCTGAAGAAAAAATGGAGTTAGCCACTATGCATTTAGAGGACGCATTGGCTCACATACGTGCGGGAAAAGCCGACATTCGTCTGCTTGATGGCATCCGCGTAAACTCTTACGGAAGCATGGTTCCCATCAACAATGTTGCAGCTATTACCACTCCTGATGTAAGAAGTATTGCAATTAAACCTTGGGATAAAAGCATGTTCCGTGTAATTGAAAAAGCAATTATCGACTCCGAACTTGGAATCATGCCGGAAAACAACGGAGAAGTTATCCGCTTGGGCATTCCCCCTTTGACCGAAGAACGACGCAAACAGCTATCAAAGCAGTGCAAAGGCGAAGGAGAAACTGCTAAAATCAGCGTAAGAAATGCACGGCGAGACACCATAGAAGCGCTGAAAAAAGCAGTAAAAGACGGCATGCCCGAAGACGAACAAAAGGATGCTGAAGGAAAAGTGCAAAAGATTCATGACAAATTCATCAAGCAAATTGATGACATGTTAAGCGCTAAGGATAAGGAAATAATGACGGTATAAATCTTTCATAACGGCGGGAAAATAAAATTACCGCACGACGAACTGACTTACATAACCGTTTTTCCATAAAACAAAGACCTTATGTTCTGCTAAAAACGATGCAATGTTTTCGGCAAAACATAAGGTTAGTTTTACCTGAGGCTGCTCTATTATTTCTCAACAAAAAGGCATAATCTTCAATATACCATTACGATTTTGAACAAAGGTTTAGTCATAAAAAGTACAGGAAGCTGGTATACCGTAAGAACAGACAGCGGGCAAGACATCGAATGCAAAATAAAAGGTAACTTCAGACTTAAGGATATTCGAAGTACAAATCCTATAGCCATCGGCGATCGCGTGCAGATATCTGTAAACACGGAAGGAAGCGGATTTATTACAGAAATAGAAAATCGTAAGAACTATATCATCCGTCGTGCATCCAATCTATCCAAGCAATCGCACATCATTGCAGCAAACCTTGATTTATGCCTGCTGATAGTTACCGTAAATTATCCCGAAACTTCGACAATTTTCATAGACCGTTTTCTGGCCTCTGCCGAAGCATACAGGGTACCGACTCACCTGGTTTTTAATAAGACAGACCGTTATTCCGAAGAAGAAAGCCGTTATTTGGATAAATTAATCGAGTTGTACACTTACATAGGTTACCCTTGTCACCGCACATCGGCCATAAATAACGAAGGCATCGATGAAATAAAAAATTTACTTCCGGACAAGATTACCCTCTTTTCCGGTCATTCGGGGGTAGGAAAATCGACATTAATCAATGCAATCCTCCCGGAACAAAAACTCAAGACGCAAGAGATTTCGGAATATCATAATAAAGGAATGCATACAACAACGTTTTCCGAAATGTATCCGACGCAGGGAAACGGGTATATCATCGACACTCCGGGAATAAAAGGCTTCGGCACGATAGACATGAAAGACGAAGAAGTAGGACATTACTTTAAAGAAATCTTTCAGTTTTCCGCACAATGTAAATATAATAATTGCACCCACCGCCACGAACCCGGATGTGCTGTCCGCGAAGCGGTGAAGAATCATTTTATAAGCGAGTCGCGATATACTTCATATCTCAACATTCTGGAGGATAAAGACGAAGGGAAATATCGATCCGCATATTAAACTTTTTACCACATGAAAACAATCGGTCAATACATTTTACTGTTTCTTTTACTGTTGACATGCCGGCAAACGGTACAAGGTCAGCAGTTGTCCTCTGAACAAGGCGAGCTGAAAGGCATCAGTTCCATTAATCAGACAACAGCAAAAGCCATCGTCGGGTTCTTGGCATCCGATGAACTTGAAGGGCGTGAAGCCGGATGGAAAGGTGGAAAGATTGCAGGGAATTATATCGCATCCCTGCTTGCTCAAATGGGAATAAAGCCGGTATTCGAAGACTATTTCCAACCCTTTGAGGCATATCGCGTGGAAAGACAAAAAAAAGGTCGCCTGGAAATCCATCCGGACTCTATCGAAAAATTCAAACAAGGCGTACACCAAAAATATGAAATGCGCAATATTCTTGCCCAAATAGAAGGGGAAAATCCGGATGAAATCGTCATTGTCGGTGCTCATTACGACCATATAGGATACGATCCCATGCTGGAAAACGACCAGATATATAACGGCGCAGACGATAATGCTTCGGGAGTTTCTGCCGTATTGCAAATAGCACGTGCCTTCAAAGAAAGCGGCATACGTCCCAAACGGACCGTAATTTTCGCCTTTTGGGACGGGGAAGAAAAAGGATTGCTCGGCTCACGTTATTTCACACAAACCTTTGTTTCGATAAACAAGGTGAAAGGTTATCTGAATTTCGACATGATAGGTCGCAATCATGACGAGACAAATCCGCAACAAGTTGTATTCTTTTACACAGCCGGAAAGCCGGCTTTCGAGAAATGGCTGAAAGAAAGCATCCGAAATTATGCCCTGAAACTGAAACCAGATTACCGGGCTTGGGAGAATCCCGTCGGCGGAAGTGACAACACTTCATTCGCCCGGCTAAACATTCCGATTATGTGGTTTCACACAGACGGGCATCCGGATTATCACATGCCCGGCGATGAAACGGATAAAATAAACTGGGAAAAGCTGACACATATTACAGAAGCATCATTCTTATGCCTGTGGAAAATGGCGAATGAAAGCTTTTAATCATAGAAAAACGCATCTATTTTAACACATTCTTATTACCAAAAAACACATGGACAAACGAGTAAAATGGGGAATTATTACGGTCGTGGGAGCCGGACTCATCGGGTTGGGAATTCACACATTCACGCCCAGAGAGAATAAAGAATTAGATATAACTCAAGCACCTACGACGAGTGAGAAGAAACAAGTTCTCAATGTAAATGCAAAAATCATCAGGCCACACCATCTGAGCAACGAAATCTTCGTCATAGGAGAACTTGTTCCTGATGAAGAAGTCGATCTGTCTTTTGAAACATCGGGCAAGATCGTTGACATATACTTCAACGAAGGAACATCCGTAAGCAAGAACCAATTACTCGCAAAGGTGAACGACAGTCAGTTACAAGCTCAGCTGAAACGGCTGAACGCACAAATGCCTTTAGCCAGAGACCGCGTGTTCCGTCAAGATGCTTTATTGCAGCGGGACGCCGTAAGTAAGGAAGCATACGAACAAGTAAAAACGGAATTAGAGACACTGTACGCCGATATAGAAAGTGTAAAAGCGAATATCGCCATGACGGAGCTGCGCGCACCTTTTGACGGAATCCTCGGTCTTCGCCAGGTAAGCGTGGGGGCTTATGCCTCTCCCACCACGGTCATTGCAAGACTTACAAAGGTTACTCCTTTGAAAGTGGAGTTTTACATTTCCGAACGTTACGCCGACCAGGTAAAGAAAGGTACCAATCTGACGTTCACTCTCAGCGGAAGATTAGAAACCTTTAAGGCGCAAGTCTATGCAACGGAATCCAGCATTGATAAAGAAACCCGCTCACTGAAGGTAAGAGCCATCTACCCAAACACAAAAAGGGAACTGCTTCCGGGACGATTCATAAGCGTTCAATTGAAGCAAAAGGAGATAAACGATGCCATAGCCATTCCCTCCGAAGCAATCGTTCCGGAGATGGGAAAGAACAAAGTCTTCGTGTACCGTTCCGGATTTGCTTACCCGGTTGATGTGGAAATTGGCATACGTACTGAATCGGAAGTGCAAATCTTGAAAGGATTATCTGCCGGAGATACCATCTTAACGTCAGGAACTTTACAACTACGCACCGGCATGCCTATCATCATTGATAACATCAACTAATACCAGCCCTTATGAACATTTCAGAATTAAGTATCCGTCGGCCGGTATTAGCAACCGTATTAACGATTATAATCCTGCTGTTCGGTATGATCGGTTATACCACGCTTGGCGTCCGAGAATACCCGTCTGTTGACAATCCCATCATCTCCGTTACCTGCAGTTATTCCGGGGCAAATGCCGATGTTATCGAGAATCAGATAACAGAACCTCTCGAACAAAATATCAACGGAATACCGGGAATACGTTCACTTTCCAGCGTCAGTCAGCAAGGGCAATGCCGTATTACCGTTGAATTTGAATTATCCGTCGATCTGGAGACCGCGGCAAATGACGTGCGAGACAAGGTTTCCCGGGCACAAAGATACCTTCCCCGCGATTGCGATCCGCCGACAGTGTCGAAAGCCGATGCCGATGCCAGCCCTATCCTTATGGTAGCTATTCAAAGTAATACGCGCTCGCTTCTCGAACTGAGCGAGATAGCCGACCTTACAGTCAAGGAACAATTGCAAACAATTTCGGATGTCAGCAGCGTATCCATCTGGGGAGAGAAACGATATTCCATGCGTCTTTGGCTTGATCCAATTAAGATGGCCGGTTATGGGATCACGCCGGTTGACATAAAAAATGCCATCGATGCTGAAAACATAGAGCTTCCTTCCGGAAGCATTGAAGGGAATACTGTCGAACTCACCCTGCGGACTATGGGACAAATGCACTCGGCAGCCGAATTCAACAACGTCGTCATTAAAGAAGTCAACGGGCAGATTATCCGCTTCAGCGACATTGGTTATGCCGAATTAGGCGCGGCCGACATAAAAAGCTACATGAAGATGAACGGAATTCCCATGGTCGGAGTGGTTGTAATCCCGCAGCCGGGAGCCAACCACATCGAGATAGCCGATGCAGTATATGAGCGCATGAAACAAATGGAAAAAGATCTTCCCGATGATGTTTCCTATACTTACGGTTTCGACAATACGAACTTTATCCGAGCTTCCATCGCCGAAGTAGAAAGTACGGTGTATGAAGCATTTTTCCTGGTCATCATCATTATTTTCCTGTTCCTGCGCGATTGGCGAGTAACACTTATACCTTGCATCGTTATTCCGGTATCATTAATCGGAGCTTTCTTCGTCATGTATGTGGCAGGATTCTCAATAAATGTGTTGACGATGCTGGCCGTTGTTTTATCCGTCGGATTGGTTGTGGACGATGCCATCGTTATGACCGAAAATATTTACATACGAATAGAACGAGGGATGAAACCGTTTGACGCAGGATTAGAGGGTGCAAAGGAAATTTTCTTTGCAATCATTTCTACAACCATTACGCTGGTTGCCGTGTTTCTTCCCATTGTCTTTATGGAAGGAACCAGCGGTCGCCTGTTCCGGGAGTTCAGCTTTGTGGTAGCCGGTTCCGTCATTATCTCAGCTTTTGCGGCGCTTACCTTTACTCCGATGCTCGCCACCAAACTATTAAAAAAGCGGGAAAAGCAAAACTGGTTCTATAGAAAGACCGAACCTTTCTTCGAAGGCATGAACAATTTATACAGCCGTTCACTTAAAGCATTCCTAAGAAAACGCATCTGGGCCATCCCCATTATCATCATCACCCTCGGACTTATCACTTTTTTGTGGGGAAACATTCCTGCAGAGATGGCACCGTTGGAAGACCGCTCCAAAATAACTATCAACACAAAAGCGGCAGAAGGTGCCAGCTACGAGTACATCCGTGACTACACCGAAGACATTAATCTGCTGGTCGACTCGTTAATTCCCGATGCACAGGCCGTGACGGCACGCGTATCCAGCGGAAGCGGAAACATTCAAATTACCCTAAAAAATATCCGGGAGCGCGACTACACCCAGATGCAAATTGCCGAAAAACTCTCGCAAGCAATAAAGACAAAAACAAAAGCCCGCGCTTTCGTTCAACAACAATCTTCTTTTGGAGGACGAAAAAGCAGCATGCCCATTCAGTATGTATTGCAGGCTGTCAGCATAGACAAGCTGGAAAAAGTTCTTCCGGAATTCCTGAATAAAGTATATGACAACCCAACATTTCAGATGGCCGACGTCGACCTTAAATTCAGCAGCCCCGAAATGCGTGTCAACATAAACCGGGATAAAGCCGGAACCATGAGCGTAAGTATACGCGACATTGCCGAGACTTTACAGTACGGATTGAGCGGACAACGCATGGGCTATTTCTACATGAACGGAAAACAATACGAAATTTTAGGACAAATAAACCGTCAACAACGCAACCAGCCTGCCAATATTAAATCGCTTTATATCCGGAATGATAACGGAGAACTGATACAATTGGACAACTTGGTCGAATTCGTTGAAGCAATTACTCCGCCCAAACTATATCACTACAACCGATTCATTTCGGCAACGATCTCGGCCGGACTGGCAGAAGGCAAGACTATTGGAGAAGGTTTGGAGGAAATGGATAAGATTGCCGCCGAGACATTAGACGAAACTTTCCGCACGGCTCTCTCCGGCGATTCGAAAGATTATCGTGAAAGCTCCTCGAGCCTGATGTTCGCCTTTATCCTTGCACTGGTACTGATATACCTTATTTTAGCTGCACAGTTCGAGAGCTTCAAAGATCCGCTTATCATTATGCTGACCGTTCCGCTGGCCATTGCCGGAGCATTGATATTCATGTATTTTGGAAACATCACCATGAATATATTCAGTCAAATCGGAATTATCATGCTAATCGGCCTTGTTGCGAAGAACGGAATCCTGATCGTTGAGTTTGCCAACCAGAAACAGGAAGCAGGAGAAGACAAGATGTCTGCCATACGCGACGCGGCTTTACAACGCTTGCGCCCGATTCTTATGACAAGTGCCGCCACGGTTTTAGGTCTGATTCCGCTGGCTTTTGCCTCAGGCGAAGGCGCAAACCAACGCATTGCCATGGGTACGGCCGTGATAGGGGGCATGCTGATTTCCACATTCCTCACCATGTATATCGTACCGGCTATCTATTCATACATTTCAACAAGCAGAAACAATCCCATAAAAAAAGAGACAACCGAATGAAACGCTGCATTTACATACTGACCTTGCTGCTGGGCTTTACGCTGAAAGCTCACGCACAATATGAATATACATTGAAACAATGCCTTGAAGAAGGCCTGCAAAACAACTATTCCCTGCGCATAACCCGCAACGAAGAACAAATATCAAAGAATAATGCAACGCTGGGAAATGCCGGTATTCTGCCCACAATCGACCTGACTGCCGGATACAATGGCTCGGTGGAAAGCACAAATTCCAAATCAAGAGAGACGAATGAGACGACCAAATCACGAGACGCTTTCGACCAAACCCTTGATGCCGGTATCGAATTGAACTGGACCATTTTCGACGGATTCAACATTACGACGACTTATAAAGAACTGCAAGTTCTGAAAAAGCAGGGCGAGACCAATACAAGAATTGCCATCGAAGACTTTATAGCTTCGCTTGTTGCCGAATATTACAATTACATCCAGCAGGAAATCCGCCTGAAGAATTTCCGATATGCCGTGTCGCTTTCCAAAGAACGCTTGCGGATCGTTGAAGAAAGATATCACGTAGGAAATTTCTCAAGACTGGATTATCAACAGGCAAAGGTCGACTTCAATGCAGACAGCGCCCAATATATGAAGCAACAAGAACTGGTACATACATCGCGCATCAACCTGAACGAGCTAATGGCCATAAAGGACGTTGACCGCCCGATAAGGGTAAAAGATTCAATCATTGACGTCAACAGTTCACTGAATTTCACGGAACTTTGGGATGAAACATTGGCAACAAATGCAAATCTGTTGAAGGCCGACCAAAACACCACCTTGGCCGAATATGATTACAAAAAGGTTCTTTCAAGAAATTATCCTTATGTCCGACTGAATGCCGGCTATGGTTATACCCTCAACAAATACGACATCAACAGCATAAAACGGCAGGACAACTGGGGATTTAACGGAGGCATTACCGTAGGCATCAATGTCTTCGACGGAAACCGACGGCGCGAAAAACGAAATGCAAGCCTTGCCATCAGAAACGCACAACTGGAAAGAGAACAACTGGAGCAGGGCTTACGTGCCGACCTTAGCAATCTTTGGCAGGCTTACCGCAATAATCTCCGACTGCTGGCGCTCGAAAGACAAAACCTGATTGCGGCAAAAGAGAATCACGAAATAGCCAAAGAACGTTATCTGCTGGGCAACCTTGCCGGCATAGAAATGCGCGAAGCACAACAAAGCCTGCTTGATGCCGAAGAACGCATCCTGTCGGCTGAATACGACACGAAAATATGTGAAATATCTTTATTGCAGATTAGCGGGAAAATAATCTTGTATTTAAAATAATTTCCCTACCTTTGGAGTGAAAAACTCTGCAAAGTTTCCGAGAAAAGATGCCATTATTTCCGGCAAAATGCGGAAGTGTTTTTCCATAAACACGGCACAAAAACATCATAAAAGAACAAAAAAAACGACTAATCAACTACTAATTATCGTTGAAAATATCGTTATTTTACAAACATATTGACGTAAAGCAAGCAAGTTATCAACTCTATGAACTCAAGCATATTATTCACGGCCATCCGGGCAGCATTGGAAGCCGGAAAAGAAATCATGACAGTCTATACCGATCCGGACGCCGATTTCGAGATAGAAAGAAAAGCTGACAACTCGCCACTGACCATTGCCGATAAAAAAGCACACGGGAAAATTGTATCTATCCTGAAAGCCACTCCCTATCCTGTTCTCAGCGAAGAAGGGAAAGACATTCCCGTGGAAGAACGATTGAAATGGCAGGAATTATGGATTGTTGATCCGTTGGACGGCACCAAAGAATTCATCAAACGAAACGGAGAATTTACCGTCAATATCGCTTATGTCAAGAACGGCATTCCAGAAGCCGGCGTAATTTACATCCCCGTAAAGAAGGAACTTTATTTCTCCGATGCCGACTTTGGTGCATACAAAGTAAACGAAATAGAAAGTTCCGACCTGCAAAACATCTCCTCGCTTTCGGCACTTACCGAAAAAGCCGAACAACTTCCATATAAAAACATTTCACGTACGGAATTTATCATCGTAGCCTCCCGCTCGCACCTCAACGAGGAAACACAAAAATACATTGAAGATATGCAGCAAAAACATCGTCATGTAAAGACCGTTTCCAGCGGAAGCTCTCTGAAACTCTGCCTCATCGCAGAGGGAAAAGCCGATGTTTACCCGCGTTTCGCCCCAACAATGGAATGGGACACCGCAGCCGGAGATGCAATAGTACGCGCTTCGGGAGGGAATGTATTCCAAGCAGGAAAAGACACGCCGTTGTCTTACAACAAGCCAGACTTGAAAAACCCCTGGTTCATTGCCACCCTTCAGGAAAAGGCATGAATGAGCCATAACAAAAAAACACGTAAAACCATTTAGAATTATGAATTTTGAAATACTCTTTGTGCTCGTCGGTCTGATAGGAATGCTCATTGCTCTTATCAAAGATAAGATGCGACCGGGAATTGTCTTGTTGTCTTTGGTAGTACTTTTCATGGCCGCCGGCATCATCACTCCGCAACAAATGGTTGCCGGATTCAGTAATCGGGGAATGATCACCGTGGCTCTTTTATATCTTGTCAGCGAAGGAATAAGGCAAAGCGGCGCATTGACCATGGTAGTCAAGAAAATACTTCCCGAGAAAGGAACCACCGTTACAAAAGCCCAATTGCGCATCCTTCCCATCGTCAGCGCATTCTCTGCATTCCTCAATAACACCCCTGTGGTGGTAATATTTGCGCCTATCATAAAAAACTGGGCGAAAAAAGTAGGACTTTCATGCACAAAGTTTCTCATACCGCTGTCTTATGCCACCATATTGGGCGGATTATGTACCCTCATAGGAACCTCAACAAACTTAGTGGTTCACGGCATGATGATAGAAAAAGGCTTCAGCGGTTTAAAAATGTTTGACCTTGCTTTCATAGGAATTCCCATCACCATAGTGGGACTACTTTTCATCATTCTGACGTCAAAGAAGTTATTGCCGGCCGAACGTCCCGACAACTTTGAGGAAGAAGAAGCCGATGCGGCAGCCGAAAGCGGGCTACACATCGTGGAAGTTGTGCTGGCCTCACGCTTCCCCGGCCTGAAACGTAAACTGAAAAACTTCGACTTTAAAAGAAAATACGGAGCCGAAATCAAAGAAATCCGCCAGAACGGTCAGGTCATTACCGAGAATCTCGGTGAGGTAAGACTGCAGGAAGGCGACACTCTTGTGCTTCTTGCCGATGACGCATTTACAAAAACCTGGGGAGACTCCTCGGTCTTTTTAATGATGACTAACGGGAAAGAGATACCAACAAGGCATGTTCCCTCATGGAAGAAATGGACAGCATTTTCACTTCTTATCATTATGATCGTAGGAGCAACGGTAGGAGAACTTCCTGTCACGCAGGAACATTTCCCGAAGGTCAAGTTAGACATGTTCTTCTTTGCCTCGGTTACAGCCGTAGTAATGGCATGGCTTAAATTATTCCCGCCAAAGAAATACACAAAATATATCAGCTGGGACATCCTTATAACGATAGCTTGTGCCTTTGCCATCAGCGCCGCCATGGAAGAATCGGGCTTGGCCGCATTGATTGCCGAGTTTATTAAAGACGTTTCCGGCTCATTGGGCGCATGGGGAGCCCTCGCGTTACTTTATCTTGTCACGTTAATCATCACAGAACTTATCACCAACAATGCAGCAGCGGCCCTTGCTTTTCCGCTGGCACTGGAGACGGCCGAAAAATTCGGTGCCGATCCCATGCCGTTTTTCATCGCTATCTGTATCGCCGCATCGGCAGGATTTGCAACGCCCATCGGGTATCAAACAAATTTGATCGTGCAAGGTGCCGGAAATTATAAGTTCACAGACTTTGCAAAAATAGGAATCCCCATGGATTTGATCGTAATGATTTTATCCGTCATCCTCATTCCTTTGATCTGGCCATTTACACCAAGCGCATAATTTTACTAATCATTATGGAACATATATACCCTATATTCGACAAAATGCTGTCCAGGACCGATAAAGAGAATCTGCTGAGACAACACGGAACAATGATTTGGTTTACCGGTCTAAGCGGATCAGGGAAAAGCACCTTGGCCATCGCCTTGGAAAGAGAACTGCAGAAACAAGGTTTTTTATGCCGGATCTTGGACGGAGACAACATACGAAGCGGAATAAACAATAACCTGGGTTTTTCGGAAGAAGACCGCGTGGAAAACATCCGACGCATAGCCGAAGTGGGAAAGTTGTTCGTCGACACCGGAATTATAACCATTGCTGCATTCATCAGCCCGAGTAATGCCATCCGAAAGATGGCAGCCGAAATTATCGGCGAGAAGGACTTTATGGAAATTTACGTAAGCACTCCCATCGAAGAATGCGAACGTCGCGACGTAAAGGGGCTGTATGCCAAAGCAAGAAGACAGGAAATCAAGAACTTTACCGGCGTATCTGCTCCCTTTGAGGCGCCGTTGCATCCGACACTTACCCTGGACACTTCCCAATTATCCGTAGAAGAATCAGTGAAAAGATTGCTGGATTGCATTCTTCCTGTCGTATCATTTACTAATAAAGAATAAAACATAAAGGATGAAAGGCCGTATTTTTTATGCCTTCCACTCCGCACAAACCATCTATAATAATGAAAGAAGAATATAAATTAAGTCATCTGAAAGAGCTCGAAGCCGAATCAATTCACATCATTCGTGAAGTGGCTGCCGAATTTGAAAACCCGGTTATGCTATACAGCATTGGGAAAGACTCGTCCGTCATGGTACGCCTTGCAGAGAAAGCATTTGCGCCGGGCAAGGTACCTTTCCCGTTAATGCACATCGATTCCAAGTGGAAATTTAAAGAAATGATTCAGTTTCGCGACGAATATGCGAAGAAATATGGCTGGAACCTGATAGTGGAAAGTAACATGGAAGCTTTTCGGGCAGGAGTAGGACCGTTTACTCATGGCAGTAAGGTGCACACGGACATTATGAAAACCCAGGCTCTTCTGCATGCTTTGGACAAATATAAATTTGACGCAGCCTTTGGGGGTGCAAGAAGAGACGAGGAAAAATCACGCGCCAAAGAGCGCATTTTTTCATTCCGTAACGAATTTCACCAATGGGATCCGAAGCATCAACGCCCGGAGCTGTGGGACATTTACAACACACGCATCCGCAAAGGTGAAAGCATCCGGGTATTTCCTCTGAGTAACTGGACGGAGCTTGACGTATGGCAATACATTCGATTAGAAAAAATTCCGATAGTTCCTCTTTATTTTGCCAAGGTCCGTCCGGTAGTGAACATCGACGGTCAGCTGATTATGCCCGACGATGACCGACTTCCGGCGAAATATAAAGACAAAATCGAGATGAAGAAAATACGTTTCCGTACGCTTGGATGCTGGCCTTTGACGGGAGCCATCGAAAGCGATGCCGACACCATTGAGAAAATTGTAGAGGAAATGATGACCACAACAAAGAGCGAACGTACGACACGCGTCATCGATTTTGACCAAGAAGCCAGCATGGAACAGAAAAAGCGTGAAGGATATTTCTAACCTTCATGCCCCATTCTATAAACATTTAAACTGAAAAATCAATGGAAGAATTAGATAGAAATAAATCCGGGAACCCGATGGAAGGCGAAGAACGTGGCACAATGTCCATCGAAGAATTCCTGAAAAAAGACGAACAAAAAGATTTATTGCGTTTCCTTACGGCCGGTTCTGTCGACGACGGAAAATCGACTTTGATAGGACGCTTGCTATTCGACAGCAAAAAACTATACGAAGACCAACTCGATGCATTGGAACGCGACAGCAAACGCGTGGGCAATGCCGGAGAACATATTGACTATGCTTTGCTGCTGGACGGGCTGAAAGCCGAACGGGAACAAGGTATTACAATCGACGTAGCATACCGTTATTTTTCCACAAACAACCGCAAGTTTATCATAGCAGATACCCCGGGACACGAACAATATACGCGGAATATGATCACAGGCGGCTCGACGGCCAACCTTGCCGTTATCCTTGTGGATGCAAGAACGGGCGTTATCACACAAACACGGCGGCACACGTATTTGGTCTCTCTTCTCGGCATCAAACATGTAGTACTGGCGGTGAACAAAATGGATCTGGTGGATTTTTCGAAAGAAGTATTCGACAAAATCGTTTCAGATTACCAGGCTTTCATCAGTCCGTTAGGCATTCCCGACCTGCAATGTATTCCGCTTTCGGCATTAGACGGAGACAATGTGGTGGAAAAATCGCAACGTACCCCTTGGTACGACGGCCCGTCACTGTTGGAATTCCTCGAAACCGTAAAAATCGGGAACGATCATAATTTAAAAGATTTCCGCTATCCCGTACAATATGTCCTGCGTCCTAACCTCGATTTCCGCGGTTTCTGTGGAAAGGTTGCCTCCGGCATTGTACGAAAAGGCGACGAAGTTTTGGCGCTTCCTTCAGGGAAAAAGTCACACATAAAAAGCATCGTCACTTACGAAGGCGAGATAGATTATGCATTCCCGCCGATGTCTGTCACACTCACACTGGAGGATGAGATAGACGTTTCCCGCGGAGAAATGCTGGTACACCCCGACAATGTGCCTTCCATAGGGAGAAATTTCGAAGCAATGCTCGTATGGATGGACGAAGAAGTTATGGACATGGAGAAATCTTTTTTCCTGAAACAAACAACAAACACGAGCAGAACCCGTATCGATCATATCGAATATAAGGTTGACATTAATACAATGGAACATCTGAGCGTCGAGAACGGACGATTGAAAAAAGAGGATGTTCCCATGCAACTGAACCAGATTGCCCGGGTTGTCTTAACGTCGTCCAAGGAAATCTTTTTCGATCCGTACACACAAAACAAAGCAACCGGATCGTTCATCCTCATCGATCCCATCACAAACAATACCAGTGCTGTGGGCATGATTATCGGTAGTATAGACGAGAAGGACGTGCGTAATACAATGGAACTTCCTGTTCTTAACCTTCCCAAACTGAATATTCCGACGGAACATTACGAGACGGTTGACAAAATCGTAAAAGAATTGAACCGACAAGGTATCGCTCTTGATGTAAAGAAATAACCCGTAATAAAAAACTATTTCACCACCAATCATATAAAATTCGCCCATGGGAGTATTAGAATTTAACAAATTACCAATCAATACACTGGTAGGAGCCGATTGGAAGACGTTCAACCAAATTACAAAGGGCCGCACGATCGATGCAGAATATCGCGGAAAGTACAGACTGACAAAGGCAGTGTGCCGACTTTTATCTACACTCAAGCCGTTACAAGACCGCAAATATGAAAAACTTCTTGCCAACAAACCGCTGAAACATGATCCGGTTTTCATCTTAGGACACTGGAGAAGCGGCACAACGTTCATGCACAATGTCTTCTCGTGCGACAAACATTTCGGATACAATACGACGTATCAGACCGTATTCCCGCACTTGATCATGTGGGGACAACCGTTCTTTAAGAAAAACATGAGCTGGCTGATGCCCGACAAACGCCCGACGGACAACATGGAATTGGCTGTTGATCTGCCACAAGAAGAGGAGTTTGCACTGGCAAACATGATGCCTTACACTTATTATAACTTCTGGTTCCTGCCTAAACACATGCAGGAATATGCCGACAAATACTTGCTCTTCAACGACATTACCGAGGAAGAGTTGAAAGTTTTCGAGGACGTTTTCTACAAACTGATAAAGATTTCTCTTTGGAACACGGGCGGAGACCAGTTCCTGAGCAAGAATCCTCCGCATACAGGACGGGTAAAAGAGTTAGTAAAGATGTTCCCGAATGCAAAATTCATCTACTTGATAAGGAACCCTTATACCGTCTTCGAGTCGACAAGAAGCTTTTTCACGAACACAATCCAGCCATTGAAATTGCAGAACATCAGCAACGAACAACTTCAGGAAAACATTCTTTCGATTTATACAAAACTGTATCACAAGTATGAATCCGACAAGAAATTCATCCCTGAAGGCAATCTGGTAGAAGTAAAATTTGAAGATTATGAGAAAAACGCGTTCGACCTTACGCAAGAAATCTACCAGAAACTTTCTATTCCCGGCTTCGAAGAGGCACGCGCAAGCATTGAAGCATACGTGAACAAAAAGAAAGGGTATAAAAAGAATGCTTACCAATATAAACCGGAAACAGTAAAATTGGTAGAAAAGAATTGGTCGTTTGCACTCGAACAATGGAATTATCAATTATAAACATCGGCACAAACAATAAAAAACAGCCGCTACAAATTATTTGAAGCGGCTGTTTTTTATATCACGACAACGCCTTCTTATTTACAACTCTTCCCCACGCAGCGAGGTTTAATCTGTTTAAAGAAGTCATTACCTTTGTTGTCTACCAGAATAAATGCCGGGAAATCTTCCACTTCTATCTTCCATATAGCTTCCATACCAAGCTCAGGATATTCCACACATTCTATGTGCTTAATATTATTTTGTGCCAGGATGGCAGCCGGACCGCCGATGGATCCCAAATAAAAGCCTCCATGTTTCTTACAAGCGTCGGTCACAGCCTGACTGCGATTTCCCTTTGCAAGCATAATCATACTTCCGCCATGGCTTTGGAACAAATCCACGTACGGATCCATACGTCCCGCCGTTGTGGGTCCCATAGAACCGCAAGCCATTCCCTTCGGCGTCTTCGCCGGACCGGCATAATATATCGGATGATCCTTAATATACTGAGGAAGATCCTCACCTCTGTCGAGACGTTCTTTCAATTTTGCATGTGCTATGTCACGTCCAACGATAATTGTTCCGTTTAACGACAGGCGGGTTGCAACAGGATACTTGTCCAATTCAGCCAAAATTTCAGGCATCGGACGATTCAGATCGATACGAACTGCATTACCTTCGCCGGCCTTCCGCAAAGATTCCGGAATCAGTTCTCCCGGATTCGAGTCAAGTTTCTCTATCCAGATTCCGTCTTTGTTAATCTTACAACGGATATTTCTGTCTGCCGAACAGGAAACTCCCAGTCCGACAGGGCAGGAAGCTCCGTGACGAGGCAGGCGGATAATGCGTACATCGTGTGCATAATATTTACCACCGAACTGCGCTCCCAATCCGATACGATGCGCTTCTTCCAACACTTGTTTCTCCAGTTCCAGGTCACGGAAGGCGCGTCCGTACTCATTTCCCGTCGTGGGAAGATTATCATAATAATGCGTTGAAGCCAGTTTAACGGTTAATAAGTTCTTCTCTGCCGAGGTGCCTCCAATAACAAAGGCAATGTGATACGGAGGACAAGCCGCCGTCCCCAGCGTTTTCATCTTTTCCACAAGGAAAGGAACCAGCGTCGCCGGATTAAGGATCGCCTTCGTTTCCTGATACAGATACGTTTTATTAGCCGAACCGCCGCCTTTTGTTACACAAAGGAAATTGTATTCCATCCCTTCTGTTGCCTCCAAATCTATTTGAGCCGGCAGATTGCATCGCGTATTCACCTCGTCATACATTGTCAAAGGTGCGTTTTGAGAATAGCGAAGATTCTCTTCCGTGTATGTTTTATACACGCCGAGTGAAAGAGCTTCCTCGTCGCAATAGCCTGTCCAAACCTGTTGTCCTTTCTCACCATGGATGATGGCCGTACCGGTATCCTGGCAGAAAGGAAGTACACCTTTGGCAGCAACTTCTGCATTGCGCAGGAAAGTCAGAGCAACATATTTGTCGTTGTCACTTGCTTCATCGTCGTATAATATTTTAGCAACTTGTTCATTGTGCGAACGACGCAGCATGAATGACACATCGCGAAACGCTGCATTTGCCATAGCAGTTAGACCTTCTTTCTCAATCTTCAGGATGGGTTTGCCTTCAAACTCGCTTACTGACACATAATCTTTGGTAAGTAAATAGTATTCCGTCGAATCATGTCCGTGTTCGAACATGGGCTGATACTTAAATTCAGGTGTTGCCATAATTAAAAAATCCGTTTATTTCGTTAGTTATTCTACGTACAAAGTTACAAAGTATTCTCAATATCTTTCTCCGATACAGGCAAAAACTTTCGGAAGTCACTCGCCCATTGCCCTCTTCAAATCCCGCTCCAACACATCAATCCCGGGAAATCCTGTGTAACGATTCTGCAGTTTCCCGTCATAACTAATAATTATATAGCCGGGAATTCCGGTAATGCCATAGGCACGGCACAAGTAATTCCATTGAGTTTCCGTCAGCCTGTAATGAATTCCGTTTACCTGCGTAATGAACTTTTTCCATTCGTTTTCGGGTGAAGACGGAGGGGTGATATAAATATATACGATGTCTTCCGACGATAATTTCTTTTTCAGCGGCAAGACAGCCTGCATGCTTTTCATGCAAGGGCCGCACCACGTAGCCCAAAAATCCAGCAAAATGGCTTTACCCCGATGGGGAGCAATAATGGCAGGAAGGATGTCTGCCCCTGCAAGCATGGGATCGAGTTGTTCAATCACGTAGCTGCTTGTTGCCTGAAGCTGCTGGGCTTTTGCCTGAAAAGTCTCCATCTCGGCCTCGACAAACTCTTTTATCTCGTCCGAAGAAATTGCATCCAGTGTTTTCTTATCGGCCGATGTTATACAACCATTCTTCAATACACCGGCGTAAACACTCCGCCCTTTTCTCAAATCTTCTTCCATGTCCGTATCAACAGACACCCCGTTTCGGGACATTAAATCCATATAAGCGGGGAAATCGGCAGCATACCAGAGGAAAGACGATTCCACCGGTTCTACAGCAAGCCCTTTCTCTCCGCGTAAAACGACGGCATCGACCGCCAGATTTGTCTGCACATATTCCTTAAAAGCCCGACTTGTTTTCGAATCATGCCCGAGGCTTTTTCGCAACATGTTCAGTTGCTCCGACACATATCGCCCGTAATCTGCAGTCTGCATGTCTTTTGTTTTTCCGGCAAAGCCGGGAATCTCCGACACAGACAACGGCTTGGAATAAGTTGCCAAATCGGTATTCAAACGCTCATTACTGCCGTCGAACCACGCTTTCTGCTGCGCCCCGTAAACCGGTTTCAGCACGTTCGAGGCCGACATGCTCAGCTTCGGCAAGTGAACATATACCGTCATTTCTTCACCCGGGACGAGGAACAAATCCAAACAGCCCTGATTGACCTGCAATTTTGCTGCGCCCGGCAACAGTAAATTCTGCTCGATATGAAACGATCCGTCCTGACGTATTTTTATACTCTCCCACCATTCTTGCGGAAAGAACCAGTCGGAATGCCAAAAAGAAACCGACAAATCCATCCGTTCATCGTAACCCAATATGTAACCATTGACCACCGTTTTCCCGGTTTTCAGCCGGGGAGCGGGCAAAACCGCATCTTCTTCGTCTTGCCGGGACTGCAAAAAGCTTGGAATGAAAACGTATGGTTCTTTGCCCGTAAGCTGTATTCCCCATATACTCCAACCGTCGTCTTCCGAAAAGAAATCCACCTCATAAACGCCCACCGGTATCGGTTCAAAAGAAAGAACGACATCCTGCGCCCCCGACGCCGGGAAGATTTCCGGCTCGGCCGTGGCATCTATCGAAACATTTCCCGCTTCACGAAGACGAAATTTCTGTTTCCCGGCCCTCAGAAACGCCTCCGATGAAATAAAAACCAGGTCTCCCGGATTACCATACAGCACGGCATCGACCTCTGTCTGCTCATCGGTAAGGATAATCTTCTTTATCTCTATCTGCGAAGTATTGGCCGTTACAAAACAAGGATGGTCAATCTCCCGTCGCTGTAATGTCTTTCCTTCTGCATGGAACAGGGAAAAACAAATCGCCAGCAAAGCCAAACAATATCGAAACATGCCTGTATTCTTCATAACTTTTATTCATAACAAATTTCCAAGACGAGCTATCAGTTCGTCTCCCAATTCGGTTTTCACTTCTATATGCCTCAATACTTCCATCACAAAAGGATTTCTTTCAAACACCCCGCGCACTTGTTCAAAATCGGATTTCTGCTCCTTTTTGCTTCCGTCTGCGCCAAAACCGGTCATGGAAGAGAGAGAAAATTCTTTTTTCGCGTCTTCATATATGCGCTTGTCCAGCCCGATTACCGCCTCTTTCCAGCATCGTACAATGGACACAATGTCTTTTGCCGTTATCGTTTCCGCATGCAATCCGTAAAAATCAAGCATTTTCCTATAAGCCCATGTCCATTCATACACATAATAGTTTGCATGCATTTCCACAAAACGACGATGTATTTGTTCTACTTCGCGCAGTTCTCCGGTCTCTATATCCCGCATCAAACGTTCTACTTCCGACTTCGGAGCTATCAGTCCGGAGGCGTCTATCCATTCTCCTTCCCCAATCGGCACGTCCGGACGCAAGCGCTCGCGGATTTCCTCATCACTGCCAAAACGAATATTCTCCAAGCGCTTTATAACGGAATTTCCAAGGAATTTATGTATCGCGGTTTCATAAAGTGCGATGCCTTTCCTCAGAGCTGTTCTTTTTATCTTGGCACTCTGATAAGAATACTGCTCGGATGTCTCTCCCGAAACCCGTTCCAGTTCCTTCAAGATCGTCCTCCCCTTCATCATTTTCTGTATCGTATAAGGGCTGAGAAGGTTATAATTTATCTGATCAAGGCGGTCGGTATCCTTACGCAAGTCACGCTTCGGCCATTTTTGTGCGTCGCGTATCGTGCCCACGCTGCAAAGATTTACCCCGGGAGCCAGATAAGTCGTGCTTTTATCCTCTATTAAATAAGAAAAAGGAAGATCGGATGTATCCGGATGGTTCACATGCCTTCCCATCACCAATGAGAATGCTCCGATACGGGCCGGCCAAAGAATATACGAATCGGACGTCGTCTTTGCGCCTCTTTCCACGACGCCCTGATGAATCGGTCCCAACTTATACATATGATTGCTTTGATTCGATCCGGAACCTGCGTTCATGAACGAGAACATTCCGGCTATCAATAACGTCGATTTATGATGAGTGACCGTAAAGGGGCCGGCGAAGATGGCACACGCTTCTCCGTTTTCTTCCTGACAATTACTGAAGAATAACGAGTCGGATGCCGAATAGTTATGCCCCATCTTGCAGGCTTGTCCCACAAAACAACGGGTTATCATCGTTCCATCGTCTACATGCGAGCCGCTCGAGATGATGAAATCATCACACACCACCCCGTATCCGATGTGTACCGGATCGAGGGCATTGCTGTTGATGCTGCCGTTATTCAGGCGTCCGGCTCCTTCTATTCTGCAACAATCGCCGATACGTACATTTTTAATGCTTCCGGAATTCATGATGACCACGTCGTTCCCTATCGTACCGGTTTCCGATGTTACCGAATCGGCATAAGCGCAAACTATTTTCTTCATCTGCCCGATCAGGGCCGGACGATGGCGATATAAAGCCATTATATAGGCCTGATGTGCAGACAAGCGGTCGTAAATCATCACCTCCCGTCCGCCCGTTTCATTCAGGACGGACACTTCCGTTCCGTTTCCGAAAGCCGTCTTTCCGTCGACCAAAAGCATATCTACATTCGCTATAAGGGTATGTTCTCCGATAATGTAATTGGCGATGTAGTTCTTTACATACTCTATACAACAATTATCGCCTACGGTAACATTGTGTAATGTTACGTACGACAAGCCCGAATGCTTCGTTATACCACCCGCAAGAAGGAATTCTTCACTGAAAACGCCGAGGCATACATTTCCGGAAAAGCGCACATGGTGAATGAAATCTGTCTTAAAATCAATAGCTACCTGTACATTCTTCCAGTTGTCGGCCTTACAGTTCTGACTTTCGAGCCGAATAATCTCAACCTCCGTAAGTGCACGATATTTTTTCATTTCCCTTTATTCTTCATCATACGTTTGGTAAAGGAAGTCATTGTATGGGTATTTTTGCACATGAAGTTCGCGAACTTTCTTATAAAGCATCGTCTTCAATTGCTCAAAATTTGCCTTGCTTTTGGCGGAAATAAAGATACAGTTATCGTTCAATTTCGCCATCCATGTGTTCATCAATTCCTCCAACGTAACATTTTCCTTCGTTTTCGGAGTCAGGTCGTCAGCATCTTTCTTCACATACGTATAGGCGTCTATCTTATTAAATACAAGAATTGTCGGTTTTCCGCCGGCACCCAGGTCGGCAATCGTCTTGTCGACCACCTTGATTTGTTCCTCAAAATCGGGGTGAGAAATGTCAACGACATGAAGCAACAAGTCGGCCTCCCGAACCTCATCCAACGTCGATTTAAACGATTCAACCAGATCGGTGGGCAATTTTCGGATGAAACCTACGGTATCGGAAAGCAGGAAAGGCAGATTTTCGATGATAACTTTTCTTACAGTCGTATCGAGGGTTGCAAACAATTTATTCTCCGCAAAGACATCACTCTTGGCCATCAGGTTCATCAACGTCGACTTCCCCACATTGGTATAACCCACCAAAGCTACCCGGATTAAACGGCCTCTGTTCTTACGCTGGGTAGACTTTTGCGTATCGATATCGGCCAATCGCTGCTTCAACAACGACATTCTGTTCAAAATGATACGGCGGTCCATCTCTAACTGCGTCTCTCCCGGTCCGCGAAGTCCCACGGAACCTTTTCCTCCGCCGGCGCCCGATCCTCCGCCCTGGCGCTCCAAGTGTGTCCACAAACGCTGCAAACGCGGAAGCATATACTTATATTGTGCCAGTTCGACCTGCGTCTTTGCGTTGGCTGTCTGCGCTCTCATGGCAAATATGTCCAGAATAAGTGAGGTACGGTCGAGTATCTTTACCTTCAATTCATTCTCTATGTTGCGAATTTGTTTGGCAGACAGTTCGTCATCGAATATCACCATTCCGATTTCTTCCCCTTCTTCTTCACGCGATTGCAGGTATTCTCTTATCTCGCTGAGCTTGCCTTTCCCCACATAGGTCACGGAGTTTGGCGTATCCAGCTTCTGCGTAAAGCGAGAAACGACCTCGGCTCCTGCCGTTTCTGCGAGAAAAGCCAGTTCATCCAAGTATTCGTTTGTCTTTCTTTCATTCTGCGTTTGCGTGATAAGGCCGACCAATACGGCCTTTTCCGTCTGCGCTTCCGATATAACAAATTCCTTCATTTGCCTTCTTTTATTTCAACATTTCGGCAAATATACGCAAAAAGAGCACATCTTTTAACGAGATATGCTCTTTTTCACGATATTTTATTCTACGCTCAACGCGAGCCGTTTGCCCACCATACCGGCTCGGAATATACATACGATCCGTCGCCAAATGCAGCTTTTACTTCGGCATTTGCCGTTACGTCACTGCTTCCGTATCCGAAACGTTGGGGAAATTGGTTGTCGTTCTTCGGGTTCTCCAGCGTTACTTCATAGCCGTTTCCTTCCGCTTTCAACCGGCGGTAATCATTGTAGGCCTCGACAGATTCTCCGGACGCGCCGAAGAATGCCAGATATTTCTGCATGATTATCTCCTTTACAGGAGATGCATTGAAGCGGGATTCCACTTCGTTTGAAAAATAATTATCTGTCTGTGAAGTCAAATCGATTACGGCATTCGGATCACCCACCCAATTATCATTTGCAGAATACAGTGTTTCTTCCAGATTGGCAAAGGCTGCCTTTATCGCATCTTTCAGCACAGATTTCGCACGGTTGTCGTTCAAACGTGCCAAAGCTTCCGCCTTTATAAACAAAAGTTCGTGATAACTGATTAACTGCGTCGGCGCAGTTATCGCAAAACCCGGCATTGAAATACTATAAGTGGAGGCGCTTTCCAAAGCAGTTCCGTTGGGAGCAGCCACAATATCGGCCGGCTGTATCTGTGCCATGCCCGCATTGTCCAAGAAAACCTGAGCCAAACGCGGATCGTTTCTCTCGGCAAACTTGTTTACCAGACTCCGGCTTGCACTTAAACTGCCGGGACGACTGTAATTAAACGAGAACAACGGGTTCAGTTGGGAATTGCCGTCATAAACAGACAGCTTGCATTCTTCATCCGCACTTGCGAACGATTTTTCTGCATAAGAAAGGATTTTGCTCAGATCAGCACTTACATCCAGACTGCGATTCAACAGGTGAAGAGTATAACGAGCCTTCAATGCATAAGCTGTTTTCAGCCATTTCTCTGCATTGCCCCCGTAAATATAATCTTTGCTTCCTATCGCTCCGGACAAACCTTCATCGCGGGCATTGCCTTCATCCAACAGGCTGATTGCCTCATCCAGATGAGACATTATTTCAGTATATATCGACTCTTGCGTATCTATTTTAGGTTGCATATACATAGGAGTGCCGTCGGCATTCATGATTCCCGTCTGCGAAAAGGGAGTATCGCCGAACAAATCGGTCAGAACTGCGCCGTTATATGCCAACAAAATATGGGCAATGGCTTCCGTAACAACGTTTCCCTGGTCCTCGGACGATGCCTGACATTTTTCAATCACGACCTTGGCATTCTTGATATTCGAGTACACTCCCAGCCAAGCATTGTTGTAAGTGGTGGAAGACGCGGGCTCTCCCGAACGGGTTTCCGCGCGCCATTGCTGTTGCCCAGTGCCCACTTCGTGCTCCATATAAACGGACGAATATAAAGAAAAGTCGCCGCCTACCGTATTAAACCCTGTACTGACACCAACATCGGACAGGATAAATTTAGCCGGAACATCGTGGGGATTGTTCGGATTCTCATTCACTTTATCCATTGCATCCTCCGTGCAAGAGAGCAAAGGACATGCCGCCAACAGGGCGACGCTCAGTATGTTTCTTATTGAATTATCGTATTTCATCACCTGTTCTTTATTTAAAATTTAAGATTAAAACCGAATCCATAGCTTGAAGTCTGCGGTAAAGAATAATCCTCGAATGCGCCGGCCATGTTATTATTTCCCTGCGAAGCTTCCGGATCTACGTCGGGAACCTGTGCCCAGAGCAAAATGTTTCTGGCAAATGCATTCACGGTCAACTCCACATGACTCTTTTTTACAACAGGAAAGCTTAGAGCAATCTCACGCAACTTGACGAAAGAATTATCATACACCGAGGACTCGTCAATATCATTTATCGCCGTATAGTATGCTTGCTGCGCAACCGGTCCGGTAATGGCGATATCGTTTTTCGTACCGTCCTCCTTGTATCCGTCAAAAATAACCGTTCCTTCACGGTCTGCCGTGCGAATGCTTGTTCCATAATAGTCGCCCAATCCGGTAGTTCGACTATATATTTGTCCGCCTTGTTTCCAACCAATCACGGCATTCAACGTGAACTTCCACACACGCAGCGTCGTGTTAAAGTCCAACATAAAGTCGGGAGAGATGCGACCAATCACGGCATCTTCACCTTTTATGGGGAGCCCGTTCTCATCGACTAAGATATTTCCATTTGCATCGCGCTTATAACTTGAGCCGTAAATCACGGGAAATTCTTCACCCGCGCTGGCTCTTACCTGAGGAGTTACATATCCTCCCAACGTAATGCTCTCAACTCCCGGAGCCAACTCATCGACCATGTTCGTCATTCGCGTAAAGTTAAAGCCAAAACTCCAGTCTACTTTTTGTGTTTGAATCGGGTTAATCGTAACATTCAGCTCGTGCGTATCGGTATGAAGACGGCCGCCATTGGTCAACAACGACTCCGCTCCCGTAGAACCGGCCAAGGGAACCTCGAAGATTTGATCCTTTACATTCTGACGAGAATACGTATAACTGATGCTTATCAAGCTGTCAAACAGATTCACATCTGCCCCGATTTCATACGATTTCGTGTTTTGCGGTTTCAAATTGGAGTCGTAAATCACCCAATAAGGCGTATATGCCGTACTTCCTTTTATGGGATACATCAACGGAGTCAACTGGTAAAATCCTCCTCCATATAGGGGTATTTTATAATAATTTTCGAGATAATCGCCGGCCTGCCCCACCTCGGCATACGACAAACGCAGCTTTGCATAATTCACCACATCGTTTTTCAGTGCTTTCAATTCCGTGAGAAGAAAGCCCAAAGATACAGACGGATAAAAGAACGAACGGTTATTACGCGGCATATTCGACACGTAATCCTGACGGCCGGTAAGCGTTAAATACAACATATTTTTATAAGAAGCGGAAACATTTCCGAAGAAACCCACCGTACGTTTCGACCATCTTTCGGAAGAAGTGCTTTGAATGGTGGCATTATCCAAATGGTTCCATCCGGAAAAACCAAAGTTCGAACCATAGGAATAATACTTATTCTTATTGCTTTGGATCACCTCATTTCCCACAATAGCATTCAGGCTCCAGTCCGAATCAATGCGCCAATCGTAGTTAATTGTCAGCAAAGAATTGTACGTAGCATTCGTCCAACCATACTTCTCCAACTGCCCGTTTTGCCCGGTATAACTGCCGTATCCGTAACTATCGGTGTAATGTGTTGTGTAAGCATCCACGCCCACCATATACTTTACATTCAATGTTTGGTTCTCCGTGCCGAATTGCGTTCGGAAATTCATGTAGGCATTTCCGAAGAAACGATTCGTCTTTTCATTAAAATCATTGTTGTCTGCTGCCCAATAGGCGTTGTCCATTGCTGTACGGAATGAGTTCTGTGTGTACGGATCGCCGGCGACATGACTCGGGATGCCCGCCAGGTCATAGCTGGGAGGTGCCGGATAAACCGTACGTAAAACGCCGTTTCCCGATGTGGTCGCCTTGTCGATATTGCTGGTAATATAGTTTGCTACGATACCTGTCGTCCAATGTTCGTTCAGATTTGTCTCGACGTTTACCTTTGCATTATAGCGGTGCATTCCCGTTTCGGGGATAATTCCGCTTTGGGTGGACGAGCCCAATGAGAAAGAATAATTCGTTTTTTCCAGTGATTGAGCGATATTAAATGAGTTATTCCACGTCACTCCCGTACGAAAGAAATTGCCGATATTGTCATAAGCCTGCGGATAAGCCCAGGGATCAAGCCCGGCCGCCGCACGCTGCGGCACATAATACATGCCCTCATGCCGGCCGTATTTCTGCGTATATTGGTTATCGGTGTTACCGCCATACTGCGCGTCGTTGGGAAGTTCTGAGATAAGAGGCCCCCACGATTGCCCCGATGTCGGATCAAACATGCCGGCCGAACCTTGAGCGTACAGCATTTGTTGTTCCGGCGTACGCCCAACAACATCGAAGCTCACGTTGGAAGAAAACGAAATATGCGGGCGGCCTTTATCCAATCCCTTCCCGCTTTTTGTCGTAATAACGACAACTCCGTTTGAAGCGCGGATGCCATATAACGCGGCGGCCGCCTGTCCTTTCAGAATTGTTATCGTCTCTATGTCGTTCGGATCGATATCCACGGCACGATTGGCGAAGTCTGCCCCGCTCACACTTCCGTTATTTTGCTTATCCGTATCGATATCCGGTGTGGAAGTTACCGGCATGCCGTCGATGACATACAGCGGCGTGTTATCTCCCGAAAAGGAACGAGAGCCGCGAATCGTTATCTGAGATGACGCACCCGGCATGCCCGAAGAAGGACGAATGTCTACGCCCGACACCTTGCCTTGCAGCGCGCTTGAGAGATTTGAATTGCCCGCCTGTGTCAATTGGTCAGCCCCTATTTCTTGAACGGCGTACCCCAACGCCTTCTTTTCACGGGATATTCCCATTGCCGTAACGACAACTTCGTCCAGCATGGCGTTGTCTGTTTTCAGAACAATACGCATGTTTGGTTTAATTTCCACTTCTTGTGTCTGCATCCCGATGTAGGAAATTGTCAAAGTTTTTGCCGAACTTATACTTAAAAGCCTTCGGGCTTTCCCGGCAAATGTTTTCGCATTTCATGCGAGACATGCCGAGGGGTTACGCAAAACGCGTCATTCCCTATTCGCAACGGCGGAAGTGTAACTGCACTTTTTCAGGTCTTCCACGACCGTATCCCGTAGAACATCGCCATATAACTGTGTCGTCTTTATGCTGCGATGCCCCAACAATTTCTGCACAGTCGTGATTTTCACTCCGTAATGTATCAGCAGGGTTGCGTTGGTATGCCTGGCCGAATGGAAAGAAAAGTGCTTTTCCAGTTTGGCCAGCCTCCGCAGCTTTTCCAAATCCCGATTCACCGACGAGTTTGACTTCAGGCAAAAGAAATCATCAGCCACCGCCTCGTATTTTCGGATCAGTCGCACTGCTTTTCCCTGAAACAGCAGGTACAACGGCAAACGGATTTCCTCGTTTGTTTTAACCGTACGGAAATGCAACCATAAACTTCCTTCTATATAAATAAGGTGGGCCGCAGTAAGCTGGGTAAAGTCGGAATACCTCAAACCGGTATAACAGCAAAACAGAAAAGCATCCAGCACGTGTTGCAACACGTTTTTCCGCGCCGGCAAAACCAGGCTCTCCAGCTTTTCCAACTCATCGGGCAACAAAAAGACATGTTTCCCGGCAGTAGTCCGTATCTTATAACTGTAAAACGGATTGTTTTTTGCCGGGAGATATCCTCTTCTGACTGCTTCTTTCACCAAAGTACGCAAATGAGTCAAATGCTTTGCAATGGTATTTTGTTGGTACCGACGCATCCTTAACCAGCATTCAAAGTCCTGCAACATGGCATACGTCAGCTTCGTCAAAGACAAACCTCTGCAGAACCTGTCCAAAAGGTCCAAGGTAGTATACAAATTTTGTTTTGTGCTTTCCCTGCGCGCCGACGTTTCTACCCATTGTTTACCCAACGAAACAAAAGAATCACAAGCGCCGGCCGGCCGATTGCATGCCTCGCTTCTCAACACATCAAGCGAAACGGGAATCCCTTTCTTCCAACATTCCAGTTCTTTCCACTGCAACTTTAAAATAAACTCATGAATCATTCCGTTCAACTCGTCACGATGCGGATGATTCACAATCTGCGATTTTTCCCTGTTCCAACACTCCGGAGCAACATAAATGTGCGTGGAAAAATAAATTTTCCGCTTATCCAGATAAGCTTCCACCTGTACCAATGCCTCCCCCTGACGGTTTAATTTATTCTTTCTGTTGTAAACTTTCCTGTATTTTATCTTCAACATACTCTTAATATTTAATGCAAATCTTATATAACTTCAATACAAAATAGATAAAAAACGAGAACATCGTATTTTAAATATTTACGGTAGATAACAAAAAATAACGAAATTTTCACTGCTACTCGCCGGACAATCCATCACATCCCTTTGATATTATTCCTTTTACAAGGCATAAAAACGAGCATTTATCCAGCTTTATACTGTCAAAACATTACAATATGACAAACATTTTGCGCTTTTTTCTAATCAAGAAGATAGAATCTTAAAAATAATTTATTACCTTTGCGCCGCGTTAATAAATTCGAAACAAGAATTAAAACTTTAAGAGAAATTTTTATGAAAAGAAAATTGATGCTGTTTATGACCTGCTTAGTGATAAGTATAGGTCTGGTAAATGCTCAAACAACTTCGGTAACCGGTACGGTTATCTCGGAGGAAGATGGCTTACCTGTTGTAGGGGCATCTATTCGAATTACCGGAACAGATAAAGGAACGGTAACCGACATAGATGGAAAATTTTCAATTGCAAATGTGCCAAGTTCGGCAAAAACTTTGACAATTTCCTACATCGGGATGCAGACACAAGAAGTGGAAATTAAACCAAACATGCGTATTGTTCTGAAAACAGACAACGCCGTGTTAGACGAAGTTGTCGTTACGGCAATGGGAATTAAACGTTCCGAGAAAGCACTCGGCTACTCAGCCACTGCTGTCGATAACGAACAAATTACAGCAACTCGCTCATCCGATATCATGTCGAGCCTCGCGGGTAAGGTTGCAGGTGTGCAGATTTCAAGTACCTCATCCGATCCGGGTTCTTCAAACTCCGTAATCATTCGTGGTATCAGCTCGTTGAATGGTAACAACCAACCGCTTTATGTCATCGATGGTGTGCCTTTGACTAATGAAACTACCCGCAGTGATGACGAACTGAATAACGGTTTTGACTTCGGTAACGGCGCAAATGCTGTCAACCCTGACGACGTAGAAAGTATGACGATCCTGAAAGGTGCTGCAGCAACCGCCCTTTATGGTAGCCGCGCAGCGAATGGTGTTGTCATGATCACCACGAAAAGCGGTAAAAAAGGAAGCGGACTTGGAATAGAATATAACGGAGGTTTGCAATGGTCTACCGTGTTACGTTTGCCGGAATTCCAAAATGAATTTGGTCAAGGAGCCTTTGGAAGTCCCGATCCGGCCGAGAACGGTTCTTGGGGACCTCGCTTTAACGGACAGATGCGCCCCTATGGATGGGGATGGGGAGACGTGGAACAACGCACGAAACCTTACGTTGCCAACGAAGATAACATGAAAGATTTCTTCGATTCAGGCTTCCGTTACAGCAACAGCCTCTCGTTCAACGGAGCAACCGATCGCAGCGATTACTTCGTTTCATTCTCACAAACCAGCGATGACGGTATCATGCCTACCGACGCCGACTCTTACGATAAATATACTTTCTCGGCACGTGGCAGTCACTCTATCGGCAACTTGAAGTTTTCTACCTCATTAAACTATTCTACACAAAAGAATAAATTTGCTGCAACAGGACAGGGTTTATCTGCATTGAACGCAGTTTACCAAACTCCGCGCGACATTAGTATCACCGACATGGCGGATATGAGTAACATACACAACACGCCGGGATACTACTATACTTGGTATGGACTGAACAACCCGTACTATACTTTGGAGAACTACCTGAACGCTTATGAATCGGAACGTTTCTATGGTAAATTCCAGGTAGACTATGATTTCTTGAAATACTTCAAGTTCACTTACCGTTTAGGTCTCGATACGACGACAGGACAACAGGACATAGGTGTTCCTAACCTGAATGCTTTGTTCTACACCGACGACGTCCCCAACGGAACACAACTGGGTGCGAGCAGTCCTTTCTACTCAATAACCGGTTCATACACGCAGCAAATCAGTCGCCGTCGCGAGATTAACCATGACATTATGGTGAATTTCAACATGCCGATCAACGACTTCCATGTAAATGCATTGGTAGGTTTCAACGGTAACGAACGCAGTTATTCTTACCAACAGGCCGAAGTCACCAACCTGACTCTTCCCACTTGGTTCAACCTGACAAACTCACCTTCTACTCCGCTCCTCACCACAAACAAAGAGCTTCGCCGCCTTATGGGTGTATTCGGACAGTTTGAAGGTTCTTGGAAGAACATGGTTTATGTGACCGTTACTGCCCGTAACGACTGGTCTTCTACCCTTCCGAAGAACGAACGCAGCTTCTTCTATCCGGGCGTTACCGGAAGCTTTATCTTCAGTGAACTGCTGAAAAACGAATGGAAAGACATCATCACTTTCGGTAAAGTTCGCGCCAGCTGGGGTAAAACCGGTAACGATGCTGACGTTTACATGACCAGCACTCCGTTCATACAAGGGCAATATCCGATGGGATTCGGCCAAATCAACCTTCCGTTGAACGGCGTTAACGGGTATACTTTAAGCAATCAGCTCGGAAACATTTACCTGACTCCCGAGATGACCACTGAGTATGAATTCGGTCTGAACATGGCATTCCTTGAGAACCGGATCTCATTCGACCTGGCATATTATAACCGTAATTCCGACAAACAAATCTTTAATGTCAACATGGATCCGTCGGCCGGTTATACAAGTCGTAACATGAACCTGGGTAAAATACGGAATAAAGGTATCGAATTGCTGGTAAACTTCACCCCCGTAAAACTGAGAGATTTCAGTTGGGACGTGAGCGTCAACTTCACACGCAACTGGAGTAAAATCATCAGTTTGCCGGAAGAATTGGGCGGAAGAGCCAGCTTGCTTTCATTAGGAGGCGGAACCGGAATGTATGCTATTACGGGAATGCCTGTGGGAGTCTTCGAGTCGGCTGTTCCGGAACGTGATCCGAATGGCAACATGGTAGTGAGTGCCGAGAGCGGACTTCCCGTCATCGCTTCCGACTATGCTGTCGTTGGAGACATGAACAACCGCTATCAAATGGGTATCTCCACCTCGTTCCGTTACAAAGGCCTGACGTTAAGTGCCGACTTCGATATCCGTCATGGCGGTGTAATGTACTCAAATAGTAAGTCATTGACCTACTTCGGCGGTACAGCCATCCAGACGGCTTACAACGGACGTAACACCTTTATCATCCCCGGATCGGTAAATAAAGTGACAGGCCCGGGCGGCGAGGTAAGCTATGTTGAGAATACTACTCCGATTGCAAGCGGAGCCGATCTGCAATACTTCTGGGTAGACGGAGGATTTGATTACGCTTCGGCGTTCCTAATCGATAAATCTTTTGTAAAACTCCGCTCATTGGTTATCGGATGGGACCTGCCGAACAAATGGTTAGTTAACACTCCTCTCCAGGCTGTGCGCGTGTCTGTTTACGGAAACAACCTGTTCTTGTGGACACCCGATTCCAATACATTCATCGATCCGGAAATGACTTCTTTCGGAAACGACCTGTTAGGTAACTTCGGAGAATTCAATGCCAACCCGTCAACACGTCGTTTTGGTTTCAATGTTATGGTTAAATTCTAAAAAAAGTATAACACAGATATGAAGAAAATATTACTATATAGCATGATGATGGCCGGTTTGTTTACCGCAAGTTGCGACCTGGACATCAATGAGGATCCGGATTATCCGTCCAGCAGCGACGTAACGCCTGATCTGGTATTCCCCAGTGTTGAAGTAGGATTGGCTACAGCCATCGGAAGCGACATCTACAACTGTACGGGCTATTTCTCTCAGTACTTCGAGCAAAACCCGTCAGGAAGTCAATATGACAAGCTGACCTATTACCGCTTTTTAGAGAGCGATGATATCATAAATTACCCTTATCGCTTTATGTTCGCGGGAGCATTGCCCGACGCCGCATACGTAATTCAGAACAGTACAAGCGCATCGGACCGTTTTGCCGCTACCGTGTTACGCGCATACATATTCCAGGTTGCCGTCGATTTGTTCGATAAAATTCCGTACAGCGAAGCGACACAAGGACAAAACATTCAAAGTCCGAAGTGGGATAACGGGGAAGATGTGTACAAAGGTGTACTGAACGAACTGGACGAAGCTGAGGCCGATCTGGGAACAAATCCAGATAATCTGGTAAGCCAAGACCTGATATTCGACCGCAACATCAACGAATGGATTGGTTTCGCAAACGCATTGCGTCTGCGCATGTACCTGAGATTACACGATGCAGGCGTCGACGCAGCAACCTACGAAACGAAAATAAAATCGTTAGTCGACGCGGACAATTTCATGACTGCCGACGCTGCCGTAAAAGGATGGGCTAACGAAGTAAACAAACGTAACCCGTGGATAGAAGTAAACATGAACTTGAACGGACAAAACCAATGCATGGCTTTCCCGTTCACATCGTATCTGCAAGCAACAAACGATCCGCGCATCGCATACGGAATCGTGCCGGCTTCGAATCCTGTTTACGGACAATATGCCGGACAGATCCCGGGCGGTAAAGCACAAATGCCCAATGCTCTTGGTGCAAACAACTGGAAAGCGGAGCACGTAAGCGCAGCCGATTACGGAGTTGCCACCACGCAACCGGTATATTTCTTCACCCTTGCGGAATTATCATTCCTAAAAGCCGAAGTATATCACCGCTTCTATTCTGACGACGCGAAAGCAAAAGCTGCATACGAAGAAGGTGTAAGAACCGACTTTACGGCACGCGGTATCGGAAACGCGGATACATTCCTTGCAGGAGCCGCAGTAAACTGGGACAGCAATGCTGATAAAATGTATCTGATCGGCATGCAAAAATGGGTAGCACTGTATTACATGGATCACATGGAGGCATGGAGCGAAATCCGTCGTACCGATATTCCCAAAATGTCTTCGGCAAAGGCTGAGGATGTTTTCGACGAATATTTTGAAAACGACGGGACGGTAAGCGGATACCAAGCCGGCGACTTAATCAGTCCGTGGACAAACGACATGGGCTCTGGCACGTATGTTAACCGCATTCCTTACCCGCTTAGCGCCGCACAATACAATCCGAATACTCCGGATTCGCCGGCCATCACCGAAAAAGTATGGTGGGACAAGAATTAAACAATACGATTGAACCTATAACTTAACAATAAGAATCGATATGAAAATATATACTTATTTACTGTTGGCTCTGCTGACTTTTGCTTTCACATCGTGCGATGATACGGAAGCAGGCGGCACAAGTGTTGAAGAAATGGCCGGCGACTGGTGGGTAACATCGACACCTAACGGCGGAGCTGCCAGCCCGTATTTCCTAATCAATACGTACAATACGGCTGCAAACCTCTCTACTGAAATGTGGGTAGAGAGTAATAATGATCCGAACGGCGTAATCTTTAAAGTAAAAGTTGTCGTAGACTACGATAACCGCCTGTTTATGACAAGCGATTTCGTCGATAATCTGTTCGCCTCAGAAGGCGGCCCTGCAAAAGTAAAAATCTCAGACGGCAAGATTACCGAGAACGCGTTTACCACTCCGAGCCAAAGCGTTGTAGACAAGATTTCGTTTAAAGTATCGTTGGAAGACGGTACCACTTACACGATAGACGGACACTACCGCACCGGTTTTACGGAAGACGAGCATTGATAAAACGCCTATAACAATACAGAACGGCCGCTCTTTCTTACTGAAAGAAGCGGCCGTTCTCATGAAAAGACGAGGTTCATCGAAACATAAAGTCCCGATGTTTTGCATAAAACATCGGGACTTTATCGTTCAATCAACAAAATATCCCATCAACGCACCTGGATAACCAGATAACGAGAAATACTCCAAAATGCCGTAGGATTGGTAATGTTCAGCGTCAACTGTCCTTTATCGTCTTTCACCAGTTCGTAAGAACCTTCGGGATGGGTGGTAAGAAGATTTGCCCGTTTCGAGTATAATTTTATCACCTTATCGGTACGAATGTCTATCTGCGTGAAGTAATCTTTATTAAACTCGTCATCCTTCAGCACCTCTCCTCCCTTTAAAATCTTCTGATCTTTCAGTTCCGATCTCGTACCAAACACGTACCATGCCGTATTCAATGCCTTGTCTTGCACGGCAACAGTCTTACTCTGTGCCTTGTTTTCCGCCGTCAGTTCATCCACATTTCGGTTTAAACCTTCCACAGCCTCGTCAAGTTCCGCAATACGGATGTTCTTCGAAGCCAACTCTGTCTGCAAGGTTTCAATCTGTCTCTGCTTTGACTCCAATTCATCCGTCAGCTTCTTAATGGCTTTTTTCAGTTCCGCAGACTGATAAGTACTGTTTTGCAATTTCTTTTCCAACTCGGCAATCTGCTCGCGGTTGCTCTTCAGTTTCTCACTAATAAAACGAATATCTTCCTTAATCTTATCCGCATCCGACTTACTTTCCAGTGCGCCGTTCTCCAAATCAACCCGATTTTCTGCCTCATTGATTTCACGGAAACCTTCCTGTATTTCGTTAAAAGCTCCCATAATCTCGTCAAGTTCTGCATCACGTCCCGACAATTCCATACGCAAAGAATCGTTTTGCGCCTGCAAATCGCCCTTATTCTGTCCTGTCTGTACGCATGAAGCCAGACAAGCAGCACACAATGATAATAATACAACTTTCTTCATAGCTTTCTTCTTGTTTAGTATCAATTTATTTTAATTATCTTTTCCTTCTACTACAATAACGAATTCTCCCCGAGGCTCATTCAGCGTGAAATGCTCAAGAAGTTCCGACAATGTTCCCCGCACACACTCTTCATGTATCTTGGAAATCTCGCGGCATACGGCAGAAGTTCTCTCCCCTCCAAACAATTCAATGAACTGCCCCAATGTTTTCACCAGCCGATAAGGAGATTCATAAAAGATCATTGTACGAGTTTCTTCACGCAACATTTCCAAGCGCGTCTTCCTTCCTTTCTTCTGAGGAAGGAATCCTTCAAAACAAAAACGCTCGTCCGGCAGTCCCGATGCCACCAGTGCCGGAACAAAAGCCGTGGCTCCCGGCAGACATTGTACCGTTATTCCATTCCGGACACACTCGCGAACAATCAGAAAGCCGGGATCGGATATGCCGGGAGTGCCCGCGTCTGAAACCAAAGCCATCGTTTCTCCACCCTTCAGGCGCTCAACAAGTTGTTCAACCGTGCGGTGCTCATTGAACTTATGATACGACTGCAATGCGTTTTTAATCTCAAAATGTTTTAACAAGATACCCGAGGTACGTGTATCTTCCGCCAAAATCAGATCAACTTCTTTCAGTATCCGGACTGCCCGGAACGTCATATCTTCCAAATTTCCCACCGGAGTGGGAACCACATACAGCATTCCCATTGTATCTTTTTCGCGTTTTGCTTTGAACAAAGATAAAAAGGTTTTTACATCCTTAGCCTAAATTTGTTCTTTTTTTAACAGATGTTTTACCTTTTACGTATATTAATCGTTCTTTTTTCATCATTTAATTTTTCAAATATCGTACATTTGCAATATATAAACTTTCCCAATCGCCCAAATAATATGCTGACACAAAAAAAAATAACATTCGACAGCTTTATCCGTGGAGTCCTCGGCGGAGCAGTCCTTTTAATTATACTTTATTTGTTAAACCGGCTGAGCAGTGTACTTCTTCCCTTCTTCATTTCGTGGCTTATTGCCTATCTGATGTACCCCATGGTGCTATTTTATCAGCATAAGCTCCGCATAAAAAATCGGGCGGTCTCCATACTTGCCGTCATGCTTACGCTCATCATCATTGGAACGGCCGCATGTTTTCTCATCATCCCCCCGATGGTCGATGAATTTATCAAGTTGAAACAACTGATAGAAATCTATTTCATAGAAGGGAAACAGGCAGCTCTTCCGGATATTGTCAGCAACTTTATCCGGGAAAATGTCGACACCGAACAGCTAAAAGCGATGCTAAATGCCGAAAACATCATCAAGGCTGTCCAAAAAGTCATACCGCAAGTACAAATATTGCTGTCTACTTCGTTCAACATCATCGTAGCCATTTGTACTTCATTCATCATGATTTTATACATTTTCTTCATTCTTTTGGACTACGAAAAGATAGCTTCCGGATGGATCAACCTGATTCAGGCCAAACATCGCGACATGGTATTGCGCATCATGACCGATATAAAAGACAGCATGAACCAATATTTCAGAGGACAAGCCCTCGTTGCATTCTGCGTAGGAATCCTTTTCAGCATCGGTTTCCTCATCATCGATTTTCCGTTGGCCATCGGCCTCGGCCTGTTTATCGGTCTTCTTAATATGGTACCATACCTTCAAATCATCGGATTCATCCCCACCATTTTACTGGCCCTGCTGAAAGCTGCCGACACGGGCGAGAACTTCTGGTTCATTTTAGGCCTGGCCCTGTCCGTATTCGTCATTGTACAAATCATACAAGATGGGTTTCTTGTACCTAAAATCATGGGAAAAATCACCGGACTGAATCCGGCCATCATCCTGCTTTCCCTCTCCGTATGGGGAGCACTCATGGGACTGTTGGGAATGATCATCGCATTACCACTCACCACGCTACTGCTATCTTATTACCAAAAATACATACATAAGAAGGATACCGACTTCTTATCTTCACAAAAAGATACCTAAAAACAGTCGAAAACAAGGCGAATTAAAAATTTATACATAAAAAAGAAACAAAAGATTTGGCGGTTTGATAAGAAACACATACCTTTGCACACGCAATCGAAAAACGATGCAAACATGGTAAGATTCGCTAGCTCAGCAGGTAGAGCACAACACTTTTAATGTTGGGGTCTTGGGTTCGAGCCCCAAGCGGATCACCGGCTTAAAAGGCAGTTATCTCAGTAAGATGACTGCCTTTTTCTTTTCCTCCGCCGCAACTGTCCCGAAAGGCTTAAAGAAACGCAGCCTGTCCCAAGTAAAACCAACGGGATGAAACAGATAAAATTCCCCGATGCAGAAACAAAAAGAAAACATCCTTTTCAGAAAAAGAATTCGATATTTTCTTCTGTACAAAAAGATTCAATTCAAAAAAAATCGGCACAAAGAAAGTAGATTTCTCAAAAAAACTTATAACTTTAGGGGCAAAATTGGGAATTACATCCCGATCTTATATCACACACATTGCATTACATTAAATCAACATCATGGTAACACGAAGAAACTTTTTAAAGACAATGGCGATGACCACTACCGGCATCGCATTAGGCAGTAGCGACTTATTGGGAGCTTCTTCCCCAATCGCAGCACAAAAAAAGGCAAAAGGTAAAGTAAAAATTGCCCACATAGGTATCGGAAACCGCGGGCAACAGATCATAGAAGATTTCGCCCGCACGGGAATGGTCGAGGTCGTCGCCTTATGCGACGTAGACCTTGACGGGAAACAAACGCAGAAAGTACAGGGAATGTACCCGAAAGCCAAGAAGTTTCGCGACTTTCGTGAACTATTCGACAAGTGTGGAAATGAGTTTGACGCCGTCACCATTGCCACCCCCGACCACTCTCATTTCCCGATAGCCATGCTGGCTTTGTCAGAAGGAAAACATGTTTATCTGGAAAAGCCCATGACGCGCACGTTCAATGAAGCCGAGCTTTTAATGGAAGCTGCGCGCAAACATCCCAATTTGGCGACGCAAGTGGGAAACCAAGGGCACTCGGAAGCAAACTATTTCCAGTTTAAAGCATGGATGGACGCGGGAATAATTAAAGATGTTACCGCCGTCACCGCACACATGAACAACATTAGACGTTGGCATAAATGGGATGCAAAATCCATATACAAGATGCCGGACAGAGAAGATATTCCCAAAGGAATGGACTGGAACACGTGGCTTTGTGCCGCACCTTACCATGACTTTAATGCAAAATATCACCAGGGAGACTGGCGGTGCTGGTACGATTTCGGTATGGGCGTGCTGGGCGACTGGGGAGCACATATCCTTGATACCGTTCACGAATTCCTTGAATTGGGATTGCCTTACGAAATAACCATGCTGAAAGCTGAAGGCCACAATGACTTCTTCTTCCCATATTCTTCTACCATCCTGTTCCGCTTCCCGCAAAGACGAAGCATGCCTCCGGTAGACATTACATGGTACGACGGGATAGACAACCTTCCCCCTCTGCCGAAAGGATACGGGGTTTCTGAATTAGATCCCAACATTCCGGCAACAAATCAGGGAGAAACCGCTCCGTCGACGCTGAATCCCGGGAAAATTATCTACACCAAAGATCTTATATTTAAAGGAGGAAGTCACGGGAGCACCCTTTCCATCATCCCCGAAGAAAAGGCAAAAGAGATGGCAGACAAACTGCCTCCTGTTCCAAAAAGCCCGTCGAACCACTTCGAGAATTTCCTTCTTGCATGTCAGGGATTGGAAAAAACCCGCTCACCATTCGAGATAAACGGCGTATTGAGCCAGGTATTCTGTCTGGGAGTTATCGCCCAACGACTGAACGCACAACTGTATTTCGATGCAAGAACCAAACAAATTACAAACAATGCCTTTGCCAACGCAATGCTTACGGGCGTTCCTCCCCGCAAAGGATGGGAAGAATTTTACAAACTATAAGTCATATTATCCATGAAAAAATACATACTTTTTGCCTGCCTGTTCGCATTTGTAGCGTCAGGCATCTCGGCCCAAAACTGGGAACCCCTATTTAACGGAAAGAATTTAAAGGGATGGAAAAGGCTGAACGGGAAGGCCGAATATAAAATAGAAGACGGCGCCATCGTGGGCGTATCGAAAATGAATACGCCAAACACTTTCCTGGTTACAAAAAAGACCTATAAGGATTTCATACTGGAATTCGAATTTAAAATCGACAACAGCCTGAATTCCGGCGTACAGATACGCAGTGAAAGCAAGAAAGACTACCAGAACGGACGCGTACACGGCTATCAATTTGAGATAGATCCCTCAGCACGTGCATGGTCGGGCGGCATTTACGATGAAGCAAGACGCAATTGGTTATATCCGTTGACCTTGAACACTCCGGCAAAAACTGCCTTTAAAAAGGACCAATGGAATAAGGCTCGCATTGAGGCCATCGGGAACTCTATCCGCACATGGGTAAATGATATTCCTTGCGCAAACATTTGGGATGACATGACTCCCGAAGGGTTTATCGCACTGCAAGTACATGCTATAGGAAATGAAAAAGACGAAGGCAAGACCATAAGCTGGAGAAATATCCGCATCTGCACGGAAGATGTTGAAAAATATAGCACTCCGGCAGAGAAAGCCGCCCCAGAAATAAATCTGATAGCCAACACCATTTCTCCGCAAGAAGCCAAAGAAGGATGGAAATTATTATGGGATGGGAAAACAACCGACGGCTGGAGAGGAGCCAAACTTTCCGGCTTCCCTGAAAAAGGATGGAAAATAGAAAACGGCATACTGAAGGTCCTCAAGGGAAACGGCGCGGAGTCTGCCAACGGAGGCGACATCGTAACCACACGCACATACAAGAATTTCATCCTAAAGGTCGACTTCAAGATAACGGAAGGGGCCAACAGCGGAATCAAATATTTCGTTGATCCGGAATTAAACAAGGGAGATGGTTCCGCCATCGGTTGCGAATACCAGATACTGGACGACGACAAACACCCGGACGCAAAGTTAGGCGTGAAGGGAAACCGCAAGGCCGGCTCATTATACGACCTCATTCCTGCCCCGGAAAAGAAGCCTTACAATAAAAAAGATTTCAATTCCGCCATCATAATCGTCAAGGGGAATCATGTGGAACATTGGATGAATGGTGAGAAAATTATCGAATACGATAGAAACAACCAGATGTGGAATGCACTGGTGGCCTACAGTAAATATCGCAACTGGCCTAATTTCGGTAACGCATCCGAAGGCTACATTTTACTGCAAGACCACGGTGATGAAGTCTGGTTTAAGAATATAAAAATAAAAGAACTTCCTTAATCGGAAAAGAACGAACCGTAACGAGAGGCAAAAGACAACGATTGTGTTTCTTTCCTCTCGTTATTTTATGAGGCACTTGCCGCAATCAGCATCCGTAAAATTGATATATTTATCAGTAATCTGTATAATTAAAGGAACAAATATATTTGTATTTTTGCATCATCCGCATACAGAGATTTTATATGACTAACTAATAATTCATGGTTTATGCTACAAAAAATCAGACGCGTTCTTGCCGTCATTTTTTTATTCTTCATCACGCTGTTATTCCTTGACTTTACGGGAACCTTGCACGCATGGTTCGGCTGGATGGCAAAAATCCAGTTTCTTCCTGCGGTGTTGGCCCTGAACGTCGGGATAATTTTATTGCTTATACTTCTTACACTTCTGTTAGGACGTGTGTATTGTTCGGTCATCTGTCCGCTGGGAATCTTCCAGGATGTTGTTTCCTGGATTGCAGGCAAGAGAAAGAAGAACCGATTCCGCTACTCAAAAGCCCTCACCGGATTACGCTGGACAGTGCTGGCTTTATTCATCATCGCCCTTGTGGCCGGATTTGCATCTGCGGCCGCTCTGATTGCTCCATACAGTGCTTACGGAAGAATCGCCTCCAACCTGTTTCAACCCATCTACCTTTGGGGTGACAATATGCTGGCTGCTTTATCGGAACACATGGACAACTATTGGTTCTACTCCGCCGATGTTTGGATGAAAAGCCTTCCGACTTTTATTGTGGCCGTCGTGACCTTTTTGGTACTGATCGTGCTTGCCTGGCGCGGAGGACGCACATATTGCAATACAATATGCCCGGTGGGAACGATACTCGGCTTCATCTCCAGATATGCATGGCTCAAGCCTGTAATCGATACATCGAAATGTGTCAACTGCCACAAGTGCGCCCGTAACTGCAAAGCATCTTGTATTGACGTAAAAACACACACCATCGATTACAGCAGGTGCGTGGCATGTATGGACTGTCTTGAGCAATGTAAAGAAAAAGCTATCCGATATACACACCCGAAGAAGACAGAAACAACTTCCGTAAGCGACGCGCCTTCGGAACAAACAACAGGCCATGCGTCGGACAACAGCCGCCGTACATTCTTAAGCACGGCCATTGCTCTTACGGCAGCATCGACAATAAAAGCTCAAGAGAAGAAAGTCGATGGCGGACTGGCCACCATCATTGACAAAAAAATACCCGATCGTGCCACTCCCATAACCCCGCCGGGTTCTTTAAGCGCGCGGCACTTTGCCCAACACTGTACGGGATGCCAGTTATGTGTTTCGGTTTGTCCCACAGGAGTGCTTCGTCCTTCTTCCGATTTATCGAGGTTTATGCAACCGGAGATGTCATTCGAGCGCGGATACTGCCGCCCGGAATGTACAAAATGTGGCGACGTTTGCCCCACAGGAGCCATACAGCCCATCACAACTGCCGACAAATCGGCCACACAAGTAGGGCATGCCGTATGGATAAAAGCCAATTGCATCACACAAACCGACGATGTAGACTGCGACAACTGTGCCCGTCATTGTCCCACAGGAGCCATACAAATGATTCCATCCGATCCGGAAAATCAAAATTCCCGCAAGATCCCTGCAATAAACACTGAGCGTTGCATCGGATGCGGAAGCTGTGAAAACTTATGTCCGGCACGCCCATTCAGTGCAATCTACGTGGAAGGACACGAGGTACACCGCACGATTTAACGCAAAAGGCCTACAGGAAAATGCGCTGACACTTAAATTTACAACTAATAAATTCAGCAAAATGAAAGAGAACCATAACGAACATAAAATAAACCGCCGGGATTTCTTTAAAACAATGGGACTGGCCGGACTCGCCTCAACCGGAATTGTGTCATGCAAAAACGGAGCGGGCAACAGCTCGAAACATGCGGCAAATACAGAAATTCCAACCGATAAAATGACCTACCGCACGCATCCTTCTTTGGGAGATAAAGTATCACTCCTGGGATACGGCTGCATGCGTTGGCCGATGACAAAAGATAAAAACGACAACAAGAAGGAAGTAATCGACCAGGAAACCGTCAACAAACTGGTTGACGTAGCTATCGCCCATGGAGTAAATTACTTCGATACATCTCCGGCATACGTGCGGGGATTATCCGAGAAAGCCACGGGGATTGCGCTGAAACGTTACCCGAGAGAGAAACTTTTCATTGCAACCAAGTTGTCGAACTTCGGCGATCACAGCCGGGAAGGCTCGCTGGAAATGTATCACCAGTCGTTTAAAGATTTGCAAGTAGACTACATCGATTATTACCTTCTTCACTCCATTGGCGGAAGTATGAGGGATTTCGAGTCGCGATACATCGACAACGGTATGCTGGACTTCCTCATTGAAGAACGAAAAGCCGGGCGCATCCGACGCCTGGGATGGTCATTCCACGGACGACGCGAAGTGTTCGACCAACTGATTGCCCTGCATGAAAAAGTACATTGGGACTTTATACAGATCCAATTGAACTACGTCGATTGGAAACATGCCTCGGGAAATAATGTCAATGCCGAATATCTTTATGATGAACTTCAGAAAAGAAACATTCCGGCCGTCATCATGGAACCACTATTAGGCGGACGTCTTTCCAATGTTCCCGACCACATTGCAGCTCGTCTGAAGCAGCGCGCTCCCGAAAGCAGCGTGGCATCGTGGGCATTCCGCTACGCCGGTTCATTCCCCGGAGTGCTGACTGTATTGAGCGGGATGACGTACATGGAACACCTGGAAGACAATCTTCATACATATTCCCCGCTGGAACCGTTGTCAGACTCCGAGTTCCAGTTCCTCTATGATACCGCTACACTGATGATGGAATACCCGACAATTCCGTGTAACGACTGCCAGTATTGCATGCCGTGTCCTTACGGAATCGACATACCGGGGATATTATTGCACTACAACAAGTGCGTGAATGAAGGAAACATCCCGGAAAACTCTCAATCGGAAAACTATCGGAAAGCAAGAAGAGCGTTTCTCATCGGATACGACCGTAGCGTTCCCCGCTTACGACAAGCCGATCATTGTACCGGATGTAACCAATGTACTCCGCATTGCCCGCAGTCCATTAACATCCCCAAGGAATTGCACCGCATAGATCAATTCGTAAATGATTTAAAAGAAGGGAAACTTTAACAAATGGAGGAGCTGATAGAACGATTGCACGCGGAAGGATGTTCTTGCGTTATTGCCAATAAGGAGATCCGAATATTCCGACAACGCGGAGTTGCCGACCTGTACTATTTACTGAAGCACGAGGCCACTTTTCTAAAAGGTGCCGCCATTGCCGACAAGGTGATAGGAAAAGCCGCGGCGGCACTGATGGTGTTGGGCGGAATAAAGACGGTCTATGCCGATGTAATCAGCCAGCCTGCACTGACATTACTGCAAAAATATCATACAGATGTATCGTTTGCCAAAGTAGTTCCACACATAATAAACCGGGATCGATCGGGATGGTGCCCGCTGGAAACCCGCACCTTCCAGGCAGAAACGGCCGAAGAAATCCTCCCGATAATAGAAGATTTCATACAAAACAATGCGAAAAAATAATCACTAAAAAACATTATACGAAATGGAAACAACTGTAAAACTTTACACATTAACGTATCGCGATGTGAAAACATACTGGATAGCCGGTCTGTTCGTCGTAGGAAATATCCTGCTTCCCCAGCTCTGTCACCTCATTCCCCAAGGCGGAATGATATGGCTTCCTATTTATTTCTTCACGCTCATCGCAGCTTATAAATATGGATGGAAGGCCGGACTGCTGACCGCAATTCTTTCGCCGGTGGTAAACTCTGCATTATTCGGGATGCCGCTTCCCGCCGTATTGCCCGCCATTCTGCTTAAATCCGTACTGCTTGCGCTGAGTGCCGGATACATCGCTCACCACTTTAAAAAAGTAAGCATACTGCTTCTTCTTGCGACCGTATTGGCTTATCAGGTAATAGGTACCGCCGGAGAATGGCTGATGACGGGTAGTTTTTATGCAGCAATCCAAGACTTCCGTATCGGCATACCGGGAATGCTCGTGCAAATAATAGGCGGTTATGGTGTAATCAAATATTTACTTGCAAAATAACTGCGGCACACTTCAACCGGAGAAAGGCATTGCCGGAAGAAACAGCCGGCGTCACTTATCTCCACCGCATGAAGTATTTTTAAGCGATACACCTATATCTATATATCCATTCTGTTGGCAGAATTTTTCCATTTACCCGAAACTTTACCTAACAAGACGGGAATGTAATAGAAAAATCTCCCAACAGAATGTTTTTTTATCAGCGCAAAATGAACCCCATTACGGCAAAAAAATGAAAAAACACCCCGGCTTTCATGAGAAAAGCTGTCGCGTTTTTTTAACGATACGGAACATTTTTCCGAAAAGACTTCGACAAGGAAAAGAAAAATATCCACGCAAATACCATATTTTTCAATACTTTTCAAAATATCAATTCGGTTATCCGCCCGAAACACCGTATCTTTGCATCGTTTTTATATCATTACCTCATTAAAAAATACAAGAAACAGCTATGATAAAAAGACTTTCACTCGGATGGATACTCGCAACGTTATTCTTCCTGCCAGCCCTTGCCCAAATACAGGAGCCGGCACGTTTTAAAAGCGAATGGAAAATCATCTCAGACAAAGAAGCCGAAATCGTCTTCGAAGGAACCATAGATGACGGCTGGCACGTCTACTCCACCGACCTGGAAGAAGGAGGTCCCATTTCCGCGACATTCAATGTAGATGAGATAACGGGGGCGGAACTCATGGGAAAGCTGGAAGCCAAAGGGAAAGAAATCGACGTCAATGATCCGATTTTCGGCATGCAAGTGCGATACTTCGAAAAGAAAGTTACTTTCATACAAAAGGTCCGACTCACGGAAAAAACCTATAAAATTGCCGGATACCTGGAATATGGTGCATGTAACGATGAGAATTGCCTTCCCCCTACAAAGGTGGATTTTCAAATCAGCGGCGAAACAAATCTAACGAACAACGCAAAGACAAAAACAGCTGCTGCCGCAAAACCGGATGAAAGCTCCCGGCAAACCACAGAGCACACGGCATCGGCCGACACACTGCAAACCGGCCTTGAGGAAAATACAAATACCGGTTTTGCCGATTACTGGCAACCTGTCATCAAAGAATTACAGCAATACGGCGAGACCACAAACAGTTCTTCTTACTCATGGCTGACCATCTTCTTCACCGGATTTATCGGGGGACTGCTTGCCCTGTTTACGCCTTGTGTATGGCCCATTATCCCGATGACCGTAAGTTTCTTCCTGAAACGAAGCAACAACCGACGGAAAGGCATCCGGGACGCGTGGATATACGGAACATCCATTGTGGTTATTTATGTCGCACTGGGCCTGGCCGTCACACTAATCTATGGGGCAAACAAACTAAATGAGCTATCGACTAATGCCTTCTTCAACCTGTTTTTCTGTTTGCTGCTGGTCATATTCGCCGCATCTTTCTTCGGGGCGTTCGAAATAACCCTTCCGTCAAAATGGAGTAATGCCGTGGACAGCAAGGCAGAGAAAACCGCCGGTCTGCTGAGCATATTCCTTATGGCGTTTACACTGGCGCTGGTCTCTTTCTCATGCACCGGCCCCATTATCGGATTTTTATTGGTCGAAGTTTCCACGACGGGCAGTATCTTAGCCCCGGCCATCGGCATGCTGGGCTTTGCCATTGCCCTTGCCCTGCCGTTCACACTGTTTGCCTTATTCCCGTCGTGGCTGAAATCCATGCCCAAATCCGGCGGGTGGATGAATGCCATAAAGGTATGTCTGGGATTCCTGGAGCTGGCCTTTGCCCTAAAATTCTTGTCCGTTGCCGATCTGGCATACGGATGGGGTATCCTTGACCGCGAGACGTTCCTCGCACTTTGGATCGTTATTTTTGCATTACTTGGAATGTATCTTCTCGGAAAACTGAAGTTCCCCCATGACGACAACAGCACAAAAGTGTCCGTGCCCCGCTTCTTCCTGGCATTGTTCTCGCTGTCTTTTGCCGTATATATGCTACCGGGATTATGGGGCGCCCCGTTAAAAGCCATCAGTGCCTTCGCGCCTCCCATGCAAACACAGGATTTTAATCTGTACAACAACGAAGTGCATGCACAGTTTTACGACTTCGAAGAAGGCATGGAATATGCACGTAAGAACAAAAAGCCGGTGATGCTTGACTTTACAGGCTACGGCTGTGTGAATTGCCGAAAGATGGAATTGGCCGTATGGACGGATTATCGGGTAAGTGACATGCTCAGGAATGACTACGTTTTAATCACACTTTACACAGACGATAAGGAAAAACTGCCCGAACCAATTCGAATCACTGAGAACGGACAGGAACGGACTCTTCGAACCGTAGGCGACAAATGGAGTTACTTACAGCGCGTAAAGTTCGGAGCAAACGCACAACCTTTCTATGTCTTGCTCGACAATGAAGGAAAACCGCTCAACAAATCGTATGCATACGACGAGGATGTGAATAAATATATCGAGTTCTTGCAGACAGGACTGAAGAACTTTCGGAAATAACATTCCGACAAAAACAAAAAATGCCGGCGCAATATTACCGACATTCATGCGTTCTTCACGTCAAACATCAAGACAATGAAAACAACAGACGACGAAGCTTACGTTCACCGACTGATATCCGAAGGGGAACACATCAGGCAAGATTTTAAATTTGCCATCTCCGATGCGCGAAAAATAGCCCACAGTCTTTCCGCTTTTGCCAATACAAAAGGCGGAAAGCTCCTGATCGGGGTAAAAGACAACGGTAAGATTGCAGGAATATGTTCCGACGAAGAAGCCTATATGATAGAGGCCGCCGCACAAATATACTGCCGTCCCAAACCGGAGATCAGCATCTCCATCCACAAAGTGGGCGGGAAAGACATTCTCGAAGTGCAGATTGCCGAGAGCAACATCAAACCGATTTATGCAATAGACGAGCAAAACAAGGCATGGGCATATATACGCATTGCCGATGAAAACATCTTGGCCAATGCCGTACAACTTGAAATCTGGAGAAAAGAAGCCAGAGAAAAAGAAACCATTATTTCATACAACGAGCAAGAGAAACGCCTCTTAAAACTGTTATGCGACCATAAAGAACTTACATTAAACCAATGCTGCCGGATAATGAAGCAGAAACGCAAATACATTTGTGCACTTCTGGCCGACTTTATCCGCTTCGGTTTGGTGGAACAAATCTTCAGGGAGCACACATTTTATTTCCGCTCCAAAGAAGAATCTTAGCAGAAATTTAAAAGAAATCACATTTTTCGTATCTTTGTACGCCAAATACTTTTAATGAATATTTTATGAACATTTTCTCAAAACTTTTCGGTAAAAAATCAAAAGACGGGCAAGAACAAGTTGCACGTGTGGGAGGCATGGAGGATTATCTCACATTAATCCGCGTATATACTCAGGCTACAATGGCAGCCCAATTGGGAATCAGTAACATAAGATACCTGCCCGATTTGGCAGCATTCAAGCGCTCTTTAAAAATTCCTACCCAGAACAACAAATTAGGAATAGCAGAGAAAGCCCACTGCAAGAAGATGCTTACCGAAATTTACGGCATAAAAAATTCTTTCTTTAAGGAAACAGACAGCTCAATCAAGAAGAACTGTAAGACACTAAACGACATTCCTACATATCTTTCCATCTATCAATCGTTCAGCCAAGACCTGATGACCGTCATCGTCAACCTCATGCAATGGAAGCTCCGAATGCCGTTTCTTCCCAAAAAGGTGCTGGAAAATATGACAAGCAAAACGGTCCACAAAATATTCAACAAGCGGGATTGGAAAGACGACAGCATTCGTAAAACCACAACGACCATACGTCAATATCAACACGCCCTCGGTTTTTCCGAAGAATGGATAAGCAATTATATCCAAAACCTGTTAGTTCTGGCAAGAAAGGAGCCGAAATCTAAAGCATAACAGCTCCATGAATCCCATCCCCGACCGGCTTCCGGTAGAAAAACATCCGCTGGAACCTTTTCTTCCCGAAAGCGCGAAGATTCTGATGTTAGGCAGTTTTCCACCACAAAAGAAACGGTGGTGCATGGATTTTTTCTACCCGAACTGGAACAATGACATGTGGAGAATATGGGGATTTATTGCCAAAGAAGACAAAAATTATTTCATCCTTCCGAACAGCAAACGGTTTGACAAAGAAAAAATAGAACATTTCTGCCGTGAAACGGGGCTAGCCCTTTACGACACGGCCGAGGAAGTGATACGACTAAAGAACAATGCTTCCGACAACTTTCTGCAGATAGTAAAGCCGACTGAACTCGAAGCGCTGCTGCAAAAAATACCCGAATGTCACACAATCGTGGCTACGGGCCAAAAATCGGCAGAGGTACTTCAAACGGTAACAAACTCGCCTTCAATCGCCGTGGGCGAGTGCGTCAAGGCAAACTTTGCAGGCAGAGAACTGACAATCTGGCGAATGCCCTCCTCATCGCGCGCGTTCCCCCGCTCAATAGAATGGAAAGCAACATATTATCGAAAAGTATTATCGTCGATAAACCCCGGCTGACATTACCTCTCTCCCGCTCTGTCATCTCTCCGCCCACAATATTCGCCCACGTAAAAATATCCGACAAATCAATGCAATCAACCGCATCCGGACACGACAAGCCGAAGAAAAATTTTCTGTACCGCCTCAAACTTCTTTAAGCAATACTTGCAAGTATTACTTTTTTTATGCTACCTTTGCCACCGGATTTACGGGAATAGCTCAGTTGGTAGAGCATCGGTCTCCAAAACCGAGTGTCGGGAGTTCGAGTCTCTCTTCCCGTGCAATCTCCCGAAAAAACCTTCTCCTCAAAAAGAAACATCCCGTTGTTTTACGTCCAACAAGCCGTATTTCCCGGAAAATTTCCACGAGATTTTCTAAAACATTCTTGCACCTTTTTACCCCACACTGTCACACTTTACAGGAAAAAGCCACACGCCCGAGCGAAAAAATTGAGACTATTTTCATAAAATATCGACTAAATATTTTTATATCTCCCATCCTTATTCTATATTTGTATAGATTTTGGGTTAAAAAATGACGGAAGAAGAAAACAGGCTATTGTATGCATTCGATGAGAAGCTGAAAAACTTCATGTCTCTCTATCGGAATCTAGAAAAAGAAAATGCCGAACTCCGTGAACAATTAAAAGAAAAAGAGGCAGAACTGTTCCGCATCGGGAAAAGCAAAGAATCTTTAGAAGTCATGTACGAAAACCTGAAAAGTGCCCGCATGATCAGTATCAACGATAAAGACATCGCCGATACGAAACAACGATTAGCGAGGCTTGTGCGTGAAGTCGATAAGTGCATCGCTTTACTGAATGAATAAGTTTCTGGAAGAAAACGGTAAAGGATACGATTATGGACGATAAACTGATGATTCACTTGGTTATAAATAATGTAAAGTATGACCTGAACATCCCTCGGGGAAGTGAAGAAATATACCGCAAAGCAAATAGCCAAGTAAATGATAAATTAATGAAATACCGGAAATTATTCCCCGACATAGACCGCGAATCTCTATGGGCCATCAGTTCTTTGGAACTGGCATTTGAGAATATTTCCATGACAAACCGCAATGACACCGAGCCATTCATCAAAAACCTAAAACAATGGTCGAAGGATATCGATGAATGTATAAAGGACAAGAAAGACGGGGAGTAATGTATTTCAAGGCATAAGAACGAGAGTGATATACGCACAAGCCAGACATAAAGTTTACTGCTTTATGAAAGGTTTGTGCTTTTTTATTATAAAAACAAACTAAAATTACAAGAATGACAACAGCAATATTAGTCTTTGTGGGCTTCCTCATCGGAGGAATACTGGCCTACTGTTTTTTCAAGTACGGCTTAAAATCAAGATATAACAAAATCATAAAAGAGGCCGAAAACGAGGCCGAGGTTATAAAAAAGAACAAACTTCTGGAAGTAAAAGAGAAGTTTCTCAACAAAAAAGCCGACCTCGAAAAAGAGGTAGCAATACGGAACCAGAAAATCCAGCAGGCAGAAAACCGATTGAAGCAACGTGAAATGGTTTTAAACCAAAAGAATGAAGAACTGCAAAGAAAACGGAACGAAAACGAAGCCGTAAAGGAAAACCTGGACGCACAACTGGTTATCATAGAAAAGAAAAAAGAAGAACTGAATCTTTTACAAGCGCAAGAGCGTGAAAAGCTGGAAACCATTTCAGGACTTTCCGCAGAAGAAGCAAAGGAAAGATTAGTGGAATCGCTGAAAGAAGAAGCCAAGACACAAGCGCAATCATACATAAACGATATAATGGACGATGCCAAGTTAACCGCAAATCGTGAGGCGAAACGCATCGTAATTCAGTCAATCCAGCGCGTGGCAACCGAGACAGCCATAGAAAATTCCGTAACCGTATTCCACATCGAATCGGATGAAATCAAAGGAAGGATCATCGGCCGCGAAGGAAGAAACATACGTGCTTTGGAAGCAGCAACGGGAGTGGAAATCGTAGTCGACGACACGCCTGAAGCAATCGTCCTGTCAGCCTTCGATCCGGTTCGGCGCGAAATCGCACGATTGGCGCTGCATCAGTTGGTAACCGACGGCCGCATTCATCCGGCACGTATCGAAGAAGTTGTTGCAAAAGTCCGTAAACAAGTGGAAGACGAAATCATCGAAACGGGAAAACGTACCACCATCGACTTAGGTATTCACGGGCTTCATCCGGAACTGATCCGCATCATCGGAAAAATGAAATACCGTTCTTCATACGGACAAAACCTTTTGCAGCACGCACGCGAGACGGCAAACCTTTGCGCAGTTATGGCTTCGGAACTTGGTTTAAACCCGAAAAAGGCGAAACGCGCCGGGTTGTTGCACGACATAGGTAAGGTTCCTGATGAAGAACCGGAACTGCCTCATGCACTGCTTGGCATGAAACTTGCCGAAAAATATAAGGAAAAAGCAGACATTTGCAACGCAATCGGAGCTCATCATGACGAGATAGAAATGACAAGCTTGCTGGCTCCCATTGTACAAGTATGCGATGCTATCTCAGGTGCTAGACCGGGTGCTAGACGGGAGATTGTGGAAGCCTATATCAAACGATTGAACGATTTGGAACAACTGGCCATGTCTTATCCGGGAGTGACCAAGACTTATGCCATCCAGGCCGGACGTGAATTGCGCGTAATCGTGGGAGCAGACAAGATAGACGACAAGCAAACCGAGAGCCTTTCTACCGAGATTGCAAAGAAAATACAAGACGAAATGACTTATCCGGGGCAGGTGAAGATCACGGTCATCCGCGAAACCCGTGCGGTAAGTTTTGCCAAATAACAAAAGACTTTGCCATACATACAGAAAACTCCGGGGCATGTTTTTTCCATGCCCCGGAGTTTTTTATACATCACGCCTTGGCAAACAAGGTATTTACCCGCGAACATACAACAAGCCGTTCTCTTGGGATATCTTTTCTTCCGCCAACAAATACGACAAAACGTTTAATACTTTTTCCCTGTTTCCGCCGAGCTTTTCCAACAAAGCGCGCGAAGAAAGCGGATTGTCACGCAGTAAATCCAGAACTTCGCCGGCCAATACATCAAATTCGCTCTGCCGCAATTCCGAACGACGCGCCATAAGACATACGTCGCATATGCCACAGTCATGCTCGTTCTTCTCCCCGAAATAACGCAACAACATGCGGCTTCGGCATTTATCGTCGCTTTCGGCATACTCCAATAAAGCCATAATACGCTTTACATAACTCTTTTTCCTGTCTTCATAAACCTCGGGAGTAAAGACAAGACGCTTCGCCTCCTGCCTTTCACGAACATATACTATATAAGGAGTTTTGCGGCCGGGTATGTAATGCAATATGCGACGTTTGCTCAAATAAACCAATGTTTCGTACACTTGCTGGCGGGACAATCCGCTACGCAAAGCCAGCGTATCTTCATTAATATAGACATAATCGGTAAAAACGCCGGTATATGAACGAAGTATCGTGCGCAACAATCTCTCGGTTTCCTCGCTGTTTTCGCCTATGCGATACAGGTCCTCACGCTGAAGGGTGAAGATCAATCTGGAAGCATCATCCTGTTCGTCCGTATATTCCAGGTAACCCGCACGCGTAAGAATCTTCAAAGCACTGTCAACCTGTACCGGAAAATGTTTAAAATTATGGCAGAACTCATCTATATTAAACGGATACATGCACCCGAGCCCGTCGCCCATTGCCATCTGATAATAGTAATTTACATCCTGATAAACCTTACGTATATATTCTATGTCGGGGAAAGTATCTGAAACCCGCTTGTTCAATATCGCCTTATCACTCTTTGCATACAACAAAACGGCGTAAGCTTTTTCTCCATCCCTCCCGGCACGTCCGGCCTCCTGAAAGTATGCTTCGGGAGAATCGGGGAAATCAATATGTAAAACAACCCTGACATCGGGCTTATCAATCCCCATGCCGAAAGCATTGGTTGCCGTCATTACGCGAAAAGTCCCTTTCAACCAGTCTTTCTGGCGCTTGTCTTTCTCTGCATCACTCAGCCCGGCATGATAATAATCGGCCGAAATGCCATGCTGAACAAGAAATTGTGCCACCTCTTTCGTCTTCTTCCGATTTCGGGTATATACGATTGCCGAACCTTGGATGTGCGTCAATATATGCAACAATTCTCCGAACTTATCTTCCGTCCGCCGCACGACATAAGCAAGATTCCTGCGCTCGAAGCTCATACGGAACACGTTCTCTCGGGTAAAAGACAGGCGCGCCTGAATATCTTTTACGACTTCGGGAGTTGCCGTTGCCGTGAGGGCCAACACCGGGATACCCGGCAAAAGAGTTCGGATTTCGGCAATTTTCAAATAAGAAGGGCGAAAATCATAGCCCCATTGCGAGATGCAATGTGCCTCATCGACCGTAATCATCGAGACTTTCATGCGGCCAAGTTTCTGACGGAACAGCTCCGAAGCAAGACGTTCCGGCGAAATGTACAGAAATTTATAATCGCCGAATATGCAATTCTCCAATGCAACAAAAATCTCTTCCCGCGACATTCCCGAATAAACGGCCGCAGCTTTGATGCCACGACTGCGCAGGTTTCGCACCTGATCCTTCATCAAAGCAATCAAAGGAGTGACAACAAGGCAAAGCCCTTCCTGCGCAAGTGCCGGGACTTGAAAGGTTATCGACTTGCCTCCCCCCGTAGGCATCAGTCCCAACGTATCGTTACCCGCGCCAATACTTCGAATTATTTCTTCCTGTATTCCCCGAAAAGAATCGTAACCCCAGTATTGTTTCAGAATATCCCGGTAATCGTTCATTTACTTCTACTCGGCTTAATATCTTCTATCTGCAATTGAATTTCTCCGCGCTTGTGAGTGTTTTCCTCAATCGTGTAACAGATATTAAACGATTGCTTCGTCTTTATATAACGGGCCTGAGAGCTTTGCCCGAAAGCAATGCCGTTCATCACATTGTTCGACTTGTTGTCTACCAATTCCAATTTGATATGTTCCTGATCACGCCCCACGACTTTACTCGTTCCATAGTCATAAACATTCAAAGTGGCAAAGATCGGTTTGTGATTATCCGGCCCGAAAGGACTGAACTTTTTGAGGTCGAAAAAGAATTTCGGCGTAATATCCCTGAAATCCAACTGCGCATCAATGTTAATCGTCGCACTTGTTTGTTCCGGAAGAATATGTTCCATGACATAAGCTTCGAAGCGGCGCGTAAACTCTTGTACGTTTTCTATCTTCATGGAAAGCCCGGCAGCATACGTATGCCCCCCGAAGTTTTCCAACAAATCCTTGCAGTGTTCTATCGCCTTATATACATCAAATCCGGAAACCGAACGCGCCGATCCCGTAGCCAAATCGTTTGTTCTGGTCAAAACAACAGTAGGTCGGTAATATATCTCCGTAAGGCGTGAAGCCACAATTCCTATTACTCCCTTATGCCAATCCTCATTATAAATAACAATGGAACGGCGTTGCGAAAGGTTTTCCAGCCCGTCTACGATTTTATTTGCCTCTTCGGTCATGCTTTTGTCGAGGTCTTTACGCGTTTCATTGTAGCTGTTTATCCGGGTTCCCTTCTCGAACGCCTGCTGAAAATCTTTTTCTATCAACAAATCAACGGCTTCTTTTCCGTTTTGAATTCGTCCGGAAGCATTGATGCGCGGCCCGATTTTAAACACAATATCGCTCATTGTAATATCTTTATCGGAGAGTCCGCACACATCTATTATCGCCTTTAGTCCCACACTCGGGTTTGAATTGAGTTGTTTCAGCCCATGATATGCAAGAATACGGTTTTCCCCCATGACAGGCACGATGTCGGAAGCAATACTTACCGCCACCAAATCAAGCAAAGGAATCAGTTGATTGAAACTAATCCCGTTGTTCCTTGCAAAAGCTTGCATAAACTTAAACCCCACTCCACAACCGGAAAGATGTTCATACGGGTAGGTAGAGTCTGCCCTTTTCGGGTTTAAAATAGCCACAGCGGGCGGTAAAGCATCGCCGGGGACGTGGTGATCACAGATAATAAAATCTATTCCTTTCTCTTTCGCATAGGTAATTTCTTCTACGGCTTTAATGCCGCAATCCAGCACTATTACCAGCTTTACTCCTGTCTCATGAGCATAATCTACTCCTTTTCTCGAGACTCCATATCCCTCACTATAGCGGTCGGGAATGTAATAATCGATATTCGAGTAAAACTGTTGAAGGAATTTATAGACCAAAGAAACGGCCGTTGTACCGTCTACATCATAATCTCCATAAACTAATATGCGCTCTTTCCTCCCCATAGCCCGGTTCAGACGTTCTACCGCAACGTCCATATCGTTCATGAGGAACGGATCGTGCAATTCACTTAATTGCGGGCGAAAAAACTGTTTTACCGCTTTTGCAGAAACAATTCCCCGCTCACGCAGTAAATGACACAGTATTGGACTGATGCCAACATCCTTTGCCAATGCTCTGGCAGCGTCGCGTTGTTCTTGAGTTGGAGGCTGATAGTTCCATTTGTAATTCATTATATATATTATTTTCTTTCTTTTTTCTACTTCACACAACAGGACGTTTTCCTGAAAAGATCTCGTTGTTTTCACCCAAAGAAGGCATTATACGTCCTCGTTCAATTTGTAAAGTTAAGAAAAAAGGAAGAAAAAAACGGCCGAATCCCGATTTATTTTTCAGGGACGGCCGTTCTTTATTTATAATCAATCTATTTCTTTCTGCTAATTACAAGCCTAATTTTTTAGCAATGGATGCAGGGATAGCATCTTTATGAACCAGAATATTCATCGTTTTATAAGCAACAAATGCTTTGGAAGCATACCATATACCTTTGTACTTACCGCTTTCTCCCCATGAGTTTTTCACCATGAAATATTCTTTTCCCGTCTGATCTTTTGCAATTCCATAGATTAACATGCCATGATCATCGGTTGTCTGCCAATTGTCGAACGCCTCTTGTCGCATTTCCTGCGTAACGGTTATTTCAGGAGCGGGCTTTGTTGTCAGCTCTTTTTGCTTGTCGCTTGCGCTCAATCCCAGCCAACGCGCCATATCCGATCCCGTCAGATCGGCTGCTTTCTCGGCATCCGGACATACGGCGATGCCGTCGCGTGTAAATCCGCTTTCGCTAACATCGGCTCCCCATGCAAACGTATATCCGTTCATTACGGCATTTTCCATAACCTCCATCAGTTCGTCTATCGGAAGATTATACGACAAAGCATTACGCCAGTTGTCTTGTACTTCCACAAAGAATTTCGTATAGAAAGGATGATGCGTATAAGAAGTCAACGAAATGTAATCGTCCATGTTCAAGCCCAAAACGTCATCCGCAAAGCTTCTCGGCGTATAAGTCTTTCCCTCATAAGTAAATTCTTCCGGACATTCTCCCAGGTATGTATCATAAATAGCACATAATCCTTTCTTCCACACGGGGGTAAGTTTACTGAATCGTCCTTTTCCTATAGCCTCAACATAAGCGCCGGCTACGGCATCCAATTCGGTATGTACGGGAAGCGAGTCGCCGTACATGATACCCGGCATCGCGCTTTGAGGCACCAGACCGTATGTTCTGTAACAAGCCACGATGTCTTCAAAGCTACCACCCGGAGAGAAAGAAGCGTCTCCATGGTAACGAACATAGTTCACGGCGCGGTCTTCCATGGTCTTATGTACCAAAAACATTTCCGCAAGATCGAATTCTCCTTTTCCCATACGGAGCAGCTCTGATTCAAAGAAACCCATTGAAGAGAATGCCCAACAAGTACCCGATCTGTTCTGGTTCTTCACGGATGTAATCGGATTTTCCTTTACGGTGGTGAATACAAAGCCATCTTCCGGTTTGTCTTTCTTCGGGCTTTTCGCAGAAGCCGAGCCAAGACAAATACTTAATGCCAATAATGTGATTAATTTATTCATCGGTTATTAATATTAATTTGGTTATTAAATATTCTATTTTTCGTATCATCAGTTGTTCATCGTTTCCTCAACATCCTCAATTGTTATCGGGATTCGTTTCTCTCCGGTGAAGCGTGATCCGTCTTTCGTTATCAAGATATCATCTTCCAAACGAATTCCTCCAAAGTCTTTATAAGTTTCTATTACATCGAAATTCAAGAACTCTGCGTGCAATTTCTCCGCCTTCCACTTGTCGATCAAGGCCGGAATGAAGTAACAGCCGGGTTCATCCGTCACAACAAAGCCTTCCTGTAACCGACGTCCCATGCGTAAAGATGCTAGACCAAACTGTTCGGACGGACGTGTTTCCTCGTCGTATCCCACGTAACATTGCCCTAAATCTTCCATATCATGCACGTCAAGTCCCATCATGTGGCCCAATCCATGAGGCATGAACAAGGCATGTGCTCCGGAAGAAACAGCATCTACCGTATTGCCTTTCATGATTCCCAGATCTTTCAGTCCCGAAACAAGTGTCTCACAAACCGCCAAATGTACCGATTTATAAGTTACTCCCGGACGGGCCAATTCGAGCGCCTTGTCATGACAAGCCAATACGATGCGATATACGTCGCGTTGTCTGTCTGTAAACTTCCCGCCAACCGGGATCGTTCGCGTATGGTCGGAACAATAATTGCTGAGACGTTCTGCGCCGGCATCGGTCAACATCAGACGTCCCGCCTGCAACAGATTACTGTGATCATGGTTGTGAAGTGTCTGACCATTCTGCGTAAGAATCGTGGCAAATGAAGTCATACTGCCGTATGAAGCAGCAATTCCGTCCAACACTCCGGCTATGTATTGCTCGGAAACTCCCGGCTTACACAAGCGCATGGCGGCAACATGCATCTCATACCCGATATTGCATGCTTTATCTATTTCCTCTATTTCGCAAGGCTCCTTCGTGGAACGTAAAGAAATAACCGCTTTGATCAGGTCAAGCGATGCGTGCTGTCTTACTATCGATGCGCGGATTCCCGTCAAATCCTCCAGCAACATCATATTATCAAAGCGATAAGGCGGCAAAAAATGTATCTTCCTTCGTTGAGACACTGCCTTGCTTATCACATCTTTCAGCCGTAAAAACGGAAAACTTTTCTCCACGCCTACGCGAAGCGCCAGTTCCTTTACGCTGGGTTGTGCCCCCATCCAAATAATATCATCCATTGTTACATCATCGCCGAACAGGATATCTTCTCCGGATTCCACGTCCATTACTCCGGCGAAACCCGGGTGAGACAAGCCAAAAAAGTAAAGAAACGAACTATCTTGGCGGAACTTGTAAGTATTGTCCGGGTAATTTGCCGGGGCTTCATTGTTTCCCAAAATCAAAATAATCCCATTCCCTACTTTTTTCTTCAAGGCTTCCCGCCGATTTCGATAAACAGAAGATTCAAACATAATATCTTTCATTTTACGCTTTAATGCCTTAATTTTATCAATGCAAAAGTAACAAATAAATCATAAAAGCGTGATTCTTCGATTGAAAATAGTTATTTTTGTATAATAAGAACAGCAGAAAACCCTTAAAAAGATGTCGACCATGAACATTCATTTTCGCGAAACCGGATTGGTTCTTGAAGGCGGAGGAATGCGAGGCGTGTTTACTTGCGGAGTACTCGACTTCATGATGGATAAGAAAATTACCTTTCCGTATGTGATAGGAGTATCGGCCGGTGCCTGCAACGGGCTGTCATACATGTCGGGACAACGGGGCAGAGCCCGTTACAGCAACATTGATCTTCTGGAAAAGTACCATTACATCGGGCTGAAACATCTGTGGTTTCAGCACAGCATATTGGATCAAAAGTTATTATACGAGCTATTCCCCAAAGAAATTCTTCCCTATGATTATGATGCCTATTTCAGCAATCCCGACCGATTTGAAATGGTTACGACCGACTGTATAACGGGACACGCCTGCTACCTGGAGGAGAAAAAAGATCCCAAACGCCTTACCGATATAGCAAAAGCATCCAGCAGTTTGCCGTATCTTTGCCCGATTGTTAACATCGACGGACGGCCCATGTTGGACGGAGGAATCGTAGATTCCATCCCGGTCAAACGCGCCATAAGTCAAGGTTATGCCAAAAACATTGTTGTTTTAACCCGCCACAAAGGATACCGCAACCGGGAAAAAGACATCAAAGTTCCCCGCTTTATTTACAGATATTACCCGCGTCTGCGTGCCGTACTCAGCAATCGTTGCCGAATATACAACGAACAACTGGACATGATTGAGCAGATGGAAGCGGAAGGAACGGTACTTGCCATACGGCCGATGCAGCCGGTTACCGTAAACCGTATCGAAAGAGACACGAAAAAACTTACACAATTATATAATGAGGGTTACGCCTGCGCCGAAAAAGTTCTATCTCCCTTCCTGTAAAGAACAGCATCTTTTACCCCATCTCCCGAGGGATGTCACAGAAAACATACCCGCCTTTCTCATATAATATTCCGTTATATGAAAGGAAATATGCCGTCATTCATAGAAATTTGCTATATTTGTTTCCGTATAAAGAAGAATGCTTTTTATAAAAAAATCTTATACCACCATAAAAAACATTTTAACCTATGGACAACACTAACATTATAGGAGAAAAGATTCAAGCGCTGCGTTCTGCAAAAGAAATGAGTGTCAAGGAACTGGCAGAGCGCACCGGTTTGGCCGAAGAACAAATCAACCGAATAGAAACAAACATCGACATTCCTTCACTTGCGCCGTTAATCAAAATAGCACGCGCTCTTGGTGTACGGTTAGGAACCTTTCTCGACGATGTAACAGACGAGTCAGGGGCTGTCATCTGCCGCAAAGGAAAGTCCGACACTTCCATCAGCTTTTCCAACAATGCCGTCGATGCACGGCAACACATGTGCTATCATTCTCTCTCACGCAGCAAGACAGACCGACACATGGAACCGTTTATTGTCGACATTCTCCCAGATAAAAACAATCAGTTTAACCTTTCCGCACACGAAGGAGAAGAGTTTATCATGGTCATGAAAGGGACACTCGAAGTGAATTACGGCAAGAACATTTATCTCCTTGAAGAGGGCGACAGCATCTATTATGACTCAATCGTTCCCCACCACGTGCACGCCTACCGGGGAGAAGCTGCCCAAATCCTGGCCGTAATATACACACCTATTTAAACAATTCAGAGCATGATACAGTTATCAGAAAGAACACTTGGAGAATGGTTGGAGCATTGGGCCGAGACAACTCCCGACAAAGAATACATCGTTTATTCCGACCGAAACCTGCGTTTTACGTGGAAGCAGTTCAACCAGCGCGTAGACAATATGGCAAAAGGCCTGCTTGCTATCGGAGTGACACACGGCACACATGTAGGAATCTGGGCAGGAAACGTTCCAGACTGGCTCACCTTTTTATATGCCTGCGCCAAGATTGGAGCAGTAGCCGTTACGGTAAACACAAACTACAAGCAGGCGGAATTGGAATACCTCTGCAAAAACTCAGACATGCATACCCTTTGTATCGTAAACGGAGAACGGGACAGTAACTTTGTCGACATGACTTATTCCATGCTTCCCGAATTAAAGACATTCGAACGCGGGCATCTGAAGAGCAAACGTTTCCCGTATATGCGAAACGTCATCTACATCGGTCAGGAAAAATACAGAGGCATGTACAACACAGCAGAGATTCTTTTGCTGGGAAAGAACGTGGACGATGAGTTACTCGACAAGGCAAAGAAGAACGTAAACTGCCATGATACGGTCAACATGCAGTACACCTCCGGAACAACGGGCTTCCCCAAAGGAGTCATGCTAAGCCATTACAACATAGCAAACAACGGGTTGCTTACGGGAGAGCACATGAAATTTACTGCCGACGACAAGCTTTGTATCTGCGTTCCGCTGTTTCATTGTTTCGGGGTAGTGCTGGCCACCATGAACTGTCTTACGCACGGATGCACACAAGTCATGATAGAACGTTTCGATCCGCTGCTGGTCCTTGCCTCGGTACATAAGGAACGATGCACCGCTTTATACGGAGTGCCCACCATGTTTATCGCGGAACTTAATCACCCCATGTTCGACATGTTCGACCTTTCAAGCCTGCGTACCGGTATAATGGCCGGCTCTCTCTGCCCGGTAGAACTCATGAAACAGGTAGAAGAAAAGATGTTTATGCGGGTAACAAGCGTATACGGGCTGACAGAGGCCTCGCCAGGAATGACACACAGCCGCATTGATGATCCGCAAGACGTACGTGTTCATACGGTAGGAAGGGAATTTGAATACACGGAGGTCAAAGTCATCAACCCGGAAACCGGAGAAGAATGTCCCGTAGGAGTACAGGGAGAGATGTGTAACCGCGGATACAATACAATGCAAGGTTACTATAAAAATCCGCAAGCAACGGCAGAGGTCATCGACAAAAACGGGTTCCTGCACTCGGGCGACTTAGGCATTAAAGATGAAAACGGCAATTATCGCATCACAGGGCGCATAAAAGACATGATCATTCGCGGCGGTGAAAACATCTATCCGCGCGAAATAGAGGAGTTTCTTTACCAGATGCCCGGCATAAAAGACATACAGGTTGCAGGCATCCCGTCGAAGAAATACGGAGAAGCGGTAGGCGCCTTTATCATACTGCACGAGGGCTATACGATGAATGAATTCGATGTCAGAGACTTTTGTCAGGGAAAGATTGCACGATACAAGATACCGAAATACATCTTTTTCGTCGACGAGTTCCCGATGACGGGCAGCGGAAAGATACAAAAGTTCAAATTAAAAGATCTCGGACTGGAATTGTGTCGGAAAAACGGCATCGAGATTATTTGAGATACTTCGCATCATCATAAAACAAATCCCTGCAATGTTTTTCAGGACATTGCAGGGATTTGCATTAAAAGCCCGCGGACTTTTTCGCTAAAGCCTACCGCTTATTTCACGATTTTCACCAATAAAGTTTTACCTTCCGGCTCACCTTTCGTGTTGAATGATTCCGACTTGACCAGACCGATTCCCTCTGCATACCATTCCACAATACGCAGAGTTTCCGATTTCAACAGGATCTTTGTCCGCTTCAAATAGGATATTTTCACACAAGAGAACTTTCCGGCGCGCGTACTTACCTGCTCGTCACCCATGTAAGTTGCCCCCGTTATACTGACATCGTTCTTAAGCATATTCAGAACGAGCGAATAAGAACGGTCGGGCATTGTCTCTCCTGCTTTCGCATCACGGCGAAGAGTGAATGCATTGTCGCCCTTGAACTTTCGTTCTTCACGCATTGATTCGCGTGCTTTTTCGTCATATTTCTTCGGATCGGAATCGGAATCTATGTAAGGGCCGTACATCAAATCCTCGGTACAAACCGTGTTTCCTTCCTCGTAAGTCCAATCGTATAGCGTATAACTCGTATTATTCTTTTCCTTATTTGTCACGATTTTTGCAAAATACTGTGCAGACAATTTGGAACCTTCCTCGGTGACATTCCTCACGGAAACCGTTGTTTCCGATATGCTTTGCCCTGCATCATCGTAATTTACGTAATGAAGTTCCGTTCCGTTATTCGGACAAAAATACTGTGCACGCGCAACAGTACAAAAAAACAATGCCGCAATAAAAAATACTGTTTTCCTCATAATTCCGTATTATTGTAGTTTTCTAAATCATATATCCCCACCCCGCACAAGCGTTCCCGCCTGCTTCTCTGTAAAAGAATGATGCAAACTTACAAATTTTCCCTTAAGACTTATGTTTTTTCTCTGTATATTTGCATTGTTTAATAGCTAAGAGACAAGAAAATGGGTTTATTATCATCACTGTTTGGCGGGAAAGAGTCCGACCAAGCTCAACAAAAGAAACAGGAAAAGAAGAACTTCGAAATACTGAAATACGACGGGATCCGCGCCCAAAACATGAAGCAAATCCCCTATGCCATCAAATGTTTCACCCAGGCTATTGCCCTAAATGAAGACAACGAAACGCTGGAACTGCTGGCGAACGCCTACCTGAATATAGGCGACACAGGAAATGCACATTCGACCCTGAGCCGTCTGACCGAGAAAGATCCCGCAAACATTAAAGCATTATTATCGCTGGCTAACGTTTGCTACATGGAGGGAAACTACGAAGAAATGCGCAACGTTTGCAACAAGATATTGGGACAAGACAGTAATAACGCCACGGCTTACCTACTTGCAGGCAAGGCCGAACATTGCCTGAAAAACGAACTTCAAGCCATCGTCATGCTGACAAAAGCCATCGCACAAGACGAAAGTTATACAAAAGCATACCTGCTCAGAGCAGAAGTTTTATGGGACATGCAACAAATTCAAGAAGCCGCAAACGACATAACACAAGTACTCTCACGTGATCCCGACGAAGAAGATGCCCTCCTCCTTAAAGGAAAAATAGAAGCATCGCAGGGAAACATAAAAGAAGCCATCGACTGCTTTGATCGGGTAATTGCTCTTAATCCCTTCAATGAAAAAAGTTATTTGCTGAAAGGCGAACTGCTGCTTAAACAAAAAGACTTCAACAATGCCATTGCAACATACAATGAAGCGATCGAACTCATCCCCGACAATGCCGCAATATATCGCGAACGGGGACGGGCAAAACTGTTAAACGGAGAGAAAGACGAATCGGTAAAAGACATGAAAAAAGCACTTGAACTCTCTCCCGAAAGCCAGAAACTTTCCGGAGAATTCCATAACTATCCGAAACCGGAAGCATAAGTTTTGTATAACATTCTTTCCGCAATAGAAACAAATTTTGTCATAAATTTGTAATCAAATGTGAAATATATTGTAATTCGTCTTTAACTTCTTCATAATTTACGTAGTGTTCTTTTGCAGTGTCTAAAGAACAAATCATAAACTAAAGTAAATTATGAAGGTAAAAAACAAATTGTTTAAGGTAACAGGATTGTTCTGCATGACAGGTTTATTGTGGGGAAGTCCAACAATAAACCTAGCATTCGGAGCAAATGAAACAAATGTTTTCCTGCAGGAAAGTAAATTAACCGTCAAAGGGACGATAACCGATGGTAACGGATTGGCAATCATCGGAGCGAACATTATGGAGAAAGGCACACAAAACGGTGTGATCTCCGACTTGGACGGAAAATTCGTTTTGCAAGTAAGCCCTAATGCAGATTTGCAAATCTCTTACATCGGTTATATCACGCAACACATAACCATAACGGAAAACAAGACACTGAACATCGTATTGAAGGAAGACACCCGTTCACTGAATGAGGTTGTTGTTGTAGGATACGGTACACAAAAGAAGATAAACCTGACCGGTGCGGTAGAACAAGTTGGTGAGGAAGTTTTCGAAAACCGTTCTGTTCCGAACGTCACACAAGCACTACAAGGTGCAATCCCGAACCTCAATTTGAGTATCACCGACGGTAAACCGACACGAACTGCCAGTTTTAATGTCCGGGGAACGACGTCCATCGGACAAGGAGGTAACGCCTTGGTTCTTATCGACGGCGTGGAAGGTGATCCATCAATGCTTAATCCGAGCGACATCGCCACGATATCTGTCCTGAAAGATGCGGCTTCTTCCGCCATCTACGGAGCAAGAGGTACATTCGGAGTCGTATTGATTACCACCAAAGATCCCACCAAAGACAAGACTTCCATTAATTATACCGGAAACTTCTCCTTCCAAAAACCGGTAACTATTCCCGATTTCGTAACCGACGGATACGAATATGCCAGCCATTTTTACGAGGCTTATCACGCATGGAATAACTATTCGGCCGATCCGAAAAACATAAATAAGACACAAGAGTTCTCGTTGAGCTGGTTGGAAGAATTCCGGAAACGCAAAGAAGCCGGCATTACTTCGGAATGGGATCGCGATCCTTCCGGCAAATGGATCTATTATGGTAATACAGACTGGTACGAGGAACTGTACAAAAACAGCACGTTCGCTCAAGACCATAACCTGTCTGTCAGCGGAAACAACGGCAAGCTGAATTATTACATTTCAGGACGTTTCTACGATTACAACGGTTTGTTTAAATATAACACCGATAAGTATAAGACCTTGAACCTGCGTGCTAAAGGCTCAATTCAGGTTTTCAACTGGTTAAAGATCGAGAACAATATGGAATTTTCCAACATGGATTACCACAATCCTATCAATGTTGGAGAAGGAGGATCCATTTGGCGTAACTTGTCAGACGAGGGCCATCCCAGTGCTCCTATCTATAATCCCGACGGAACATTTACACATTCTGCCGCATTTACCCTCGGAGATTTTATTTACGGCAAGAACGGTATCGACACAAACAAGCGGATTTTAAGAAATACAACGGGATTCACCGCATCGTTCCTCAACAACAAGTTGCACATAAAAGGAGACTTTACATTCAGAAACACGGATCAAAGTCAGACACAGAAGCGCGTCCCCGTGCCTTACAGTACCCAAGAAGGTGTCATCACAATGCTGTCGACCAAATACAACGACCTGCAAGAATATAGAAATGAGACCAAATATCTCGCAACCAATATCTATGCAGATTATGAAGATACCTTTAATAAGGTGCATTACTTCAAGGGCATGCTCGGATATAATTACGAACAATCTACCTACAATGCCCTGACTGTTCTGAGAAACGGGCTTTTATTGGAAGACTCCGAAAACATTAATTTAGCTTTAGGAGACGCAATAACCACTTCAGGTTCGTACAACAAATGGAAAATTGCCGGCGCATTCTTCCGACTAAACTACGCATTCGACAACCGTTACCTGGTGGAAGTCAACGGACGTTACGACGGCTCTTCAAAATTTCCTACCGATCAACAATGGGCTTTCTTCCCATCAATTTCCGGAGGATGGCGTCTTTCTGAAGAACCTTTCTGGAAAGTTAAGCCGGAAATATTCTCCGATATAAAAATTCGTGCCTCTTATGGTTCTCTCGGAAACGGAAATATCAGTCCGTACAGCTACATGGAATTATTAAACATCAGCACCTCCGGACGAGTTCTTAACGGGCTTAAGAACAAATATACACAGGCTCCCGGAGTAATTCCGAACGGTTTGACTTGGGAGACGGCAACAACCACCGACATCGGTCTCGATTTTGGCATGCTGAAAGGACGTCTTCGCTTCTCAGGCGACTATTATATCCGTAAGACGACCGACATGTATACCAAAGGTCCGACGCTTCCTGATGTATTCGGAGCGACATCTCCTAAAGGAAACTACGCAGACCTTACCACAAAAGGATGGGAAATTACCCTGACCTGGCGCGATGAATTCCAGTTGGCAAGCAAGCCTTTCAAGTATGAAATTCGCGGTACTTTAGCCGATTATATTGCAACAATCGACCGATACAACAACCAGGATGGAAAACTTTCCGATTATTATGAAGGACAGAGAGTCGGTGAAATATGGGGATATATAACAGAAGGTTTATTCCAAAGTGAAGAAGAAATAAGGCAGCATGCCGATCAATCTTACATAAAATCCTCAACAAACGGTACGGTTTATCCGGGCGATGTAAAATTGAAAGACCTGGATGACAGCGGTTATATTGACGATGGGAACAATACACTGGCAGATCATGGCGACAAGACCATCATCGGTAACGAACTTCCCCGTTATACTTACGGTCTGAACGCGAGCGCCGATTGGAATAACTTCTTCTTCTCTATCTTCTTCCAAGGCGTTGGAAAGCAGGATTGGTACCCGAGCAGTGAATGTATCTTCTGGGGACAATACAACAGACCGTACAATAATTTGCCCAAATGGCACATGGGAAATTACTGGACAGAAAGCAATCCCGACGCTTATCTGCCGCGATATGCCGGATATAACAGCTCGTTGAAAAGCACTCCGCAAACCCGTTATTTGCAAAATGTTGCTTACATCAGACTGAAAAACCTGCAATTCGGATACAACATCCCCGAATCAGTTATTTCAAAAGTCAAATTACAAAAGGCAAGAATTTACATTTCTGCAGAGAACTTATGGTGTTGGTCTCCGCTGTACAAGCACACAAGAGATTTGGACGTGACGAACATTTACGGTTCCGATCCTGACATTACCGACGGAGGAAGCGGAGACGGTAACAGCTATCCGCAGATGAAGAGTGTCAGTCTGGGCGTTTCTTTAACATTCTAACAACCAATTTAAATGAGAAATAATATGAGATCTATCATAAAACCATTCATTACAATTTCCATCTGTGCTGTTTTTTCAGCATGTTCTATGGATGAGATGCCAAAATCTTCCGTAGACAAAGATGCCATATTCAGCACGGAATCAGGTTTGAAAACGTATTCTTATTCTTTCTACAACATGCTCCCCTCTGTAACCGACGGGTACAAACAAGATGAAATGTGCGATTACGGAGCCGTAAGCAATTACAATGATTTCATCAGAAAAGACGCTTATTCGTCAACAAAAAGCAGCGGATGGAGCTGGGGAGACCTGAGAAATATCAATTACTTCATAGAAAACTGTACGGACGAGGCTGTCAGCTTAGAGGTAAGAAACCATTATATCGGTTTGGCACGCTTCTTCCGGGCATACTTTTATTACAATAAAGTGGTTCGTTTCGGCGATGTTCCTTGGATAGATCATCCGTTGGATGTAGACTCTCCCGAGCTTTATGCTCCGCGCGACTCGCGTACGGTTGTAATGGATCACGTATTGGAAGATCTGGACTTTGCGTGCAAAAATATTACACAAACATCGGATGCAACAGGATCACTGGTTACAAAATGGGTAGCCTACGCCCTTAAATCAAGAATTTGCCTGTTTGAAGGGACTTTCAGAAAATACCATACAGAACTAAACCTGACATCGACTGCCAATAAATGGCTGGAAGAAGCTTACAAAGCAGCCGATGTGGTAATGAAAGAAAGCGGACACTCGCTTTACACCGCCGAAGGTGTCGATGCATCCTTCCGTGCCTTATTTATAAGCGATACGCCCATTACGTCTGAAGTAATGCTGGCAAGTTGTGCAGACGAAAAGTTAGGCGTATTAGGTTCTGCCAACTGGTGGTGGACTTCAGGCACATACGGCCCGCGTTTCAGCATGATTCGTCCGTTCATAAATCTGTTTCTTATGACCGACGGAACGCCTTTTACCGACAAACCCGACCACGAGAAAATAGAATTTTACGAGGAATGCCAGAACCGGGACACGCGTTTGTCTCAGACAATTCGTACCCCGGGATACAAGGTAGACGGCGTAGAAGTTGCCCCAAACTTCAACGGCTATTCATACACGGGCTACCAGCCTATCAAATATACATTGGATAGTGAGCAGTATAACTCCGGCGCCTTAAACACCAATGCAATACCGCTTTTCCGCTATGCTGAGGTATTGTTGAACTATGCAGAGGCTAAAGCTGAACTCGGAACGCTGACAGACGAAGACTGGAAGAATACGATAGGCCAATTGAGAGAACGCGCCGGAATCACCGGAGGAACAACATCAAAACCGACAAAGGTGGATCCATATATCCAGCAGACCTACTTCCCCGACATCAACGATCCCGTTATTCTTGAAGTACGCCGCGAACGTTCCGTGGAACTGGCGCTGGAAGGTTTCCGTTTCACCGACCTGAAACGTTGGAAACGCGGAGAACTGATGGAAATGGAGTGGACGGGCATTTATGTGCCGGAACTGAATGTTCAAATGGATTTAGACCATAACGGAACGACAGATGTCATATTCTATCGAGACGAAAAACCCGAAGGTTTACCTGCATCATGTACTCCCATCCAAATAGGAGACAACATAAAACAGGGATTGACAGGCACTGATTCCGGTAATCTTACGTGGTACAGCAACGATAGCGAACGTATATGGTACGATGACGACCGCCAGTATTACTACCCGATACCGAAATCGGCTACCAACTTAAACCCGAACTTAGGGCAGAACCCTAACTGGAATTAATTCGGAACAATTAAACAAAACACAAAAAATTATGAAATCATTTCGCATGTTTTACCTTTCGTTCCTGATAATTGCCGGCATTCTTCAGGCATGTTCACCAGGAACGAAACAGGCAAACGAGCCTGTTATAAATATCGCAACGTTCAACTTGCGACAAGACAATCCCAACGATAGTGCCGATGCATGGCCTCATCGTAAAGAAATGGTTAAGGGATTGATACGATTCCACGACTTCGATATCTTCGGAACTCAAGAAGGTTTCAAACATCAATTGGAAGGTATTCTCGAATTGGGCAATTATGCCTACATCGGAGCGGGAAGAGATGACGGAAAAGATGGCGGCGAACACTCTGCCATATTCTATAAAACAGACCGGTTCGAAGTGTTGAAACAGGGGAATTTCTGGTATTCCGAGACTCCCGACACACCGGGAAAAGGATGGGACGCCACGTGCTGTAACCGGATATGTTCCTGGGGACAGTTTAAAGACAAGGCAAGCGGGAAGACATTCTTCCTGTTTAATTCCCACTATGATCACCAAGGAAAGGTTGCAAGAAAAGAATCTTCTCTCTTACTGCTCAGGAAAATAAAAGAAATCGCGGGAGAAAACAGTTATGTTATTGCCACCGGAGACTTCAATGCACGCCCGACAGATGAGCCAATACAGATACTCGCTTCCGACGGGATGCTGAAAGATTCTTACCAAATTACCGAACAACCTCCTTACGGAACGGTTGGAACAAGCAACGGATTTCGGATGTCTTCTGCAATGAACAGCCGCATTGACTACATTTGGGTAACGTCTCAAATCAAAGTTTTGCGGTACGGTGTACTAAACGAGCAGCAATACGGACACTTTCCATCCGATCACTTCCCGGTTATGATTACAGCTTCTTTTTAAAGCTCCAAGTATATATACCCTGAAAAACACCAAATCGAACGTATCGCCTCGAAAAGATATCTCTCTTCACGGGCGATACGTTCTTTGTTTTATCTAAACATCCGATATGCTTCTTCCAATTGCTGCATCGCCTTCACCAGCACGGAACGCGGACAACCTATGTTCATCCGCATGAACCCCTGCCCTTCTTTTCCAAACATTTCCCCGTCGTTTAAGGCCAAATGCGCCTTTTCTACGAAAAGTTCATTGAGCTCTTTTTGCGACAGCCCCAGCGCCCTGCAGTCTAACCATATCAGATAAGAAGCCATCGGCCGCATGGGTTTTATCAAAGGCATGTGTTCTTTCAAGTAATCAATCACGTAGTCAATGTTCCCCTGCAAATAAGAAATGCACTGATCGAGCCATTCCGTTCCATTGGAATAAGCGGCCTCCACCGCAGGGAAGGCAAACAAATGGCCCATATTCAGCTCGCCCGCCTCCAGATAAGCGCTGAAACGTTCACGTAACCCCTTATTATATATAATGGTATGAGACGCCGCAAGACCTGCCATATTGAAGGCTTTGCTGGGAGACATGAACGTAACCGAGTTGTTCCGCGCCTTTTCCGACACCATCGCAAAAGGAAGAAACCGATAAGGGGGCAGCGTCAAGTCGGCATGAATCTCGTCCGAAAGTACGATAACATTGTCGTCTGCACAAATATTCGCTATCGCCTCCAGTTCCTCACGCCCCCACACTACGCCTCCCGGATTGTGAGGATTGCATAAAATGAACAGGCGGATGCCTTTGATCTTACGGCGGAACAACTCCAGATTCATGCGGTAATGTCCGTCTGTCAATTGCAACGGACATTCAACCAGACGCCTATGATTACGCGTAATCAACCAGGCAAAAGGATGATACACCGGAGGCATGATCATAATTTTGTCGCCCGGATTGGTAAAAGCATTGATGGCCATTCCTATACCGGCCACTATTCCGGGGACATAATTCAGGTATTCTTTTTTCACATCCATCCCGTAACGCGCCTTCACCCAATTGATAATGGCATGATAATATCCGTCAGACTTTCGCGTATATCCCAGAATCGGATGCTCGCAACGCTTCTTCAAAGCATCCAATATAAAGGGAGGAGTTGCCAAATCCATATCGGCAACCCACAAAGGGATCAGATCATTTCTTCCCCAAATCTCCATCATTCCGTCCCATTTTTCGGCATCGGTACCCGAACGGTCTATGACTTTATCAAAATTATACTCCATCTTTGTTTCATTTTATTTCCAAATTCAATACAAAGAAACACAATATATCACCGAAAGAAAATTATAAAAGAAAAAAAATTATAATATTCTTGTTTATTCAAGAAAAGTATTACATTTGCAAACGAAACAAAGAGATTACATATCACATGAAGACTTTTGCTACATACTTCTTCTTTTTCTTTTATTACTTTTACTTTAGCAATGAAGTGAAGCGGGAGTTCGCATGTGTACAATAATACGAGAAACAATAAAAAAAACAGATAACGGATCCCGCTTCTTAACCTGAAGTGGGATTTTTTATTTAAAGACAAATTTTATATGAAAAGAATAGCTATCCAAGGAGTCATCGGATCTTATCACGACATTGCCGCCCACAAGTTTTTCAAAGACGAGGAAATAGAGCTCATCTGCTGCAATACATTCGAAGAAGTTTTCGAGAACATGCGCAAAGACAGCGGTATTATCGGAGTCATCGCCATAGAGAATACCATCGCGGGAAGCCTGTTGCATAACTACGAACTCTTGCGCGAAAGCGGGACAACAATAGTAGGAGAACATAAACTTCGCATCAGCCATAGCATCATGTGTCTGCCCGAAGACGACTGGAGCGACCTTACGGAGGTCAACTCTCACCCCGTAGCTTTAGCACAATGCCGCGAGTTCTTACAAAAACATCCCGAACTGAAAGTGGTAGAAACGGATGATACTGCCGGAAGTGCCGAGAACATTCACAGAAACCACCTTCGCGGACATGCTGCAATCTGCTCAAAACATGCCGCTCCACTCTACGACATGAAAATACTTCAAGAAGGCATCGAAACAAACAAGCATAATTTCACCCGCTTCCTCATCGTGAGCGATCCCTGGGTTGCCGACGAGCTGAAAGACAAAAAATCGATAAACAAAGCCAACATTGTATTCTCGCTTCCGCACAACGAAGGAAGTCTGTCGCAGGTATTGTCCATATTTTCTTTTTATCACATCAACCTGACCAAGATACAATCGCTGCCCATTATCGGACGGGAATGGGAATATCTGTTTTATGTAGACGTCATGTTTAATGATTATTTAAGATACAAACAATCCATAGATGCGGTAACTCCGCTTACAAAAGCACTTAAAATATTAGGAGAATATGCAGAAGGAGAATCAACATTATGAGATAAAACCGGCCGACAGGCTGAGTCTTGTCAGCGAATATTATTTCAGCCGCAAGTTGAAAGAAGTCGCACAAATGAATGCGGAAGGAAAAGATGTTATCAGTTTGGGCATAGGAAGTCCGGACATGCCGCCTTCGAAAGAAACCATTCAAACGCTTTGCGAAAACGCAATAAAACCGGATGTTCACGGATACCAGCCGACAATAGGAATACCCGAACTGCGGCAAGCCATGTCCGACTGGTATAAACGCTGGTATAATGTCGATTTAAATCCGGCCACCGAAATCCAGCCGCTGATCGGTTCAAAAGAAGGAATCCTTCATGTAACGCTGGCATTGGTCAACCCCGGCGACCAGGTTTTGGTTCCAAACCCGGGATATCCTACATACACTTCCCTGAACAAACTGCTGGGCAGTGAGGTTGTGTACTATGACCTGCGCGAGGATCATCATTGGTACCCCGACTTCCAGGCACTTGAACAAACGGATCTTAGCCGGGTAAAGATTATGTGGACCAACTACCCCAACATGCCGACCGGAGCAAATGCTACCATCGAACTCTATGAACAATTGGTAGCTTTTGCAAAAAAGCATAACATCGTCATCGTAAACGATAACCCTTACAGCTTTATTTTAAACCGGCATCCCATCAGTATCCTGAATGTCCCCGGAGCAAAAGAATGCTGTATCGAATTCAACTCAATGAGTAAAAGTCACAATATGCCCGGCTGGCGTGTAGGCATGATTGCTACAAATGCCACATTCATACAGTGGATTTTAAAAGTAAAGAGCAACATCGACTCCGGAACTTTCCGCCCGATGCAGTTGGCAGCAGCACAGGCTTATCACAACAGCGCGGAATGGCATGAAGAGGCGAACTACAATACTTATCTCCGCCGACGAAAGCTGGCAGAAGAAATCATGTCGGCCTTAGGATGTACTTTCGACACCGAACAAGTGGGAATGTTCTTATGGGGACGCATCCCCGACAGCTACTCCGATGTAGAAGAACTCACCGAACGTGTCTTACACGAGGCACGTGTGTTCATAACACCGGGATTCATCTTCGGGAGCAACGGTAAACGTTATATCCGCATCTCGCTTTGTGCAAAAGAAGACAAACTGAAAGAAGCATTAAAACGAATCAAAGAAATCATTTAAATAATACAGTAGCCTTATGGAATTAAACTTAGCACCCATAGAATTGGACGACGTATCAAAAGAACGTCCTCTGATTATTGCAGGCCCTTGCAGCGCCGAAACTGAAGAGCAAGTCATGTCAACTGCCACACAACTGGCCAATAAAGGAATCAAGATTTTCCGTGCCGGAATATGGAAACCCCGCACAAAACCGGGAGGTTTCGAAGGTGTAGGCGTAGAAGGATTGAGCTGGTTGAAAGAAGTAAAACAAGAAACCGGCATGTACGTTGCAACAGAAGTGGCAAATGCCAAGCATGTGTACGAATGCTTAAAGGCAGGTATTGATATTTTATGGATAGGAGCACGCACAACCGCCAACCCGTTTGCCGTACAAGAAATCGCCGATGCACTGAAAGGCGTAGACGTTCCGGTCTATATAAAGAATCCCGTCAACCCCGACTTGGAGTTATGGATCGGAGCATTAGAGCGTATAAACAATGCAGGATTGAAACGTTTGGGAGTAATTCACCGCGGCTTCTCTTCTTATGACAAGAAAATCTACCGGAATCTCCCGCAATGGCATATCCCAATCGAGCTGCGCCGCCGCATACCGAACCTGCCCATTTTATGCGATCCGAGCCATATCGGAGGGAAACGCGAGCTCATCGCTCCGTTATGCCAACAGGCCATGGATCTGGGTTTCGACGGATTAATCGTCGAATCTCACTGCAATCCCGACGCCGCATGGAGCGATGCTTCACAACAAATAACGCCGGATGTGCTTGATTATATCTTAAACTTGTTAGTCATCCGCAAGGAACACCAAAGCACAGAAAACCTAAATGAACTTAGACAACAGATAGACGAATGTGACAACACCCTCATGGAAATTCTTGCAAAACGCATGCGAATTTGTCGGGAAATCGGCACGTTCAAGAAAGAACATAACATGACCGTTTTGCAAACCGGGCGTTATAATGAAATTTTGGATAAGCGCGGTGCGCAAGGGACGCTGTGCGGCATGGACTCAAACTTCATTAAAAATATTTTCGAAGCCATTCATGAGGAAAGTGTACGCCAGCAATTGGAAATCATCAACAAGTAATATTTTTTACGTTCTTCCTTCGGGCTCGAAAAAGCCCGAAGGAGTAAACATATAAAATACCAAACAATGAAAATTTTGATCTTGGGAGCCGGGAAAATGGGCTCCTTCTTTACAGATGTTTTAAGCTTTGAACATGAAGTGGGCATTTACGACATTAATCCGCTGAATCTGCGGTTTATGTACAATTGTTACCGTTTTACGAGCATCGACGAGATAACAAACTTCAAACCCGAACTCGTTATCAATGCCGCAACAGTGAAATATACGCTCGATGCTTTCCGCCAAGTTTTACCGGTTCTCCCCAAAGATTGTATCATAAGCGACATTGCATCGGTCAAAACCGGCCTGCAGGAATTTTACGATAACTGCGGTTTCCGTTATGTTTCCACACATCCGATGTTCGGTCCGACCTTTGCAAATCTGGATCAGCTGAGCACGGAAAATGCAATCATCATCAAAGAAGGAGACCATTTAGGGAAAATTTTCTTCAAAGACTTGTATCAACATTTGGGATTGAACATCTTCGAATACACATTCAAAGGGCACGATGAGACCGTAGCATACTCACTTTCCATTCCGTTTGTCTCGACGTTTGTGTTTGCTGCCGTCATGAAACATCAAGATGCTCCGGGAACTACATTCAAACGCCACATGTCCATAGCGAAAGGGGTGCTGAACGAAGACGATTATCTTCTGCAGGAAATTCTGTTTAACCCGCATACTCCTGAACAGGTTGAGGGCATCCGTACCGAACTGAACGAATTACTTGACATCATCAGTCACAAGGATGCGGAAAGAATGCATGCCTATCTTAGCAAGATTCGCGAAAAGATTAAATGAAAACCTCCCATAAAAAAACTCCCGCCGAAACGTCCGTTCCGACGGGAGCACACTAAATAAATGCAATAGAAAAACCTAAAACATCCTTAGAATCTATATCCTACCGAGATATAGAATGATATGTTTTTCGGAGAAATTGTCTCGTTTGTGGGATCTCCATCGGCATCCAATTTATAAACATCGTTTTTGTAAGGATTGATGAAGCCGTATTGTCCGGTAAGATTTACCAGGTAATGATCGCTGATTTCCAGACCTACTCCGTACTGAAGCCCCATATCGAAACGTTTACATATCGCTTCGCTGGTTGTTCCGCCCTGGCCGTTCGGCATATCATATTTCTTAAAGATCTTGGGACCGTGCCATTCGTCTTTATCACCACTGTATTCTTCTGAATAAGATGTGATGCCGCCCAATCCGACAGCAAAGTACGGACCGGCATTAACAATGAATTTCATATTGTCGGCTATATCCATCTTATAAGCAGCCAATACCGGGATTTCCAAATAATGAGCGTTTGCTTTTTCCGTATATTTGTCCCCGCCTGCTTCTTCAGAATACTTATAACCTTTGCTGCTGAACATTAATCCTGACTGTAATGCCCAAGTATCAGTGAAAGCATAATCCATTCCTACACCAAAAGTGTAACCGACTTTCATGCCGCTCGGATCGATCTTTGTCAAATTAGACATTGACATTCCCAATTTAGCATCCCATCTAATCTGAGAAAAACCTACCAACGTGGTCATTCCCAACAGAACAGTTAATACTAACTTTTTCATAAATTTTCTTTTTTTGGCGAGTCCTACCTCTCAAAGACTCCTTATCTTCTTTTATTTATTCTAAAAGAAGCGAAGAGGTTATCATCTTTCTCTTCTCAAACATGAGCAGAAGAACAATAATACGCTTCTTTCTTTGAAGACAAAGTTAGTCTTTTTTTAAGATATGAAAACCGGGCATTTCCATTACCTCCCGAGAAAAGGCGGCTTTATCGAACCAACAAGTCAAGAAACACGACTATCGGTATTTTTTTTCATACTAAATGGTTTGCAAAAACACAACGGCTGATCTTCGGGAAAAGATCACGACGCGTTTCTCATTACAACCTGATCTTTTTCTTCGAAGCCTTCGACTCGTTCTGCAAACGGTCTAAGGCCGTCACCACATATCTGTAACGCGTTTCTCCGTTTACGTAGGGCAACTTATAAAAAGGATGCTGCGTAATGGCCACGATGTGGGAAGGATCGTCCAGATCGACGTCTTCTTTATCGGCAAAGCGGTAAACAACAAACTGAACCGCCTCGTTCATCCGGTCTTTATACTTAGGAGGCGTCCAACAAAGAATGTATCCGTCTTCCGTCCAGATGGCCTTAATTTTTCTCACTTTTTTCGGGGCCTCATCATCCATAAACGGGAATTCCGGCATCAGCGCGGGATATTTATGATAAACAGAGGCCAGCATGTCGCGATAATGCCCTACATTATTCACCACAGCTTCGGCATACCACTGACAACTTCCCTGTATCTGGGGATACAAACGCTGCAAACGATATTTTTCGGGAATTTGGCTTATCTGCGGATTCTTCAGGTCGGCATGCGTCACGGTACGGTTTACATCCTGCCCGATAAACAGAGGACGTTCCGAAGCATTCTGCGCCCACCAGCGAACTAATGTCGCGTAATCGGCTGCCGGGTGGCCAATTTCCCAATAAACCTGGGGAATATTGTAATCGATCCAGCCGTTCTTCACCCAAAGAAGTACGTCCGCATAGAGATCATCGTAGTTTTGCAATCCGTTTGTATCGCTGCCTTTCGGATCATTTTTCCTGTTACGATAGATACCGAACGGAGACACTCCAAACTTAACCCAGGGTTTGCAATCCCGAACGGTCTCATGAATTTCCTTAATCAAGGCATTCACATTGTTTCTCCGCCAGTCCGCTTTGTTATCAAATCCCCGTCCGTAAGCTGCAAAGCTGACATTGTCCGGAAAATCTTTCCCGTTGACCGGATAAGGATAAAAGTAATCGTCCATGTGAATGGCGTCAACATCATAACGGGATACGATGTCGTGCACAATCTTACATATATACTTTCTCGACTGAGGATAGCCCGGATCAAAATACAACTGCCCCTCATAGTTCACAAACAAATCCGGATACTTGTTGTAAGGATGCAGAGGAGATAATGTGGCGGTGCCCTTCGTCTTCGCCCGATAAGGATTAATCCAGGCATGAAGCTCCATATTCCGGCGATGACATTCCTCGATCATAAACTGCAAAGGATCCCAGAACGGAGAAGGCGCCTTGCCTTGTTCTCCGGTAAGAAAACGGCTCCAGGGTTCATACGACGATTTATATAGAGCATCGCATTCGGCGCGTACCTGAAAAACGATGGCATTAATGCCCGCACCTTTCAGGTTGTCCAACTGTGCAATCAGCTTTGCCTTTACCTGTTCGCTTGCCATTCCCTGAAACTGTCCGTTCACGCATTGGATCCATGCCCCGCGAAACTCGCGTTTGGGATGCAGATTCTGTGCTTCCGACAAGCCGAAAGAAAGCCACAAAAGCACCATTCCAACAAATAATATTCTCAATTTCATTTCTTTTCTCTGCTTTTATATGGGCGCAAAGATACGGAATCTTTTTCTGAAACTTCAAAATATATCCGTATCTTTGCCTACGAACTATCAATCCGAACAAGGCATGTCTGAGAACAACTATATCCAAATAAAAGGCGCAAGAGTAAATAATCTGAAAAACATCGATGTCAACATTCCCCGAAACAAACTCGTAGTTATCACAGGACTGTCGGGTTCCGGGAAATCATCATTGGCATTCGATACGTTATATGCCGAAGGACAACGCCGATATGTGGAAAGCCTTTCCTCGTATGCCCGCCAGTTTTTGGGCAGAATGAGCAAACCCGAATGCGATTTCATCAAGGGAATACCGCCGGCCATTGCCATCGAACAGAAAGTAATCAGCCGGAATCCCCGCTCCACGGTCGGGACCTCCACCGAAATTTACGAATATCTTCGTCTGCTTTTTTCCCGTATAGGAAAAACTTATTCTCCGGTTTCGGGGAAACTCGTCAAGAAAGACAGTCCGGAAGATATTGTAAACTGCATGCTCTCATACCCGAAAGGTACGCGGTATACCGTGTTGACTCCGTTGATACCCCGCGAAGAACGTTCGCGTTCGGAGCAGCTGGAAATCGATTTAAAGCAGGGATTCACACGCATTGAAGTGAACGGTGAAATCGTTCGTATCGAAGATTACCAGGAAAGTCCCGCAGATACGGTTTATTTGCTGGTGGACCGTATGAGTTGCGATGACAGCAAAGACGCCATAAGCCGCCTGACAGATTCGGCCGAAACGGCCATGTTTGAAGGAGACGGTGCCTGTATTTTACGATTTTATCTGCCCGACGGAAAAACAGAGCTACATCATTTCAGTACGAAATTCGAAGCCGACGGCATCACATTTACCGAGCCTAACGACCAAATGTTCTCATTCAACTCGCCGGTGGGTGCCTGCCCCCGGTGTGAAGGATTCGGGAAAATCATCGGAATCGACGAGCATCTGGTAATACCCAACCGCGCCCTTAGCGTGTACGATGGCGCCGTAGTATGCTGGCGGGGAGAGAAAATGGGAGAATGGCTCACGGCTTTTCTACGGGAAGCACCCGCACACGATTTCCCTATATTTACACCCTATTACGAATTGACGCCGGAACAGAAAGACTATCTTTGGCACGGCCCGAGAGAAAAGGTGTGTATCGATTCATTCTTCAAGATGTTGGAAGAGAACCAATACAAGATTCAATACCGGGTAATGCTGGCGCGCTACCGGGGAAAGACCACATGCCCGGAGTGTCACGGCGGAAAGCTAAAAAAAGAAGCTGAGTATGTAAAGGTCGGAATGAAGTCGATAACCGAACTGGTAAACCTGCCGATTTACGATTTGAAGGAATTCTTCCGGAATCTTTCTCTGGATGAACACGATCAAAATATTGCAAAACGTTTGCTGAACGAGATAAACAACCGACTGACTTTTCTCACCGATGTGGGATTGGGATACCTTACTTTAAACCGGCTCAGCAACTCGCTTTCCGGAGGAGAAAGCCAGCGTATCAATCTGGCAACGTCGCTCGGAAGTAGCCTGGTCGGCTCTCTTTACATATTAGACGAGCCGAGTATCGGACTTCACAGCCGTGATACCGACCGACTTATCAAGGTGTTACGCCAATTGCAGGAATTAGGCAATACGGTTGTTGTCGTCGAACACGACGAAGAAATCATACGTGCCGCCGACTACATTATCGACATCGGACCAAAAGCCGGGCGCCTGGGAGGTGAAATCGTTTATTGCGGTGACATGAAAGACCTGAAAAAAGGAAGCAAAAGCTACACCGTACAGTATCTTTTAGGGGAAGACAAGATAGACATTCCGCCCATGCACCGCCCATGGAATAACTATATTGAAATAAAAGGAGCACGGGAAAACAACCTGAAGGGCATCGATGTCCGGTTTCCGTTAAACGTTATGACCGTCGTAACAGGCGTAAGCGGTTCGGGAAAGAGCACGTTGGTAAGAGACATATTCTACAAGGCACTAAAGCGCCGGTTCAGTGAAACGAGTGAACGCCCGGGCGAGTTTCTTTCCATGGAAGGAGACATCAACCAGATAAGCGACATAGAATTTGTCGACCAGAATCCCATCGGGAAGTCATCACGCAGCAATCCTGTCACATACATAAAGGCTTACGACGAAATAAGGAAACTGTTTGCCGAGCAGCCTCTTGCCAAACAAATGGGCTACACAGCGGGATATTTTTCATTCAACACCGAAGGCGGCCGTTGTGAAGAATGCAAGGGAGAAGGAACCATTACGGTGGAAATGCAGTTTATGGCCGATTTGGTTTTGGAATGCGAGTCGTGCCATGGCAAACGATTCAAAAGCGATCTTCTGGAAGTATGCTACGAAGGGAAAAACATTTACGACATCCTTGAGATGACAGTTAACCAGGCTATTGAATTTTTCTCGGAACACGGACAAAAAAAGATTGCGAAGAAATTGCAACCGTTACAGAATGTTGGCTTGGGATATATTAAGCTCGGGCAGTCATCTTCCACGTTATCCGGAGGAGAAAACCAGCGCGTAAAACTGGCTTATTTCCTGAGCCTGGAGAAAACTTTGCCTACAATCTTCGTGTTCGACGAACCGACTACCGGACTCCACTTCCACGATATTAAAAAACTGCTCGAAGCGTTCGACGCCTTAATTGCACGCGGTCACACCATCATCATCATCGAGCATAACATGGACGTCATTAAATGTGCCGATTATATCATCGATTTGGGGCCGGAAGGCGGGGAAAAAGGAGGAAACCTCGTAGTAGCCGGCACCCCGGAAGAGGTTGCCGGATGTTCAACATCCTATACGGGAAAGTATCTCGCCGAGAAATTACAGGAAACGGAAAACGATCTGTCTGCAAAAAAATAAGGAAACAGTATGCCAACCATCAGAAAAGCCGAACTAAAAGACGTGGACCGTTTAATGGAAATATTCGACCGTGCGCGAAAATTCATGACCGCACACGGAAATGCCAACCAATGGATTAACGGTTACCCGGGCAGAGATTTTATGGAATCTGAAATCAAAGAGGGGCATTGCTATGCGTGTTGCGATGAGACGGACGGGAACATTATCGGGACATTCTGTTTTATTCCGGGACCGGATCCGACTTATTCTCACATAGAAGACGGCGAATGGCCCGATGACGAACCCTACTATGTGATTCACCGACTGGCGTCCGACGGCAGCCGGAATGGCATCGGGGAAATATGTTTCGACTGGTGTTTCTCACACTATCCCAATATCCGGATAGATACACATCGGGATAACAAAGTCATGCTGTCGTTATTAAAAAAATACGGCTTCACGCGTTGCGGAATCATTTACATTGCCAATGGCACTCCGCGCATAGCTTTCATAAAAAAGAATGAAGCAAACCGAAAAAAGATATAGTTCTTCGGTTTGCTTCACCTGCTTATTTCACGAACAACAACGGGACAAATTCCGACAAATAAATGCGCCAATTCTTCCACAAGTGGCCTTCTTCTGTTTCGTAATAAGTGTATTTATATCCTTTTTCATCCAGCATTGCCCGGTACTCCTGGTTTTGTTTGTATAAAAAATCTTCCTTCCCTATGCCAATCCAATACAAACGGGGAGGATCGGCAAACTGACGTTCCAACTTACGTTCCGTGTCCATGTAAACCGGAGAATTCCCTCTTGCCCGCATAAGCATCGCAGCCGAGAACAAACCCACATAGTCGAACATGTCGGGGTATTCCCGCGAAATATTCATCGAATGGAATCCTCCCATCGACAAACCGCAGATAGCCCTGTTCTGTTTTCCCTTCATCACACGGAAATTCTTCTCCACATATTTTATAATATCGGGAAAAGTCTGTTCAAAAGTACCGTCCATCGTATGTGGCAACGGCAGCATTCCGGGCTGCAGAAGCCCTTCGGAAGACTCGCCGGGCGCCGCTTCCTGATCGACATTCCCGTTTGACATCACGACAATCATGGGTTTTGCCTTCCCTTCGGCTATCAGGTTGTCCAGTATCTGAGAAGCTCTTCCCAACGTCATCCAGGCCTCCTCGTCACCGCCCATCCCGTGAAGCAGATACAAAACCGGGTATTTTTTACTTCCTTCCTCATAACCCGCCGGCGTATAGATGGTAATGCGGCGTTTCTTATTCAACGACGGACTGTCATACCAACAACGGCGCACCGTTCCGTGAGGCACGGCGTTTACTTTATATAAATCGGCTCTTCCACCTCCGACAATGAAGATATTCATCAATGTATTCACGTCGCGGTTCAGAAATACATTCGACGGATCGGGCATCCGCATTCCGTCGACCACAAACGAATAGCTATACAATTCCGGCGGAAGTACCGAAGAGGTGTATTTCCACACACCGTCCTTGCCTTCCTGCATCTCGGCCGATCCGAAAGAATATATGCCTCCGGCCTGAGGAAAGAAATCGCCTGTCACCTCAACCTTTACAGCCTTCGGAGCATGTATCCGAAATGTTACCGTCCCGTCGTCGTTATACTCGGGAGAAACGATCTTGCTCCCTCCGTTAAGCGCTTGCTGTGCATAAATGAAACCACAGCACAACAGCGCGAAAATAAATAAACCTATTTTCTTCATGGTATCTATAATTTAAGAATTTCATCGGTTAGTTACGCAATCACTGCACAGACCTTTTACCATATAGTTTACGGAATCCATCCGGAAACCGGCCGGAAGTTCGATTAAAGGAATATGGATTGCTTTGAAACAAAACGTGCGATGGCAGTTCACACAATAGAAATGAACGTGCATATCATCGAGGCTGCATGAATTTTCATTGGCACAGACCTCATACTTCAACACGCCGTCTCCGTCGGCTATGGCATGTACCAAACGGTGTGCAAGGAATAAATTCAAGGTACGAAACACGGTGGACTTATCGACTGTCTCCAATTGTTCTCCAAGTTCGGTTAGAGAAACGGGCCTGCCCATTTCCAACATCGTGCGAAATACCAGCAAACGTATCGCAGTAGGCTTCACTCCTTTTTTCTCCAGCCGCGAAAGGTAATAAGAAATCTGCTCCATACTTTTTTCTCCCCAACGAATACAACGAACAGGTTTTCCCCGTTCGTTCTTGTGAAACGCAAGGTAAAGAAAAAAACAACAGCCTGCAATAAAAGGAGAAAGAAAGTTTTTGTCAGAACTGAAAGTATATGAAAGGTTGCACATCGCTGCTCTTCACCTGGATAACCAAATATATCAACATCAGAAGAACACAAGCCTGAGCCGCCAAAGGCAAGCGTATCATACCCCGGCAACAAGCGTTCTGCCAGCTGTCGGGACACCAATGAAGCACGTACCCGATGCCCATCAATGCGAAAACTTTCCAGTAACCTTGAATCAATTGCCCGAGAAGTTCCGGATGGAAGGACGTGAAGATCTGGCGAATCATCGTCGTGGATCCTTCAAAAGTCGTATTTCGGAAGAAAATCCAACAGAAGCAAACGAAGTGAAAGGTCAGGAAAACAGCCCAAAACTTCCGCAGCCCCACGCTATGATATTGTTTCGAATGATTCAAAAAGCCCCGGAAATACTTATGAACCGCCAAGGCAACTCCGTGCAAACCTCCCCAGACAATAAAATTCCAAGAGGCTCCATGCCAGAGTCCGCCCAAAAGCATTGTCACAATCAAATTGACATACATACGAAATTTCCCTTTTCTGTTTCCGCCAAGAGAGATATATAAGTAGTCACGCAACCAGGTAGACAAAGAAATATGCCAGCGCCTCCAGAAATCGGTAACGCTATCCGACTTGTAAGGAGAAGCAAAGTTTGGCGGAAAATGAAAGCCCAAAAGCAAAGCAATTCCGATAGCCATATCGCTATATCCCGAGAAGTCACAATAAATTTGTAACGCATAACCATACACACCGAACAGGTTTTCCAAACCGGAATATAAGCCGGGATTCTCGAAAATACGCTCAACAAAATTGACACTGATATAGTCGGATATGACAGCTTTCTTAAACAAACCGCTTACGATAAAGAAGACACCACGACCAAACATTTCGTTCGTCACGACCAAAGGCCGCCGTATCTGAGGAATAAAATCGCGGGCGCGGATGATGGGGCCGGCAACCAATTGCGGAAAGAACGAGACATAAAACGCATAGTCCAGCAGATTTTTTAAAGGTTCCAGGCTGCGCCTGTACACATCGATGGTATAACTAAGCGACTGGAATGTAAAAAAAGAAATACCCACCGGGAGAAATATGTCTAAAGGCTCAAAGTGTCCGTGCCACAAAGGAGCCAGCATTTCATAAAAGAAATTCGTGTATTTGAAGTAACATAACAATCCCAGATTGATACACAGGCTGAGAGTGACCAGAAGTTTGCGTTTCCATGGCGTTTCCGTACGCGACATTTGCCGTGCAAGCACGAAATCTGTTACCGTGACAACAGCCAAAAGGTAGAAATACATCCCGCTGCTCTTATAATAGAAATAGTAAGAAAACAAAGAAACAAACAACAAACGCAATGTTGTCATTCGTTGTTTTCTTAACAACATGTAAACGAAACTGAATCCTAAGAAGAGAAACAAGAAAAAACCGCTGTTAAAAATCATCGGTTCTTCAGGATTATAAACCAATATGTCTCGCAGTTTACTCCAGTCTAATGGCCACATAATCGTTATACGCTTTTATTAATGCTTCGTGTAATAACAGTCCTTGCAAAGTATATCCTTCACGAGTAAAATGTATTTTATCGCGTTGATACATATTGGCCGCCGTCCAGTTCAGACAGGCATGCCTGCTTCCTCCCACAATGTCATAAAGATCCCAGACGGCCAACGCGTGCTCGCGCACAAATTCCAGTTCGTTTTCCACAACCAACGGCGTACGGGTATTGACAACTCTCCGGCTTCTGCTTAAACGCATGTAGGCTCCCGGAGGAGTTGTCAGCAGAAAAGCCGATTCAGGACAACGGGCTTTCAGGGAAGACAACAGCGCGTTCATGTCGGAAGTATGCTTTGCTTCATTATAAAGCCGCCCGTGCGCCTCGTTTGTTCCGAAGGAAAGAATCACCATGTCCGGATGTAATTCTTCGATTTCATCCAGCAGTTTCGGAGTAAGGAATTTGCTGCATGTAGCACCATTTATCCCAATCACATGATAAACGATGCCGGGTTTTCCCGTCTCGCTTGCGATTCCCGAGGTTTGATATGTAAGCGGAATATTATCAACCGCATCGGAACCAAAGTCTTCTTCCAGCAGCTTTCTCACTACTGCGGGAAATATATGGCTACGCACATGCGAGTCGCCTATATGCACAATCCGCACCGGCTTGTCCAAACGTGACAGCTTCTGCCAGAAAGATGCAAGAGATGCCGTAGGATCGGTGATGCAGTTTTCCTGCACGCCGCTAAACGCTTCGGGCATGGAATCCGATACGGGAAGGAAACGCATCAGTTTTTCCATCTCTTCGCTCAGGTAAACAGGAGCGGAATGACTGTCTGTTTTCGCCCGTTCGGGCAAAGGATCCTGCCCGTACGCCATGAGAACAGACAAGAGCCAACAGCAAGCCATAAAAAAGACACGCCTATTCTCCTTCATATGCTTTCCGCCTTTCATATTGTTCCTGCCCGTAAACCAAGGCATCGAACAGCATCTTTGCAACATGTTTTCCGCCTCTGAAATTGATATGAGTGTAGTCGTAATTAGCCATCGGCGGCTTGTTGTTCGCCATTTTTACAATGCTTCCTTCTCCACCCATGGCTTCATACATATTCCAGAAGGCGGACTTTGTCTCGGCGGCCAAGGCCTGTTGATAACGAATCAGGTTTCTTACTCCCGGCATTGTGCGAAGTTCCCCGGTGTTTGTCTTGTATTCCCTGTCTCCTATCCCGACGATTAACATGGAAGCCTGCGGGAACATCTTTTTAAAATAGTTTACCACCCGCTTCATCGGCGTTTTATAATAATTGTAATCCACGCCCTTTTCCGATGCAACATTCAGTCCGTACTGCAGTATTATCAGGTCGTATGTACGCAAACGATTATATTGTTTCAACAAAGCTGCCGGTACACCCATCAACTGCTGCCCACTGCTGCCCCGGGTACTGAAATTATCCAGCACAATTCCTTCCTTCGGATCCATCGTAGCGGCATAAAAAGTTGCATTTTCATCGGCATCTTCCACCGTCCATTTCACGGATCCGATTTTACCTTTCACCGAAACAGTACGCAAAAGACTGTCTCCCGGAAGATTAAAGACCGAGGATTGTTTCCCATTGACAAGCGCCGATACCCGCACAGAATCGGGAGAACGGAAATAAAATGCCGAAACAGCACATGTATCCAACAACGAAGCATATTTACGAACTCCCTTTAATGTTACGGAAGCTCCCGGCGAGGCTGAGAAATAACGATTGGACAAATCTTGGCAAGAGCGGTCGAAACCTACGGAGTCGGTGACCGTATGACTGGTCCAACCTTCAAACGAATGTTCAACAGTAGGCCGAAATCCCGATATGGGCGATGTGAGAGATACATATCCCACTCCGCATCCTCCAAAACGTTCCTGCAGCATTTCGCGCAAATCGGCCGTCAGGATATCTGCCTCAATAAAGGAATCTCCAAAATAAGCAATGCGAACCGGACGTCCCAGTTCGGCGCGTTTCTCCAAAGCTTCATAGAAAAATCCCATTCCGCATCCCGTAGAATCGGCATAATCTTCTATACAAGTTACTCCCTGTTTGCAGCTATCTACGAACACAGGTTTCGGCAAAGGCGGCAAAATCATTTGAGCAGAATCGGCCAACATCGCATCGTCCGACATATCAGGACGCAAATCAGCCAATATATCGACTTGTCTTAAAGTTTTTCCTCCTATCGAAACCGACGGCAAGAAATGCAATGCAAGCAATCCGGAAACGACTAATAAGGTAAATAAAAAAGTGTCGGCTACTTTATTCTTCATGAACATTCTTCTAAAACAAATGCAAATATAGAAGAATTTTTCAGCTTATCTGATTCTATTACCCGGCTTTTCTTTCAGCTTACGCATAAATTCATCGACAATAATCAGGCCTTTTTCTGTTGAAATGCCCCGCAAAAACAGAAAGGCTGTTTCCTGCAATATTTCAGGAAGAGAATAAACATCCAACTGATCCGTGTAGAGCCATACATCCATTTGTGTAGAGAGTATTTTATTTATCACCTCATAATTGACGTCATCTCTAAACAAACCTTGCTCTACTCCTCTGCGAAAATAATCCAACGATATGGTTTCATTTTTTCGCCGTTCGGCATGAATATACTCTAAGACTTTGGGATATTTTACAAGCTCCTTTAAGAATATGGGACTCATTCCGCAAAATTCGTCCGATTCACGCAAATAAAACGAAAAGATCACTTCCAAGGCATTTTCAGTCTTGGAAATGATCTTTTTCATATACCTAGTAACATTATCGTGTCGAAAACGTGCTACATCCAATAAAAGCTGTTCTTTTCCTTGAAACAGTTCATAAAGCGTCCGTTTGGAAATGGAAAGAGACAGTGCAATGTCGTCCATACGCACATTTTTTATACCCGACTTTGAAAAAGCCCGATACGCCGTTTCGATGACTTTTTGCCTTAATTCATCTCTACCCTTTCTTTTCCTTGCTACAAGCATGCGGCTCTTTTATTGATGTATAATACCAAGTTTAGAAGATTGCACGAATTCTACAATATGGTCTATCTCCGGGCTGTTCGGAATCTGTTCCTTTATACGCAACAGTGCATCGGTTAATGATGTATTTGATTTATACAAGATACGATACGCCTGTGCTATATGTTTAATTAACGTATCAGAAAAACCGGAATGTGATAATACCATGGTATTAACACTATAAAAGGCTATCGGTTCGTGAGCAGCGACAATGTAGGGAGGAATGTCCTTCACAAAACGACAACCGCCCTGCACCACGGAGAATGTTCCCATGCGGGTTTTTCCCTGCATCAGCACATTCGATGTAAGAATTGCGCAATCTTCTACGACACACTCTCCCGAAATTTGTGTTCCATTTCCGATAATACATCTATTACCCACCTGCACGTCATGAGACAAACGAGCCCCGGTCATAATAAAATTTCCGTCGCCTACGGTGGTAGCATGCCCGGCATGAGTTCCGCGAATAATCACAGCATTTTCACGAATCACATTGTTGTTTCCAATACAAGCCAATGTATCTTCGCCCGTATATGCGAAATCCTGAGGAACTGCCGCAATCACAGCGCCCTGATATACCGTATTATTATTTCCCATACGCGCGCCACTCATCAGGCTTGCGTAGGGCATAATAACATTATCATCGCCTATTTCAACATTTTTGTCGATATAGGCAAACGGATGAACCGTAACATTGTTGCCAATCTTCGCAGAAGGGTCAACATAAGCTAATGGACTAATCATAGTTTTTTATTTATCAAGGTTAAAACAATTTCAATCTCTTCCTCCACCCAGCGCACTATACAGAGAGACAACAGCCTGCATGCGTTGGAAATTATCTGAAACTTCTGTCAACTGAGCGCTAAGCAAACTTTGCTGGGCAGTCAGGATTTCCAGATAAGTCGCATCCGCACTTTGGAATAAAGCCTTCGTATAAGTCACAGCTTTTTCCAATTGCTCTACCTGATCACGGTCACGCAAAAGCTTCTTTTGTTGCGTATCGTATAAGAACAAAGCATCGCTCACTTCCTGACCGGCCTCCAAGATGGTTTGCTGATAATTCATTTGAGCTATCTTTTCTTCGTTTTTCGATACTTTCAAGTTGGCAATCAATCTACCATTATTGAAGATAGGTTGTGTCAATGAAGCAATTGCACTCAAGATCACTTTACCGGGATTAACAATTGCCGCGCCGGCGCTGTTCGTCCAACCTGCAGTTCCGCTCAGGGTAATGCTTGGATAAAAAGCCGAACGTGCCTGGTTTGTCGTGTAATAAGCACTCGCCAAAGTCATTTCAGCAATCTTTACATCCGGACGATTTTCCAACAACTGCAAAGGGACTCCCACCGTCAGATCATCCGGCATTACCTGAGAATCTAACGTACTACGCTCAATCTGTTGCGGAGCTTTGCCCAACAATGTGCATAAAGAATTCTCCGTTTCGCGAACCTGACGTTTTAAATCAAGCAAAGAAGCCTCTACTTGAGAGCAAGCAGCACGGGTTTGTGCCACAGCAGCCTCGGTAGTCATAGCAGCAAGCTTCATTGCTTCCATCGTACGAACATTTTCTTTATAGATTTCAACAGTTTCCGTTGTAATCTCCACCTGGCGGTCGAGCATCAATAAAGAGTAATAAGTATTTGCTATACCGCAGATTATTTGAGAACGTACGGCCTGCTGTGAATATTGACTTTGCAGATATGCAGCCCGTTCGCCTCGTTTTGCGTTCAATAATTTGCCAAACAAATCGATTTCCCAACTTGCTGCTACCGGCAATTGATAGGTTTTGCTGGTTTTCGATTTATCGAAACTACTCAGAGTTCCTTGCGGTGTCAGATTAAAAGACGGCAAGTAAGCAAGTTTCGCAGCGGTAAGCATTACTTTTGCTTCCTCCACACGTAAGATTGCTGCCTGCATGTCTACATTATTAGATAGGCCTTCTTCTATCAAAGCCTGCAATTGAGCATCACGAAAGACCTCCTTCCATGACAGATTTCCAAAGTTAGTTGTATCTGTCGCAACCAAAGTATCTGTGTCCGACACCGGATCACGATAGATGCCTGAAGCATCTATCGTTTCCGGACGATCGTATGATTTATAGATGTGACAGCCGCTCATCATTGCAGTCAGACACATCAGTCCTATAATTCCTATTACTTGTTTCTTCATTATTTCTTATTGTTTTTTAAGGAATACTGTTCGATTTCTGATTCTACTTCACTGACATCGAGGCTATCCCATTCGATCGGTTTAACTTTTTCCTGTAACCATTGGAATACCACGAACAATAAAGGTACTATGAATATCTGGAAAATCATACCGATCAACATACCGCCTATGGCCGAAGCACCCAATGTTCTGTTACCATGAGCACCGACGCCAAAAGCAAACATCAACGGAAGCAAACCGATAATCATGGCCAATGAAGTCATCAAAATAGGTCGTAAACGAGCAGAGGCGCCTAAGATTGCCGCCCAAGAAATACTCATTCCCTGACGACGACGGTCAAGTGCAAACTCTACAATCAAGATCGCGTTCTTAGCCAACAAGCCCATTAACATGATCAATGCAATTTGCATATAAATATCATTGGACATAGTTCCCAAAATCATCTTCAGTGCCGGAAGGCTTCCCAACGCAGAGAATCCGTTTACAAATAAGAAACTACCGACCAAACCGCAAGGGATTGAAAGCAATACCGCCAACGGCAACAAATAACTTTCGTATTGTGCACTCAACAACAAGTAAACGAAAACAAGACACAACAAGAAAATAATGCCCGTCGTATTCGTTGTTTGAGCCTCTTCACGCGCCATACCTCCTAACTCATAGCCGAAACCTGCAGGTAAATTCTGGCTTGCGACCTCGGATATAGCCTGCAAAGCCTGACCAGACGTGTAACCGGCTGCAGGAGAAACCATCACTTGTATGGAAGTATAAAGGTTGAAACGGCTAATCACATCAGGGCCATAAATTTTCTTCATCGATACGAATTGCGAAATAGGAGCCATTTCTCCATCGCTTCCGCGCACCTTAATTCCTTTCAACGATTCCAGATTTTTCGTAGCATTCGGCTCTGCCTGAATCATCACACGATACATTTTACCAAAGCTGTTGAAGTTGGATGCATAAATACCGCCAAAATAGCCTTGCATTGTTGTCAATATATCACTCGGACTAATGCCGGCTTTTTTACAAGCAGCCGCATCAATATCCATCTGATACTGCGGGAAACTCGGGTTAAAGTTCGTTGATGCTGAATTAATCTCCGGGCGTTTTTCCAATTCGGCTATATAATCATTCACCACTTGGAAGAAATGATCCAAGGATCCACCCGTCTTATCCTGCATATTCAACTCGATATCGGTTGAGATTGAATAACCGGGGATCATCGGAGGAGCGAAGAATAATACTTGAGCATCCTTAAACAATTTTTGAGAACGCATAAACAAAGATGCAACAACAATATCGGAACTCTGTTGGGTGGTTCTTTCTTCCCAATCTTTCAACTTAATAATGATAGATCCATAAGAAGGACCTTGTCCGCTACCGATGAAACTAAATCCGGAAATCACTGTACGCGATTGTACCGCAGGTTCGGCAGCAATCAAACTGTCTACCTTGTTCAAAAGCGCAATAGCCTGCTCTTGAGATGTACCCGGAGGCAGAGTTACCGAACCCATGATCGTACCGGTATCTTCATTAGGAATCATTCCTGTCGGAGTAATCTTCATAAAAACAAACAACAAGACGACCATACCTCCGACTAATCCTAAAGACAACCATCTCTTATGAAGGAAGAAAACAACACGTTTCTTGTACTTAACCAACAAAGAATTATACGAGCGATTGAATGAATCTTTGAACTTATCTGTCGTCATTCCTGCCAATGCCAAAATACTTATAATGATAAGTATCGTACAAATAACGGGGTGCTCACTGAAACTGAACAAGCCAAAAATCATTCCGATAATAGCTATTACGGTGAAAATGATAACCAGTTTCGGATTCATCCATTTGCCGAGAGCTTGAGTATATCGGGCAACCAAAATCTTACGGGACTCTTTATATGCCGTATCCATTCGTTCTTTCAAGGACGTTTCCTGGTGATGTGGTTTCAAGAACAATGCACACAATGCCGGAGAAAGCGTCAATGCATTCAATGCAGAAAAACCAATGGCTATCGCCATCGTCAAACCGAATTGCTGATAGAACGTACCGGCTGTTCCACTCATAAAGCTAACCGGGATGAACACTGACATCATCACCAACGTAATGGAAACGATTGCTCCTCCCAATTCGCTCATGGCATCGATAGAAGCTTCCTTCGTCGATTTGTAGCCTTGATCCAGCTTTGCATGTACTCCTTCGACGACGACTATGGCATCATCCACGACTATGGCAATCGCAAGCACCATTGCCGACAGGGTAAGAAGGTTAACACTAAAGCCTATTATCTTCAGGACAAAGAAAGTTGCAATCAATGCTACCGGAATAGCAATGGCAGGAATCAACGTAGAGCGCATATCCTGCAAGAAAATATATACCACAATAAATACCAGGATAAAGGCTTCTATCAATGTCTTCACCACTTCATGAATAGAAGCGAACAAGAAGTCATTAGCACTTTGTGCAATATTTATACCCAATCCCTGAGGAAGATTTTTCTCATATTCCGCGAGAACTTTCTCCAAATTCTGTATTGTTTCCGTTGCATTCGTGCCGGCCATCTGATAAACAACGCAGGACACGGCCTTATGTCCGTCCACCGTATTATTAAAGTTATAGGTCAAACGTCCTAATTCCAGCTCGGCTACATCGCCCAAGCGCAGCACCTCTCCGTCGGGAAGAGACTTTATTACGATATCGCTAAATTCGGTTTCACTTGACAAACGGCCTTTATAACGGATCGTATATTGGAATGATTGATTACCGCGTTCTCCAAACTGTCCGGGAGCAGCCTCGATGTTTTGCTCGGCCAAAACCGCCGTAATATCACTTGGCATCAACTTATATTGTGCCATAACGTCGGGTTTCAACCAAATACGCATGGAGTAATCGGTACCCATCACGTTTGCATCACCCACACCGCTTACACGTTTTATCTCAGGGATAACGTTAATACTTGCATAGTTTTCAAGGAATTCAACGTTATATTTATCTTCTTTATCATAAATAGAGAAGACCATCAACATAGAAGTCTGGCGTTTTTGTGTAGTCACACCGACTTGTGTAACTTCGGCAGGCAGTAAACCTTGCGCCTGAGTCACACGGTTTTGGACATTGACCTGAGCCATATCCGGATCTGTTCCCTGTTTAAAATATACTGTGATGCGGGCAGATCCGTTATTCGTTGCGGTTGACTGCATGTACATCATGTTTTCCACACCGTTAATCTGGTCTTCCAATGGAGAAACCACCGAATTCAACACAGCCTGAGCATTCGCTCCTGTGTATGTAGCGCTTACTGAAACAGTAGGAGGCGCGATGTCCGGATACTGGGTAATTGGTAGTGTGGCAAGACCAATAGCACCCAAAATCACCAACAAGATGGAGATTACGGTAGACAATACCGGACGATTAATAAATTTATCTAGTCTCATTCTATACCTTATATATTATATAAAACGATAATTTTTCCTCTCAATTAAATGCGGACGCCAAGTTCCCTTCTCTCTGATCCTTCAATGCCTGTTGATATTTGGCTTCTTTCTGTGCCGGAGTGATCGGGGTGATTTTCATTCCATCGCTCAAGCGTGTAACGCCTTCCACCGCAATTTTATCTCCGGAGTTCAGCCCGCCGAGAACTATATAATTCTTTCCATCATTCAAATTAGAGATATTAATCTCCGTATATTTCACCGTGCTGTCCGGTTGCAACACGTAAACAAACTTCTTATCCTGTATTTCAACTGTAGCTGACTGAGGAACCAGAATAACATTCTCCATCGTATAAGGGAATATTACATTCGCCGTTCCACCGCTTCGCAGGATATTTTGTGAATTGGGGAATATGGCGCGCATACTGACCGAACCTGTTGTTTGATCGATAACACCACTTACCGCATCAATCTTTCCCGTTTCATTATAAATACTTCCATCTGAAAGTTCCAGTTTCACGTCGGGCATTTTTTCCAATTGCTCCTTCAAAGTACCACCGGCTTTCGTCAATGCCAATAATTCTTTTTCGGTTAAAGAGAAATAAACATACATATTTTTAATCTGAGAAACCGTAGTCAACGGTTCTGCAACCGAGGGGCTTACCAATGCTCCAATACGATAAGGGAATGTTCCGATTACGCCGTCCGACGGACTTGTTACCGTACAAAAATCCAAATTCTGTTTTGCTGCGGCATAAGCAGCCTTAGCTTGTTCTAAATTTGCCTTGGCGGTCAACAAATTATTTACCGCTGTTTGATATTCAAAATCACTAATGATTTTCTGCTCATGCAATATTTTTTTCTGAGCTTCCGTTTCTTTCAAAGTTGTAAGATTCGCTTCTGCCGATGCAACTCCAGCCACTGCCTGATCATATGCAGCCTTATACTGTGTTGGATCTATCTGAAATAGTGCTTGTCCTTCGTGAACCATCGCACCTTCATCCACACACAATTTTACTATAAAGCCTGAAACTTGTGGACGAATTTCGATATCCTGCAAGCCTTTTATCGTTGCCGGATATTCTGTTGTCTGCAAACTTGTAGTTGAAACAAGCTCTTGTACTGCAAACTCGTCATCACCCATCTTAACGCCTTGGCTGCTACAAGCAGACAATGCCGATATGCCCAATGCAAAAAGGGCTATCCGACCTGAAGAAAAACTTCTGTTTCTTTTTACACTCATATTCATATTTACAACTAATTAATGTTATCTTATTGACAGAAAACTTTTTTGCCTCTTCCAGTTTTTCGTGCAAATATAGATAAAAATAGCCGTACGATGGAAGTGTTTTAAGTAAATATAACCATAATACAACAAATTATAGTGGAGCATATTTATCGGTATCCGATTAAAACGCATAAAACATCCATAAAAATGTCCGAGAAAGAATCATCTGTTTATAGTTTTTTAACCTGACAAACTATATGATTGTTATTTTATCCGTAATTTTGCGATACATTTTTCAAACCATTATTACAAAAGAAAGGAAAGCATATGGCTAAAATAACAAAAGAAGAAGCCTTACTGTACCACTCGCAAGGCAAACCCGGGAAAATCGAAGTTGTACCTACGAAACCCTATCAAACTCAAAGAGATTTATCGTTGGCTTATTCACCGGGCGTAGCCGAACCTTGTCTGGAAATACAGAAAAATCCGGAAACGGCGTACGACTATACCGCAAAGGGGAATTTGGTTGCCGTCATTTCAAACGGAACAGCCGTACTCGGATTGGGAGACATCGGCGCAGTAAGCGGGAAACCTGTCATGGAAGGTAAAGGTCTTTTATTTAAAATATACGCAGGAATTGACGTATTCGACATAGAGATTAACGAAAAAGATCCCGACAAATTCATTGAAGCAGTAAAAGCCATCGCACCGACTTTCGGCGGAATTAATCTGGAAGACATCAAGGCTCCCGAATGTTTTAAGATAGAGCAACGCTTAAAAGAGGAATTGGATATTCCGGTCATGCACGACGACCAACACGGAACGGCCATTATTTCAAGTGCCGGATTGCTGAATGCTTTGGAAGTTGCCGGAAAGAAAATAGAAGATGTCAAGATTGTTGTCAACGGAGCCGGCGCATCTGCCGTATCTTGTACCAAATTATACATCTCGTTAGGTGCGCGTCTGGAAAACATCATAATGCTGGACAGCAAAGGAGTCATCTCGAAAGAAAGGACCGACCTCAACGAGCAAAAAAAATTCTTTGCCACCGACCGCACCGACATTCATACACTGGCCGAGGCAATTAAGGGGGCAGATGTATTTTTGGGCCTGTCAAAAGGAAATGTTCTTACGCAAGATATGGTAAGAAGCATGGCAAGCCACCCCATTGTTTTCGCGTTGGCCAACCCGACACCCGAAATTTCTTATGAAGATGCAATGGCATCCCGCCCGGATGTGCTGATGGCAACCGGCCGCTCCGATTACCCGAATCAGATCAACAACGTAATAGGTTTCCCCTACATCTTCAGAGGAGCCCTCGACACTCGCGCCACCGCTATCAACGAAGCAATGAAACTTGCTGCAGTAAAAGCCATCGCAAATCTGGCAAAACAACCCGTTCCGGATGTCGTAAATGCTGCATACCAAGTAAACAATCTCACCTTCGGTGCAAAATACTTTATCCCCAAACCGGTTGATCCGCGCCTTATCACCGAGGTATCCATCGCCGTGGCAAAAGCAGCGATGGAATCGGGTGTAGCACGCAAACACATTACAAATTGGGATGACTACAAGAATCATCTGCGCGAATTGATGGGCCAAGAGAATAAACTTACCCGCCAATTATACGAAACGGCCAAACGTAATCCGCAACGCGTCGTATTCGCCGAAGGCGGACATCCCAATATGCTGAGAGCTGCAGTGGAAGCAAAAGCAGAAGGCCTGTGCCACCCCATCATATTAGGTAACGAAGAACGTATCGAAAAATTGGCAAAAGAACTCGACCTGAGCCTCGAAGGCATCGAAATTGTCAACCTTCGTCATGACCGCGAAGCGGAACGTCGTGAGCGATACGCCCGCATACTCAGCGAAAAACGTGCCCGCGAAGGTGCCAACTTCCAGGAAGCAAACGACAAAATGTTCGAACGCAATTATTTCGGAATGATGATGGTAGAGACGGGTGAAGCCGATGCTTTCGTAACCGGACTGTACACAAAATACTCAAATACCATCAAAGTGGCAAAAGAAGTTATCGGCATCCAACCCGGATATTCTCATTTCGGGACAATGCATATCCTCAACTCCAAGAAAGGAACTTACTTTATTGCCGACACTTTAATTAACCGTCATCCGGATACCAATACATTGATCGACATAGCAAAACTCTCTGCCAAAGCCGTAAGATTCTTTAATCAGGAACCGGTTATCGCCATGCTTTCTTATTCCAATTTCGGTTCCGACACCGAAGGAAGCCCGGCTAAGGTACACGAGGCCGTAGCAACCCTTCACAAAGAATTCCCCGAAATGAACATTGACGGAGAAATGCAAGTGAAATTTGCCCTTGACAATGCGTTGCGCGACGAGAAATATCCGTTCACCCGCCTAAACGGAAAAGAAGTAAACACGCTGATTTTCCCGAACCTCAGCTCGGCAAACGCTACATATCAACTCATCAGCAACATGAGTGAAACGGAAGTAATCGGCCCGATACAGATGGGACTTAACAAACCGATTCACTTCACAGACATCGAAAGCTCGGTACGCGACATCGTAAAGATTACCGCAATTGCATGTATCGATGCCATCGTTGCAAAAAAATTACAAAACATTTAATAGCCAATCAAACGGCCTCCGGATATGACGCCCGTCATCCGGAGGCCGTTTTTATACTTTTCTTCATGCGAAAGCCCCTCACTAAACCGCAATGTACCCTGTTAGTTTTACTATGGGCATCCCTTTGTTTTCTTGTAATCACCACCACACCACGCATAGACGGACCGCTCGTTGTCTCAATAATCATTTCAGCCGCATTGGTATTCATCCCCGTCACCAAAGCATTGAAAAAAGGGAAATAGATAAACATTTCAACACGTTTTAACGACGCAAATCAACTTTTTTGACACAAATACATCATTTTATCGTATTTAATGTTGCATAAATAAAAAAACATCTATACTTTTGTTACCGAAGAAGACGGAAATAATTTCAAACAACTAACACTATAAATTATGAATGCAGCTAAAGTCTTAGAAGATTTAAAAAGAAGATTTCCCAACGAACCTGAGTATCATCAGGCAGTAGAAGAAGTATTAAGTACTATCGAAGAAGAATACAACAAACATCCCGAATTCGATAAAGTTAACCTGATCGAACGCTTGTGCATTCCCGATCGCGTATATCAATTCCGTGTAACATGGACAGACGATAACGGAAATGTACGCACAAACATGGGATATCGCGTGCAGCATAACAACGCCATCGGCCCATACAAAGGAGGAATCCGCTTCCACAGTTCTGTAAACCTGGGCATCCTGAAGTTCCTTGCTTTCGAACAAACATTTAAAAACTCGCTGACTACACTTCCCATGGGCGGTGGAAAAGGTGGTTCCGACTTCTCTCCTCGCGGTAAATCAAATGCGGAAGTTATGCGTTTCTGCCAGGCGTTTATGCTCGAATTATGGCGCCATATAGGTCCCGAAACCGATGTTCCTGCCGGAGATATCGGCGTAGGCGGACGTGAAGTAGGCTTTATGTTCGGCATGTATAAGAAATTATCTCACGAGTTCTCCGGCGTATTGACCGGAAAAGGATGCGAATTTGGAGGTTCTCTGATTCGTCCGGAAGCTACGGGATACGGGAACATTTACTTCCTGCTCGAGATGCTGAAGACCAGAAACATCGACATAAAAGGCAAAACATGCTTGGTTTCAGGTTCAGGAAACGTGGCACAATATACAGCAGAAAAGCTTATTGAATTAGGAGCAAAGGTTGTTACCATGTCTGATTCCGACGGCTATATTTACGATCCCGACGGCATCGACCGCGAAAAGCTGGATTATATCATGGAATTGAAGAACCTCTATCGCGGACGTATTCGCGAATATGCAGAAAAATACGGTTGCAAATACGTAGCAGGAGCACGTCCTTGGAATGAAAAGGCCGACATCGCTCTTCCGTCGGCCACACAAAACGAAATCAACGGCGACGATGCGAAGGCCTTAGTTGCCAATGGAGTGTTTGCAGTTTCCGAGGGAGCCAACATGCCTTCTACGCCCGAAGCCATCCGCGTATTCCAAGAAGCAAAGATACTTTACGCGCCGGGTAAGGCAGCAAATGCCGGAGGTGTATCAGTATCGGGCCTGGAAATGACACAAAACTCCATCAAGTTAAGCTGGAGCCAGGAAGAAGTTGACGAAAAACTGAAGAGCATCATGAAAAACATTCATGCGGCTTGCGTACAGTACGGCACAGAACCCGACGGATACATTAACTATGTAAAAGGTGCAAACGTTGCAGGTTTCATGAAAGTGGCCAAGGCCATGATGGCACAAGGTATCGTTTAATTTACGCGCATATCGTCATGAAATAAAAAAATCCGCGCGGCATTCTCTTGCCGTGCGGATTTTTTTATCCGATAATATTTGCTACTTTTGCAATGTATAACCTTTTTATTCAGGAACAAAACGATGAAACTAAGAAATGTTATTACCGGCTTTATTGCCTTTTTGCCCGCCATGCTTGTTTCCTGCATACAGGACGAAGCACCAAATGTCGAGGCCGCAATAGACGACATTAAGGGGGAAAATATCCAATTAACGTCAATCGATCACATAAGGAAAGAAATCGAGATCTACGTTCTTGACGGTGCAGACATCTCCCAACAGGAATTAAACTTCACATTGGCCGAGAATGCCACGATAAAAGCCGACAATCAGGAAAGTACCGACCAACCGCCTTTGTACGATTTCAGCCAGAACAATTTGCGGAGATTTACCGTGACGGCCGAAGACGGAAGCACAACGGCATCTTACCTCATCCGCATAAACAAGATAGAACTTCCCACAAAATATTCTTTCGAAGAGCTGAGAGCCATCACTCCGTATAATGTTTTTTACCTGACCAACGCATCGGGCATCATACAATGGGCCAGCGGAAATCCCGGATACGAGTTATGCGGAATGGCGCTCGACGAGAAACAATACCCTACCGTACAGGTTCTTTTAGGGAAAGAGGGCAAGGGAGTTAAACTGACCACGCTCAGCACCGGAAGTTTCGGACAGCCCATAGGCATGCCCATCGCGGCAGGAAATCTGTTTGTCGGCTCGTTCGATGTGCAAAACGCCGTGTTGGCTCCGCTGGAAGCTACGCACTTCGGATTCCCCTTTACGAAGCTTCCCACCCGGATGACCGGATGGTTTAAGTACAAAGCCGGCGAGACCATGACCGACAGAAGCGGGAATGTCATACCGGGGAAGAAGGATCGGGGCGACTTTTATGCCGCGCTTTATGAGGCTCCCACGAGCGACTTCTCGCTGGATGGCGACATCTTTCCTAACGGAGAAAGCATAGACGAGCACATTGTCCTCATGGCGCGTATACCGGAAAGCCAAATGATTGAGACCGACCAATGGACGTATTTCGATCTGGAGTTCACACCGCAGAACGGAAAAACCGTCGACAGAGAGGCGCTAAGAAACGGGAAATACAAACTGGCCATCGTATTCTCTTCCAGCATTATGGGGGCGTATTTCGAAGGAGCAGTGGGAAGCGAGCTATGGATAGACGAAGTGGAAATTAAATACGAAAACTAAATCTTTAAAAAAACGGTTATGAAAAAATATATACTCGCGCTGGTCGCATTGTGCTGCTGTTCCGGACTTATGGCGCAAACACAGTCGCCGGAACACAAAGGTTTGCTATGGTCATCACTGCACGGGCTGGACTATGAGTTCAAAGCCGGCTTTAACATAGGAGGAACATCGCCGCTTCCGCTGCCGGAAGAAATCAGAAGCATAGACAGTTATCAGCCGGGACTGTCGCTGACAATCGAAGGAAATGCCACAAAGTGGCTGGGAGTTAAACAAAAATGGGGCATCAGCATGGGACTGCAACTCGGACAAAAGAAGATGACGACCAAGGCTACCGTAAAAAACTACGGCATGGAAATATTCAGCGACACGGGAGGAAAAATCAAAGGACTGTGGACGGGAGGAGTAAAAACCAGCGTAAACATGTCGTATCTCACGGTGCCTATTCTGGCAAACTACAAGATCGGGGAACGATGGAAAGTGTCTTTTGGAACCTATCTTTCGTATATGATGAACGGAGATTTCTCGGGAAACGTGTATGAAGGCCACCTTCGTACACCCGATGCAACGGGAAGCCGCGTAAACTTTACGGGAGACAATGTCGCAACGTACGACTTCTCCGACGACCTTCGCCGCTTCCAATGGGGATTACAAGCCGGAGGAGAATGGAAAGCGTATAAGCATCTGAACGTACACGCCGACTTGACTTGGGGACTGAACGACATTTTCCAAGACGATTTCAGCACGATAACCTTTGCCATGTATCCCATCTATCTGAACCTGGGATTCGGTTATCTGTTTTAAAGCCCGCAGGCTTTACGGCAAAAGACAGAGAAAAACCATAAAAAATATCCCGGAGACTTTTTCAAGTCTCCGGGATATTTTATTTCCACCAAACCGGTGTATTATTCTGTTACTTCAGGAGTATCTTCCACTACGTCGGGATTTCCTTCGTTCAAGATTGTTACTTCGTCTATCCACAACGTACTTCCTACCGCAGCATTGTAAGCAGCTCCGTCTTCACTTGCCGAGAAGATTACGGCAAACTTATACAACTTCGTCGGATCGTAATCTTTTGTGTATTCCAGCTCAAGCTCAAACTCTGTCCAATTTTCTACCGCGTTTCCGTTGGTGAACTGGGCCATTGCCACGATTTTATCCGAAGTATAAATATCATTTCCGTTTAAAGTCTCTTTCTCGTCCGTTACTTCATAAAGCACTGCCGATAATGCGCAAGCATCTTCCCGCTCGGTGTTCAACTCAGTTCCTACATAGAAATTCGTACCCGGCGTATATTTGTAATAACCTTTTACGGCTAAAGGTTTCTTATCATACATAATACCGAATCTAGTCGTAGCCATTGCATCTCCTTCTGTAACCGCAGCCGTAGCATTAAACGTGCCGAGGAACATTGATCCGGCCGTCACCTTAGGTACAGGCGTTCCCAATATATCTCCACCTGTCGTATCGATGGATTGCAATTTTACCGCCTTACCTTCGAAACCGTTCTCGTCAACTGTTATAGGCAGTGGGCCGTCATAAGAAATACCACCTATAAAACCTAGACTCTTAATCAAAGTAACTGCCGGATTACATGTAGCCCATCCTTCAGGATCATCGCCGCTCCATGTCTCAAAAGAATACCGGGAAGTATTTCCGTTAACGGAAACTTTCCATTCAGCCACCGTACCGTCTTCAGCTGTGATGGTATATGTTACAACCTTACCATTAGAGAAATCTTGAGCAACGCCGCTTGCCGGAGTAACGGTTGCTTTCGGAGATATTTCAAAAGTCGGCACCAAAATAGCCAGATGCTCGGCTTTGGCAGTATCGGCCACTACGAAAGTAACGGTTTTTTCTGCTGTATCTATCACCGGTTCACCGATAACCAACGAGTCAACTTCTGCCACTTCGCGGTCGAAAACAAACGATGTGAAGTCAGCTGCACTGCTTTCATTGCCCGTCATCTTGGTACCGTTGTAAGTAATGTCCACGGTGTATGTCACAGGATTTCCGCTTACAGAAACGTTGTTTGCGTCAAGATCGAGATACAAGGTGCCGTTAGAGAAACGTCCGTCTGCCTCAACAGCGGCAGAAAGCAGGCCGGGCACGTTCAAACTTGTCGTTCCTTCAAACTCGTAAACTCCCGCGCTTGTTTCATACACCAGGCAGTTTTCAAGATTGATTGTTCCCAAAGACATACCCATGAATGAGAAGTCTGTAATCTGAAGATTTACAGCATTTTCTCCGGCCTTCGTCACCGTTACGATTTGTGAAGCCACCGTTCCGGCCGGCATGTCGGTTCCATTTTCCATGTCGAGTACCACATTCAACGCGCCTTTATACCTTCCGGCGAGTTCTTCATCTACGGGAACTGTAGGATTCGGCGTTTCATCGTCGTCGCTACAAGCCGTAAACAGTGTCACCGTACACAGTACGGCAAACAGATACAACAGTAAATTCTTTTTCATTTTTTTCGAGTTATTTGTTTAATTAATATTTCCATACATGCGCAATGCCTCGTCATACCCATGCACAGATTACCTTATTTTTTCCGATGCAAAACAACGACTTTTTTTAGAGTCCTGCAAGTTCTATTTTTATTATTTATGTTCTATTTTTAACCAATGCCAACAAATCTATATCGTAAAGCGTTGATTTACGAAAAGAACGGCATCGTTTTCCCGAAAAGTATTCGCCATTTTTTAAAATTGTCGTTATCTTTGCCGGCAAAGATGCTAATCGTTTCAAACAATGGAAAAAGAATTACCCAAAATAGATTTGCCCGAAGAATGGGTTATCGGCACAGGCATTAACAAAGAGCTGCTGAGCTTATATACAAACTTTCCCTGCCGTCTGAAAGCAGAAATGTTTATTTTGTGCATGGAGGGCGAGGTGGAAGCCTCGATCAACCTGGACCGTCTGTCGGTGCATGCCAACGATTTTGTCACCATTATGCCGGGAAGCATCTTTCAAATACATCGCATCGAAGGAAACCTGCGCATCTATTTCGGAGGATTCTCCTCGAAATACATCGAACAGGCCAATTATTCCCGCTCGTCCATCGACACCTTATACGTCACATTAGGGAAACCTGTGTTTACCCTAAAACCGGAAGGAGCCGAACTGCTGGAAGAGTATTTCAAATTTCTGATGAAGCTCTATGCCTTCTTTGCCCCCGACATCCGCAAAATGATTACACCTTATTTATATAATAACATACATGCCGGCATAACGGCCATGTACCATAATAAGCCGGAAGACAATAGTCCGATGTCAAAGGGCAAGCAATTGTGCAAAAACTTCACGCAGCTTGTCATGCAGAATTACAATAAAATACGGAATGTATCGTGGTATGCCGAAAAACTCGGCATCACGCATGCCCATCTTTGCACCACCGTCAAACAGATGACCGGAAGCACTTGCGTAGACATTATAGCACACATGGTCATCATGGACGCAAAATCGCAACTGAAACTTACCAACCTTTCCATTCAAGCCATTTCAGACTCGCTGAACTTTGCCAACATGTCTTTCTTCGGGAAATACTTCAAGCGCTACACGGGAATGAGTCCTTTGGAGTATCGCAACAACGGGTAATCGTTCAAGAGGGCAGTTCCACCACTCCCAACTTCTTCTTCCCGTCCATCTTCACGGTCAGCGGCTTTTCAAAATGCACCCAACGGATAAACCGGGTTTCCTCCACCGCCGGCATGGCATTAAGCAGTTCCTGATTGTAAATACCGTCGTTCATGTAGGGATTAATGGTAAAATATCCCACGCCGAACGAGGTAAGATTCTGAAAGAAATGGGTTCCTTGACTCGGATCTACGCGGTAATTTGTCAAACCGGCTTCCACAATTACGCGGGCCGCCGAGATGTTCGGCCACTTTACCGGAATTCCCAGCCACGTATCGCTGCTTCCCCATCGCCCGGGCCCCACGAGGATGTAATGCTTTTCTGCGTCCAGAAAGCGGCGGTTCAGCTTTTCTATGTCGTAAGCTATCAGCTGGTTGTTTGAAGCCGAATAGCTTTCCGTCTTCACATAAACCACATCGTGTATGTCTTCCATCACACCGTGTCCCAGCGAATTCTCGCTCTTCAGCAGCAAACGTTCGTCGGGAATGCATGTCAAGTCTTCGGAAAGATCGGCTTTTATGTCGACCATCGGACGAATTTGCAACAGGTAAAAGGTTCCTCTCCGGGCTTGGGCATCCAAATTCACGGCAAACTCTATCTCCACCGGACGCCGCATTTCTCCCTGTCCGTACTTTTGCACAAGACGCAAGATCTGCGCCAACGGGAAAACATCGTGCTGCAAAATATTGGCGAACGTAATTAATTTCCTTCCTCCCGGGTAAATTCCGTCACGAATCACCATGTCGTACGGATCGTAAGTCGAGGCTATATAAGTAAGCGAGCCGTCGGCTTCCGCCTCCTTCACGGGCAACTTCAGCAGGTTGAAACCGTCATCGAGAGAGAAATCCTGCCCGTTGTTTTCCAGGTCGAGCGCATAAAACCGTGTCTGAGTTTCGCGCAAAGCCATCTCCGTCTCGCTTGTCTGAAGCACTTTATCGGGGTGATACGGACACACACGCAGCGTCAATCCGCCATCGACAATGTATTTTCCCAGTCCGAGGGCGAGGCTCACCGTCCCCTCCTCTGCCAATTCATCGTTTATGGGATAGTAATTTATCGAACGGGCCACGCCGGAGATGGAAGGATAAAAACGGCTTCCGTACTGCGTACCGACGACTTCCTGCAAGATAACGGCCATCTTCTCCTGATCGATAACATTGCTCGTTGCCTGCATATAAGCCTTACTGTCTTTATAATAGACCGAGGCATATACTCCTTTTATTGCGTCGCTCAGCATGCGAAGCATCTCATATTTATCTTCCAAATACGGGATCATATAGGTGGAATATATCCCGGCAAAAGGCTGATAGTGCGAGTCTTCCAGCAAACTCGACGAGCGGATGGCTATGGGAGCCTTCACCACTTCGAAGAAAGCAAAGAAGTCTTCCACCAAACGGTCCGGCAGCTTTGCCCGCAAAAATGCCCGCAGTATGGCCTCGTCACTCGCATCGCTCAAGGCAATTTGATACAGGCAATTTGTTTCCATAAACTCATCAAAGATGTCGGTACACAGCACGACTGTCTTCGGGATTCCCACCGAAGCATTGTCAAACTCGTCGAATTCCGCATGACGCTTCACCATGTTATCGATAAACGCCAGGCCGCGTCCCTTGCCTCCCAGCGATCCGTCACCTATACGGGCGAAATGAGAATAACGGTCGAACCGCTCTCTTTTAAAAACTGCCACGACACCCTGATTCTTCATCTTGCGGTATTTGACTATCGCCTCGAAAATAATTTGCCGATGGGCATCGATATCCTGCAACGAATCCCACGTAATTTGCTTCAGAAACTCCGCAACGGGAAAGATGGCACGCGAGTAAAGCCAGCGGGAAACATGGTTTCGGGTGATATGATAAAGCAGGGAATCGGCCGGAACGGAGAAGATAACATTTTGAAGTTCCTTCAGGTTATGCACCCGGGCAACCTCTTCCATCGTTTTCGGATCGCGGAAAATGAAATCGCCGAAGCCGAAGTTTTCCGAAACGGCCTCCCGTAAATCGATATTCATCTTCTTTGAATTTTTATCAATAAAGTGAGCTCCGAGACGGGAAGCGTAGATGCGGTTCCCCTCTTCCGACGACTGCAAGATGAGAGGAATGAAGGGATCGTTCTTACGCACTTCGGTAAGCAACTTGACACCGGCCAGTGCATCGGGAACTCCGTCCTTGGGAAAACGGGCATCCGTAATAATGCCCAACATGTTATTCCGATATTTTTCATACAGCTCCATTGCCTCTTCATAGGTACGCGCCAGCACAATTTTGGGACGTCCCCGCATTCGAAGCGTACGTTGATGCTCATTCAATGCTTCAGTGGCGAACTCCTGACTCTGACGAAGTACGAACTTATATAAGTTAGGAAGGACGGAAGAATAGAAACGGATCGAGTCTTCCACCAGTAAAATTACCTGTACACCGACCTCTTTTACGTCGTGTTCCAGATTCATCTTGTCCTCGAGCAACTTGATTATTGACACCAAAAGATCGGTATTCCCGAGCCAACAGAACACATATTCGAAGATGCTCAGGTCTTCATGCTCCATTCTTTCTTTAATGCCGTGCGAGAAAGGTGTCAGCACGATCAGCGGAATATGTGCATAACGCTCTTTTATTTTCCGGGCAATATCGAATGTATCGCTATTATCCGAGCCGGGCATACAAATCACCAAATCAAATGTTGTATTGTCCAGTTGCCGCCAGGCTTCCTCTTCCGTCGAGACCTGTGTGAAACGGGGCGGGTATCTTAAACTGAGATTCATGTATTCGATGAAAATCTTTTCATCTATGCGTCCGTCATCTTCCAGCATGAAAGCATCATACGGATTGGCAACCAATAAGACATTGAAGATGCGCTTTGTCATCAAATTTACGAACTGCGTATCTTTAAAATAGAGTTGATTCAATTTTAACTTGCTGAGCATCGCACAAAAAATTAAAGCTGTATTGTCTAACAAATTAAGACATTTTTGCCGGTTTATGCAACTAACGGGAAAAGAATGTCGGCATCTTTCTGTCAATTCACGGATATATTATTGACATTTTATCACAATTTAATAAAAATAACAACGGGATATTTGCATTAAAACAACGAAAACTTTATCTTTACAGAAAAGGTAATATCTTTTTGTCAAACGCCTAAATTGAAGAAGTTATGCGCATCGATCAGATTATGTCGTCACTGGAAGCCAAGCATCCGGGCGAAGTAGAATATTTACAAGCCGTAAAAGAAGTGTTGATTTCAATAGAAGATTTGTACAACCAACACCCCGAGTTTGAAAAAGTTTCCCTGATAGAGCGCCTGGTTGAACCCGATCGGGTAATCATATTCCGCGTACCTTGGACAGACGATAAGGGCAAAGTTCAGGTAAATCTCGGCTATCGGGTACAGTTCAACAACGCAATCGGTCCGTATAAAGGAGGCATCCGCTTTCATGCGTCCGTAAATCTTTCCATCCTAAAGTTCTTAGGTTTTGAGCAAACGTTTAAGAACGCGCTGACAACACTCCCGATGGGCGGAGGAAAAGGCGGCTCTGATTTTTCTCCGCGAGGGAAAAGCGAAGGAGAAATCATGCGTTTCTGCCAGGCATTCATGCTCGAGTTATGGAAACACATCGGGGCAGAAACAGATGTTCCTGCCGGCGACATCGGAGTAGGCGGCAGAGAAGTCGGCTACATGTTCGGCATGTATAAAAAACTGACGCACGAGTTTTCCGGAACATTTACCGGGAAAGGACTGGAATTCGGCGGTTCATTGATCCGTCCCGAGGCAACAGGTTTCGGAGGATTATACTTTGTCAAACACATGCTTCACGAGAAAGGCATCGACATAAAAGGGAAAACGGTGGCAATCTCGGGCTTCGGCAATGTGGCATGGGGCGCCGCAACCAAAGCAACACAACTGGGAGCAAAGGTCATCACGCTGTCTGGCCCGGACGGATATGTCTACGATCCGGACGGAATAAGCGGAGAAAAAATAGATTATATGCTTGAGCTCCGGGCTTCGGGCAACGACATTGTGGCTCCTTTTGCGGAGAGATTCCCGTCGGCCACCTTCATCGAAGGGAAACGTCCCTGGGAAGTAAAAGCCGACATCGCCCTTCCTTGTGCCACTCAGAACGAATTAAACGAGGAAGATGCACGCCACATAATAGACAACGGAGTGCTGTGTGTAGGAGAAATCTCCAACATGGGATGTACACCGGAAGCCATTGATCTGTTTATAAAGCACCGAATCATGTACGCGCCGGGCAAGGCGGTCAATGCCGGAGGCGTGGCAACTTCGGGACTGGAAATGAGCCAAAATGCCATCCACCTCAGCTGGAGTGCGGAAGAAGTAGACGACCGACTGCACAAAATTATGCATAACATTCACGAACAGTGCGTGAAATACGGGACAGAACCCGACGGTTACATCAATTACGTAAAGGGAGCAAACATAGCAGGCTTCATGAAAATTGCTCACGCCATGATGGCGCAGGGCATTGTTTGACGCAATATTCCACCCAAAGGATGGATACATCTTCAGCATGTAAAGCGCCGGCCTCTTTTGGAAAGGCCGACGCTTTTTTCGTTTTTTAACATCGAATCGCGTAAACAGAAGGCAAAAGTTCCGTTATAATTTAAACGAATCTTTTTCTGGTATGAAGCGCTTTTTTATCAAAATATCCGTCATTTCCCTCCTGATTTGCGGATGTCAGTCCCAATTCCCGGAGACCGACGCTCCCGCCGCAGTCATTGTTTCAGGGAACGAATATGCAACGTTTCGCTCCGGTCCCCCGTCACGTTCGATAACCAACGGGGTTCTTCCCGAAGGAAGCCGGATTTCTTTTTTCAGCAGCGGCGGCCTCAACGTTTCAGGAGAAGCACTTGTTTACCAGCAAGGAAAATGGTGCGGGAAACTACCCGAGAAGTGGAATGAAGGAGAAGAAAGCGCCGAAATATGCGCTTATTACCCGGCTTTCCAAAAAGATTCTTCCGTATATGATGCAAACGGACGATTAAAAGACATCCTCGCATGCCGCCAGTCGATACCGCACGGAGAAGTAATCCGGCTGCATTTCAGTCACCTTTTCTCGCAAATAACGGTACAGGTCAGCCCCACGCTCAACAATATGCTGCGCAACATCCGGTTTGTTCCGTCGAAAACCATCCGTTCCCTGACGCCGGAGAACGGAGACATTTCCTACGATTCCGACGAAAGATTTCCCATACAAATGGAATCTCAGCCCGACGGAAACTATACTTTTCTCGTCCCCGCCGCCGAAAAACTGTATATCGACGTCGAAATGGGAACCAAAGACGGCACGATACAAACCCAAATTCCTCCATACAATTTTCAAAGCGGCCGGCATTACATCTGCCGCATGAAATCGCTTACCGAAAGTGCCGGAATCTATACGGCCGAAGATTTCATTGCTTTTACCCATTTAATTAACGGAGAGGAGTACGACAACCGCACGTTGGACGAATTTGGCGCCGTTGTCGACGGGAAAATGACGTATCGTTTACAGCAAAACATCCGCTTCTCCGAAGAAGAATGCGCCCGCCTTTTACCCATAGGATTGTATCTCCGTAATCTGGAGAAAGGCTTCGAAGATACATTCGACGGGCAGGGACATACCCTTTCAAACCTGACAATCCACCCCTACGAAAACGATCTTTGCTCCGGTTTGTTCGGATATATCGCAGAAAAAGCCACGGTAAAAAATCTCACTTTAGCCGACTCCCACTTTGCCGGTGAAGGATACAGTACCCGATATGCCGCATTGCTTGCGGGCGAAAACGAAGGCCTCATCGACGGTTGCCGGGTAACAAACGGCTCAATCGAAGCCGACAACGCAGAATACATAGGAGGTCTTGCCGGTGTAAACCTGGGTACCATCAGAAACAGCGCCGCCGAAAACATCTCAATCACCGCAAAAGAACTCTGGACAGGCTGCCTGACTGCCATCAACTACGGCGGCATAAAAAACTGTTATGCCGCAGAATGCGACCTGGGAAAGACGGCACAAAGCGGTGGATTGTGCTTCATGACAGACAGAAACGGAAGCATAGAAAACTGCTATGTTTACCGCGTCACACCCGGAAAGAAATCGGGAGTACTCGTCATGAACGGAGGTACAGGCACAATTCAAGGCTGTTATTACGACAAGAACAGCGCAGCCATTTACTCGAAAGGAGACCTTGTCAGCAAGAATCTGCTCCGATATGATGCCGAGACATGGGAAACAAGCAATGGGAAGCTGCTGTCCGACATGTTAAACGAATGGGTAGATACAAAGAATGCCACAGCCGGTTCTGACAAGCCTTACGCCGAATGGAGCGACAAAGAGGCCTCTCATCCTACCCATTTGAGCCAGGAACAAAAGCAATAGGCTTAAGAGGATTATACATTTTTTTAATACTCTTTTCCGCACGCTTCGTGAAAATATTGTATTTTTGCCACAAACAAACAACTATGGAAAAGAATAAAAAACTAATCATCATCATAGCCTCTCTCATCGTAGTGGCAATTGTTCTGTGTGTTTTAACCGTAACCCAATACCAGCAGAACCAAGAGATGAGCGAACTTTTCGCCATCGAAAAAGAAGAAATGGAGAATGAATACAGCACATTCGCCACGCAATATGATGAACTGCAAGTACAAATAAACAACGATTCGCTGCGGGAAAAGTTGGAAAGCGAGAAGTTGAAAACCCAACGGTTACTGGAAGAACTCCGGCAAGTAAAGAGCAGCGATGCGGCAGAAATCACGAGATTGAAGAAAGAATTAAAGACCGTTCGCGCCGTATTGAGGACATACGTAATTCAAATCGACTCGTTGAACCGGCTGAATGAGGCTCTTACGAAAGAAAACATCGAGGTGAAAAACAAATACAACGTAGCAACACGTCAGATAAGCAACCTCACTGCCGAGAAAAAAGACCTCAACGAAAAAGTCTCATTGGCAGCACAGCTTGATGCAACCAACATCACAGCCCTCCCAATGAATAAGCGGGGAAAGAAAGCAAGAAAGGTAAAAGACGTGAAAAAAATCGCAGTCTCTTTCACAATCGTCAAGAACATTACCGCCGAAACCGGAAACAAAACACTGTACATCCGCATAACCAAGCCGGATAACAGCGTGTTGACCAAAGGAAACACCACGTTCCCTTACGAAGACAAAAACATTGCTTACTCCATAAAGAAGTATATAGAATATACGGGAGAGGAACAATCCGTAACAGTTTATTGGGATGTGGAAGAGTTTTTACCTGCAGGAACTTACAGCATTTACATCTTTGCCGACGGAAATATGATCGGGCAAAGCTCTTTCGAAATGGAATAAACTACCGACTTCTTCCCTTAATACAATGAAAAAGTTTCCCATATCCATTGTAATAGGCCTGATTACCTTACCGGGATTATTCCTGTCGTGCGGAGAAGACCGCTCGGGGGAATACTATGCACTTATCGCTCCTAAGACTTGGATATACGATACAATGCAGGTAAATTACCTGTTCTATGAGGACTTGCCTGCCGAAGACAACATAAATTTTTTCCTGAAACCGCAAGAACTTCTTTCCGCCATTGCCTCACCAAGAGACAAAAAAGGGAATGTTTTATTCTCACATATCGACTCCGTCGACGTGGCACGCAGTTCCGAAAACAAGCCGAGCTTCGGCATCGAAGGCGTAACTACCCGGACAAGCAACGGGAGCTATGCCATAAGAATACTATATACCCAACCCAATTCTCCCGCAACCGATCCCGGAATCGAGCTGAAAAGAGGGGACTGGATTATCGGCATAGACAACAAACGAATTGCATCGAACGATTATGCGACCTACATCGGAGAGCCAACCGGAGCGCATTCTTTCATCATAGGCGCGTATAATGGCAGCGATTTCGACACCTTGCGCACCACCGATCCTCTCGTTCCACGCACGGTAGAAACCCGAAATTTGTTACAAGCCACGGTGGTGTCTTCCGAAAACAAAAAAGCCGGATACTTGCTGTACAACGAATTTGGTGAAAATGACGGCGAAGAATTGCTGACAACATTGGCAAACTGGAGCAACGGAGAGGTGAACGATATCATACTCGACCTGCGGTATAACGCAGGAGGTTACCTTGAAACGGCACGAACATTGGCTTCTTCGGTGGCACCGCAGGAAGTCATAGGCCAGACTTTCCTGAACCTTATATTCAATGATAAGCTTAATCGGGAAGAAACGCTCCTTTTCGGTACATCAACAGCGGGCAGCTTACCGAACATCCCATACGAACATCTCTACGTCATAACGGGTGAAAATACGGCATCCGCCTCGGAATCTTTGATAAACAGCCTGAGGCCTTATCTGGGAGAACGCCTTATCCAAGTAGGAAGTGCCACATTCGGCAAGAACGTAGCGCAGGAGAAATTCACAAACCCTCAGTATCCTGAAGTGGAATTATGGCTGACTACTTGTTATGCGGCCAACGCCGACGGCTATTATGATTACTACGATTCCGGACTTTTGCCCGATTATGAGCAGGAGGAAGACTACAGTGGCGAACTCGGAGAATTAGGCTCTCCGGAAGAACCTTTGCTGCAAACTGTCCTGACTCACATGAATACCGGAAGCTTTCCTGCGCCCGATACGGACGAAACAACCGATAGTATTACAAAAAAGGCGAGACATTTCTCTCAAAAGGTGCAGATCATTTACAACTCCGTTGCCGAGAAACCACACACGACAAGGCGATAAATTAAAAAAACAATCTTTCGCGTTTTTTTATTTGCCACTTCAATGTTTATGCAATATCTTTGTTAATTGCTTCAAACACTTTCAACATTAAAGCACTTTAGCATGAAAAAGATTTTGATTTTCATCATTCTATCTTCTACCGCACTTGGAAGTTATGCTCAACGCATGCTAAACATAGACAGTTGCCGCGCCCTTGCTCTCGACAACAATAAAGAGTTGCACATCACACAAGAGCAGATCAATGCGGCAAAATACCAGAGAAAAGCAGCTTTCACAAACTATCTTCCCAAAATAAACCTGGCAGGAAGTTACATGCACACTCAGAAAGAAATCTCCCTGCTAAGCGATGAACAAAAAAATCTTATCGGCAACATCGGCACGACAGCCGGCGCTCAGGCAGAGCAAATGCTTGCCGGAATCACGGCAAGCAACCCGTTTGTCGGCACAATCCTTCAGCCGCTCATCCAGCCTTTAAGCACATCTTTGAACAGCATGGGCCAAGGTTTGGTAGATGCTTTGCGCACAGACACACGCAATCTTTACATAGGAACGGCCACTCTGACGCAGCCTCTTTTCATGGGAGGGCGGATCATTGCATACAATAAAATCACCAAATATGCCGAACAACTGGCACGTTCGCAACATGCGAGCGGGATGCAGGATGTCATACTCAACACCGATTTAGCCTATTGGCAGGTAATTTCGCTGGTAAACAAGAAGAAGATGGCTGAGAGTTTCCTGCAATTGGTAAACAAACTGGACCAGGACATCGAGAAAATGATCCGCGAGGGTTTAGCAACCAAAGCCGACGGGCTCAGCGTAAAGGTGAAGGTAAATGAAGCAGAGATGGCGTTAACACAGGTAGAAAACGGGCTGAGCTTGTCGAAAATGGTGCTATGCCAGCTATGCGGCCTGCCGTTGGACAGTGACATCCGCCTCGCCGATGAAAATATACAAGACCTGACATTGCCAAACACATATACGGAAAGTAACGTAAATACAGCCCTTGCCAACCGGGAAGAACTGAAAAGCCTGGAACTTGCATCGAAGATTTACAGACAAAAGGTCAACGTCACACGGGCAGACTTTCTCCCTTCCATCGGCCTATCAGCGAATTATCTGACCACAAACCCCTCATTGTTAAACGGATTTGAAAAAGAATTTCACGGAATGTGGGGCATCGGAGTCAGCGTAAATATTCCGATATTCCATTGGGGAGAGGGCATCTATAAAGTAAAAGCGGCCAAGGCGGAAGCCAATATCGCACAATATCAGCTGGAAGATGCCAAGGAAAAAGTTGAATTACAAGTAACGCAATATTCATACAAGATACAGGAAGCTACAAAAAAACTGGCCATGGCTGAAAAAAACATGGAGAAAGCAGAAGAAAATCTGCGGTATGCCAATCTGGGTTTCAAGGAAGGAGTCATACCAACGAGCAACGTCCTTGAAGCACAAGCCGCATGGCTTTCAGCCCAATCCGGCAAGATCGATGCACAAATCGACCTGAAAATGAGTGAAGTTTATCTGAACAAATCAATGGGAACTCTAAAATAAATACAGACAAATGGCGGAAAAAACACAACGAAACAACATGATATTGGCACTCATCGCACTCGTTGCCGTGATTGCAGCAGTTAGTATTATCGGTTTCTTTACGCTGGGGAAAGGACCGGAAATTATCCAGGGACAAGCCGAAGCAACAGAATATCGCATATCAAGCAAAGTGCCGGGACGCATCCTGAAATACTTCGTTTACGAAGGAGACAAGGTAAGAGCCGGCGACACACTGGCAATCCTTGAAGCACCCGACGTAATGGCAAAGCTGGCACAAGCGCGGGCCGCAGAACAGGCAGCCTTGGCCGTTAACGAAAAAGCCCTGCGCGGAACGCGTGCAGAACAACTGCAAACAGCCTATGAAATGTGGCAAAAGGCAATAGCCGGACGGGACATTGCAGAGAAATCATACCAACGTGTCAACCGGTTATTCGAGGAAGGCGTCATGTCTGCCCAGAAAAAAGATGAAGCAAAAGCACAGTATGAAGCCATGCTCGCCACCGAACAGGCAGCCAAAGCTCAATACGAAATGGCCAAAAACGGTGCACAAGAGGAAGACAAGATGATGGCCGCCGCCCAGGTGGAACGTGCAAAAGGCGTAGTGGAAGAGGTTTCTTCTTACATAGATGAAACGTTCCTCATAGCAACGGCCGACGGTGAAGTGACCGAAATATTCCCAAAAGAGGGCGAATTGGTCGGGACAGGAGCTCCGGTAATGAACGTTGCCCAACTTGATGACATGTGGGTTACATTCAATGTCCGCGAGGACTTTTTAAAAGATTTCACGGTAGGCGGCGAAATAAATGCTTATATCCCTGCCCTGGAAAAGGAAGCAACATTCAAGATTACCTACATGAAAGATCTCGGAACATACGCTGCATGGAAAGCAACAAAGACAACCGGTCAGTTTGACTTGAAGACATTCGAGGTAAAAGCCAAGCCCGTTTCGCCGGTAGAAAACTTACGTCCCGGCATGTCGGCCATCATAAAAAAATAATAATAAAAAGACTATGTCCGTCGCCGTTCACGAAAGATTCATCCGTATAACAAAGAGAGAAATACATCGCATTGCGAAGAATCCCGTCTATTTATTCTGCATGATTATTGCTCCCTTGTTTTGTTATTTTTTCTTCACCACGTTAATGAGCGAAGGATTACCGGTAAATCTGCCTATGGGAGTGGTAGATTTGGACAATACTTCCACCACGCGCAGCATCATACGCAACCTTGATGCGTTCCAACAAACGCAGGTTACCGCACAATATAACAGTTTCAACGAAGCAAGAAAAGCCGTTCAGCGCGGAGAAATTTATGCATTCTACTACATACCGGAGGGAACAACGGAAGAGGCGATCGCCGGCAGACAACCCAAAGTGTCTTTTTATACCAATTATTCTTTCCTCATCGCCGGATCACTATTATACCGCGATCAACGTATGATGACCGAATTGGCTTCCGGTTCCATCGGGCGTGCCCAACTCTATGCCCGCGGCGCTACCGAAAAACAAGCAATGGGATTTTTGCAACCCATCGTAATAGAGACACATGCGCTTAACAATCCTTGGATAAATTACTCGGTTTATTTATGCAACACTTTACTGCCGGGCATTCTGATGCTGCTCATCTTTATGACAACGACTTACAGTCTGGGATGTGAAATAAAGGAAAACTCTGCCAAAGAGCTGATGAAGATGGCCGATAATTCCATCGTAACGGCACTCATGGGAAAGTTATTGCCTCAGACTGCCATCTTCATGCTCATGATACTATTTGCCGATATCTATCTATACGGATTTCTGCATTACCCCTGCAACGGAGGCATTCTCCCTATCTTATTTGCAGGACTTCTGCTTGTTCTGTCATCACAAGCTGTGGGAATTTTCTTCTTCGGAATGCTCGGTTCCCTGCGTTTAGCACTCAGTGCATCCTGTTTATGGGGAGTAATTTCCTTCTCCATCAGCGGATTTACATTCCCCGTTATGGCCATGCACCCTTCGCTTCAGGCATTAAGCAACCTGTTCCCCCTGCGGCATTATTTCCTGCTTTACGTAAATTCTGCGTTAAACGGTTACCCTTTGATCTACGCCTGGCACTCGGTCATTGCGCTTCTGTTATTTCTGTTGTTGCCTTTCGTCGTTCTGAAAAGGCTGAGAAACGCCATGTTGCATTACGTCTACATCCCCTAAACATTCCGAAGCATGAATAAGAATTCTCTCAAACATATCATAAAACAAGGCATTGCAGGACTTTTCCATATATGTAAAGAGGAGCTGAAGACCTGCTTCAAGGACGAGGGCGTACTGATCTTTTTTCTCCTCGTACCGCTGGCTTATCCCTTGATTTATGCATTCATCTACACAAACGAGGTTGTACGCGATGTACCGGCTGCCGTTGTCGACGCCGACAATTCATCGCTGAGCAGGGAATACATCCGGATGGTTGATGCAAGTCCCGACGTCAAAATACAATCTTATTGCGCCGACATGGAAGAAGCCAAGGCTTTGCTCAAAGAGACAAAAGCCTACGGCATAGTTTACATACCGGAAAGTTTCAGCAGAGATCTCGCACAAGGAGAACAAACTCATGTCAGCATTTATTGCGACATGAGCGGAATATTATATTATAAGGCTTTATTATTGGCCAACACGGAAGCCTCACTTAGCATGAATAAGAGCATACAAATTAAAAGACTCGGCAATACAACCGAACGACAAGACGAGGTTGGAACGAGTCCCATATCGTATGAAGCTGTCTCACTTTTCAACCCGCAGGACGGCTTTGCCAGCTTTCTTATTCCTGCTGTATTGATACTTATTATCCAACAAACGCTCTTGCTCGGCATAGGACTTTCCGCCGGAACGGCTCGCGAGAACAATCGTTATCACAACCTCATCCCCGGCTATCGTCATTACGACGGCACTCTTCGCATCGTATTCGGCAAATCTTTTGCCTATCTTTTGATATACGCCGTAATATCAAGCTACATTCTTTGTGCCGTTCCAAAGATATTTCATCTGGTACAAATAGCACAAGCCGAGACTTTATTCGCCTTCATTTTACCTTATCTTCTGGCTTGCATCTTTTTCTCCATGACATGCTCCACATTCGTTCGTCAAAGAGAATCGTGCATGATGCTGTTTGTTTTTACCTCCATCCCGCTTTTATTTATATCGGGGATCTCGTGGCCCGGATCAGCCGTTCCCAAATTTTGGGAGATAATCTCGTGGATTTTCCCTTCCACATTCGGCATCAACGGCTATATACGCATCAACACCATGGGAGCAACACTGCGTGAAGTGCTTCCGGAGTACCGCGCCTTATGGCTGCAGACCGGCATTTATTTTATCACGACATGCCTTGTTTACCGTTACCAGATACAGATAAGCCGGTTACACATACTGAAACGTCTCTACAGTTACCGCCAAAAGCATAAAACTTCAAGGCAATCATCCAACCAATTGATGAATTAAGATACGATATTATCACTTGACAATATGAAAAAAAGATTACTATCCCTTACAAAAACCATTGCATTCCTCTTTTTGGGGATTACCATATTTTTCATTCACGCACAAGGTTCTCCCGCACATGCGCAACATAAAAATGACGAGTTCCGCCTCACCATTTTGAGCTCCACCCTTGTGCCTCAGAAAGGAATGATCCTACAAATCACCGGAACGAACAAGAAATATGAAAGCGATGAAAACGGAGTTATTGCCTTCAGTTACAGAATAAATCAGGAAAAACCGCAACCGGCATCGCTCTTCTTTCCCGACGAACCGGACAAAGCTGCGTATTCTTTTCACATGACGGACAGCATCAACGGCCAGACATTATACCTGGACAGCCCGAAAGAAATTGCGGCCTATAAACAAAACTCCGTCACGCAACGCATAGAAGGTATCGTCCAAACCCAGGAAGGCGAGCCTCTTCCGGGAGCAATCGTTGCCATCCAGGGTACAAACCGCAAGACAATTTCAGACGAGATCGGGTTGTTTGCCATCGATGCCGATTTTAATCACCCCATCGTAATACGGGCCGAAGGAATGAAGAACCGCTCGATGACGATATATCCCTTCCTTCATCATCCGAAAGAAGCCTATCCTGTTTACATGGCGCCTAAGGATACAACTCAAATCTATACCACGGCTGAACAGATTCCCCAATTCCCCGGAGGCATGAAATCTTTTCTTGACTACCAAAGAGAGCATCTGATTTATCCGTCGGAGGCCAAAGCCGCCGGAATAGAAGGCGTTGTGGTGGTCCGTTTTATCGTGGAAAAAGACGGAAGCATCACCGATCCCACGGTCATACGCGGGCTGGAAGCTACCATAGACAGCGCAGCACTGTCTGTCATAAAAGCCATGCCGCAGTGGATACCCGCCGTTGATCGCGGAGATACGGTGCGATACAGATATTCCGTCCCCATACAGTTCAAGCTAAAAGAAACCGAGAGGCCGGAAAAGACATCGGAACGAATCACACAAAACGCCCCGATGTCTCAAAAGAAATAATGCATCATCCCGCATAAAAATTCCAAAAGAACCGTTACACGGGAACGCGCATTTACCGCATTTTAAAAGCTGATTACACTCCGGTTGACCTCATCAATGAGATCCTGATTGAAGGAAGCCAAATAAATGCGGGTAATCTTCTCGGAGGAATGCCCCATGCTTTCACTGATCAGCGAAAGGGGAACATTACGGTTATGTGCAATGGTCGCCCACGAATGCCGGCTCATGTAGGATGAAAGCGGAGGAATATCCAGCAGAAGCGCCAGCTTTTTCAGGTTACGATTAAAGATACTTATCGCCACACGATACTGACGATATGCTTCCACGGGGACGGAAGTCCGCACCAAAGGAAACAAATATTCGTTTACTCCCGGGTATCTTTGTATGATTTCCTTCATGCAAGGTTCCAAAGCGACCTCGAGCATTTGTCCGGTCTTTCTGCGCATATAGCAGATACGCTCCCCTTGAATGTTCTGCTTTGTCAGGAACGCCAGATCGACAAAGGCCATTCCTCTGCAATAGAAGCTGAATAAAAACAAGTCACGCGAGTAAGCCAAATCGGGATAAGCCTCGAGGTTTGCATAACGAATACGGGACATGACGTCCTCGGAAAGGGCACGTTTTTTTGTTTTATCGACACCCGTGTAGACCCTGCCGAACAAATCTGCCGGCAAAGACACGCCCCTATCCGACAAACAACGGCACATCGCCCGCAGATTGCGCATGTAAAAAGAGATACTGTTCCACAGGATTCCTCTACCCCGCAGCCAATATTCATATTCGGAAAGCAGCTCCTTACTCAACACAAACAGTTTCTTTTCTTCCTGAAGAAAACGGGAAAAACAAAGAAAGGCCGCACGATAATTGGCGGAAGTTCCATAACGTTTCTCCTGTTCCGTCTTACGGATTAGTTCACACATCGCCATGTTAAAAACCCTTTTTGACAATAATTTCTCTTTGTTTTTTTCTTTCATTGTTTCAATTTTAGTTTTAATAATAACACATTTTGCCTACCTTTGCCGGTAGAGCACTTAAAGTTTTAGAACAATGAAGAAATTTCTTATAACTTTTTATTTACTGACATTCTCCATCGGACTGCAAGCACAGCAGGATGTCACCCTGAAAGATGTAGCACAAGGAACCTATTCCGCGCAAAACATTGCCGGTATCAAGCCCTCGTTAGACGGCGAAAATTACACACAAATCAGTCAAGACAGAAAACGAATCGTGAAATATTCGTTCAAGACAGGCGAGGAAGTCGAAACAATATTCAACGTTGAAACCATAGCAGACTGCCCAATAACATCGTTCGATGATTACATCATGTCACCCGATGAAAAGCTTATTTTAATACAAACACAAACAAAATCTATCTATCGCCGCTCATTCACCGCAGAATATTACATATACAATATAAAAAACGAGCAGTTAAAGCCTCTCTCTGAAAACGGGGCTCAACAAGTTCCATTGTTTTCTCCCGATGGAACACAAATCGCATTTGTCAGAAACAATAACATCTTTCTTGTAAAATTACTCTTCGATCATTCCGAATCGCAAGTAACAAAAGACGGCGAATATAACAAAGTTTTAAACGGGATTCCCGATTGGGTTTACGAAGAAGAGTTCAGCTTCAACCGGGCTTTTGAGTTCAGTGCCGACAGTAAAATGATTGCTTACATCCGGTTCGACGAGAGCGAAGTCCCGATGTATTCCTTCCCTTTATACAAAGGAATGGCTCCCGCCATGCAAACTTATGCAACATATCCGGGAACATACAACTACAAATATCCAAAGGCCGGAGAAAAAAATTCAAAAGTAAGCGTTCATACGTTCGACATAAAGAGCCATGTGACAAAAAAGATGGATTTGCCTTTGGATCCCGACGGATATATTCCGCGAATCAAATTCACATCCGATCCCGAAAAGCTGGCCATCATGACGCTTAACCGCCACCAGAACCGTTTCGATTTATACATGGCCAATCCGAGAAGTGCCGTTTGCAAACTTGTCATCCGCGACGAAGCAGAACAGTACATAAAGGAACAGGAGTTTGCAAACATTGCGTTCTTCCCGCAAAACATCGTATTAATGAGTGAAAAAGACGGATATAATCATCTGTATCTATACACCATTGGAGGAAACTTAACGAGACAAATTACCAAAGGATCCTTTGAAGTGAAAGACTTTCTGGGCTGGGATCAAAAAAACAATGTGTTTTATTACAGCAGCAATGAGGAAAGCCCACTGAAAACCGCGATTTATAAAATCGACGCAAAAGGAAAGAAGACAAAACTTTCCGCCAAGGCCGGCACAAACACGGCTATTTTCAGCAAGAACCTGAAGTATTACATCAACAAATATTCCGACATAAACACTCCGACTGTCATCACTATCAACGACAATAAGGGCAAGACTTTAACCACACTGTTGGACAATGCCGAGCTAAAAGCCCGGGTTGCCGGACTGAACATGCCGAGTAAAGAGTTCTTCTCTTTCAAGACAAGCGAAGGAGTAGAACTGAACGGATGGATCATGAAGCCGCGGGATTTTGATCCGAACAAGAAATATCCCGTCATCCTGCATCAGTACAGTGGCCCCGGTTCACAGCAGGTAATCGACCAATGGGGCATCGGCAGTTTCTCCGATGGCGGCATGTTCGAAGCCTATATGTGCGATAAAGGTTACATCATGGCCTGCGTCGACGGACGCGGAACTGGCGGCCGGGGAGCTGCTTTCGAGAAATGTACTTACCTGTACTTGGGAGTAAAAGAAGCAGAAGATCAAGTCGAGACAGCCAAATATCTGGGATCTTTGCCTTACATCGACGCAGAGAGAATCGGAATATGGGGATGGAGTTTCGGCGGATATACCACGCTTATGTCTATGAGCGAAGGGACTCCTGCCTTCAAAGCCGGCGTGGCGATTGCCGCACCAAGCGATTGGCGTTACTACGACACGGTATACAGTGAACGGTTCATGCGCACTCCCAAAGAAAACGGCGACGGCTACCAGGCCGGATCGGCCATAAATCGCGCATCGAAGCTGCACGGGAAATTGCTGCTAATACACGGCACTGCCGACGACAATGTGCATTATCAGAACGCGGCCGAGTACAGCGAAGCACTGGTACAAGCGGGAATTCAATTTGAAATGCAGCTTTATACCAACCGGAATCACGGCATCTGGGGAGGAAACACCCGTTATCATCTGCTAAACCGAATCAGCGATTTCTTCTTAAAGAATCTCTAATAACACCCGGCCAATGGCGGAAAAGCATATCAGAAAGCCCGAATGGCTGAAAATAAATATCGGAGCGAATCCGCGATATACGGAGACAAAACGCATTGTTGATGCCAACAGACTGCACACAATATGCAGTAGCGGTCGCTGCCCGAACCTGGGAGAATGCTGGGGGAAGGGCACGGCCACCTTCATGATTGGCGGAGACATTTGCACCCGCTCGTGTAAATTTTGTAACACAAAGAGCGGAAAGCCGGCTCCCCTCGACGAAAAAGAGCCGGAACACATCGCCGAATCGGTCAGACTGATGGGACTCGATCACGCAGTGATCACGTCTGTCGACCGGGATGACCTGGACGATCTGGGTGCTTCGCACTGGGTTAAGACCATAAACGCCGTGAAGAAATGCAATCCGAACACGACCATAGAGGTCCTGATTCCCGACTTTCAGGGAAGAAGGGAGCTGATTTCACGCATCATCGACACGCGCCCCGAGATTATTTCCCACAACATAGAAACGGTAAGAAGGCTTACTCCCCTCGTGCGGAGCGTGGCCACTTATGAAAGAAGCCTTAAGGTTATCAAACAGATTTCCGCAAGCGGGATCACGGCAAAATCGGGGATTATGGTAGGACTGGGGGAAACTCCCGAAGAAATAGAGCAGGCTATGGATGATTTACGCGCGTGCGGATGCGGAATCCTTACGATCGGGCAATACCTGCAACCAAGCAAAAAGCATTATCCCGTGGCGGAATATGTCACCCCCGAACAGTTCCTTCTTTACAAACAGGCAGGCGAACGGAAAGGTTTCTCAAGTGTGGAAAGCGGTCCGCTGGTGCGTTCCTCTTATCACGCCCGGGATATTTTCAAGAAAAGGACGAATCATTTTCAATAAAACATCGCATCATGATAAGAAAAGTTCTTCCGGAAGATGCAAAAAACATTGCGGACATTTACAACACTTACATCGAGCATACGACCATCACATTCGAAACTTCTCCCGTAAGCGAGGAGGAAATGCGCAACCGCATTCGCCAAATTTCCTCACATTACCCGTATTTCGTTTATGAAACGGATGGAGAAGTTGTGGGATATTGCTACGCACACCAGTGGAAAGAAAAAGAGGCTTACAGTAACACAGCCGAAACGACAATCTACTTAAAAAACGACCAATGCGGGAAAGGAATCGGACACAAATTGATGGACACCCTGATCAATGCCTGCAAAGAAGCGGGCATGCATGCACTTATCGCGTGTATCACTGTCCCAAACGAAGCGAGTGTCAAACTGCATGAAGCCCTCGGGTTCCGACAGGTATCGCGTTTTTACGAAGTAGGATACAAGTTCGGACGCCGACTCGACATCTACGATTTTGAACGGATTCTGTAATCAGTTTATTTATATATCAGGAAAATACAAGGCTTTTTCGACAATTCGGGAACCTTTCCACGCCACTCTTTCATACTGCGCGTCTTGATGTATTCGTCATCGCACGTAATATTTGCGGCAATACATAACCTTGTTTGCGGACGACAAGCCTTTAAAAGGTCTTCCACCATCTTGTTGTTCCGATAAGGTGTCTCGATGAATATCTGAGTCTGATGCTCCGCATAAATGCGTTGCTCCAGTTCTTTTATGCGCCGGATGCGGTCGGACGCTTCAATGGGAAGGTATCCGTGAAAAGCAAAGCTCTGGCCGTTGAAACCGGAAGCCATCACCGACAGCAGGATAGACGACGGCCCTACCAGAGGAATTACCCGAAGTCCCTTCCGCTGCGCCATGGCCACCACGTCGGCTCCCGGATCGGCTATCGCCGGACAACCGGCCTCCGATATTACCCCCATCGGGTTCCCGTCAAGCAAAGGCGCCAGATACCCCGAAACTTCATCGGGAGAAACATGTTTATTCAAAGGGAAGAACTGCAATTCATCTATGTTTATTTCCGGATCGACCTGCTTAAGGAAGCGTCTTGCCGAACGCACGTTTTCCACAATAAAATGCTTTATTCCCCGAATAATCTCTCTGTTATATGCGGGAAGAACCTTATCTATCGGAGAGTTGCCCAAGGTGACAGGCAGAAGATACAGTGCTGTTTCCATTTTATCTCTCTAATAATTCACGGAAATCCTGCTGTTCCAACAGCTCGATCATGCTTGTCTCCGGATGTTTTTTTATGTATTCGCCTATCAATTCCGTGCCTAACCACAGACCAATAAGGGGAGGAACTTTCTCTCCTTTAAACAGTACATTCGGATCAGGATGGGTATAAGCCCGAATAACCATCGGATCGGTACTGGTAAGATGTCCTCGCATTTTCATCCAATCCCATAGCTTTTCTTTATTTTTCTTGCACCATTCCCGTTCTTCTTCCGTATAACCTATCAACTCTTCATTCGATTCAATATCCAAAATCCGACGGACTACCCAGTTAATCTTCCCGCGGTATAAAATAATATCAAAGAGCGTACGAAAGCCGGTTTCCCAATGAAACGGGTAAAGGCTGAAAAGATAATATGTAAAGCAGTCGGGCAAAATACGATCAGGAGTCATTGAACGGAGCTGCGAATCGTAATAATATCTCCGATACAACGGATAATCTGCTCCCATATATTTATCGATACTAAAGCCAAGCAGGCTGTCTTCTACCACAACCGACTGGTTCAATGCCGAAATCTGAGAATAAACTTTAGGAACAGGAATATCGGGAATTTCCTTTTTCAACGCCTTGAATCCGTTGGTCAATCCTTTTTCTATGAAAGACATATCTTCATATTTGGCCAAAGCATCTTCCATCAAACGAACCAAGACCGTGTCTGAATAATATGCGCATAACCGTTCGTTTATTTCCGCATCGTTAACATTTCCGATGACAAGCACGTCTTCTATCAGCAATTTCGTGGCCCTCGGAAAATCCAAATTCATCTTTTGCAGTGCAGAAACGCTGTTTAGAACCGTTGCTTCGTATTGCAGATGGTCATAACGGGAAACCTTTATCTCCACATTTGCAGACGAAGCATCCTCTTTCCGCAAGTCAAACTGACAGGCAGTGCACATGATTATCATCAACAATATAGAGATAAAGGTCTTCATAAAAAGAAATTTATCCGTAAATAATATTTCCGTTTTCGTCTTTGTATTCGTCTAATCCTTTCTCGTATGTGGCCATTGCCCGCAAACTCATGCCCACACTTGAGAATCCGCCGTCATGATACAGGTTCTGCATCGTCACCTTCCGCGTCAAATCAGAGAACATTACAATGCAATAATCCGCACATTCATCGGCAGAAGCGTTCCCCAATGGAGACATACGGTTGGAAAAATCAAACAATTTGTCCATACCTTTCACTCCCGAACCGGCGGTCGTGATGGTAGGCGATTGCGAAATCGTATTGATTCGAACGTGATGTTCCCTGCCATAGATGTAGCCAAAACTGCGAGCGATGGACTCCAATAATGCTTTTGCGTCGGCCATATCGTTATAACCATAGAACGTTCTTTGTGCAGCAACGTAACTCAATGCAAGAATCGAGCCGTAATCATTGATGGCATTCAGCTTCTTTGCCGTCTGAATCATCTTATGAAATGAGATGGCCGATATGTCCAATGTCTTACTCAACAGGTCGTAATCCAAGTCATCATAAGTACGTTTCTTACGAACATTCGGCGACATTCCGATAGAATGTAAGACAAAATCAACCTTTCCGCCCAAAACTTCCATAGAACGTTTAAAGACGTTTTCCAAATCTTCCACACTCGTTGCATCGGCAGGAATCACCTCACAGTTCAACTTTTCGGCTAATTCTGATACTTCCCCCATCCTAACGGCAACCGGAGTATTCGACAAAGTTATCCTCGCGCCTTCTTCAACAGCTTTTTCCGCTACCTTCCATGCAATAGACTGCGCGTTCAATGCTCCGAAAACAATACCTTTCTTACCTTTCAACAAATTATAACTCATACCTTTTCAACTTATGTATTTGGGGCAAAGATAGTAACTATTTTTCATTTTAAACTATTTTTACAGATAAATCTGTCCTCGCTCTTTGTCCCAAAAGTCGAAATGTTTTTCTGAAAGTTCCCGAACTTTACACAAAAACAAAACGGCCGTATCCCCTGAGGAATACGGCCGTTCTTTCAACAAATGTTATTGTTTATCACGGATAATGCTTAATTATCTCTTACTTCCCAGCCTAATGCACTTGCCCCCAACACGGCAGCATCTGCATCTTTTAACTGTGAAAGCAAGATTTTTGTCTTACCCGCATAGATTTTTAATATGTTCTCATTAAGCGCTTTCTTTATCGGGTTCATGAGATAATCGCCGGATTTTGCCAAACCGCCGAAGAGGATGATAGCCTCGGGACTTGAGAAAGCAATGAAATCGGCCATAGTACGTCCCAGAATCGTGCCCGTATAGTCGAAGATTTCCTGCGCCAATTTGTCTCCTTTAACGGCTGCGTCGTAAACATCTTTCGACTGGATTTCCTCAGCCGGTATGTTTCTTAACAAGCTGGGTTCGGAACGAGCTATCAAAAGTTCGCGCGCTGTACGAGCCACACCCGTAGCCGAACAATATGCTTCCAGGCAGCCTTTGCGACCACAGCCGCAGGTACGTCCGTCACGCTCCACTATTACGTGTCCCAATTCGCCGGCAAAACCATCATGACCATATACCAACTGACCATTGATAACAATGCCGCTTCCTACTCCGGTTCCCAGCGTAATCATGATAAAATCTTTCAATCCGCGTGCCGCTCCATAAGTCATTTCACCAATAGCAGCCGCATTCGCATCGTTGGTAAGAGCGGTAGGAATGCCTAACTTTTCCTCGAACATTTCAGCCAAAGGAATAATTCCTTTCCACGGAAGATTGGGAGCAAACTCTATGGTTCCCTTATAATAATTACCATTTGGTGCGCCAACTCCCATTCCTTTTATCTTATCTACACCGCCAAACGGTTCCAAAAGAGGCACAAGTTTTTTGCAAATTGCATCTACATAATCTTCAACTTTCTCAAAGTTCTGCGTCTTAACCGAGTCTGAAGCCAACACGTTTCCTCGAGAATCAACTACGCCGAACACGGTGTTTGTCCCGCCGATATCCATACCTACAACGTAGGGTCTTTCCATGTTTATAGTCATGACAATTTCTTTATTTAGGGTTAATTAATTTCGACAAATGTAAGGAATACGAAATAACCTCGCAAATTTTTACCAATTTTATTTGTATCTTTCCCCGTAACTTTTTACGTTTGTTTCCGTCTAACTGATAAAATTATTAATCAAAGCATCGGGCATTTTATATGATACGCTTGGAAAACATTCACAAAACCTACTATAACGGGGCGCCGCTTCACGTATTGAAAGGTATAAATCTAACGGTAGAAAAAGGAGAATTTATATCGATCATGGGAGCATCGGGTTCGGGAAAATCTACATTATTAAACATTCTTGGGATTCTTGACAACTATGATTCCGGAGAATATTACCTGAACAATGTCTTAATAAAAGACCTTAGCGAGACCAAAGCGGCCGAATATCGCAACCGCATGATCGGGTTCATTTTCCAATCGTTCAACCTGATTTCCTTTAAAAACGCGATGGAAAACGTAGCACTCCCGCTCTTCTATCAGGGAGTCAGCCGAAAAAAACGAAACACTTTGGCGATGGAATATCTCGAAAAGCTGGGGTTGAAGGAATGGGCTCATCACATGCCTAACGAATTATCGGGCGGACAAAAGCAAAGGGTTGCCATCGCCCGCGCACTGATTTCAAAGCCTCAAATCATCTTAGCGGACGAACCGACCGGAGCATTGGACAGCAAGACTTCCATAGAAGTTATGGATATTTTAAAAGAATTGCACAAGAATGAAGGTCTGACCATCATCGTGGTTACGCACGAAAGCGGAGTTGCAAATCAAACAAACAAGATTATTCACATCAAAGACGGCCTGATTGAAAGAATAGAGAACAACATCGACCATACGGCTTCCCTCTTTGGCACAAACGGTATAATGAAATAAATCGGAAAAACTTATGCTTGATCTAATACAAGAAATATACGGAACAATCAGACGCAACAAGTTGCGCACGGCACTCACGGGCTTATCCGTTGCATGGGGTATCTTTATGTTGATCGTCTTATTAGGAGCCGGGAACGGAATACTCCATGCCTTTGAAGGACAATCCGGAAACATGAAAATGAATTCGATAAAGATTTTTCCGGGATACACGACCAAACCCTATAAGGGTTTAAACGAAAACCGGCGGATTATATTGAGAGGAGACGACCGGAAGTTCACCGAAGAACATTTTCCCGAAAACGTCATTACCGCCGGAGCAACCACAGGAAGAGACAACACAATCATTACATATAGAAAAGAAAAGGTGACACTCACGATAAACGGTGTCTTCCCTAACTACCCCGACCTGGAAGCTTTCGAGATGCTGCGCGGACGTTTTATCAATGAACGCGACATCAGAGAACAGAGCAAAGTAGCCGTCCTTCACAGAGAACCGGCGGAAACTCTGTTCCCGAAGACCGATCCTTTGGGGAAATACGTCAATGCACAGGGGGTAATATACCGGATTGTCGGCATATACGACAACTTCGATACTTTTTCTCCCACGATATTGATTCCATTTTCCACCATGCAATCGGTATATAATAAGGGAGATACGATAGACAATCTCACCTTTGTTACCAAAGGTCTTACCAATGAAGTCAAAAACACGCAATTTGAAAGAGATTACAGAAAAGCCATCGGACTGAAGAAACAATTCGCCCCGACCGACGAAGGTGCCATTTGGATGTGGAACAGGTTCAGTAACTATCTGCAACAACAAACCGCCACAAATATTTTACATATCGCCATTTGGGTCATAGGAATCTTTACTTTGCTTAGCGGAATCGTGGGCGTCAGCAATATCATGCTGATAACCGTGCGTGAACGCACCCACGAATTCGGGATACGCAAGGCTATCGGAGCCAAGCCGTCTTCAATCTTGTGGCTGATTATTTCGGAAAGTATTGCAATCACCACCATTTTCGGATACATCGGCATGGTTGCAGGCATTGGTGTAACGGAATATATGAATATTGTGGCGGGAAAAGAGGTCATGGATATCGGAGTAGCCTCCGTAACTGTATTCAAAGATCCTACAGTAGATATGGGAATTGCCATACAAGCAACACTGACTTTAATTATAGCCGGCACGCTGGCCGGACTGTTTCCTGCACTGAAAGCAATAAAAATACGACCGATAGACGCACTTAGAGCCAATTAGTTTATGAAAAGAATCGACTTAGATACATGGGAAGAGATACTGGTTGCCCTTACAAGGAACAAGACGCGAAGCCTGCTTACCGCCTTCGGTATCTTCTGGGGAATCTTTATGCTTATCGCACTGATGGGCGGAGCCAAAGGAATGAAAGACTTACTTTCACAAGGTTTTGAGGGTTTCGCCACAAACTCCGGTTTCATGTTTGCCAACCCCACTGAAAAAGCTTACAAAGGTTTTCAGCAGGGAAGGACTTGGAACTTGGAAAACAAAGACATCGAACGTGTCCGCAAAAGTGTGCCTGAAGTGGATATCATTACGGCAAACAACACACAATGGGGAGTAAACATCAACTATGAAGAGCATACGTTCTCGGGAACCTTGAAAGGACTTTTCCCTGAATACAAGGCTATAGAAGACCCGAAAATATGCATGGGAAGGTATTTAAACGAGTTCGATGTACGCGAGAACCGGAAGGTTTGTGTAATCGGATACCGGATTTACGAAACGCTTTTCCCCGAAAAAGGGAATCCGTGCGGCAAATTCATCGAGATAAACGGCATTTATTACCGGATTATCGGTGTCAGCAGTGCGGTAGGAACACAGTCTATACAAGGCCTTCCGGAAACATCCGTCAGCATACCTTTCACCACATTACAGATGAATTATAACATGGGACAACGGATAGAACTCCTCTCTTATACGGTAAAAAAAGGATATTCCGTCAGCGAAGTAGAGAAAAAAATAGAGCAGGTAATCAAAAAAGCCCACATGATTCACCCTGATGACAGCCAAGCAGTCATGAACATGAATGCAGAAGCCATATTCTCTATGGTAGACAATCTGTTTAAAGGCATACGTGTTCTAAGCTGGTTAGTGGGATTGGGATGTCTGCTTGCGAGCGCTATCGGAGTAAGCAATATCATGATGGTAACCGTAAAAGAGCGGACAACCGAGATCGGCATACGCAGAGCCATCGGAGCCCGTCCCGGAGATATTCTGCAACAAATACTGTCTGAAAGTATTGTCCTGACGGGAATTTCCGGCATGCTCGGCATTCTGTTTGCCGTATTTGTACTAAGCGTTGTAGAACAGGGCACATCAACCCCGCTCTCTCCCACGCACTTTCAAATCGGTTTCTGGGAAGCAATCGGCACATGTGTCCTTGTGGGTGTCCTCGGTCTTCTGGCCGGACTGGCTCCTGCATACCGGGCCATGGCCATAAAGCCCATCGATGCCATACGAGACGAATAAATCATTTATCAAGAAATAACATTATTAACTGAGATATGAAAAAGTATATCAAACTAATTGTTTTGGCGTTAGTTGCCTTAATCTTCGTGGGAACATTTGTTTTCCTCTACCAAAAATCACAACCGGAAGAAATTGTTTATGAAATTTTGCCGGTAGAAACTACCGACTTGAAACTGACTACCATTGCCACGGGCAAGGTTGAACCGCGCGACGAAGTTGCAATCAAGCCGCAAATCTCCGGCATCATTTCCGAAGTTTACAAGGAAGCCGGAGAAAAAGTTGAAGAAGGAGAAGTCATCGCAAAAGTAAAAGTCATCCCGGAGCTGGGGACACTGAATGCAGCCGAAAGCCGTGTACGCCTTGCCGAAATGAATGGGAAGCAGGCAGAGATCGACCTGGGAAGAATGGAAAAACTCTATAAAGACAAGCTCGTAAGCGATGAAGAATACGAACAGACGCTCTTGTCTACCCAACAAGCCCGCGAGGAACTGCAGGCAGCAAAAGATAATCTGGAAATCGTTAAGGAGGGAATTACCAAAAGCAGCGCCTCTTTCAGCAGCACTTTAATTCGTTCCACCATTACGGGGCTGATATTGGACGTTCCCATCAAAGTAGGAAATTCGGTCATCATGAGCAATACTTTCAACGACGGAACGACGATAGCCACCGTGGCCGACATGAGCGATCTGATATTCCGAGGCAATATTGATGAAACAGAAGTGGGACGTATCCATGAAGGCATCCCCGTAATAATCACATTGGGTGCCCTGCAAAACATGAAATTCAATGCCACTTTGGAATACATTTCCCCGAAAAGCATTGCCAACAACGGCGCTAACCAGTTTGAAATAAAGGCGGCCATCACCATCCCCGACAGCATCACCATCCGTTCGGGATACAGTGCCAATGCAGAAATGACACTCGATGAAGTCCACAATGTGCTGGCCGTTCCCGAAAGTGCCGTAGAATACGAAGGTGATTCAACCTTTGTGTATGTCCTGACGGACAGCCTTCACAAACAAAAGTTTGAGCGGCATTCCGTAGAAACCGGCATAAGCGACGGTATAAAGATTGAGATAAAACAAGGCTTACAAAACAACGACCGCGTTCGCGGACTGAGAAAAACCATCTGAAAACATGAATAATTTTTTTTATACAGCGGCGATGTTTCTGGCTTCGGCCTGCATCCTTCCCGTCCAAGCCGACGAGAAATGGGATTTGAAACAGTGCATCGATTATGCAATCGCGCACAACATTACCATAAAACAACAGGAAGCTTCTCAAGAACAAAACGAGATAGAACTTAGTACGGCCAAATGGAACCGCTTACCCGACCTGAACGGAAGCGCATCACATTCGTTTAATTTCGGACGAAGCCTGCAATCCGATAACACATACAAGAACATCAATACACAAAACACCGGATTCAATTTATCAACAAGTATCCCGATTTTTACCGGAATGCAACTGATAAACAACGTGGCTCTGGCCAAGCTCAATTTGAAAGCCGCCATCGAAGACCTGAACAAGGCGAAAGAAGATATCAGCATTCAGGTGACATCTGCATATCTTCAAATCCTTTTTAACCAGGAACTGGCGAAGGTTGCTCACGAACAGGTGGCATTGAGCAAAGAACTTCTTTCCCAAAAAGAAGCATTTTTTAAAGTAGGAAAAGCTTCGGAGGCCGAATGGCTTGAAGCAAAATCACGGGTGGCACAGGATGAATTATCGGCAGTACAGGCAGACAACAATTACAACATATCGCTGCTTGAGCTCACCCAACTTCTGGAATTGCCCACGCCCGAAGGATTCGGCATCGTGGCTCCCGCCACGGAAGGCGAGGACGCATTCGTGCCTCTTACCGCACCCGAAGAGATTTACGCCGGCGCCGTACAATCGAAACCGGGCATAAAAGCGGCTCAATACCGCCTGGAAGGTGCCGAAAAGAACATCCGCATTGCGCAAGGAGCATACTATCCGCAACTCAGCCTGGGCGCGGGTTTAGGGACAAGTTATTACAAGATGTCGGGAAATGACAACCCGAGTTTCAGTTCTCAATTGAAGAATAACTTCAGTCAGTATGTGGGAATTTCTCTCAGCATTCCCATCTTCAACCGATTTTCCACGCGCAACAGAGTGAGAAGCGCGAGGGTTCAGCATATGACTCTCGGCTGGCAACTCGAAGACAGTAAAAAGACTCTTTACAAAGAAATACAACAGGCTTATTACAACGCCGTGGCTGCCGAGAAACAATACCGCAGCAGTATGGATGCGGACAAGGCAGCTTATTCTTCTTTCAAGCTGACGAAAGAAAAATATACCAACGGAAAAGCTACGGCCACCGAGTATAATGAGGGCAGAACAAACTGGCTGAAGACAGTATCGGACCGCATTCAGGCCAAATACGATTACCTGTTCCGCACCAAGATATTGGATTTTTACAAAGGAATCCCCCTGACGTTAGAATGAGTAACCCTCATTCTGACGCCAACCGGATGCCGGAATCCTCAAGAACGACAAGCCGTTTTTTATACAAATCGCCGAGTGCTTTCTTGAATGTTTTCTTGCTGACGGAGAAAATACGATAAATTGTTTCGGGATCTGTTTTATCGGTAAGCGATACAAAGCCGCCGTGCTCTTTAATATATTGCAACAGAATTTCTGAAAAATCACCCACCTTTTGCATGCCTTGTTTCTGAAGAGTCAGATCAATCTTGCCGTCTTCACGCACCTGTTTTACGTAAGCTTTCAGCGACATGCCTACTTCTATGGGCTGAAAGATTTCGTTATGATACAACAACCCGCCGAAACGATTGTCTATTATTACCTTAAATCCCAAATCGGTACGCTGCCAGACAAGGACGTCGACCTCCTCGTTCGGTTCGTATCCTGAAGCGCTTTTCGACAAAAAACGGGATATATGGGCTGAAGCAACGATACGATAACTTTCATCGTCCACATAAACATAAACCACATACCGTTTCCCTTTCTCCATCTTTCCCCTTTGCTCGCTGAAAGGGACGAACAGGTCTTTCATCAAGCCCCAGTTCAGAAATGCGCCGTAACGGTTTGTCCAAGCCACTTCAAGGCAGGCAAACTCTCCCACCTGCACATAAGGTTTCTCGGTTGTTGCTACCAAACGTTCCTCATTATCGAGATAAATAAACACCTCCAACACATCTCCCACATCGCAACCTGCCGGCACGTAACGCGAAGGGAGTAGAATGTTTCCATCATCTTCCCCGTCGAGATACAGCCCGAAGTCCACCTTTTTCACCACGGTCAAGCGGTTATATTTACCCAAACGAATGTGTCCCATGACTTTTTCCTGTTTTTTATCATTAAAATTATATGTTATCTTGTCTGAAAGTGCCCGTTCTTCTTCCCCGAAGGCCGGGTTCTTTCACAAAAAAGAATCAGATGTTTTCTTCGTTTTCCGCAACAATCCTGCCATCAACCAGGTGAATTGTCCGGTCGGTCTGCACGGCCAATGTTTCATCGTGTGTAACGATTACGAAAGTTTGTCCCAGTTCATCCCTCAAACGAAAGAACAGTCTATGCAGTTCTTCCTTGTTCTTCATGTCAAGACTACCCGAAGGCTCGTCGGCAAGAACGACGGACGGATGATTGATCAATGCGCGTGCCACCGCCACACGTTGCTTTTCGCCACCCGAAAGTTCCGAAGGTTTGTGCGAAGCGCGCGCCAGCAATCCCAAAAAGTCGAGTATCTCATTCGCTCTTTTCTTCGCCGCATCGAAAGATGTCCCGTGAATCAATGCCGGAATGATTACATTCTCCAAAGCCGTAAACTCCGGCAACAGCTGATGAAACTGAAATACAAATCCGATTTCCCGGTTACGAAACGCCGAAACTTCTTTTTCTTTCATCCGGCTCACCTCGGTTCCGTTCAGCATGACATGCCCCCTATCCGGACGATCGAGCGTTCCCATTATCTGAAGCAACGTGGTCTTTCCGGCTCCGCTCGGGCCGACTATGCTCACTATTTCTCCTTTATTTATCGTAAGATCGATACCTTTCAACACCTGCAAGGCACCGAAACTTTTCGTTATTCCTTCTAATCGAATCATAATTTCTACAATTTTCGAATGACATATTCCGCCAGATAACACCCGAACACCGCAGGCATATAGGAAATCGTTCCGGCGGTCGACTTTTTATTTTCTTCTCCTTCCACCAACACAATGGCCCGTTCATCGGCCTGTTCCGTGCTGAACACCACCGGCAAAGGGCGTTTCATGCCCATTTTCTGCAAGCGTTTACGCACCGCCTTGCTCAATCCGCAGTGATAAGTTTCCCACAAATCGGCAAAACGAATCTGAGTGATATCCCGCTTCGCCCCCGCTCCCATACTGCTTATTATCTTTATTTTCCGTAACAAAGCATGATAAATGAGATAACATTTCGGGGCCACCGTATCGATGGCATCTATTATAAAATCGTAATGCCCTCCATCCAACAATGCAGGGATCTTGTCGTCTTTCAAATAAACGGGGTACACATTCAGCCGGATATCGGGATTGATATCTTTAAAGCGTTCCGCCAATACCCGGGCTTTCGGCATCCCTACCGTGGAATGCAGGGCGGGAAGCTGGCGGTTTATATTGGAAAGTTGCACGGTGTCTGCATCCACAATTGTCATTTCACCTACCCCCGCACGACAAATCATCTCGGCGGCATAAGCACCCACTCCGCCAAGACCGACCACCAGAACGTGAGATTTTCGCAAACGCTCCATTTTCTCTTTTCCAAGCAACAGCTCGCTCCGCTGCTGCCACCGGTATGTTTCTTCCGTCATGAATCCTTCCTGAACCATTTGTAAAGCCAATTTCCTACTTTATCATAGTATTGCGTTTCTGCCAATCCGCGCGGATCGGCAAAAGAAAGAGACTCGACCGGATCGCCTTTCTGCCCGGGATAAAGCAGCATCACGCTGTTGTTGTTAAAATATTTCGACACCTGCATGGGCAAACGCTCGAAAGAAGAATCGTAAGAGATCGAACCGCGCCGGGCACTGACAAGCACCAACAGATGATCAAAGTTGACCTGTCCTGTCAACAACAACAGGTCATCCCAGTTGTCCAGTTCCGAATAAACCGCCCGGGTATCCTTATGTTTCTTCAATATATATCCCCTGATGTATCCCAAAGTCTGCAAATGGGCGTAAAAATGAACGCGACAACCCAACTGAGAGCTCATGCGGCACATGTGAGTTACCCACATCATAAAACCGTGTTCAAACTCGGCTTTCGGCGGAACGGCCACGATAATTCGCCGCAACGTATTGACCGGTATGAGAAAACGTGCCACCATTACTTGCAGATACGTGTTTTTCAATAAATTTTCAGTGAGGCTTCCGAAGAAGGAATCCACGATGCTCGCCTTATAATGCAGGCCGATGATAATGTTAGTAACCTGATGTTCTTTTGCCGTATGCAGAATGCCTGCCGTAATGTTCAGGTCAAAACGACTGACTGTTTCCAATTCTACATTTGCAGCGGCCGCAATTTGTCCGGCACGTTCCAGGTTGCGTTTCCCCTTCATTTCCTGTTTTACGGAATCATTGCTGTCGTTCGTTACGCTTAACGCCACCAGATTATTGAAACGTTTCTCGTCGCGCACCACCAAAGCAAGGTTTATCAGGTTCTCCAGCGTGCCGGGATTTGCCACGGGGATAAGGAACTTTTCCTGTTTCTCCGCATTTTCGTCTTTCATTTCCACGTCGCTCATGACAATGCGCTTGGCGGCATGTTCCGTAATAAACGAGCTTACCACACACGTAACAAGGATTAACAGTATCGTACCGTTCAGCACATCCTCATTCAGCAGCCGCGATCCGTCCGGAAGAATAATGCCGTATCCCACCAATACCGCTGCCAACGTGGCCGCTGCCTGTGCATTGCTTAATCCGAACATCAGCTCACGTTCCACGGCACGCATCTTATAAATTTTCTGGGTAAGCCATGATGCAATCCACTTTCCAAGGAGAGCTACCACAATCATCACCCCGGCCACCTTCAAAGAATCAAGGTGTCCGAACAAGACATTTACGTTAATAAGCATCCCCACGCCGATGAGGAAATACGGAATAAACAACGCGTTTCCCACAAACTCAAGATGGCTCATCAAAGGAGAAACGTGCGGAATCAGGCGATTCAATACCAATCCCGTAAGGAAGGCTCCCAAAATACCTTCCATTCCCACGAGTTCCATCAGACCGGCTCCCATGAAAACCATCGCCATGACAAAGATATATTGCACGACAAGATCGTTGTATCTTCGGAAAAACCAGCGCCCGATCCGGGGAAAAGTATACATTATGGCAATGCTTAAGATAAGGACTTTCAGTACCATCCAAAGCACAAACATATCGGAAATTTCGTCTTTATGCATACCGGCAATCACGGCCAGCACAAGCAAAGTCAGCGTATCTGTCACCGCCGTACCTCCAACGGCAATGCTCACCGCCCTCTGCCTGTTGATACCATAACGAATAACAATGGGATAAGCAATAAGCGTATGCGAGGCATACATGCTGGCCAAAAGAATGGAAGTCATCAGTCCGTAACCCAGCAAGCCCAGATTTGCCCAAATACCTATGCCCAAAGGAATGACAAAAGCCAGCAGGCCTAATACCGTAGCCTTTACACGAATGCTTTTAAAGTCCTCCATGTTCATCTCCAAACCGGCCAGGAACATGATATAATAAAGCCCCACTTTGCCAAACAATTCGAAGCTGCTGTCGCGTGCAAGTATGTTAAAACCGTGTTCTCCAACGACAACTCCCGCCAGAATCATCCCGATGATGTGCGGTATGCGTAGGCGCTCCAACAAAATAGGAGCGAAAAGTATTATGACCAACACGAGAAAAAATATCCATGTAGGATCGGTTATGGGAAAATGTATATCGAAATCTATTTGATTCAGCAATTCTTCCATATATTCGGTTTACGCGGTTCTTTTTGCAAAAACAAAATTACAAAAAATCTTTCTATTTTCTTATCTAATAAAACAGAATGTCGTATTTTTGCACCGAAAAACGAAAGTTTCGGTCAAAACGTCAAATTTTTATCGCTTATCGGAACATTAATTTAACTAATCTCAATAAAGAATTTAAAAATGAAAGTAGCTATTGTTGGTGCAAGCGGAGCCGTAGGACAAGAATTCCTGCGCGTTTTAGATGAGAGAAATTTCCCTGCAGACGAACTGTTATTATTCGGTTCGACACGCAGTGCCGGGAGAAAATATACATTTCGCGGCAAGGAAATCGAGGTAAAACTTCTGCAACACAACGATGATTTCAAGGGAGTGGATATTGCATTCGCTTCGGCCGGTGCAGGAACATCCCGCGAGTTTGCCGAAACAATTACCAAATATGGTGCCGTAATGATCGACAACTCCAGCGCATTCCGTATGGAAGAAGACATTCCTTTAGTGGTTCCCGAGGTCAATGCCGAGGACGCGTTAAACCGCCCCCGCCGCATTATTGCCAACCCGAACTGCACGACAATTCAAATGGTTGTCGCATTAAAAGCCATTGAAAACCTCACGCATATCAAACGCGTACACGTATCTACTTATCAGGCCGCCAGCGGAGCCGGAGCAGCAGCCATGGATGAATTATACGAACAATACCGTCAGGTGCTGGCAGGAGAACCAGTGAAAGTGGAAAAGTTCGCCTATCAACTGGCATTCAATCTCATTCCTCAGATAGACGTATTTACGGAAAACGGTTATACCAAGGAAGAAATGAAAATGTATAACGAGACACGTAAGATAATGCACTCCGACGTAAAGGTCAGTGCAACGTGTGTGCGTGTGCCGGCTCTCCGCTCGCATTCGGAAAGTATTTGGATTGAAACGGAAAGACCGGTGTCGGTGGAAGAAGCAAGAAAGGCATTCTCCGAAGGAGAAGGTCTCGTTCTGATGGATAATCCGGAAAAGAAAGAATACCCGATGCCGCTCTTCCTTGCAGGAAAAGATCCGGTTTACGTGGGACGTATCCGCAAGGACCTGACCAATGAAAACGGGCTGACCTTCTGGATTGTTGGCGACCAAATCAAAAAGGGTGCCGCACTGAATGCCGTACAGATTGCAGAATATCTGATTAAGGTAAAGAATATCGGATGATCCCGTCCGCAATGATTTAAAAAGAATGCGCCGATGTTTCCAGTGAAACATCGGCGCGTTTTATTAGAAACGACAGGTTGTCTTTTCCACTTATTTGTGAGTCTTCACGATTTGTGTAGGCGCAAGCTCGGCATTTCGTTTCTCCGTTTGTGTCACCACGTTACGGGCAAGCTCCATAAAGGCGTTCCCCGTCAGCGAATTTTCATCCAATGCCACCGGCACACCTTCGTCGCCATGTTCGCAAATGCTTTGCACGATAGGAATCTGTCCCAGCAAAGGAACGTTCAGTTCTTCGGCAAGTCTTTTCGTACCTTCCTTCCCGAACAGATAATATTTATTGCCCGGAAGCTCGGCAGGAGTGAACCATGCCATGTTCTCCACCAGCCCGAGTATCGGCACATTTACCTTGTCGTTTGTGTACATATTGATGCCTTTACGGGCATCGGCCAAGGCAACCTCCTGAGGAGTACTCACGATAACCGCTCCGGTAATGGCCAATGTCTGCAATAAGGTCAGGTGAATATCGCTTGTTCCCGGCGGCGTATCAAGCACAAAATAATCAAGTTCCCCCCAATTCGAGTCGCCCACCAACTGCTTCAATGCGTTGCTTGCCATTCCTCCCCGCCATAAAGTGGCCTGATCGGGATCGACAAAAAAACCGATTGACAGGAGCTTTATGCCGTATTTCTCTATCGGAACAATCAAATCGCGCCCGTCAACCGACTCGGCATACGGCCGGGCATCTTCCACATGAAACATTTTTGGAATGGAAGGACCGAATATGTCGGCATCCAGCAAGCCGACCTTATATCCCAACCTCGACAGTGCCACAGCAAGATTTGCCGCAACCGTCGATTTTCCCACGCCACCTTTTCCAGAGGAAACGGCGATGACATTTTTCACCTGCGGAAGCATTTTTCCCGGTTCGGGGCGGGCAGCCTGCTTACTTTCTGCAGTAATTGTCACTTCCACGTCCTTCGATATGTAAGTATGAATCGCCGTTTCGGCCGATTTAATGACCGATTTCATAAACGGATCGGTATTCTTTTCGAAAATAAGCGAGAAACTTACTTTCATCCCATCGATACGAATATTGTCGGCAACCATTTCCGCCTCAACAATATTCTTCCCGTTTCCGGGATAACGCACGGTTGCCAGTGCATCAAGAATTAATTTCGGATACAAAGTCATCTCTTTCTTTTTTTATAATGATTCCTCACAGCAGGCAACACACCGGTTACTTACTCGTCTTCAGTCCGCTGCGCTTACTGCGATTATAACTTCGATAATCATCCAACTCTATTTCAATTTCAGGCTCCTGCAGCACTCCTTCCTGCGGAAGACGGAAACGAATGTATTTAATGTTCAGCCCCCTGTCCAACCATTGTTGCTCGTAATAGGTACGAATGTTTAGAATTTCGTCTGCAAAGCCCGAATGATACAAATCATCTGTCAGCACCTCTACGGGAAAACCGTTCCGCTCAATCATGTATTTCGTGTAAGTGAACATGAAATTGCTGTCGGTCTTCAGATGAATCAGACCGTTCGGTTGCAGGAACTTCCGGTAACGATTCATGAAATAAGTGGAGGTCAGTCGTTTGGTAGCCTTCTTCATTTGCGGATCGGAAAAGGTAAGCCATATCTCGTTCACCTCGGCCGGAGCAAAGAAACGATCTATCAACTCAATGTTTGTACGGAGAAAAGCCACGTTCTTCAACCCCTCGTTCAGCGCCTCGGTTGCCCCCGTCCACATGCGTGCGCCCTTAATGTCTACCCCGATGAAGTTCTTCTCCGGGTAACGACGCGCCAATCCTACCGTATATTCTCCCCGTCCGCATCCCAACTCCAACACGATGGGACAGTCGTTCTTGAAGAACTCTTTCGCCCAGCGTCCCTTCATTTCAAACGGAACATCGTCTACTATCGAATAAGGATACTCGAACACATGCGGATATTTCGCCATATCTGCGAACTTTGCCAACTTTCCTTTCCCCATATCAACAAGTCGTTTTTTGGATGTCAAAGATACGACTTTTTTATCAATCAGCTTGAATGTTTAAGTTTTAACAATAATTACAACATCTCTTACGAAGAAAAATTTAACTTTGAAAGGAATTATTAACCTTTAAATTTCTATGCTTTATGATGGAATCCGAATTTTTTGTCAGTCCGATTACTGCCATTATTGTTATCCTCGTGATAGTTTTTCTTCTAATAAGAAGAGGAAAAAATTCTTTAAATTCGCCTATGATGACTTTGGTCCTCACAAAATTCCAAATGTCGGAAAGTGAAGACTCAGATGAACTGCTTTCTATTGCAGGACGTAAATCAGGTCTTATCGGATGGTTGCTTACAAAAATTGGCTTAGACGCAGAAACTACAATCCGAGTAACCAAAAAAGAATTATTAATGAAAAGCTCAAGTTTAGCCGGAGAATCTTATTCTATCATGACTTTAAAGAATATTTCCAGCTCACACTGCGGCTTCTATAAGCCTATAACCCTTTTTATCTTTGCCGTTATTTTAGTACTATTTGGGTTAATTCTGATGTTAAGTAATCTCATAGGAACTGGAATATTTATTATGATATTGGGAGCAATATGCTATGCCATTTATTACTTCAATAAAAAAATCCGAATCATGGTTCAGACTAAAGGCGGAGGAGTTTTTGGAATGTGCTTCTCTCCAAGTCTCATTGAAGGCATTGATGTTGATATGGAAAAAGCAAAATCCGCAGTAGAGCTGATTCAAAAATATATGCTCATTGAGCAAAAGAAATAACTTAAAACAAAGAAAGTCCTTCAAATGAAGGACTTTCTTTTACTCTAATACCGTTACCCATCCGTACGGATCCGGTTCGTCTCCATACTGAATGGCGCGAAGTTTATGATAAAGTTTCTCGCTGATGGGGCCGGGTTTCCCGTCTTTTGCTATAACATACGACTTATGGTTTTCCAAATCGTCGATACGTTCTATCGGACTGATTACGGCAGCCGTACCGCAAGCTCCCGCTTCTTCAAACGTAGCCAGCTCTTCTTCCGGTATAGGACGGCGTTCCACCTTCAGGCCCATGTCCTCTGCCAGTTGCATCAAACTGCGGTTTGTAATGGAAGGAAGGATAGAGGTTGACAAAGGCGTGACGTAAGTATTGTTCTTTATTCCAAAGAAATTGGCAGCTCCACACTCATCAATGTATTTCTTTTCCTTGGCATCCAAATAAAACTCGCTGGCGTATCCTGCGTCATGTGCTATTTTATTGGCACGAAGACTGGCAGCATAATTTCCTCCAACCTTATAAATACCCGTACCCAACGGGGCAGCCCGGTCGAACTGACGAATAATTACATACGGATTGGTGGCAAATCCTCCCTTAAAGTACGGTCCCACCGGAGTAACGAATACCACAAATAAATATTCTTTTGCGGGATGAACTCCTACCTGCGCCCCGGTTCCTATCAGCAAAGGCCGAATATAAAGCGATGCTCCGCTCTCATAGGGCGGGATAAAACGCTCGTTGGCTTTCACCACTTTCCGCACAGCTTCACAGAAAAGCTCGGTAGGAAGTTCCGGCATCAAGATGCCGTTGCAAGTGCTTTGCAAGCGTTCTGCATTTGCTTCCGGCCGGAAAATACGGATTTTCCCGTCCTTTCCCCGATAAGCTTTCAGGCCTTCAAAAGCTTCCTGCCCGTAATGAAGGCACGTGGCAGCCATGTGAATATTCAAAGTTTCTTCCGAGCAAAGTTCCAATTCGCCCCATTTTCCGTCGCGATAATAACAACGTACATTGTAATCTGTCCGCATATAACCGAAAGGCAGATTAGACCAATCTATTTCTTTCATTTGTCCTTTAGTATTTAATATTTCATGAATTCATTGAGATGTCGAGCAAAAATACGGTTATTTATTTACAAAAGCTAATTTTATATTCTTTTTTTCAAGACAAAACATCGGGAAGAGGCAACTTTCCTTACACGTTGAAAGTTTCATCTTCCTCCAATATTTTTTTTGCCTCCTCGTCGGCTTTGTAAAGGCGGTCGCGGCAATATTTGATAAGCTTCTGCGCTTCTTTCAAATGACTGCCCAGCGTATCAATGTCGAGTTCCTCGTTCTCCATCTCGCCAACGAGCGTCTCCAGGCGCTTCATCGCCTCGCTGTATGTAATTTTTTTCTGTGCCATACTAAAAACTTATTTATTTGTTACCACTATGCTGCCTATCTTTCCATCCGAAGTAATGGTCTCTATGTAATCGCCGTCGGCCACTTGCGATGCGCGCCTCACCGGCATTCCGTTCTTCAACGTCAGTGTATATCCCCGCTTCAGCAAATGTTCCGGCGACAGGCTCCCCACCTGCTGTTCCATCAAAGCCAGCCGATGTATTTCTTCCTGCACACGGCGCCCCCACAGATTCCGCATCCGATCGTTCAAACGTGCCTGATTAAAGCGCTCATGCTGCATGCGGATACGCACAGCCAACGGGATGTGTGCAACGATTTGCGCCAATCTTTCTTTCTCGCGCCGCAATCTTTCCGGCAAATCTTTCCGAAAAAACTCGGAAAACATCTCCAGCTTTGCAGCCGTTTCCCGCAAGTGCCCTATGAGAAACTCGGCAGCAGCCGTGGGTGTTTTCACACGCTTATAAGAAATCATGTCGATAACCGTGTCATCACGTTCGTGTCCGATGCCGGTAATAATGGGTAAAGGAAACTGAGCACAGTGTTCCGCCAAGTCATACGTATCGAAACCCGAAAGGTCGGAAACCGCTCCTCCGCCACGAATAATGACCACAACATCCCAATTTTCCCTCTCGGAATAGATTGTTTCCAGCGCTTTTATTACCGACGACTCGACACGTTCTCCCTGCATCACCGCGGGAAACAGACGGATATAAAAGACAAAACCGAAAGGATTATTGAGCAACTGATTGCAAAAATCGCCGTAACCCGCAGCCGTTCCCGAGGATATTACGGCTACGCGTTGGGCAAACTCCGGCAAGGCCAATTCCTTGTTCAGCGTAAGCACCCCTTCTTTTTCCAGTCGCAGAAGTATTTCTCTCCTCTTCCGCACCATATCTCCCACGGTAAACGACGGATCGATATCCGTAACCGTCAGGGAATAACCATACAGTTCATGGAAATCGGCTGTTACCTTTACCAGCACTTTCATGCCGGAGGAAAAAGCCTGCCCCGTCTCTCTCTCGAAATAAGATTTCAAAAGGGGGAAGGTGTCGTTCCAGATAACTCCCCTTGCTTTTGCCACCAAAGCGTCGCTTTTCACACCTTTCTGCACAAACTCCACGTAGCAATGCCCCGACGCATTCACCCGCACATCACTCAGTTCGGCCTGAAGCCAGTAGGCATCGGGCAGACAAGTACGGATGCTTTTACGCACAAGAGCATTCAGTTCATATAAAGACAATGGCCTGTTTTCCATCTTTCTATTCTTTCAACTCCAAACCCAACCGATATGCTTTCCACATATCGGGAATACCGTATCCGAAAATGTTATCGGGACAATCGGCACGATCCCCCGAGCGACGCACGACATCCACGACTTGTTTTGCTGAAAGCCAGGGACAGGCCTGCCACAAACAGGCTACAAGTCCGCAAAGTATAGGCGAAGCATACGACGTTCCATTGGCTTGTATCAACCGTCCGTCCACGTCGACCACAGCAGAGAGCACGCCCATTGCCATGACATCGGGTTTTATTCTTCCGTCAAGGGTGTTCCCCACCGAAGAAAACACGGCGTTCTTTCCCTCCGAATCTACCGCCCCTACCGCCAAAACGCCGTCGGCATCGGCCGGAGGCGTTATCTTCTTCCAAAAAGTATCGCCTTCGTTTCCGGCACTACATACCACAATCATCCCTTTATCGACGGCACGCGATGCCGAAAAAGACATCAGCGACGTCAAACCGTCCAGGTCGGAATAAGAATAATTACACGAAGCGTCATCGAAAGCATAATATCCCAACGAAGTATTTACCACGTCGACACCGGCACTGTCGGCAAATTCTATCGCAGCAGCCCAGTAGTCTTCTTCCACCAATTGTTCCGTATCATTATCCTCACTTCGAAGCAACCAGTAAGAAGCATCGGGAGCCGTTCCCACCATCACCCGCGGCCTGCAGGCAGCCATGCACGACAAAACTTTCAATCCGTGACTGTATTCTTCGTAAATGTCCGAATCGGGGTTCACAAAATCACGTGTTCCCAACAAACGCATGTTGCGGAAAAGCTTAATGGCATCCACGTTATAAAAGCCGGCATCTATCACCGCTATCTGCATTTCTTTTCCGCGAAATCCGGCTTCATGCAGGCTGTCGCCATGAAGCATGCGGATCTGCTTCTCCGCCGATCCGTAATAATCGTCGGTTTTTTCCCATTTTTTCACAACGATATCCTTGCGGTCTTCCCCCGCCGAACGAGATTTTTCCGATGAGACTCCCACCAACTTCACTTCTTTGACGAACGGAAATGCAGCAATGCGGCTGCAAAAAAACGAATCCGCCGAAAGAATCAGAGCCGTATTATTCCACTTACTGGTTGCAAGCAAGCGTTCATTTTCCCCGCAAACGCCGCGAATGTACGACATGCAAACCGGCAAATCCGTCGAATCTATTGCCAATCCCTGTTTCCTCCTCCGTTCGATGGCACGAGGCGACAGATAGTCTTCCGGACAATCCAAAGCATATTCTGTCTGCTTCTTGTCGGCAAACCGTATCCTGTACCGAAATGTTTTACCAAAAACGCCGGCATCTTCCATCAACAACAACAGGACGAATGCCCATAAATATCTCATCATTTTCTTATTGCTTTGTGTTCCGCCAACAAAGATAACGAAAGTTTCTCCGAATACGGAAAGATAATGTCAAGAACTCTTCGCCCATAAAATCAAAGATCTTGGTATGAATATCAGTAAATCATATACAACCAAATAGGACAAGAACCCATATCTTTGTAACAAGAAAAATACTGTTTTCATCATTACAACTCATAAATCATACAAACATGAAACGTAATTTTTTTTATTTATTTATTGCACTGATTATAAATATACCTAACATCATGGCACAAGAAAAGATTAAACAAACAGCAGGACGCGAACAACTGGGAGAATTTGCGCCCAAATTTGCCGAACTCAACGACGATGTTCTTTTCGGTGAAGTGTGGAGCCGCACCGACAAGCTCGGCTTGCGCGACCGCAGTCTGGTAACCATTACTGCGCTCATCAGCCAGGGAATCACCGACAGTTCCCTCACGTATCACCTCCAATCGGCTAAAAAGAACGGCATCACCCGCACGGAAATTGCAGAAATCCTCACGCAAATAGGTTTCTATGCCGGCTGGCCTAAAGCATGGGCAGCCTTTCGTCTTGCCAAAGAGGTCTGGGCAGAAGACATAAAAGGCGAAGACGCAAAGGCCGCTTTTCAGCGTGAAATGATTTTCCCCATCGGGGAACCTAACACAGCCTACGCCAAATATTTCATAGGCAACAGCTATCTTGCTCCCATATCGCGGGAACAAGTGGCGGTATCCAACGTCACATTCGAACCGGGATGCCGAAACAACTGGCACATACATCACGCAACAAGCGGCGGAGGACAGATGCTTATCGGCATAGCGGGGCGCGGCTGGTATCAGGAAGAAGGAAAGCCGGCTGTGGAAATCCTTCCGGGAACGGTTATTCATATACCGGCAAACGTGAAACACTGGCACGGTGCGGCAGCCGACAGTTGGTTTGCTCATCTGGCATTCGAAGTGGCGGGAGAGAACACTTCCAACGAATGGCTCGAACCTGTAACGGATGAAGAATACAACAAGCTTGAGGGCTCCAAATAATTCGTTCGACATGATCTTTACAGACGGTCCCTGGCGGGATCGTCTGTTTTCACGAACAAGTACAACCATATTCAGCAAAAAACACTATGAACATCGAAGAATTTAAAGAAAACGTCAAAATGCGCAAGCCTCTCAATACCGAGAGTATCTTACAATTCATGACGGAAATGAGCAACGAAGCGAGGCGCATCACCTTCCGCCTGAACGCATCTTTCCATACCCCCGAAGAAGTTCGGGCGTTATTATCCGAATTATTCGGTTACCGGGTGCCGGAGAGTTTGCGCGTTTTTCCCCCGTTTTATACCGATTTCGGGAAGAATATTTCCGTGGGAGAAGACGTCTTTATAAACGCATGCTGCCACTTTCAGGATCACGGAGGCGTAACTATCGGTGATGGTTGCCAGATAGGTCATAATGTTGTCTTCGCCACACTCAATCACGAACTGGCGCCCGAGATGAGAAAGTTCACCCATCCCGCTCCCATTGTCCTCGAGAAGAATGTATGGATCGGCTCGAATGCCACGATTCTGCCGGGCGTTACCATTGGAGAGAACGCAGTCATTGCAGCCGGGGCCGTGGTTACGAAAGACGTGAAAGCCAACACGATTGTCGGCGGAGTACCCGCAAAAATAATCAAATCAATATAGCGGAAGAAACCGGATTTTGCGTTGCCCCCACATAAAGTATCTGACGATTTCTTTCATACGCCCCGTTTTTTAATACGTAAAAAAGTTCCAACATTCACAGGTTCTCACTATATTTGCTCTAAACAAATATCAAAACCCTTGAGCCATGAACGAACATTATGTAATAAACCTGGGCCGTCAGTTGGGAAGCGGCGGTAAAGAAATCGGAGAAAAGCTGGCACACAATTTGGGAATCGCCTTCTACGACAAAGAACTGATAAACCTTGCTTCGAAAGAAAGCGGCCTTTGTCGGGAGTTTTTCGAGAAAGCCGACGAAAAAGCGTCCCAAGGCATTTTGGGCGGTTTAGTGGGAGCTCGTTTCCCTTTTATCACGGAAGGGACATTCTCTTATAACTCCTATCTGAGCAACGACTCGCTATTCAAGATACAAAGCGACGTGATACGCAACCTTGCCGAAAAGCAATCGTGCCTCTTTGTGGGCCGTTGCGCCGACTATATCCTGCGCGACCACCCTCGTTGTGCCAACGTATTTATATCGGCCACACCCGCAGCACGCATTGAACGCTTGATGAAACTTCACAACATCTCCGCCGAAGAAGCGGAAGAACTGATGGAAAAAGCCGACAAGAAACGTTCGTCGTACTATAACTATTACAGTTACAATACTTGGGGTGCAGCCGCAACCTATCATTTATGCATCGATTCGTCTGTTCTGGGAATCGACGGGACTGTCGCTTTCGTAAAGCAGTTCGTCAAACAAAAGCTGCACTTGCCTTAAGAAAAGGCCGGGCATGTTTTGACCGAAAGAACAGTTTGTTTCAATCAAAACATGCCCTACTTTTTCACGGCACGACTCCGGCATGCAGTTACAGAACGGACATACGGGGAACAATCCGTATGCAGAATCCACATATCCATCCGGCATGCCCGGTCCCTCAAAGGGAAGAATTTGCACCATAGTTTTTTCACGTATCAACCGAATCACGGTGTTCTCAAAAGCACTATCTTTGCCCGAACCAAAAACAAACTCATGAAAAGAATCGGACTTTTATCGGACACGCACGGATATTGGGACGCACGTTATCTCAAATACTTCGAGTCTTGCGACGAGATATGGCACGCCGGAGACATCGGTTCAATGGAAATAGTCGAGAAATTGCAGGCCTTCCGTCCGCTAAGAGCGGTGTACGGAAACATCGACGGCCAGGACATCCGACTCATTTTTCCGGCAATAAACCGTTTTACCATCGAGGGAGCAGATGTACTGATTAAGCATATCGGTGGCTATCCCGGCAGATACGATCCGTCCATTCACGGGACGCTTCTTGTAAATCCACCTTCTCTTTTTATCAGCGGACACTCGCACATTTTAAAAGTAAAGTATGACAAGACGTTAAACATGCTGCACATCAACCCGGGAGCTGCCGGGAAATACGGATTTCACAAGGTTCGTACATTGGTGCGTTTCAGCATAAACGAAGGAAAATTCCTCGACCTGGAAGTCATTGAGTTAAGCGACTGAATCACAAAGGACAGGTTCTTTTCACCAACGAAATAGGATATTTTACTTGGCACATTAAAAAAACTTTCCGAAATTTGCACGACAAATTAAGAAGACATCGTTATGAAAACTTACTTAGTTACCGGTGCTGCCGGATTTATCGGCGCCAATTACCTGAAATATATTTTAGCGAAATATGATGACATAAGGGTTGTTGTTCTCGACTCTCTTACGTATGCTGGTAATTTGAGCACGATCAATGAAAACATTGACAACGAACGTTGCTTTTTCGTAAAAGGAGATATTTGCGACAGAGAGCTGGCCGAACACCTATTTGCCGAATATAAATTTGATTATATTGTGAATTTCGCTGCAGAAAGTCATGTAGACCGCAGCATTGACAATCCGCAACTTTTCCTGCAAACAAACATACTGGGTACACAAAACCTGCTGGAAGCTGCACGCAAAGCATGGACCACGGGAAAAGATGAAAGCGGTTATCCCACATGGAGAAAGGATATTCGTTTCCATCAGGTCTCGACGGATGAAGTTTACGGCTCGTTAGGCAAAGAAGGATACTTCACCGAAGAAACTCCTCTATCGCCGCATAGTCCGTACAGCGCCTCGAAAGCGGGAGCAGACCTTATCGTCTTAGCATACCGCGATACCTATAAAATGCCTGTAACCATTACGCGTTGTTCCAACAACTACGGCCCGTATCACTTCCCGGAAAAGCTTATTCCGCTAATCATAAAAAATATTCTTGAAGGAAAGCACCTGCCTGTTTACGGAAACGGTACGAACGTTCGCGACTGGTTATACGTGGAAGATCATTGCAAAGCGATTGATTTGGTGATACACAAAGGGAAAAACGGAGAAATTTACAACGTCGGCGGACACAACGAAAAGCAAAATATAGAAATAGTCAAGCTGACAATTGCCACCATACGCCGCATAATGACCGAACAACCGGAGTATCGGAAGATTCTGAAGAAGAAAGAGCTTGATGAAAACGGCGAGATTAAAATAGACTGGATAAACGATTCCCTGATCAGTTTTGTCAAGGACCGTTTGGGACACGACCAGCGTTATGCCATCGATCCGTCGAAGATTTCACGCGAACTCGGCTGGTTGCCGGAAACGACTTTCGAGGAAGGTATCGTAAAAACCATCCGTTGGTATCTGGATCATCAGGAATGGGTTAAAAATGTCACGTCGGGCGATTACCAAAATTACTACGAAAATATGTATAAAAACCGCTGAGCTTTTTATAAAAACAACGGGTAAAACTTATATAAACAAAACGCCCTCCCGGGAATAAAAACCTGAGAGGGCGTTTTGTTTACAAGCTCATCAGATACGACTTAAAGGCTTGAAAATCTTTCGACATCGGCACGCTCTGCTTTTCTCCTTTCATGAAGGCAGCCAGCCTTTCGGGAACTTTCACCTCTTCCCCGATAACCTCTTCCACCGTATGACGGAATTTTGCAGGATGAGCCGTTTCAAGAAATACGCCGGACTCCCCGGGAAGAAGTTCCTCGCACAGCGCTCGGTAAGCACAAGCGCCATGAGGATCGAGTACGTACTTCGTCTCCTTATATGCTGTTCCTATCGTTTCACGAATCTGATCATCGGTATAAGCCTTCCCGCTTATCTCGGCAGAAATGGCAGAATGACTGCCTCCATACAAATCCAGAATCCGTGCAAAGTTACTCGGATTGCCCACATCCATGGCATTTGCTATCGTCGCTATCGAAGGACGAGGCATATACTTTCCGGTTTTCAAGTATTGAAGGAAGATGTCATTGCGGTTGTTTGCCGCGATGAAACGTTTTACGGGAAGTCCCATACGCTTGGCAAACAATCCGGCTGTCAGGTTCCCGAAATTGCCACTCGGCACACAAATCACCAGATCATCGGCTTTCCCTAATCGCTTCATCTGCGCATAAGCATAGAAATAATAGAATGCCTGGGGCAGAAACCGCGCGACATTAATAGAGTTTGCCGAGGTAAGTTTTAATTTTTCATTCAGCTCTCCGTCCATAAAGGCGCTCTTTACGAGTGCCTGACAGTCATCGAATGTTCCATCGACCTCGATTGCCGTTATGTTGCGTCCCAATGTGGTAAATTGTTTTTCCTGAATCTCGCTCACTTTCCCCTCGGGATACAGCACAAAGACGCGGATGCCGTCTACACCCCAAAAGCCGTTAGCCACGGCACTACCCGTATCTCCCGAAGTAGCCACAAGGACATTTACCTGTCCGGCTCCTTTTTTTCGGATAAAATAACCTGACAAACGGGCCATAAACCGGGCACCTACATCCTTAAACGCCAAAGTCGGTCCGTGAAACAACTCCAAAGAGTAAATGTTTTCTTTCATCCTTACCACCGGAATATCGAAGTTCAGCGTATCACAGACGATATTCTTCAACGTATCCGAAGGGATATCTTCTCCGAAAAACGCCTCTGCTACCCGACAGGCAATCTCTTGAAGTGAAAGGTTTTCCATGTTCTCGTAAAAAGAACGCGGCAATGTCTTTATCGTTTCAGGCATAAACAATCCGCCGTCGGCGGCAAGACCTTTTATCACTGCGGCCTCTAAAGTTTCTCCGGAGACCTTTTTATTTGTACTATAATATTTCATCGTTTATTCTACTGTTGCATAAATTCATTCATAAATTCGTTCTTCTCCAGCAAACGGTAACTCCCTTGTCTGCATGAAATTTCATCGAAAGTTTGTACACCGTCCGGCACAATGCCCGGATAATAAATCAGGAAAGGCACGGGTTCGGCCGTATGCGTACGTAACTCACACGGCGTAGGGTGGTCGGGCAATACCGCTATGGCAACGGGTTCGTCCCAATCTTTTACCGCTTCATAAACAGGTTTTACAATGCGCCTGTCCAGGTTTTCTATCGTTTTCAGCTTCAAATCCACATTACCCTCGTGACCGGCTTCATCGCTTGCCTCGACATGCAAGTAAACAAAATCGTCTGTCCGCAAGGCATCAATAGCGGCTTTTGCCTTCCCTTCGTAATTGGTATCATACAATCCTGTGGCTCCTTCCACCTCTATACAACGTAATCCGGCATAATACCCGATGCCCCGTATCAGATCGACCGCCGTAATGACTGAACCTTTTTGCACGGCCGGATACATTTCCGACAGCATCTTCATGCGGGGACGATAGCCCGGACTCCACGGCCAGATGCTATTGGCGGGATCTTTCCCTTCCGCCTGTCTTTTCCTGTTTACCGGATGAGAAGGAAGAAGCTGCTGGGATTTTTCAATCAGTTCGTTCAATAAATCGGCCGTTGCCTGCGCTTCCGCCGACAAAGCCCGAATCATATTCGGACGGAAAGGCTGTAAAGGTATGTCGTGGGGCGGCACACAAGCAAGATTTTTATTCCCGCCTTTTATCACAAGAAGATGACGATATTGCACACCCGTATAGAAATTTACACAATCGGATCCCAACTTTTCCTGTAAAAAACGAATCAATTCATCCGCTTCGGCGGTAGATATGTGTCCGGCCGAGTGATTCTTTAACAAATCTCCCTCCACTGATACCAGATTACATCGCATTGCCATGTCTCCCGGTTGCAGATCAACTCCAATACTTGCCGCCTCGAGAACGCCACGTCCCTCGTAAACTTGAGATAAATCATAACCTAAAACAGACATGTTTGCCACTTCGCTTCCCGGATGAAAGCCGTCGGGGACAGTCTTTAAAAGGCCGGTTTTGCCCATCGCAGCAAGATGATCCATATAAGGTGTCTTGGCATATTGCAATAACGTTTTCCCGTTTAACGAAGGCACTGCCCAATCGGCCATGCCATCGCCTAAAATAATCAAATGTTTCATCGTGTCAAATATTGGCAATACTCGTAATATCAGCAAAAACACCGGCCGCCGTCACATCGGCTCCCGCGCCGTATCCTTGTATCAACATGGGATATTCTTTGTACCTTTCCGTAGTGAGCAGAATAATGTTATTACTGCCTTCCAGGTTATAGAACGGGTGCTTCCGGTCGACTTCTTCCAATGCAACGACTCCTTTCCCGTTTTCGAAGCGGGCAACGAAACGCCAATGTTTGTGTTCCTTTTCCAGGACTTTGCGCCGCGCTTCGAAGTCGGCATCCATCTTTTTAATATTCTTCCAGAAATCTTCCAACGATCCGTTCAAATACTCTTCGGGAATGAACAATCGCCGTTCCACATCCTCCTGTTCCAACCGATAGCCCGCTTCACGCGCAAGAATGACCAGTTTTCGAATAACATCCTTGCCGCTTAAATCAACTCTCGGATCGGGTTCGGAATAACCTTCCTCTTTTGCACGACGAATAGTCTCGCTTAAAGGGATGTCGGCGCTGATTGTATTGAAGATATAATTCAGCGTTCCACTTAATACGGCCTCTATCTTCAATATCTTATCGCCACTGTTTATCAAATCGTTTATCGTATTGATAACCGGAAGCCCGGCACCGACATTCGTTTCAAACAGGAACTTTACCCCGCGCTGACGGGCAATCTGTTTCAGTTCCGCATAGACTTCATATTCAGATGAAGCGGCAATCTTATTGGCAGCCACCACCGCAATGTTCCGTTGAAGGAAGTCTTTATACAAAGCAGCGATGTCGGGACTTGCAGTGCAGTCGACAAATACCGAATTGAATATGTTCATTTTGGTAACTTCTTCCCGAAGCAGTTCCGGAGAAGACGGCATCCCTTTTTCTTTCAACACGTTCCGATAATCAGACAAATCAATTCCTTCACGCGTAAAATAGGCGCGATGCCCGTTGGCTATTCCCACGACGTTCAGTTTCAGCCCCCGCTCTTGTTTCAATTTCTCCTGTTGGCTGTGAATTTGCTCGATAAGACTTCCTCCTACCGTGCCGATTCCGCAAATAAACAAATTCAGCACTTGATATTCTGAAAGGAAAAAAGCATCGTGAAGCACGTTTAATGTTTTCCGAAGGTACTGCCCATCTACCACAAACGAAATATTTGTTTCCGAAGCACCCTGGGCACAAGCTATGACATTGATGCCGCTTCTCCCTATCGTTCCAAACAGTTTTCCGGCGATCCCCGGCGTATGTTTCATATTCTCGCCCACGATGGCCACGGTAGCCAGTCCGCCTTCTGCCTTCATCGGACTGATTTCTCCCCGCTCTATCTCCGTATTAAATTCCTCATCCAAAACCTTACAAGCCAAAGCCGCATCTTCATTTCTCACCCCGATGGATGTAGAGTTTTCCGATGATGCCTGCGAGACAAGAAACACGCTAATGCCATTTTCCGCCAAAGTCTTGAAGATTCTATGATTAACTCCTATCACTCCTACCATGCCAAGACCGGTCATTGTGATCAGACACGTATCGTTAATTGAGGAGATTCCCTTAATCGGTTTAGAAGAATGATCGACTTCTTGCTTAATAATGGTTCCCGGAGCTTCCGGATTGAACGTATTCTTTACCAAAATAGGTATGTTCTTATGACATACAGGATAAATAGTCGGCGGATAAATCACTTTGGCTCCGAAGTTACAAAGTTCCATTGCTTCCACATAACTCAGCTCGGCTATGGGATAAGCCGCGCTGATAACCCGCGGATCGGCCGTCATGAAACCATCGACATCGGTCCATATTTCCAGAATATCCGCGTCCAGTGCCGCAGCCAAAATAGAGGCTGTATAATCCGATCCGCCCCGTCCCAGGTTCGTAACCTCGCCCGTGTTCCTGTCGGTAGATATAAATCCCGGCACCAAAGCTATGCGGGGACGTTCTTTAAATGCCTCCTTCACCAATGCATAAGTCAACTCTGAGTCCAGCACATGCTTGCCGTGTTTTTTCTCGGTTTTTATGAAAGTGCGTGAATCGTACCACTTTGCTCCATCAATCAGACAAGCCGCAATGATGGAAGACAAGCGTTCGCCGTAGCTCACTATCGCCGCATAAGTTTTGGGAGAAAGGTCGTGTATCAAGAAAACCCCCTGAAAAATATCTTTCAATTCACTCAGCAATTCATTGACCTGTTCCAATAAATTCTCACGTTTGCTCCCGGCCGGTATTACGGTATATACCATCTCTATGTGCCTGTTTACGATTGTTCTATATTCTTTCTCGTAACTTGCATCACCGGAGGCCGCCTTCTTTGAAGTATTAATCAGTTTATCTGTTATCCCTCCAAGAGCAGACACTACTACAATCACGTCATCGTTTATCGCTTCGACTATCTTTTTTACGTTTAATATACTGTTAACGGAACCGACAGACGTCCCGCCGAATTTCAATACTTTCATACAGCTTTTGACTTTATTGACAAATACAATTCTTCCTTCCATGAAGGAATAAAGAATAAAAGAATAAAAAAAATTGATTGTTTAAATTCGATCTTGCCTACATCCATAGGCGTGTATCACGTAGAAACACATATACATTATATCAACCCCGAAGGGTCATCCCTCCCATGGAAAGGCGCATGAACATACGCCCTGTCCCGACTAATGTAGTATGTGAATAGATAATCGTCATCAAAAAAATTGCTTTTCCAACGGCAAATATAAAGACATTTTTTCAAAAACAAAGCATTTCCCATATTTTTTGTTACATATTTCCCAAAAATCATTGGCATTTGTCAAGAAATAACGCCCGAAGAAATAAATGAAATGTCCGGATGTTTTCAGAAAAAGAATGCGGACTTTTCCGGAGAGAAGGCGTTCGAATCATCGGAAAACAGAAACAACTCCGCACGAATCATTCCACAGATTCACATTTGTCTGCCATGCGATTTAAGAAAGCATTCCGATGAAATATAAAATCAATTCCGTATTTTTGTCAAAGAAACAGGACATCGTAAACATGGCAAAAGAAAAAACCATATATGTTTGCACGAATTGCGGACAAGAATCCTCCAAATGGGCCGGGAAATGTCCGGCATGCGGGCAGTGGAACACGTTCACGGAAGAAATCGTACATAAGGACGTTCAACCCAAACATGCCATGCACGGCATCGAATCGACTCGTTCGAAACCTCAATACCTGCATGAAATTGTTTCAACCGACGAGCAACGCATTGACATGCACGACGAAGAGTTGAACCGCGTATTGGGAGGAGGGCTCGTGGAAGGCTCGTTAACGTTGATAGGAGGCGAGCCGGGAATAGGCAAATCTACGCTGGTTCTGCAAACCGTTCTCCGCCTGAAAGACCGGAAAGTGCTTTACGTTTCAGGAGAAGAAAGCGTCCGTCAGCTAAAACTGCGGGCAGACCGCATTCCTCATCCCGAGACGGATTGCATGATTGTCTGCGAAACTTCGTTGGAACATATCTTCACTCACATAAAAAATACGGCCCCCGACCTGGTAATCATCGACTCCATCCAGACCATTTCCACCGAAACGATAGACTCCTCACCAGGAAGTATCGCGCAAGTAAGGGAATGTTCGACGGCAATCCTGAAGTTCGCCAAAGAAACCGGAACGCCCGTTATTTTAATTGGCCACATTAATAAAGAAGGAAGCATTGCAGGTCCTAAGGTATTGGAGCACATCGTCGACACGGTTCTTCAATTTGAAGGAGACCAACATTACCTTTACCGTATCTTAAGGAGCATCAAAAACCGTTTCGGGAGCACGGCCGAATTAGGAATTTATGAGATGAGACAAGACGGTTTGCGCCAAGTAAGCAATCCGTCGGAGCTCCTCCTTACTCAGGATCATGAGGGAATGAGCGGGATAGCAATTGCATGTGCCGTGGAAGGTGTCCGCCCTTTTCTGATAGAGACGCAGGCGTTGGTCAGCACAGCCGCCTACGGAATGCCTCAACGCTCGTCTACCGGTTTCGATTTACGCCGAATGAACATGCTCCTCGCCGTATTGGAGAAACGTGTAGGATTCAAGCTTGCACAAAAAGATGTCTTTCTCAATATCGCAGGAGGCTTAAGAGTGAACGATCCGGCCACCGATCTTGCCGTTATAAGCGCCATCATATCCAGCAATGTGGATACGGAAATTGAATCGGACATCTGCATGGCCGGCGAAGTAGGCCTCAGCGGAGAGATCCGTCCGGTGAATCGTATTGAGCAACGCATCGCCGAAGCCGAGAAATTAGGATTCCGGCGTATCCTGCTGCCAAAGCATAATCTGCAAGGACTGGACAAGAAAAAAAATAAAATCGAACTCATCCCCGTAAGAAAAGTGGAGGAAGCTTTCCGCCAGTTATTCGGATAATTCCTCAGAAAATACACCATAACAGTCATGATAAACGAATATCAGCTAAGAGTTTTACCCGCACAGGCTGCCGACAAGCAAGCATTAATGTCGTATATCAGTCGCGAGAAAGGACTGGATATGCGCACGATTTATGGAATACGCATACTGAAACGCAGCATTGACGCACGCCAGCGAACCATCTACATAAACCTGAATGTCAGGGTGTACATCAACGAACAACCGGAAGAAGACGAGTATATCCGCACAGAATATCCCGATGTAAGCAAAGCAAAGCAGGTCATCGTAGTGGGTGCCGGCCCCGGCGGACTTTTTGCTGCACTGCGATTGATAGAAGCAAACATACGCCCCATTATCGTGGAACGGGGAAAGAGCGTAAGAGAACGCAAAGAAGACCTTGCCGACATAAAACGGGAACAAAAGGTAGACCCCGAATCGAATTACTGTTTCGGCGAGGGAGGCGCGGGAGCATATTCCGATGGAAAGCTTTACACACGCAGTAAAAAGAGAGGAAACGTTACAAAGATTTTAAACGTTTTCTGCCAACATGGTGCGGACACGTCGATTCTTGCCGATGCTCACCCGCACATCGGTACCGATAAACTTCCCCGCATCATAGAGAACATGCGCAAGACCATTCTTGCGTGCGGCGGAGAAGTTCACTTCCAAACACGCATGGATGCACTGATTATCGAGGGAAACAAAGTGACAGGCATCGAGACGAATACGGGAAAAGTTTTTCACGGACCGGTCATCCTGGCGACAGGACATTCGGCACGCGACGTGTATCGCTGGCTGTATGCTCATAATATTCCGACAGAAATAAAAGGAATCGCAGTGGGAGTTCGCCTGGAACATCCGGCAAAACTCATCGATCAAATACAATATCACAACCGAAACGGAAGGGGAAAATACCTGCCCGCCGCAGAATACAGCTTCGTACAACAAGTAGAAGGACGGGGCGTTTACAGTTTTTGCATGTGTCCGGGCGGATGCGTCGTGCCGGCAGCCAGCGGACCTCATCAGCTTGTTGTGAACGGAATGAGCCCAAGCAACCGGGGAACCAAATGGAGCAATTCGGGAATGGTCGTCGAGATACGTCCGGAAGACCTGCTGGATCCGGGCATGCAAATGGCAAAAGACGAACCAATGCCCGGCTCATCCGAAGCAAAGACCGAGGAACTTATTCTCCAAACAAAAGCGGGGAATCCCAAAAACATCCATGCGTTAGCCATGATACGCTTCCAGGAAAAACTGGAAAAGCTGTGCTGGCAGCAAGGAAACATGCGCCAAACTGCACCGGCACAGCGCATGGTCGACTTCACACAAGGCCATATCAGTTACGACCTGCCGTCAAGTTCTTACCCGCCGGGGCTGATTTCTTCGCCGCTGCATTTCTGGATTCCTCCCTTCATCAGCCGACGGTTGAGCAAAGGTTTTCAAATGTTCGGGAAGATTTCACGAGGATTTCTCACCAACGAAGCAGCATTGATTGCCATAGAAACCCGCACTTCATCTCCCCTACGCATCGTGCGTTCCCCTGAAACGATGCAACATATCACCATAGAAGGCCTGTTCCCTTGCGGAGAAGGCGCCGGATATGCCGGAGGAATCGTTTCAGCCGGAATCGACGGAGAGCGGTGCGCCGAAGCTGCCGCCGCATATATAAACCGGATAAAATAACATTGCATGAACGAGAAAGACCAATCCTTTTTACCTGAGATTGCCATTATCGAACCGAACACACTCTCGGCTTTGGGCTTGCGAATCATTTTGGAAGAACTGATTCCCGACAGCATCATACGCACATTCCCTTCTTTTCTGGCATTCATTGACGACACGCCCGACATGTATGCCCACTATTTTGTATCGGCACAACTGTATTTCGAGCACACATCTTTCTTCTTGGAACGAAGACCGAAAAGCATTATCCTGACCACAGGAGAACAACCTTTACCCAACAAGATGCCCTGTCTTGACGTGCTTCTGCCCCAGGAAAAACTGATAAAAGCCATTATGAGCCTGAGAAGCCGCGGACATGGCGAATCAAATCCCGCCACAAACAAAGAAACAGCAGCAAGCAACCACGAGCTGTCGCCGCGGGAAATCGAGGTATTGATCCTTATCACCAAAGGATTTATCAACAAAGAAATCGCACAAAGATTGGGTATCAGTCTGACAACCGTCATCTCACATAGAAAAAACATCATGGAAAAACTGGGAATAAAATCGGTTGCAGGACTTGCCATTTATGCCGTCATGCACGGATACATCGAGGCCGACAGCATATAATGGTGCCTTATCCTCATAAATTAGGATTGCACATTTATGACATTTGCCGTTATTTTGCAGCCGAAAGAAGCAAGTGTTATATTTTATCGTATGAAAAGAATCCTCCTACTGACTGCAATATTTTTCATTTTTACTTCCGCACAAAGTATAAAAGCCCATCAAAAACAAGATATAACCCCCAACGACAGCACAAAAAACATCGGCTTGGGAGAAATAGTCATCGTTGCCACTCCGAAAGAAAACAACCAGCTCCGCCAGCAGGCATCATCATCTTCTTCTTTTTCCAAGACGGCGTTGCAGGAATTATCCATCCGCTCGGTAAAGGATTTATCGGGATTGGTTCCCAATTTGTTCATCCCCGATTACGGATCGAAACTCACCACTTCCGTCTATGTACGCGGAGTGGGTTCCAGAATCAACACGCCGGCCGTGGGACTTTACGTAGACAATATTCCATTTATTGACAAGTCTGCATTCGATTTTAACTATTCGGATATCGAACGAATCGACGTCCTTCACGGACCTCAAGCCACTCTTTACGGAAGAAATACGATGGGAGGTCTTATACGCATTTACACCAAATCGCCGTTTTCCTACCAGGGAACGGATGTAAACCTGAGTGCGGCCACGTATAACAACAATAAAACTTCCTTCACTCATTACCACCGGATCTCAAGAAAATTCGCATTTTCTGCCGGAGGGTTCTACGAACACAAGGGAGGATTCTTCCGCAATAGTTTTCGAAACAACGAATATACAGACAAAAGCAACGAGGCCGGCGGACGCATACGCGCCGTCTTTTATCCGACGGAACGCCTCAGACTTGACTTTATTTTAAATTACGAATACCTGAACCAGGGCGGATATCCTTATATGTACGCCGGGATTACGGAAGGAGAAGAGGACCGGCCGGAATACATCGGTCGAATAACTTACGGAAACGACTGCGCATACCAGCGAAATCTTGTAAATTCCGGAGTCAACATAGAGTATCAGGCCGACAAATTCATACTGAACAGTATCACCGGATTTCAGTATCTGCACGACAAAATGAACCTGGATCAGGACTTCACAGAGCAGAACATTTATACCTTACGCCAGCGTCAAGACAGCAAAACCGTCAGTCAGGAACTGATATTGAAGGCAAAAAGCGGACAAAAATGGCAATGGGTTACGGGGGTAAGCGGCTTTTATCAGAAACTGAACACGCAGGCGCCGGTAACATTTCATGAAAGCGGAGTAAAAAATCTTATCGAAGGAAACATAAACAATATCCTGTCTTCACTGCCGGAGAATGCCCCCGACATGAACATGAGCATCAATACTTGTCCGCTTCCGATAGAGAGTTTCTTCGATACGCCGATATGGAACGTAGCAGTCTATCACCAGTCTACGATAAACGATTTACTACTGAAAGGTTTATCCGTCACGTTGGGCTTACGCCTCGATTACGAGAAACTGAGTCTCGACTATCGTTCTCTTTGCAACATGAACTTCCGCTTCAGCGTTATTCCTCCCGGATTTCCGATGGAAATAGCCAAAGACCTGAATGCAACATCGCATTTCACGGGAAAAGAGACGGCCGATTATCTGCAACTATCGCCCAAGTTTACGCTCCAATACAGCTGGAACAAACAAAATAACGTCTACGCAACCATCTCGAAAGGTTTCCGCTCAGGCGGATACAATATACAGATGTTTTCAGAACTGACGCAGAGCGATTTAAAAAACGCCACGCTGAATGCGCTGAAAGATGACGAGCTTTTTGGAAATTTCTCGGCAATGTTTCCCGAAACGTCCCCGACGGGCAATGTGGCAGATGCCACCTTTTACGAACCGGAACATGCGTGGAACTATGAAATCGGCTCGCATCTTACCGCCTTCGACGGGAACTTGAAGGCCGACTTCGCACTTTTTTACATGAACATACGGAATCAACAGCTCTCACGCTTCTCGGCAAACGGACTGGGACGCATCACCGTAAATGCCGGGAAAAGCCGAAGCTTGGGAGCAGAAGCCGACTTGTCTGTCCAACTTACCGAAGCACTCCGCCTGAACGGAAGCTATGGTTATACCTACGCAACATTTACAGATTACATAATGGAGGAAGAAAAAAATACATTTGTCAGCTACAACGGACACTATATACCGTTTGTTCCCAAACATACGTTTCAACTCACCGGACAATACACTCTCAGGCTTAAAAACAATTTCCTGGCCGACAACATAACTTTTCTGGCTAATATCAAGGGAATCGGACGCATATATTGGACAGAACGCAACGATGTCAGCCAACGATTATACGAAACTCTGAACGGACGCATCGAAATAAACAAAGGGAAAAAACAGGTTTCCCTCTGGATAAATAACATGCTCAACAAACATTACCAAACGTTCTATTTCGAGACAATGCAGCGTGGTTTTGCACAAGAAGGCCGTCCTTTACAGGCAGGAATAGATGTCCGTTTACAATTCTGACAGATCATTTACGGAAATATGCGTCGAGCAGTTTCTTCGCTGCCGCAAACGATGTTGTACGTCCGGCCAAGACTTGCTGTTCCTCCATGGCAAGCAAATCGCTGATTTCCGGGTTATGATAGAAACTATCCCTGAGATGTTCGTTTATGGTTTCGTACATCCAGTACTTCGCCTGTTCGTTTCTTCTATACTCAAAATAACCGTTTGCTTTCACAAAGTTGAGGTAACGATACACCATATCCCATATTTCTTTCACTCCGATATTGTAGAATCCGGAGTAAGTCAACACCTCGGGCGTCCAACCGGACTCCGGCGCCGGAAAAAGATGTAACGCATTTCGGAAATGAGACGCGGCAAGTTTGGCCTTCTCTATATTGTTCCCATCAGCCTTATTTATGATAATTCCATCGGCCATTTCCATAATTCCTCTCTTAATGCCCTGCAGCTCATCGCCGGTTCCCGCCAGCTGAATCAGCAAAAAGAAGTCTACCATCGAGTGAACGGCCGTCTCGCTCTGCCCCACTCCTACCGTTTCCACAAAGATTTTATCGAATCCGGCAGCCTCGCATAAGATAATCGTTTCACGTGTTTTACGGGCTACCCCTCCCAATGAACCACCGGCCGGACTGGGACGGATAAAGGCATCCGGATGCACAGACAACTTTTCCATTCGTGTCTTATCGCCGAGAATACTTCCTTTCGAACGTTCACTGCTGGGATCGATTGCCAGGACAGCCAGCCTCCCGCCGCGTTCCAATACATGAAGCCCGAAAACATCTATCGAGGTACTTTTGCCCGCACCGGGCACTCCACTGATACCTATCCGCACAGAATTCCCCGAATATGGGAGACATTTCTCTATTACTTCCTGAGCAACGGCCTGATGCTCCGGCTTCAGGCTCTCAACCAATGTCACAGCCTGACTCAATATTGTGATGTCACCCTTCACAATACCTTCCACATACTCGCCCACAGAATACTGCCGGCGCCGAGGTTTTTTCCGCAAACTCAGATACGGATTAACGGAAGAAGGCTGTTCTATGCCTTTATTGACTGTCAGCCCCTTATAGATTTCACTGTTTTCGGGGTGTTCCATAATACTATTTTTTTATTGAAGCATCTACATAAATATCAATCTTCGGCTGCGCCGGATCATTGGTAATCATCAGTACTCTTTGTTTCTTTTTGAGGCGAGGCAGATTCTCCGCCAGCACGGTCAGTTTCATTTTTGTCTTTTCTCCCGGTTTCAGAACGTGTTTTTTCAGATTAACCATCAGCGCAATACCAAAAACCTGCATGTCCTGAATCACCAAATCGGAACGGCCTTTGTTCTCAATCACAATGGTCTGAGACTTCTTTTGTGCCGGTTTTAAATCGGGGAAATTGAGTTCTTTTGCCGAAAGGCTGATATGCGGAGGATTATTTTTCTCGAAATCCGACACCTTTGAAAAGTCCGGAAGAAGAACAACAGAGACAGGAATTTCATTCTCGCTGCTCACTTTATCACCGGGGAAACGCGATAAATATACCGATGTGCGCGTAATTCCAAACTTGGGGAGCTTGTCGGAGTTAAGCGTCACACGCATTTTCCCATTTTTATTTCCCCCAAGAACTTCCGGTTCGGCCTCGACTTCCAGGTAAGAAGGCAAATGCATTAGTGTGGGAGTATAGGTTTTACTGGAGGTATTTGCCACCTTAATTTCTATAAAAGGCCTTTCTCCCTTATTCACATCTTCAAATTTTATCTCCGCCTCATCGAGGCGTATTGCCCCGAAAGCCAAGGGATGTGTAAACGAATAATTCTTCGGATCGGCTGTTACCTCTCCTTCGAAATCCAAATATATAGGCATCGGAGAGGCATTACAATACACGCCTACTTCCTTAAAAAAACGTCCGATGGCCTCAGCATCGAAGACGACACTGATACTTCCCTTGCCTCCTGCCTGTACAGGCTCAAGAGTCCACTCGGCCTTTACGCAGCCGCAAGAGGTCGTCACATTCGATATTACCAAAGGTTTATCGCCCGTATTGGTAAAATGATAAACGACCGTTGCCGGATTACGCCAAAGAACATATCCCAGGTTTTGCGTTGTTTCATTGAAAGAGATTTGCGGCTGCGCATGTGAAACCGCCGTTACAAATAATAATATGCTGAATATAAAATATATGCGCTTCATATAGTTGTAAACTATTGTTTGTATTCCTTTTACAGGAACAAAGATAGGCAGAAATTTACGGAAGAGCAAAACCCTGAAAAAATAAAAACACAGATTAACGCAGATTTAGCACAGAAGAATAATACTCTTTTGCAGCCTCAGTGCCGGTTCTGCATTAATCTGTATTCAAAGACGCGCTTCAACTATTCGTTTTATTCCACCGTAAACTCAATTCCTTCGCTATGACCGCTGAACTCGGGGGCATAAACCGATTGAACGGAAGCACTTCCCGCCTGATAAACTCCGGCTTTGTCTATGTAAACCGTATAATCAATCACATGGGTTCCTTTCCGCAAATGATCGATAAAGAACTCGGTCGAAGCGTCATTGTTCACCTGATAATAACCGGTTCCATACCCCATCCGGTAACCGGAAAGCTGTTCTTCCGGTTCCATGCATGCGGCTTTCACATCCTCCACCCGGATAAAATCCATGTCTCTGTCGGCCTTGATGACAAGACGTACGGTTAATTTATCGCCGACATGCAAGGTTGTCTTATCTTTTTTCATCCTTTCACCGTCCAACAGATACTCGCGTGATACAGACAAACCGCTGCTTCTCCCGAAAGTTACATTCGACATTTCTTCCAGACATTGGGCATAAACAGCGCCCCATCCCGTATTTCCTCCGGCCTGAGCAAAAGAAATTTCTTTCACATCGCACAATTCTCCCGAATATGTTTTGCGCACATATCCCAACACATCATCCGGCGTCCGGATTTCAGTCTCACCAAGTTTTGCCGTCATCGTCCCCAGATTCTGTAAAACCGTCTTTCCGTCTGCAAGAAAAGCATGAATTGCATTGACAGACGACAGCGGGTTTTCCCATGCCTGTACCTGCTTTTGTTTCAACAGCCACAACTTCATTCCGTCTAAAAGTTCCGCATCACGATCTATACGCTTAATCGCCTCCATAGCCATTACCTGCGTAGGGATACGGAAATCGCTCCATGAATACGGTGCTTTCGGCGTATCAAAATAACACCCCATAACAGAATCCGATACGATATATTCCTTTATGGAACGCACCAAGTCGCGGGCTTGTTGATTCTCTCCCGACGCATCCATAATTACGGCTATCTGTGCTTTTTCATAAATATCGTATTCATCGGAACGGTCTTTCAAGAGAGGCAGGATATAATCTCTCACCTCTTTGTCTGTCATCCTATAAGCCATTTCATCGAGTGCGCCGATATACAGAAACTCTACCGCAAATCTTTCCGGAAAAACTTTAGGGTGTTTGTCCTTATTCATCCGCATGTTTTGTACATACTCCCGCATTGTTTCATTCAAATACGACAATGCTTTACGATACATCTCATTTACTTCCCCATCGTTTATGCCGACCAGCGATTTCAAGCGGGCAAACATTTCAACAATTTGCATGGTAATATCGCGACTGCCTGCCATCCCTTTATACCAGCTCCATGAGCCGTCTTCCAACTGTAAAGCCTTTAATTTGCGGATGGCTACCTGCATGCGGTTTGACATTGTATTCAAATCGAACAACAAAGCCACACGTTGTTTCTGTTCCGTTTCTTCGGAAGCCTCAAGTACCCACGGAGACTCTTTCAGCAAAATATTCTTCAAGTCTTCATTCTTTTCGAGATTACTTATCAAAGTTTCTTTGGATGCTCCCGATGAAAGCCAACCGCTAAACAGCTCTTTTATGCGGGGATTTGCATCAATAATGGCCGAAGCCAGACGGTTTCCATAGAAGGCCGAAGCCCAAGCCAAAGCGTCATCGCTCCGGGGATTTCCCAATACCGGCAAGGCTTGCACGGCATACCATTCGGGATTTGACGTCATCTCTATCGTAAGACGACGTTCGGTTGTAGTCTGACTCTGACGATTGAAGAGTTCATCGGTCGACACGTTTTTTGTCTCTCCTCCCTTCACTTGCACCGGAATTGCTTCGGTTATCCACTGTTTGTCCGACAAAACCGGAAGGAAACGTTGCTCTCCGTCAGAAAAATTTCCTCCGTCTGCCGTCATCTTACACACAAGCAAATTGCAATCGTCCGGCACATCAAAAGCAAAAGCTACCGTAGCGGAACTTCCTTCATCCACGGAAAAGAGTTGGTCGGTCGCCAAGATCAGTTTCCCTGTCTCGGGCTCTGACAACTCCAATCGGGCTGTTCCGCTGATTTTCTCCATAGAAAGATTATGCAACGAGGCTTTCATTACAACATGATCTCCCATTCGTACAAAACGCGGATAGTTAGGTTGCAACATAAACTCCTTGCTCGTCTTGGCCTTTGCCGTAATCATTCCGTAATCCATCTCGCATGTATGTGCAAAGCCCATGAACTTCCATTCCGTCAAAGACTCAGGCATCATAAACGAAATGCTTACACAACCCGTTGAATCGGTGCGTAAACCCGGATAGAAGAAGGCGGTCTCTGAAAAGTTCTCACGCAATGGAACGACATTCTCACCGCCGTTTTCAGGCGAAGATTCTCCGTCATTTTCAACATTCGCCACGTCTGTCAATCCGAATTCGCCCGACATTGAAGTTCCCGAATCGGCAACAAGTGCTTCTTCAGCCGCCATATCTCTTTGGACGCCTGCAACGGATGCCGACTTAAGCATGGGGAGTCCTGCAGCATCATTTATCGCCAATACTCGGCCCGACTGCAACATTGCATAAACACTCTTACGAAGATTAAACGGATACAACCTGCTGTAATCTCCATTAAGCAGGTCCAAACCATTGCCTGCATAACGATAAGTGAAAGAACTGAACAGCCCGACATTTTGTCCGTTATAAGTTATTCCGGAACTAATCCAAGGGACATTCCGGTTAAAGTTCAGATTGAAGTTCCACTCATGACTGTATAATTTATCCAGTGAAGCGTCGTACATCGCGGCCAACATCGCCGCCTGCACCGGCAAACCGTTCCGGTCACGAACCTCCAGACGCCATTCTTCCTGTCCTCCCGGACGCAGTTTATCGCGGAAAGTTATCCATTTCAATTGTAATTGTTTCTCAGGCTCCGGACGAATAATGCGGCAGTTATGCTGATACAACTTCCCGTCACGCATAAACATTGCGTGTATCATGATGCCGTCACCGTATTCCTGACGATAAGGATATGTGAACTTCCGAATCTCATTATTCAAGAGAATCCGTTTCGAATCGATACGTTTTTCATAGGCATACACATCGATCATCGCATAAACATTCTTTTCACTGCTTCCCAGATAGAGAGAAACCGGATGAATGGTGTCGAACTCTTCTCCCGTCTGATAAAACCAATCAACTGTATCAACGGGGGGACAGGTGTCTTCCAACGAGAACAGTATAAAACTTTGTTCCGCCGTTACCTGACGCATGAGAGCATCTGTGGCTGAAACCTCCAGCCGATATTTTCCCGAAGGCAAGGAATAAATTTCCGACGGAACAAATGCTTCCTGTGAAACAGCCTTACCTTCATACAACAAGCTGTCGGCCACGGCATCTGTCCCCGCCGAGAACACTCGGTAATTTACATCGGTTTTTATTGATTTCTCATTGAGATTCAAAGCCAGGAACTGGATTTTCTGCTTGTTTTCTTTCAGTACACAATCGGAAAGTCCGTTAATCTGCAGGAACAACGACTGCTCGCCTGCAAGCACCGTATAGGAGCCTTGTTGTGTCTCGCCGGCGCCATCGGTCACTTCCGCCATTATTTCATACCTGCAGGTAGGCGATATACCGGGATACAAATTCCGTTCTTCCGGTTTCTCCAGGCATACCCTGAGAGAAAAACGTCCCTCCGCATCTGTCTGAAGCGTTCCTTTCATCAGTTCGGAATTCGACCGGTTCCCACGAAACATCCACATGGGAGAATAAACTACCCGATAAGAAACATCTGCCAGACGCACAGGCACTCCCGAAAAGGTCTTGGCCATTCCTTCCACACGTATGGTATCTCCCACACGATAAGTGCTATCGCTTGATGTAAACGTCACGTCAAACGTAGGACGCTTATACTCTTCCACACGAAAATAACTGGATGCACGGGTGGTTTCAATTCGGAAATTTCCCGAAAGAACAGATTGAGGTATCACAAATTCTGCGGAGAATGAGCCCAAATCATCCGATGTTACGCTTTTTTCCGCGATTTGACTGTCGGTACCAAACAGCACAAGTTTCACATCTTCTCCCTTCACTACGTGTAAAGAATCACCATATTGTTTATAAACAACCCCTGATACCGACACGGTTTGCCCCGGTCTGTATATCGAACGATCCGTAAACAGCGAGATGCGGCGCAATTCTTCCCGGTCATTCCCCGGGAAAAAGTTTAAATAACCTTCCAAATAAGCAATCGACATAAAGTCATTCTCCGGGGTACGGACATTGCAATACAACGGCTTTTTACTGCTTCGGTCAATGATAACACTTCCTTGTCCGTTTGTCTTATATACCTTGTCTTCCTGATAGGCCTTATTCTTCGGAAGATATGTTACTATTTCTGCATTAGCAACAGGCTGGCCCGTCAGCTTATCTATGGCAATCAACTCCTGACGATTATTCTCCAAAGGAATGGCAATGCACTGATAGGGCGATACATACATCACGCTATACGCGGTGCCTTCCTTCGTTCCTTTTGGAATGGACTTCAGTATATAAATGCCAGCTTCGGGCATTTTATACCGCAACGTTGTTTCCGTAGGTTTATAGTCCGTCGTAGGTTTCAGCAGAAAATCTTGAGAGGATACCTTCTTGCCGTAAGCCTTTACCAGAACTTCCGCAGTAATATTTCCGTTTAAAAGCGGGGAAGACGGATGAATATCCAATTGATACAATTCAAGCGTCAGCCCGGATAAATTTTTATAGTAGACATTTACGTCCACTTCACGCCCGGGGTAAACAAAAGGGATCCGAACTCTGAGCTCAGGAGACATCACTTCCCCCATCTGACGCTTCAATGTATATGAATATTTGGAGTCGGGATATTTTTTAAGACCGGCTTGAATTACTTCCATCTTCTTCACGAGTTCCCCCCGACGACCGTATGTATCGGCAATTTTCACATAAACATCTGCACACACATCCAGATCTTCATACTCGTCGAGCAGCAATTTTAATGCAGAGAGAGCCTGCTGGTCGGACACTCTATACTTATTTAATACAGAATTGTCGAAACTAAGATAAGCCAAGCGGGCAAGTTTTGTCAACAAACATCCCTGACGATTGCGATAACCGTAGTAGGCAATCAGATCGTCATACAACGACAGAATCGCAAGCTGGGCCTTTTCCTCGCGACGGAAGTTCCCGGAAGCAGACAGATTTCGTATCGCCTCATGCACCAAAAGTTCATACATGTTATCCTCGAAACATTGCTCGCTCAGTTCCCCCGAAACCGTCATGGGAAGAAAATCTTTCGCAGGCGTTGCCTTCAGGATTTTATCATTTTGCAAAGCAGCCCGATAATATGCGAGCGCAGCATCGAGATCTGCCGAATCGGTATTCAGCATGACATTTCCCATTAAGGCCGACAATACGGCACGTGCCAAGGTATCGGTCTCTTGCACGGCCCACGTCTTCAGTCCCGACAATTCCCGTTGCATACTGTCAGGACTTATTTGTACTTTACATTCCGCCCGCACAAGATAAGCTTTCATCAACTGTGGAAGATTCTGTTCTTCCTGGGCTTTCTCGTAAACCTTGTCCACCGTTTCGATTACAGATTTCGGCAGATCTTTTTTCTGAAGACTTTCTATCTCCTTCCACAACGAATCAAAACTTTGTGCCAATACCGGGAATGGCAATATAGAAAGCATTCCCATCAGTCCTATAAGCAAATATACCTTCTTCATACTTTCGGTCTTTAACGTTCTACACTACCGTTTTATAAAGAAACAAAAAAACATTCAAAATGCTGCACCGCTTTTGATTAAAAGAACTAAAAAAGAAGAAAAAACAAAATGTCCCGTTGCTCCTCAAGAAGCAACGGGACATTCCCATAAAAAGAATTCAGCGTTTATAGTAAAACGTCTCAACGAACAGACAAATCCGTCAGCCAGTCAAAGACTCCGCTACATATTCCTAATAAAACAATGCCCAGCAAACAAAGGAACAAGCTGGCACGCATCATCCTCGGAGTTCTAAATGTAGGTACCGGAGCATCGGATGGCGTGATATACATCGCCTTTACGATCAACAGATAATAATACAATGAAATAATCGTATTAATCAATGCAAGGAATACAACAATCCAGTATCCGCTGTGAAATGCCGATGCAAATACAAAGAACTTGGAGAAGAATCCTGCAAAAGGCGGAATTCCGGCCAAAGAGAACAGGGCAAGTGTCATCACAAAGGTCAATTTCGGATTTGTACGGTAAAGCCCGTTATACGTATCACGATCCACCTTTCCTCCCGTTTGCTGCTCAACCGCGCCAATAACGCCGAAGACAGCCAGATTGGCCACGATATAAACTACGATGTAATATACCAATGAACTCATGCCTTGCTCGCTGCCTGCCAATACAGCAAGCATGATATATCCCGCCTGAGATATACTACTATATGCCATAAAGCGCTTTAAATTCTCTTGCAAGATAGCGAACAAGTTGGCAACGGTTATCGTTATAACGATGACAACGCTTAACAAAAGGCTCCAATTATCCACCATATTTCCAAAGACTTTCAGCAGAATACTCATCAAAGCAAAAGCAGCCGCACCTTTAGATATAACCGACAAATAACCACTTACCGGCGTCGGAGCTCCTTGATAAGTATCAGGAGTCCACATATGGAACGGAACAAGACTCAACTTGAAGCCCAAACCTGCAAAGAAGAATACCATTGCCATTATCTGAAGCGGAGTTCCTGTCAACAATTGAGGCAGATCGGCGAAATAAGTAGTCCCGCAAGTTCCGTAAACAAACGACAATCCGTATAACATAATAGCAGAAGAAAACATGGAGTTTAAAATGAATTTTGCTCCGGCTTCCGCACTATGATGACGATATTTATCGAATGCTACCAAACAAGCCATCGGGATGCTGGCCAACTCCAGTCCCACATAAAACATGACAAAGCTTCCGGCACTTACCATAAAGAACATCCCCAATAGAGTACTCAATGTAAGGACATAAAATTCACCGGCCTTATGTTGCGTATCCTCACGGCCCAGCCATTGTCCCGACTGCATAAACACAAGCAGTGTACCTACCGAAAGAATTGTCTTTACAGCCGAAGCCATCGGAGTAGAATGATACATCCCTCCGAACAGGTCTACCGTTTGAGGCACAACGTTCAACGCTATATGTATTAGCATCAATACGCAAGTTAAATTCTGAAGGGCCTTATGATTCGGTCTCTTCAATATCAAATCAGCCAACAAAACAATCACCAAAACTGCAATAAGGCTGAGTTCATTCTGCATGGAAAATATCATTGTTACGTCCATAGTTCTTTAGCGTATTAATTGTGAAATAATAGGTTCTACACTGCCACTGATAACATTGCTTACCCAATACGGGGCCAATCCCAATCCTGCAACGGCAACAATCAAACAAATCACGGCAAGACGTTCATCCCATGTGGCATCGGTCAGTTTTAAATGTTCCGGATTCTTGCAAGTACCATAAAGAATTTTTCCTACAACTCTCAGGATATATACCGCAGTAATAACGATACTTGTTGTGGCAATAATCGTACATACTCGATGGAATAAATCGGCGTTTTGGAAAGAGCCTACAAATACGGTCATCTCAGCAATGAAGCCGCTTAATCCGGGTAATCCCAAGTTTGCCAAACCGGCTATCACGTAACCAACAGAAAGGAAGGGCATAATTTTCATCAAGCCGCTCATCTGTCGGATGTCACGTGTATGTGTTCTTCCGTAAATCATACCAATCAATGCAAAGAACAATGCCGTCATCAAACCATGACTTAACATCTGCAATATAGCTCCCGTAGCGCTGACACGTGTCATCATAAGCAAAGCAAACAAAACCAGTCCGCAATGGCTCACTGAAGAATAAGCATTAATGTATTTCAAATCGGTCTGAACAATTGCACTGAATGCTCCGTAAACAACTGAAATTGTAGTGAGAACCAAGAAAAAGTCGCCCCACACAGCCGTACCTTCCGGCATCAAATACATTGCAACACGGAAGCATCCGTAACCTCCCAACTTCATCAATACTCCGGCATGAAGCATACTTACTGCAGTAGGAGCGGAAGCATGACCGTCGGGACTCCATGTGTGGAACGGGAACAATGCGCCCAATACGCCGAATCCCAGGAAAACCAACGGGAAGAAAATGTATTGCATGGACGAAGGAATGTGAAGTTTTGCAATCTCCAACAGGTTCATTGTTTCACCTCCTGCGCCATAAAATATTCCAAGAATACCAATAAGTAAGAAAGCAGAACCGCCCATCAACATCAAGGTCAGTTTCATTGCAGCATATTCTTTCCGTCCGCTTCCCCATACGCCGATTAATAAATACATCGGAATCAAAGCGACTTCATAAAACATGAACATGGTAAACAGGTCGGTTGAGATAAAGAATCCGAAAACTCCTGTACTCAACAACGTAAACCAAAGGAAATACTCCTTAGTCAACGGTTGCAATTTCCACGAAGCAAAAGTCCCCGTGAAAACAATGATCGCACTCAACAGAAGCATAACGACCGATATTCCATCCACTCCAACCGAATAACATATATGAAGCGGCGCATACCATTCTACACTTTGAGTAAAAAGCATTTCGGCTGTTTCGCCGGCATTTCGCAAACTGATATAATCAACCGTAAGATAAACTGCCAGTAAAAGCAACAAACTTGCTCCGGTTACCATCACACCTTTCACCTGATTTAAGCTCTTGGCAAGCCATAAGCCCAACAACATCAGCAAAGGAATCAGTACAAAAAAACTCAATATATTCATATAAGTAACAGCATAATAGATAAAACAATAACACCTCCAAAGAACCACATCGTATAACTTTGTATTCTTCCGTTCTGTAAAGGTTGAACTTCTTCACCGGCAGCATTCGTCGACCATGCCATGAAATTCATAAATTGATCGATAACGTGACGGTCAAACCATGCCAGCGGAGCAGACACACAACGGAATATTATTTTCTTTGTAACGAATAACCATAACTCATCCATATAGAAACGTTTGTATGCTGCACGATGCAATTTACTGAAACGACGCGCCAACATTGCAGGGACAGGCTGTTCTTCACGAGCATACATCCAAGTGGCTAATGCAATTGCTGCTATTGCTACAACAATGCTTGTGCCTGCTACCACCCAATTTAAATGGATATCATACAATTCTCCATTGGATGTTACAAAGTGTCCGAAAGGAATAAATCCTGCACATATCGTAACCAATGCTAAAAACATCAAAGGGAATGTCATTGTCAACGGGCTTTCATGAGGCACATGCTCGGCATGAAGCTCTTTGTTTTCCTTGCCCCAAAAGATTCCATAATACAATCGGAACATATAAAAAGCCGTCATTCCGGCAATAATAGTCATGCCCCATCCCACAAACGGGCTGAAGTTAAAACAAGCTGTCAGGATCTCATCTTTAGAGAAAAAGCCTGAGAACGGAGGTATACCGGCAATAGCTAGACAAGCAATAAGGAAAGTAATATGAGTTATCGGCATATATTTGCGCAAACCTCCCATTGTATTCATCTCATTACTGTGAACTGCGTGGATAATGCAACCGGCGCCTAAGAAAAGTAATGCCTTAAACATTGCATGAGTAAACAGATGGAACATCCCGGCCATGTAACCCAATCCAGTATCATGCGGGTTTGTTCCGGTGCAAACTCCTAAAGCAACCATCATAAAGCCTATCTGAGAAATTGTAGAAAATGCTAACACACGTTTAATATCACTCTGAACACAAGCAACCGATGCGGCATAAAACGCAGTAAACATACCCACATAAGCTACAATATGTAAGGTTTGAGGAGCATAAGCAATGAATAAAGGAAACATGCGCGCCACCAGATATACACCAGCCACAACCATTGTTGCTGCATGAATTAAAGCGGAAACAGGAGTAGGGCCTTCCATCGCATCGGGCAACCATATATGTAATGGGAACATTGCACTCTTACCTGCACCACCAATGAACATCAGACCTAAAGCCCAAGGCAGCATCATACCAGCCTGCATAAGCTGTTCTTCCGATGGAGTGAAGGTAAAGGTTTTCATATAATATCCATATATTAAAATACCTATAAGGAAGCCCAGATCGGCAAAGCGCGTTACAATGAAAGCCTTTTTACTCGCGGCAATCGCTTCCGGCTTGGTATAATAAAATCCGATAAGGAGATATGATGAAACACCCACCAGCTCCCAGAATACATACATTTGGAATATATTCGTCGCAACAACCAGGCCTAACATGGAAAAGGTGAAAAGAGACAAGAACGCATAATAGCGCTGAAATCCAATTTCTCCCTTCATATAACCGAAAGAGTATATATGTACCATAAAAGATACCGTGGAAATCACGACAAGCATCAGCACCGATATCGGATCCAATAATATTCCCATATCGATATGAAGCTGATTAGTAAACGGCAACCATTCGAAATTTAACGGAATCATTGACGAATGAACTCCCTCAGCGGTGCGTTCTGCCGTAAAATAAACAAATGCCGTCAGATAACTCAATACCGTCACTGCCCCCAAAGACAGCGTTCCGATAAGACCGGATACCCGATGAGACATTTTCATTCCTGCCAAAGCCAGAATCAAAAAACTCAACATTGGCAATACAAGTATCAGAATCGTATAATCCATATTCGTTTTTATTTCTGATTTTTAATTCTTATTTCTATTTCAACCTTTCAAATCGGTAATATCATCTGTCAGCACTTGTTTGACATTACGATACACATTTATAATAATAGCAATGGCAACTGCTGTTTCGGCTGCTGCGATGGCTATTCCAAACAAGCTGAAGAAGTGTCCTTCCAATGCATCGGGAAAGAGGTAACGATTACATACCGAAAAATTAATATTTGCAGCATTCAGCATCAACTCTACCGAAATCAATAAAGCCAGCAGGTTTTTCCGAGTAAAAAAACCGTAAATGCCACAAAACATCATTATCGTACTAACGATAAGATAATGTATTACATGAACTTCTAATTCCATATATTCTTTCTCCTTTTTACTTTTCCTTGCGTGCAATGAGAATCGCACCTATCATACAAGCCAACAATAAAACTCCCGTAATCTCAAAAGGAAGAACAAACTGATACTTGTCTGTCCCGATCAAAGACTTCCCTATTTCATGAACCGGATATTCAAATCCTTGCGGAATCAAGCTGCCGGCAAAATCGTTTGTCAGTATTAAAAACAGCACCAGAGCTGCACCCACTGCCGAGGCCAACAAAATGCTTAACCATTTTGCCCGCCTCTGACGATACTTCATATCCTTATCCGACCTGGTAAGTAAAATAGAGAATACATACAAAATCACAATACCTCCGGCATATACGATTAATTGTACCGCACCTAAGAACGTATATCCCAAAAGAATATAAAACATTGCTGTTCCAAATAAAACGAACAACAGGTTAGTCACCGCGCGGAGGATTTTACCGGAAGTAACCGCTAAAATAGAGCAAACAGCAATACAAGCAGCTACAATATAAAATGATATTTCTTGAAGTGACATCTTTTATCAATTAATTTATTTATTCAATGTAAGCAATAGTTTCTCTTTCTGAAATACAGCGTTCTCGAAATCATTACTGAAACGAATCGCGTCGTGAGGACAAGCATTGACACATAATTCGCAAAACATGCAGGAGCCCAAATTATATTCATACTTAACCAATACCTTCTTTTTCTTTCCATCTTCAGTCTCGCGCATTTCACTTACAATATGTATCGTGCCATTCGGACAAGCCATTTGGCATAATCCGCAGGCAATACAACGATTGTTCCCGTTCTCATCGTGCAGCATTACCAACATAGCCCGATGACGTTCCGGAATATGCAGCGTTGTATGACGATTTTCCGGATATTGTTCAGTAACCTTTTTCTGGCAAAAAACTTTCATCGATGTGCGCATGCCGATCAAAAGACTCTTTAATCCGTTGGCATACCCCGAGATATATTCTTTAAAACTACTCATCTTATCTCATTAAAATGTTAATCCATAAATCTTACATACAGTCATCAGTAACAAAACGACCAACGATGTAGGCATTAAATATTTCCATTCCAAAGTCAGAACCTGATCAATTCTCAGACGAGGGAATGTCCAGCGTATCCACATTAAAAGGAAGACTATAAAGAATGTTTTCCCCAAGAACCAAACAACTCCCGGAATATAATCCATCACAGCATTGAATCCTTCCAGACCTGCTATGTGCAACGGCATCCAACCTCCTAAGAACAAAGTTGTCGCAATTCCTGCAGTAATGAACAAATTTAAATACTCCGCCAAATAAAAGAATCCGAAATGTAAACCGGAATACTCGGTATGATAACCAGCAGTTAATTCCTGCTCTGCTTCGGCCAAATCAAACGGGCCACGATTTGCTTCGGCATTTCCTGCTATCAGATAGATGATGAAAGCAGCAATCGCTGGTATATGTCCTTTGAAAATGTTCCATCCATTTGCCTGATTGCTCACGATCATTTGAATATCCATCGTCCCGCTCATAACAACCATTGTCAGCACACAGATACCAATAGAAAGTTCGTAGCTGATAATCATCGCGCCACTTCGCATAGCTCCTATCAACGAATACTTACTATTACTACTCCATCCTGCCAGCAAGATTCCGAGGATACCGATAGAAGAAACGGCAAGAATAAAGAATATACCGATATTCATGTGCAAAATTTCTCCACCTTTATTCCAAGGCAAGCAGGAGAATGTAAGCACAGACGCCAATATTACAAGAAAAGGTGCCAGATTATACAAGAAATTATCGGCATTTTTCAACTTAATAATTTCTTTTGTCAGCATTTTAAGAACGTCAGCCGGAACCTGAAGCAACCCGCCTTTTCCTCCAACACGGTTCGGGCCGATACGACATTGAAATGCGGCACAAACCTTACGTTCCATATAAATCATGACAATGGCCAGTATCACATACAAAAGCAGAATGATAACTCCTACCACCACTCCTTCAAGTGTCAAGGCCAACCATTCCGGCATTACTCCGCAAAGAGAAGTATGAATATACATCAACAACGGCTCAAGGTTATAATAATCTAAAGTCATAATCTTAATATTTTAATTAATATCATCTGTCTATATCGGGAATCACAAAATCCAGTGTCCCGCCAATTGCTATCAAATCGGCAATCTTTGTTCCACGACAAGCCGTATCCATTGCATGTACCAAAGGCAAGCCCGTAGAGCGATAATGCAATCGGTACGGATATTTATCGCCATGACTTTCCAAAACAACACAAAATTCGCCACGACTTGTTTCCACCGATGAAGAGAATACTCCTTCCGGCAATTTAATGATTGCTTTTGTTTTTACACGATACTCGCCTTCAGGTATATTGTCTATCAGCTGTTCTATTATTTTGCAAGACTCCATTATTTCATCCATACGCACCATGTATCTTGCAAAAGAGTCGCCTTCCGTATAAGTTATCTCACGGAAATCCACCTTATCATACAAGGCATATGGATGATGTTTACGAACATCGTTCGCCCATCCCGAGGCTCTTCCCGTTCCGCCCGTTGCTCCAAGCGATATAACATCTTCGCGTGATAACACACCTACGCCTTTCAATCGGGTTGTTGCAATCACGTTTCCGGTAAAGATATCATGATAATCTTTGATTACGCTGCGCAGATGTTTGATAAAGGCCTTCACCTTTTTCTGAAAATCCGGATGCAAATCGGCCTGAACACCGCCAATCATATTATAATTTTGTATCAGACGTCCGCCGGTTGTTCCCTCAAAAATATCCAAAATCATTTCGCGTTCGCGGAATCCATAGAAGAAAGGTGTCAAACCGCCCATGTCCATTACCAGACAAGAATAGAATAATAAATGCGAATCGATTCGTTGCAATTCATCCATAATGGTACGGATGTATTGCGCACGTTCCGAAATTTCAATTCCTGCGGCCTTTTCTATGCACATACATAAGGCATGACGATTCTGATGCGCGCTCAGATAATCCAAACGATCTGTAAAGGCTAACGTCTGAGGATAAGTAAGACCTTCATTTAATTTCTCTATGCCTCGATGAATATATCCCAATATCGGATCGACTTTACAAATAGTTTCTCCTTGTAACGACACCCGCATACGGAGCACTCCGTGGGTTGAAGGATGTTGAGGACCAATGTTTACGACAAAGGCGTCCCGGTCGAATACGGTATTTTCATGCCCTTTTATCGTACCATCACTGTTAAGATAATACTCTTCCGTCGTGTCAGAGTTTACCTCATTATCCAAGTCCAGCGGATTAGAATCCATATCATAATCCTTACGCAAAGGATAACCTTTCCAATCTTCCCGCAAATAAATGCGTCGCATATCAGGATTATTCAGGAAACGAATCCCGAAGAAGTCATAAACTTCACGTTCTTTTATCTCCGCAGTCTTCCATAAATCGCATACACTGGGGAGGAATGGTTGTTCACGATCGGCCGTTGATGTTTTCAATGTAATGCGACGATAGGTTACGGTCGATTCCAAATAATAAAGCGCTCCCAACGCATCTCCCCAATCCATGCCTACGATATCCCGCAAATAATCCATCGGCTCTTCTTTGTCATGGCGAAGAGTTTCTGCCACTCGCCGGAAATCATCAGGCAAAAGCGTTACGACAAGCTCTCCCGTCTCACTAAATACTGCTTGGGGTATTATTGCTTTTATTTTATCTTTCAATTCCATAATCCGTTTATTTTTCTTCTTCCGGTTCTTTTTCTTTACGGTTTACTCCGCCCAAATACTTTTCAACTTTCATTTTACGCTGCAGCTGCATCATGCCATAATAAAAAGCTTCCGGACGCGGAGGACATCCAGGGATATACACATCTACCGGGATGATTTTATCAACTCCATTCACCACATGATAAGATTTAAGGAACGGTCCTCCGGAAATGGTGCAGCCGCCTACGGCGATTACATACTTTGGTTCTGCCATCTGATCGTACAAACGTTTCAGAACCGGCGCCATCCTATAGGTAATTGTTCCCAATACCATAATCATATCCGCCTGACGAGGTGAGTTACGCGTCACCTCAAATCCGAAACGCGCCATGTCGTAACGTGCAGCTCCCAACGCCATAAACTCAATAGCACAACAGCTTGTACCAAAAGTCAACGACCAAATGGAGTTGCTTCGTCCCCAGTTTAAGAGGTCATCCACAGCACCTACAATTACGCCTGCCCCGTTCCGGTTCAGTTCACGTACCATTTCTTCGAGGTAATCATTGTTTTTAAATTCCTCATACTTCATCGAGCGGATAGCAGTTTGCTTCTTTATTTCCATTCCAACGCTCCTTTCTTCCATGCATACGCAAGGCCTAATATTAATATGAAAAGAAAAAACGATACGCTAACTAACGCATAAGTTCCGACTTCTGCCGCCACGACCGCCCAAGGAAACAGGAATACCGTTTCAATATCAAACATCAAAAACAGGATAGCAAACAAATAATATCCCACTTTGAACTGCACCCATGAGCGTCCGTGAGTAGGGATACCACATTCATAAGGCTCACCTTTTTGAGGATTAAATGAGCGCGGAGCCACAAGCTTCGCCACCGTTATTCCCGCTACAACTAAAAGAATAGCCGCAAGTATCGCAACTATTAAATACAGAAAATACATATATCGATAAATTTGATTTTATAAAATAACAAATTCATTTCCTCTTTTTCCTGCAACAAAACAGGTCATCCCAAAAGAAAAACTCTTTTAAATACAAAAAACACCCGCCCGACTAAATGAGGATATGCCCAAGTGTATAAACATAATAGTCTACAATATCCGTCAAATATGGATGAGTGGAATGATTAAGATTCTGAAATGAGAAAGAATAAGAATGCGCGTATCTGCCTGAAGACGCAAAAGAAGAACGCAGAACCGACTTGCAATCGGACGAAGAGCTCCCGTGATTTACCGGAGCGTAATGAAACAAATCCGCACAACACTTAGACGCTACATCATTCGTGCCCCGTTGTCCCTCTCCGAAAGGCGGATAACACTGACGGCCTGTGACGTCAGAAGACAAGAAAGAGGCCGTTCCGTTTTCAAAAACAACCGCGTAAGAGACATTCCTTGCGACCAGGATCGTAAGGACGGCAATAAATAATACATTTATTTTTACCCATCTACACATGATGAATGACTCATTGAAAACGGGGACAAATATACACATTTCACCGAAAAAGACACGAGATTTTACCAAAAAAACTTCTCCTATATTTCAGCATCTGCAATCCTTCCGTAAAAAAGCCAGTCTCATCTCCTCATTATGATGCTTAAAAGGGAACAAATCTTTCCGTTCTTTCACCCGAAAGGGCACTGCTTTTTTACAGAAAGATACCCTCCTTTCAACCAAACATACCCGGGTGTTCCAAACAAGTCCCCGGAAAAACAGAAACTTCTGTACAGCACCCTATAAAAAGATAAAGAAAAAAGCCTCAAACATCGCCCAAAAACATTATCTTTGTAACGAGAATCTTTTATAACATAAGCTTATGTATCCATTAAAATTTAAACCAATTTTAAAATCAACGATTTGGGGAGGAGAAAAAATCATCCCGTTCAAGCATCTTGATTGTCAGCAATCTCAAGTAGGTGAAAGTTGGGAAATCTCTGATGTCCCGGGCGATGAATCCGTGGTTTCCAACGGCGAAGATGCCGGAAAGGACCTTACCCAAATGGTAAACGAATATAAAGGTGCATTGGTAGGAGAAGAGAATTTCAAACGTTTCAACGGAAAGTTCCCGCTTCTTATCAAGTTCATTGATGCACAAGACGACCTGTCTATTCAAGTTCATCCCAATGACGAGCTGGCAATGAAACGCCATAACTCGATGGGGAAAACCGAAATGTGGTACGTTATCGACAATGGAGGAGGGAAAGCACACCTTCGTTCCGGATTAAAGAAGAAAATCACTCCCGATGAATACGCCGAGATGATTAAAGAAAATACCATATGTGACGCTTTGGCCGACTACGCCGTTAAACCGGGCGATGTATTCTTTTTGCCGGCAGGCCGCATTCACAGCATCGGAGCGGGCTGTTTCATCGCAGAAATACAGCAGACTTCCAACATTACATACCGCATCTACGACTTCAACCGAAAAGACAAAAACGGAAATACGCGCGAGCTTCATACGGAATTGTCGAAGGATGCCATCGACTATACAGTGGAATCCGACTACCGCACACCGTATGTTCCCAAACAAAACGAGCCGGTAGAGCTGGTAAGCTGCCCTTACTTTACCACATCGGTTTACGATCTGACCGAGAGCATGTCGGCAGATTATAACGAGCTCGATTCGTTCGTTATCTATATCTGCATGGAAGGTTCATGCTCCGTAACAGATAATGAAGGACATACCATCGAGATGCAGGCAGGAGAATCCGTTCTTTTCCCTGCAACGACAAAAGGGCTTGACATTACCCCGAACGGGCATGTAAAGTTCCTCGAAACTTACGTTTAATCAAACGTTCAACCATACACTTCTCATGATAGCAAGAAGAATCCGTAAATACGCCCACACCGTTTTATGGATTCTTCTTTTTTCTTATACAAGCGAAGCCCTGCTTTCCGGAAGGAAATCGCATGACGCATCGCAATACACTCCGGGCATATGTAAAGAAGATGCCGTTATTCCCGGAAGAAGAGCACGGGCTTTCCTTAGCCCGATGGAAATCTTTTTACAGAAACGGCTCCACATTTTTTCCGATTTTGCAGAAAAACTTATAGAAATTTGCCATAAAAGCACTATCTTTGTGCCCAATACAACGATCATCTATCGGGGTTGACTGGATTTGACAGCGAGAGATGTGGTATGTAAGCATGCAGTGCGTCTGTGATTTGCACTATAATCTCAGTTACAAAACAATTATCTGGCAACGAAAATTATGCTCTCGCTGCTTAATCGAAGCACAGTAGATTAAACTTTATTCCCGTCATAGTGACGGGAACGAGATGTCGCTCAAAAGCTCTCGTCCCGAAGCGTTTGGTAAAGCGGCACAGCAAAATCGGGAATAGTTTCGGTTCTGTTCCGCAGCCGAAGCGAAACTTTAGGAACTAAGGTATAGGTTGGTGGCTCTGGTCCTGCCTATGCACGAAAACGAAGGCAGAGATAAGCATGTAGAAAGCATATGGCTTCCTTGTTTGGACGAGGGTTCGACTCCCTCCAGCTCCACCGAAGAACCTTTTAAAAGGCGCCAAGGGCCATGATAAAGTCCTATGAAAGCCAACACTCCCCCTGAAACATTTGTGCAAAAGTTTCAGGGGGAGTGTTTTTATTCTCTGCCTCCGGCATAAAAAACAACGGCAAAACATATTCCGTTTTACACATACATTCGGCAAAAATTACCCGGCAACTGCAATACCCCGCCGACATCTTTTATGCTCTTCACGAATATACAGCGAAACACTTACCAGCCCAAACAAGACAACACATGCGCCCACAAGAGACGGATAACGGTAACCCCATCCGGCTTCTATCGGCAAACCGCCCAAGTAAGCTCCCAGTGCATTCCCCAGGTTAAAAGCAACCTGTACACAAGCTGCGCCCATCATCTCACTGCCACGCGAGTTCTGCAACAACAAAAGTTGCTGAGGAGACGACACGGCAAACAGCCCAGCCGTACACACAAACATCAGCAAAACCGACAACCACGAGAGGTGAACGAAGAAAAATGTGCCGAACAATGCCACAATCAAACAGATATGAGTAACACGAATGACGGGAGCCAGGCCATAAGCATCGCCGCACTTTCCACCCAACCAATTGCCAACAGTCATGCCAAGGCCGGCCAGCATCATAATAAACACCATACTGTTTTGTGAAAAGCCGCCCTCTGTCATCATCTGAGGCGTAATATAACTGAACCAACAAAACACGCCTCCATTTCCAAACATCGTGGCCAATATGATAAGCCATGGGGAAAGATATTTCAAAAACCGGAACTGTCCTTTCAGACCGGAATCGGGCAACGCAGGTAAAGACGGAATCCATTTCCAGATAAGACAGAAGACCAACACGCCCCACATCCCGTTAAACAAGAACGGGAGACGCCAGGAAAACATACTGCAAAACATTGTTCCGAAAGGAACGCCGAAAAGATTGGCGATGGTCATCCCTGAAATCATCATAGAAACAGCCTGCGAAGTCTTACCTTTATCTGCCAATTGCTCTGCAACAATCGAACCGACTCCAAAAAATGCTCCATGCGGTAAACCGGAAATAAAACGCATCAAAAGCAACATCCCGTAGGAAGTAGACAGAGAAGCACACATGTTTCCACAGACATAAACGGCAATCAGCCCCAACAATATCTGCTTCAACGGACGGGAACGGGCTATCAAGACCAACAACGGAGCGCCACAACACACGCCAAGCGCGTAGGCCGATACAAAATGTCCTGCCCGGGGTATGCTAATATGCAGGTCACTTGCCACTGCAGGAAGGATACCCATCATGACAAACTCCGCAATCCCCAGTCCAAGAGTTCCCGAAGCTAATGCCAACAAACTCTTTTTCATCGAATAATCTTTTTACCTAAAACCTGTATTATATTGTCTCAACTCGGAGCGCAAGCGCAAGGCTTGTTCTCCGGTCATCCTGTTCAATAACTCCCAAAAACGCGGCCCGTGATTCATTTCTTTCGTATGAGCCAGTTCATGCAACAGCACATAATCCATCAAATGCGAGGGAAGAAGCATCACATAACAAGATAATCTGATGGCACGAGAGGCCGTACAACTTCCCCAACGACTGCGCGCTGTATTTATACGTACCGATTTATAGGGCAAGCCAAAACGTTCTGACCACACGGACAACAGCGGCGGCAAATATTCCTCCGCCGCTTTCTTCAGTGCACGAACCACCGCTTTTCGCGCAAGTTGCTGTACTTCCTCCGACAAGAAATCAACGTCGCGGGGACAATAAATGCACATCCCGTCATCTTCCTTGCGAAGGATAAAGAATTTTAATCTGCCCGGTGCAAAACGCAATCGGAAACATTCTGCCGAGATAACATAATCGAAATCTATGCGGCGCGGCGCAACCTCCCTGAAACGTTCCAACAATCGTTCCCGAAAAGGCTTTACTGCTTCCAGAATCTTTTCCGTCTTGCAACGATACGGTGCCGAGATATGGAGACCGTCAGGGCGTACTCTCATCGTAATATTCTTCGCCAACCGACGGGAATGTATCACGATCTTCCCAAACTCATCGTCAGACAAAACTCTTTTGGAAGCCATGATACCCTCTATTTATATCGGTCAACGCACAATCACAGTTCCTTCTGTTGTCCCGATGGCCGAGGCCGATGTAATAATCACTTCCTTCACTCCGGCATCGATTGCAGAAAAAGCGTTCTCAAGTTTCGGAATCATTCCGCCTTTTATCACGCCTTCCGCCACATATTGTTCAAACAATTTCGGCGTAAGTACGGGTATTACACTCTCATCATCGGCTTCATCGCGCAAAACGCCCTTCTTCTCAAAGCAATAAACCAACGATACGTCAAAAAAAACGGCGAGGCTTTTTGCCGTCTCTCCCGCAATCGTGTCGGCATTCGTATTCAACAGATGCCCCTGTCCGTCGTGGGTTAACGGAGCCATCACCGGGACGATACCTTCCGAAATCAGTGACGATAAGCGTGCGGCATCCACACATTTCACGTCTCCGACGAAACCGTAATCGATTTCTTTTACCGGCCTTTTCTCCGAAAGAATCACATTCATGTCGGCACCTGTCAGCCCGAAAGCATTCACTCCCCGGGCCTGCAATCCCGCTACAATGTTTTTATTTACCAAACCGCCGTACACCATTGTCACGACCTTCAGCATTTCCGCATCGGTCACACGACGGCCGTCAACCATACGGCTCTCGATGCCCAACGAAGCCGCAACCTTTGTTGCCGAACGTCCGCCACCGTGAACCAACAATTTCTTACCGGGGATTGCCGCAAAATCTGCCAGTAATTTACTTAGAGTATCGGGTTCTTCCACAATCTTTCCGCCGACCTTTATTATAATCAACCGCTCTTTCATCTCATTCCAAATAAGTATATCCGTATAAACCTGAACGGTAATTTGCCAAAAATTCCTTTCCTTCTTCCAAGGAAATCCGTCCTTCTTTCACCGATTTTGCCACCCATGTTTCAAGCGTGCGGACCAGTTTTTTCGGATTGTACTGCACGTAATCCAGCACTTCGGCCACCGTTTCGCCGTCTATCACCTGATCTATCGAGTAACCTTTCTCGTTCACGCTGACATGTACTGCGTTTGTGTCACCGAAAAGATTGTGCATGTCTCCCAAAATTTCCTGGTAAGCTCCCACCAGAAACACCCCGATATAATAAGATTCCTTGGCCTTCAAGGTATGCACCGGCAGGTCATGTGAGACATTTCGCGGCGACACGAAGTTGGCAATCTTGCCGTCCGAATCGCAAGTGATGTCCTGCAATGTGGCTGTCCGATCCGGCTTTTCATCCAAACGCTGGATAGGCATTATCGGGAATATCTGGTCGATAGCCCAAGAATCCGGCAACGATTGAAACAAAGAAAAGTTACAAAAATATTTATCGGCAAGAAGTTTATCCATGTTTCTGAATTCGTCCGGAATATGTTTCAGGCCGGAAGTAATCTGACTTATCTCGCGTGTTACCGACCAATACAGCCTCTCTATCTGAGCACGCGTCTTTAAATCGACAATACCATGACTAAACAAATCGAGAGTTTCCTCGCGGATTTGCTGCGCATCATGCCATGCTTCCAGCATTCTGCTTTGATTCAGGTTGTCCCATATCTCGTACAATTCCTGAACCAATTCGTGATCTTCCGCACTAACAACGAAGTCTTCATCCATTTCGGGCAGGGAAGCTGTTTCCAACACCTCGAAGATCAAGACCGAATGATGGGCCGTCAACGAACGTCCGCTCTCGGTAATGATGTTGGGATGCGGGATGTTATTCTTATTACTTGCGTCGACCATGATGGAAATCGAGTCGTTCACATACTCCTGAATCGAATAGTTTACGCTGCTTTCACTGTTTGCCGAACGGGTTCCGTCGTAATCAACTCCCAATCCGCCGCCGATATCCACAAATTCCACCGGGAATCCCATCTGATAAAGCTGCACATAAAATTGTGAAGCTTCGCGCAACGCCGTTTTGATACGCCGTATTTTTGTCACCTGACTCCCGATATGAAAATGTATCAACTTCAGGCAATCCTGCAAACCTTTCTTCTCCAAAAAGTCTAACGCTTCAAGTAATTCACTCGATGTCAAGCCGAACTTGCTGGCATCGCCTCCGCTTTCTTCCCACTTCCCGCTTCCGGAAGATGCAAGTTTTATACGAATCCCTATGTTGGGACGTACGTTCAGTTGCTTGGCCATTTTGGCAATCAAGCGCAATTCGTTCAGCTTCTCTACAACCAAGAAAATGCGCTTTCCCATTTTTTGTGCCAGCAAAGCCAGCTCAATATAGCTTTCATCCTTGTATCCGTTGCAGATGATCAAGGAATCGGAATCGGTATTTACGGCTATCACAGCGTGAAGTTCCGGTTTAGAGCCCGCTTCCAAGCCTAAATTAAATTTCTTTCCGTGACTGATAATTTCTTCAACAACCGGGCGCATCTGGTTCACCTTTATGGGATAGATGATGAAGTTCTGAGCCTCATACCCGTATTCTTCCGAAGCAATCGAGAAACAATTTGAAATTTTCTCGATACGATTATCCAAGATGTCAGGGAAACGTATCAGCATCGGTGCCGTTACGTCCCTCAATTGCAGCTCATCTACCAGTTCTTTTAAATCAACTGCCACTCCATCTTTACGAGGAGTTACCACAACATGGCCTTTGTCATTTATGCCAAAGTACGAAACACCCCATCCGGTAATGTTGTAAAGTTCTTCAGAATCTTCGATACGCCATTTTCTCATTTCACGAATAAATTCTCTACGTTTATACTTACTTAATTTAATAATGCTCTCAAATTTTTCACCGATTCTCCTATTTGCTCTTTGCTTTCAAGGCATTCCGCATTCAAAACATATTCGGCTTTCAAATAATACGGGGAACGCTTTTCTAACGCATCCGCTATTGTTTGCATCAGTTCATCGTCTGTTTTATCTGCAAGCAACGGCCGCTTAGCCTTAGCCAATCGCAACCGGCGAAACAATACCTGAGGACGTACATCCAAAAAGACCGTTGCTCCGGCCTTTTTCATATAGTCCATATTATCAAAAAAACAGGGGGTTCCTCCTCCTGTTGCCACCAGAACATTTTCAAACTCTCCCACTTCATGAAGCATCTTTCTCTCTATCTCACGGAAACCGTCCTCGCCTCCTTCGGCAAACAAATCCGAAATAGTCTTGCAATAACGCTGTTCTATGTAACAATCCAGGTCGATGAATTGCAAATTCACGGCCTCAGCATAGGCTTTTCCCAAGGTTGTTTTCCCCGACCCCATGTAACCAACCAAAAAAACGCGCGTCATTCTTTCTTCTTTTTTACCGAACGTTCCTTCCGTATCTGATGTTTCTCTTTCTGCAACTCAATCACCTTAAAACATGCATCCAGGCTCAAATCAGCCGGTTCAACCTCGTTTGGTATCTTATAATTCTTCTTCTGATAAGCAATATAAGGCCCGTAACGCCCGTTCATAATCTGTAAATCGGGTTCTTCGGCGAAGGTCTTTATAATCTTTTTTGCCGCACTTTCGTTTTTCTTACGGAGCATCTCTTCGGCATCGCTCAAAGTAATTGTCATTGGGTTCTGCGTTTTCGGAATGGAAACAAACGTATTCTCATATCGAATGTACGGCCCGAACCGTCCTTCTCCCACCGTAACAGGATGTCCATCAAGCTCGCCTAATACACGAGGCAACTTGAACAAATCAAGTGCTTCCTGAAGCGTTATTGTTTCAAGAGAGTATTCTTTTTTCAACTGGGCGAAGCGGGGTTTCTCCTTATCATCGGCCGAACCGATCTGAACAACGGGGCCAAAACGTCCGATTTTCACGAATACCGGTTTACCACTTCCCGGATCAGTCCCCAAAAGACGCTCGCCTACCTTATGTTCATACTGCAGACCTTTTGTCTTTTCCACCAACGGATGAAAACCTTCATAGAAATGTTCCATCATATCTGTCCAGGTCTTTTCACCGTCGGCCACCTCATCAAACTCCTTTTCTATCGTTGCTGTAAAATTATAATCCATTATTTGCGGGAAATGTTCCTTTAAGAAATCGTTAACCACAATGCCGACATCCGTAGGAAGAAGCTTTGCTTTTTCGCTTCCCGTGAGTTCTTTCCGTGTAGTCTCCGTAATCTTTCCTTTCTTTAGCGTCAATGTTGTGCACGGTCTTTCCACGCCTTCACGGTTACCTTTCTCCACATAACCGCGCTGTTGTATCGTTGAAATTGTCGGAGCATACGTTGAAGGACGACCTATTCCCAGTTCTTCCAACTTGCGCACCAGGCTCGCTTCCGTATATCGGGGAGGTGATTGTGTAAACCGCTGCACAGCCACAATATCTTGGTTCGTCAGGTTTTGCCCGACTTCCAGCGACGGGAGTAAACGCATTTCGTTTTCCGGCTCCGCATCGTCGTCGTAAGATTCCTTATACACCCGCAAAAAACCATCAAAAACTACGATTTCCCCAACAGCAACAAACTTCTCGGTATGATTGCCCACCGCTATTGTCGCAGTAGTTTTTTCAAGTTCAGCATCTGCCATCTGCGAGGCCAATGTCCGCTTCCATATCAGTTCGTATAACCGTTGTTCCTGAACAGTTCCGTCAATCGTTTCGTTCGACATGTAAGTAGGACGAATTGCTTCATGTGCTTCCTGCGCTCCTTTTGTTTTTGTGGCGAATTGTCTTGTTTTTACATAACGTTCTCCCATCAAAGACATGATGGTCTCTTTACTCGTTGCCAGCGCCAAATTGGATAAATTAACCGAATCGGTTCGCATATATGTGATTAATCCGTTCTCATACAACCGCTGCGCCAGCATCATTGTCTGCGCTACGGTATAACCTAACTTGCGAGCCGCTTCCTGCTGCAACGTGGAAGTTGTAAACGGAGCCGCCGGCATTTTTTTCACCGGACGCGTTACAATATCTTCTATTTTAAAGTCAACACCAACACAGCTCTCCAGAAATGCTTGTGCTTCTTCTTTTGTTTTAAACCGTCGGTCGAGTTCTGCACGAAAATCGGCCTTGTCATCGGTACTGAAATGTGCGGTTACTTTATATGAAGACTCGCTTACAAATGAATTTATTTCCCGTTCACGCTCCACAATCAAGCGGACAGCCACCGACTGCACCCGCCCTGCTGACAAAGCCGGCTTTATCTTTTTCCACAAAACAGGGGATAATTCAAAACCGACAATGCGGTCCAATACACGACGGGCCTGCTGTGCATTCACCAGATTTATGTCAATCTGACGAGGATTCTCTATGGCTTTCAATATCGCATTCTTCGTAATTTCATGAAATACAATTCGACGGGTTTTCTTGGGATCCAGCTTCAACACCTCGAACAAATGCCATGAAATGGCCTCTCCCTCCCGGTCTTCATCGGAAGCGAGCCAGACAACATCGGCTTTCTTCGCCTCGGCCTGCAACTCGGAAACGATCTTTTTCTTATCTTCCGGGATTTCGTATATCGGCTTAAAATGGTCGTTTACGTCAATACTAAAGGTCTTTTTCTTTAAATCGCGGATATGTCCGTAGCTGGACAACACTTTATATCCTTCCCCCAAAAACTTTTCTATGGTTTTCGCTTTTGCCGGAGATTCGACTATGACCAGATTATTTTGCATAACTTTTGCGTATTCCATTTATAATTTGGGGCAAATGTATGAAAAAAGCAAAAGCACTGCATTATAATAAGATGGGTTTCTGTCTTTTTTTTCGTAATTTTTAGTTTGGCGGGTAAACAAATGCTTTCCACACGGACATTGCAGTCTTTAAACAAAACCGTCGGAATATTTTTTTCTAAAACATCCCGACGGTCTCCTCAGAACAATTCCAACTTCTTCCTCAAAAGCGCAGGCTGACTCCTCCCTGCACGGTGAATCCCTGCACAGGATAGCCCGTTTCTGATATATATTTCTTATTGAGAAGATTCTCAATCCGCCCAAAGACATCCAAACGATTGAAGAAACGATATCCGGCAGAAAGCCTTAAATCGTTGACCGCATCGGCAGCCTTCAGATTGTCTACCGCCTTACGGTTTTCATAACGATAGCCTGCTTCCGCATATGCATCGCCCACAATCCGCGCATGCAACAATACATTCAGCACAAACTGGGGCTTCAGATACAACAAATACTTGCTTCCTTCCACGTCAGCATCCCAATTATAATAAGTACCGTCGACCGTAAAGTCGAACCAATCCTTATATCCGTAACTCAAAAGGCCGCCGCCATAAGCCACATTTGCCTGCTCCTGCAGCAATGCACCATACAGATAATTGGTATATCCATCGGGAACTCCCGGCAAAGTAAACAGTTCATCTTTCGTCACACGATAGCCTCCGAACACTTCAAAACCGAGGCCGGTCAACGGAGACGCCTTCAAACCTACCCTGGCATCAACCGGTGTATAAGAAGAATGCAGCTGTTCGTTCTGCAACCAATACGGCGAAATCTCATTTAAACGACGGAAATCATTCAAACAAGTTCCCCCCGTTGCATGTATATAAAAACGATAACTTCCGGCAAATATAAAATCGAATTTCACATCGGGGGCCACCTTTATTCCACTTCCATTGGCCGTTTGTCCGTCAACGTGCACGCCGGCCCGAAAACGTACGGCATCGTTTTGCAGTGAATAATACGGATTGATCTGCAACAATGTGTAGTCTTTCATCTGACCGTCGTAAAACATATTATCCATAACAAAGGACAAACCTACCTGCTGACGCTCATCAATGTTTCCATATATGCCTCCCTCCGTATGAACCGAACTTTCCGAATCGCTCATACCATAAGGTAAAACATACTTGCGGTCGAACATGCGAAATCCACTTTGCAACGAAAACTGTACCGGCAGATCACCGTCTCTTGACGAAACGCCTACATACCCTTCACCCAAAGTGTAATGTTGCTTATCGGAAACAAACGTTCCGCCACTTGCATTGTCTCCGGCCTCCGGCATGTAGTTGAAGACCTGTGATGCAAAAGCTCCCCCCAGGTTCAACGACACTTTACGGAAATCATGCTTATAGTCCAGCGAGATATCCGTACGGTAAAAGCGGGAGTTCCAATCTTCATCGGCGCCCAACGAAGGAATCTTTCCTTTCATTCCGTACAAAGAAGCCATAATATTCAACCGGTCGCGCTCGGTTATATTCCACAGATAGCTTGCCTTTGCATCCGTATTATTCCGGTTTCCATACGCCAGCTGTAAATATCCCCGATAAGCATCGCGTTGTTTCTCTTCCACAGTAATGGCCGGCATAAGAGAACCTCTCCATCCGCTCAATAAACGACTGCTTGTTGCATAATCGATATGCCTTTTCGGCACTGCAGGTTCCTCGATATCCGGCAAGACATTTACCTTAAAAGCATCCATAATTTCCGGATTATACTGATTCTCCACCACGACCGTTCGGTTTAATGTCGAATCCTTCGACTGTTCCTGCGCGTTTGTTACAAAGAAAGGAAGCAGTCCGGCACCTAATAATATTATTCCCTTGCAATTCATAATTTACTTTCCTGTGTTAAGTTTCTCCAAACGTGTCTCTATCATCCCCGCAATATCATCTTCCGCCTGATAGTTTTGTTTCAATGATAGCAGATATTGTTTTGCGTCCAGTTCGCGTCCCATTTTCACATAGACATCGGACAATAATATAAAACTGCGCGCCAACCAATAAGCATGAGGCGTACTGACTTCTATATACCCCAGCACTTCTTTCTCTGCTTTTTCCGTTTCTCCGTTGTCAAAATAGATTTGTGCTACCAAATATTTCGCTTCGGCTCCATAAACATTACGCGTATCTTTCCCAAGGACGGTCAAATCTTGCAAAGCCTCGTTCGTCTTCCCCGTACTCAAAAATGCTTTTGCACGATCATAACGGGCTTCGTTTTCCAACTCGGGCGTCAGTTTGTTTTCCGCCAAAAGAGCTGAAGCCATCGCAATCACTTCTTGTTGGTTTTTCAAATAATAAGCACTACGCAAAGCACCGACCTCGGCCTTCCACCGCGACTCTTGCGAAGAAGCACGGTCTATCATCCGTTTATATATTTCCAATGCCTTCGCATAATCTTTGTCATTATAGGCCATTCCGGCACAAATTTCCATGGCTTCTTCAGAGAACCTGTTGTCCGGATACTCCATTACTTTGCCTAAATGAATTGCCGCATTGGCATAATCTTCCTGATTGTAACAGATCAATCCGAGATAATAATGGGCATTTACGCCGAAAGCACCATCGCCAAACGACTGCAAATAGCGTTCAAAACTGCTCTTGGCCTCCGTTATATTGCCGCGCAGATAAAGACGCTCTGCTGCAATGTACGTGAGAGAATCTCGCTCGCTCACCTCAAAGCGGGCATTTCCCGGTATTGTTGCAGCATAATTCATGTAATCATCTACCTTATTCATGTCGACATAAATGGAACGCAAATCCCGTTGAGCCAAACGAGCTTCCTCACTTCCGGGATAAGTTGCTATCACATTTTTATAAGCTTTTATCGCCTCATCGTAACGATCCTCCTGATAATATAACAAACCAATTTCATTGGCAGCCTTACGTGAGAGCGGACTCTCGGGGAAACGCTGCGTCAACTGTACATAACGCTGTATTGCATTGTCATTATCGTCCAGTTGAATGAACGCACGCCCCTGCTCGTACAATGCATCATCCAGGTATTGAGACGAAGGATAATCGGTAATTAAACGGTTCAACGTCTCTATCTTTCCGGAATAATCTCGTTGCAATCCTTTCACAAAACCTTCTTGGAACAACGAATAATCGGCCAATGTCGGGTCCAAACTCAACGCTTTTGCATATTGCTGACGGGCAGAATCGAATGAACGGACGTAGAAATAACAGTCGCCCATTCGGTTGTATGCATCGGCCACAACAGCGGTCTCCAAAGGAATTTCCGAAGAGACACACCGGAAAAACCACGTCAAGGCATGATCATATTGCTTTTGTTTGAACAAGGCATAGCCTAAATTATATAAGGATAAGCCGTATTCTTTACTCCGGCGGTCGACGGCAAACTCCATATACTGCCGCAAGTCGTTTGCCGCATCGCCATATTGCGACAAACGATATTTCGCTTCGCCTCTCCAATAATATGCGTCGGCTTTGGTCTGCTGATTGTAACGTCCCAACTGCAACGACTGCGAGAAATAACCGACAGCTTCCGAAAAAGCAGCCTGAGCAAACGCTTGAGTTCCCAGACGGAACAGCAGCTTTTGCTTAGCTTCCAGGATCCGATCACCCGGATGACTAATCTTTTCAATCGAACGAAGGGCAGCCGTATAACTGCGCGTATTCATATATACTTCCACCAAATAGTCATTTACCTTATCAACATAAGGAGAATTCGGAAACTCGTTCAGGAAACGTTCGAAAACTGTTACCGACTCGGCAAACGGAGAATAGGATGTTTCATGGATGCATAATGCATAATTATATAAAGCCTGTTCTTTTATTGTACGACTAAAATCGGCAGAAGAGGCTTGTTCGAATGCCATCCGCGCCTGACTGCGCTCCATCAGTTGCAAATAAGACAAGCCCATGTGGAAATAAGCATTCTGAGTGAGCGCATCATTCACGGAAGTCACTTCACCTAAACATTCGGCTGCTTTCGAATAAACTCCCGTCTGATAGTAACTCATGCCCAGTTCATAGGATGCTTTCCTGTCGGGGTTCTTCATGGAAGAATGATAAACTTCCAACGACTTCACGGCGTCGTCATACAGGTTCAGGCCGTAGCAAGCCTCACCTCGTATGCGCTGCATCTGGGTAATATTCTCCTCGCCCGGATGGTTTGCTATATAATTTTCTGCGATTTTCTTCGCTTCTTCATAATTATTATTCCGCAAATAGATTTCAGCAATGTAATACGGTGCCAACAAGCCGTACGTCTTATGCTTCTCCACCCGGCGAAAACCGTTTAAAGCATCGTTGTCTTTTCCCTGCACATAATCGATATAAGCCAGATAATATACCGCATCCGGATAATATGTATCGCTTACTTCTTCTAACATAGAGAACCAGATTGAGGCATCTTTCAGCTTGTTCAATTTCAAACAAGCCGTTGCCAGTCGCATGGTGCAGGCATCACGTTCCTCATCGGAAAGCAGGCCTATGTCACAACGATCAAAAGCTTCTATCGTTTCTTCATATTTTTCTTCAGAGAAATATACCGAAGCAATCAATGAATATACCCGGTTTGCATACCGCGAATCGGGGTGTTTTTCCAAATATGCATTAAGTTTCTCCAGACGCTCCGGCTCTTTTAACTCATATGCCGTACAAGCCAACATATAATCGACCTCGTCTGTAAAATCGGGTTGTGCCGCCTGCTGCAAATAACGTGTCAATATCTGCCGTGAAGCAGCATAATCCTGACGAACAAACAACGATTTTCCCTCGTCGAACAAATACCTGGCATCAGCCGGAACATTCTCCCGCTGGGCCGTTGCCATCAGCGGGATGGTACAAAATAATCCCAACGCCCAAATATGTTTCACATGCTTCATCTTTAAAGAATCCTTTATGTTTATCTCCGTTTCTTTAATTCGTTCAAAAAAATGACCAGTCCTTTACGCACCGATTCCAGCCCGAATTCCTCCGGATTTATCCGGCTTACAGGTAACCAGAAGGTATCGGCCACATCGTCCATTGCCTCAATCCGGGAATCATCTGCCACCTTACACATAAAAAACAGGTCAAGCGTATGCACCAAAAAGCCGGAATACAAATAGGTATTCGGCAAAGAAAACCAGTAAACGGCCTCGGTCACGGTCAAGCCCGTTTCTTCCTTTACCTCGCGAGCCACGCCCTCTTCTCCCGTTTCGTGCAGGTCTATAAATCCGCCGGGCAGGTCGAGTGTCCCCTTTGCCGGCGCTTTGGCTCTACGACAGACCAATAATTCGTCCCGATTGTTCAGGATAAGTGCCACTGTGGCTGCGCTCGAATTGAAATAATAAACGAATCCGCAGTCGGCACACTTCTTCGACTTTTCGTTATGTTCCTCAAATCGGGAAGAGCCACACTCAGGACAATATTTAAACAACGCCAAAGGATGCATTTTTATTTTTCTTGGTTTCTTGCCACAAAGATAAGAGAATTGACAATAAATCAACACATAAAATTGGAATAAAGATTGCGATGTCTTAAAAAAAACATTTCGGCGTTTTCATCTTTTTTTCTACAGCTTTTTCTCATCATAATGCTAATAATTTATCACCCCATCGCCAACAATCCGCCAAACCGCCATAACAAAAAGATAACTCAACCGACATATTTTATATAATTTCTGCACAGGATTTCATGTTTTTAACTTTAAATTTGCAGCGGAACAAAAAATATTCCTACTTTTGCTTACAATATGAAACAATAAAGATTACACATACAATTATGGAAAAAATTGATACGTTAGACAGACAAATTCTTGAAATTATTTCTCAAAATGCACGAATTCCCTTTAAAGATGTTGCAGCGGAATGCGGAGTGTCTCGCGCCGCAATTCACCAACGGGTGCAACGATTGATCGACATGGGCGTGATAGTTGGTTCGGGATACCACGTTAACCCGAAGAGTTTGGGCTATAGCACATGTACCTATGTCGGTATTAAACTGGAGAAAGGATCGATGTATAAAAGCGTAGTTGCCGAATTGGAAAAGATACCGGAAATCGTCGAATGCCATTTCACAACGGGACCTTACACCATGCTCACCAAGTTATATTGTACCGACAACGAGCATCTTATGGCATTACTGAACTCGAAGATTCAGGAGATTCCCGGTGTTACTGCAACAGAAACATTGATATCTTTGGAGCAAAGCATCAAAAAAGAGATTCCCATTTGTAGAAATGAAAAATAATGGACTGGCTGTTATCTCATCATCTGGGAGGCATAATTATCGGGATAGGAACGTTCCTGATCATCGGAGTTTTCCACCCGATTGTCATAAAAGCCGAATATCGGTGGGGAACACGTTGCTGGTGGATTTTTCTACTGCTGGGTATCATTGGCATTGTTTGTTCCGTCATTACGACAAACCTTATATTATCTTCTTTAGCCGGAGTCCTGGCGTTTTCGTCATTTTGGACGATAAAAGAACTCTTCGATCAGCGGAAACGTGTTAAAAAAGGATGGTTCCCCATGAATCCAAAACGGAAACACGAATACAAATAACCCTTTGACAGGGCCGACAGGATGGCTTATTCATTTTGTCGGCCCTGCTTCTTTTCAAGTTCACAAGCATACGTTTTCAACGGAAGTTTCCCTTCCAGCACCCCAAGCGCGTTCATGGCCAGCGCGCCCATCTCATCCTCTCCCGGAAAGACCGCTATCGGGGCAAGACCTTCAATCCATTCTCTCAGTAAAGAGATGCAATAATTACTGTAAGCCACTCCGCCCGTCAAGATAATTGCATCGGTATGTCCGTGCAAAGCCACATGCATCGCTCCGATTTGTTTTGCCACCGCATAAAGCATCGCCTCTAAAAGAAGTTGATGTTTTTTATTGCCGGCATGCGCCCATCTTGCTATTGTTTGCACATCGGTTGTGCCAAGATGTGCCAAAAGCCCTCCTTTCCCATTCAGCAACTTGCGCATCTCCGCATAAGAATACTTCCCGTCGAAACACAAATCAACCAATTGACGGGCAGGAATCGTGCCTGCACGCTCCGGACTGAACGGGCCGTCCCCATTCAAAGCATTGTTTACATCCACCACTTTTCCCCTGTGGTGTGCACTGACAGATATGCCTCCTCCCATGTGAGCAACAATTAAATCGAGTTCTTCATACGTTTTTCTTATCTGGGAAGCATAGCGCCTTGACACGGCACGACTGTTTAATGCATGGAAAATCGAGATGCGAGATATCTCGGGGATTCCGGTTATCCGGGCAATATCGCGCAGTTCATCCGTAACAACCGGATCGGCAATAAAAGAAGGACATCCTATCTTCTGTGCAAGCTCATCGGCAATCAGTGCGCCCAAGTTGGAGGCATGTTCCATTTCGGCATGCCACAAATCGTGTTTCACCTGCTCGTCTATCCGATATACTCCGCCAGGAATCGGTTTCAACAATCCGCCTCTTGCAATAATGGCATCGAAATCCAATGGTACACCCGATTGCTCCAATACCCGCATCACATGCGACATCCGATAATCATACTGCTCATTTATATGATGAAATTCGGCAAGCTGTTCTGCCGGATGATAAATACTTTCCCGCCATTTGGGCAATTCATTTTCATAAACAGCAAGTTTCGTTGATGTGGATCCCGGATTAATCACAAGAATTTTCATACGCCAATTATTTTATTCACCCATTAAACAAGCCAAGACAAGACTATAATATTTGGAATTGCCCGAGTCGCTCCGCGAAGGGACGACGATCGGAGCCAATGTTCCCGTAAGCATTCCTGCCAGGTTCGCGTCACCGAACAAAGAAATCGTCTTATAAAATGTATTTCCCGCCTCAATGTTCGGAAAAACCAACAGGTCCGCATTCCCCACAACGGGCGAAGAAATTCCTTTAATCTCGCCGCTGTGCCTGTCGCAGGCCGTCTTTGCATCCATCGGTCCATCAATATAAACATTTCCGAAATTCCCGGCATTCCCTTCGGTTTTCAACGCCACGTAATCCGATGTTACAAGAAATTTCTGATCAATTTTTTCCGTACAATGAATCAAAGCAATGCGGGGTTGAAGAACTCCCAAGACATGACATACGGCAATATCGTGCAAGATTATCTTCCGAAACTGCGACAAAGAGGGATAAGGAATGACCGCCGCATCAGAAAAGAACAGCAACTTATGATATAAAGGTATCTGTGCTACGGCAATATGACTCAATATTTCACCCGGAGGAAGCAAGCCTTTTTCTTTATCCAACACGGCGTGCAACAAATTATCCGTGTTAATCGAGCCTTTCATCAGGACGTCTGCCTCGCCAGCCCGCACCAGTTCCACGGCAAAGACCGCAGCTTTATCGGGAGATTCCGTTTCATACACACGAATATATCTCGGCGAAACGTCATGCAGGCGGTCGGAAAGTTCACGATGGGCCGCATCCGTCACCAAAAAGAATTCCGCAAACCCTTCCCGAAGACTGCGGACGATGACATATTCCGTGTGGGGATCAAAAGGACACACCACCGCCACCCGACGGCGAATACACCGCGAACACAAAACATCGGCCAATTGATTTAGCGTTTTTATTCCTTCCATCCCGGCAGTTTTTAGCAAATATACGGAATTAAATCTGAAAATATCTCTATATTTGCTTCGAACCATAGAAAATTCAATTCATGAAAACGTTTCAAACATTCGATTCCGAATCGGATTATCTCGCGTTTCACAACCAACCGCCCCAGCTCTCTCACGCTCCAAGAATAGGGCTTACCGGTAATTTTTCGGAAGGAAACCTGACACTTGCCCAAGGATATTACTCATCGGTATTGCATGCCGGGGGAATACCTTTCGTCATTCCTCCATTCGATGATCCCGAAATTCTTTCCAAATTACTCGATGATTTAGATGGAATAATACTGACCGGAGGTGCAGACATCAATCCGCTTTTTCTAAAAGAAGAGCCCGTTTGCGAATTGCACGGCATCAACCCGCATCGAGACCGCCAGGAGTTACTGCTTACCCGCCTCGCCTTCGACCGGCAAATTCCCGTTCTCGGCATCTGCCGAGGCATACAAATCATGAATGCAGCCCTGGGCGGTTCTTTATATCAAGACATCCATATGCAGATGGAAGGCCGAAGAATCAAACACGACCAGGAATTGGACCGGGCATTTGCTTCGCATACCGTACACATTTCATCGGGAAGTTTACTGGAAAAGATCCTAAAAACATCCTCACTCCCCGTCAATTCTTTCCACCACCAGGCGGTGAAAGATCCGGCACCGGGCTTCCGCGTTTCAGCCGTTTCCCCCGATGGTGTGATAGAGGCCATCGAGAGCATTGAATACAAATCGTTGCTCGGAGTGCAATGGCATCCCGAATGTTTTATCGTAAACCATGACGAGTGCATGATGCCTTTATTCGACTGGCTCGTAGGAGAAGCTCTTTCTTTCCGCAAGGCAAAGGCGTTGCACCAACAGATTCTTACGCTGGACTCGCATTGCGACACTCCGATGTTTTTTGAGAAGAACATCCATTTCGCCACAAGAGATCCGCAAATCAAGGTCGATTTGCACAAAATGACAGAAGGAAGGCTCGACGCGACAATCATGGTTGCCTACCTTAAACAAGAAGAACGCACGCCGGAGAAGCTTGCAGCCGCGACCGAAAAAGCAAATATCTTACTGGACAAAATAGAAGACATCGCACGACAAAATAGTTCATACATCGGCATCGCCCGCACCCCGGAAGACCTTTATGAGTTAAAAGGAAACGGAAAGAAGGCAATCATGTTAGGCATAGAAAACGGATATGCCATAGGGAAAGACCTGGAAAACATAGCTCGTTTCCGCGAACGAGGAGTTGTATATATGACACTTTGCCACAACGGGAACAACGATATTTGCGGTTCGGCACGATATAACGACGAGAACATCGGGTTAACATCCTTCGGGGAAGAAGTGGTAAGAGAAATGAATCGTGTGGGAATGATGGTCGACTTATCGCATGCCGGTCGGCAAAGTTTCTACGATGTACTGGAAGCCAGTAAGAAACCGGTCGTATGCTCTCATTCCTCGTGCCGGGTTCTTTGCGATCATCCGCGCAATCTTACGGACGAACAGCTGCGGGCCATCGCGGGAAAAGGCGGGGTTGTTCAACTTTGTTTGTACGGAGGATTCCTGAAAGACAACGGCAATGCCACTATTTGCGATGCCGTAGAACATTTAAATCACATGATAAATGTTATGGGAATCGAGCATGTAGGAATAGGAAGCGATTTCGACGGAGACGGAGGAATAACGGGTTGCAACGATGCATCCGAGCTGATCAATTTCACACGACACCTGTTAAATAAGCGATACAGTAAAGAAGATATCCGCAAAATTTGGGGAGAGAACTTCTTGCGGGTAATGAAAGATGTTCAAAATTAATATACCTTTGCAACGAAAAGGGGCAAACAAACACAATAAAAACATGAATCCATTCAGCTATACATTTACAATGATCACCCTTGCCGGCTGCATGCTTTTAGTTTCGTGCGGAAGCAGTAAAACGAAAAACGGGGCAACAGACGACACACAAAACACGGTAAACGTACAGGTTCCCGCATTCAATGCCGACAGCGCCTATGCATATATACAGAAACAGACCGAGTTCGGCCCGCGAGTACCCAACACCAAAGCGCATAAAGACTGCGGAGAATACCTGGCAAAGATGCTGGAGAGTTTCGGAGCCGAAGTTCACAATCAATATGCAAACCTGGCGGCATACGACGGGACGATCCTGGAGTCACGAAACATCATTGGCGTTTATAATCCGGAAACAAAGAAACGTGTCTTGTTATGCGCGCATTGGGACAGTCGTCCTTACGCTGATGAAGACGACCAAAAATACCATCATACACCCATCGACGGGGCCAATGACGGAGCCAGCGGCGTAGGCGTATTACTTGAAATAGCAAGACAAATCAAACAACAGGCTCCGGGAATCGGCATAGACATTGTGTTTTTCGACTCGGAAGATTACGGGATCCCCAGTTTTCATCAGGGGAATTACATACAGGACACGTGGTGTCTGGGCGCACAATACTGGGGGAAAAGGCCGCATACTCCCGACTATAAAGCCAGATTCGGCATTTTGCTTGACATGGTCGGCGGAAAGAATGCAAAGTTTTATTACGAAGGATACTCCATGCGAACGGCAAATCATGTCATGAAGAAGATATGGGATGCCGCACATCAATTAGGATATAGCGATCTTTTCATTAAACAAGTTGGAGGAGAGATGACGGACGACCACCTTTATGTCAACCGTCTTCGCAAGATTCCCTGCGTGGATATCATCGATTTCGATCCGAACACCCAAAAAGGATTTAACCCGACATGGCACACCATATCGGATAATATGGAGAATATCGACAAAGCAGTTTTACAGGCAGTCGGGCAAACTGTACTGCATGTTATCTATAATGAGAAATAAAACACGACGAAAAACGATGAAAACAATCAATGAAATACAGGATGAAATTATAGAGGAGTTCGAGAATTTCGACGATTGGATGGACAAATATCAGCTGTTGATTGACTTAGGGAATGAGCAGGAACCGCTTGATCCATCCTATAAAACCGAGCAAAACCTGATAGACGGCTGCCAAAGCCGCGTGTGGTTGCAGGCCGAACTGCAGGACGGAAAAGTGATTTTCATGGCAGAAAGCGACGCTCTGATCGTGAAAGGCATCATCACATTACTCATCAAAGTATTATCAGGACATACACCGGAAGAGATATTGAATGCCGACCTCTACTTCATAGACCGCATCGGACTGAAAGAACATCTCTCGCCGACACGCAGCAACGGGCTGTTGGCCATGGTAAAACAAATGCGCATGTATGCACTTGCATTTAAAGCAAAACAGAAAGAACACACCACCGGTTTATAAAAACAACGGCATAAACCAACAAAAACATCCCGATATATCTGTTTTTATATCGGGATGTTTTTTATAAATCAACGCATCAAACTTTCTCACATTTCACCAGGACATGTTTCCCATCGGCCAGCGTTGTGGCAAAAATATAACAGGTTCCTCCGTCCTGTAATTTCAACGTTTTCCGAAGTTCCGCAACAGAAAGCGGGAAATTACGCACCGCTATATTTGCTTTATGCACATCCTGCAAGAACGATTTCAGCTCCTTCTTTCCGAATCCCGACACTCCAGTCACTTTAAAGCGCCGTCCGGGGAAAGGTAAGATTTCGTCGGAAGTGTACAGATGACTGTTCACATGCAGTTTTTTTACGCCATAAGTCTGCGAGAGAATGCGATAGGCTCCGGCTTTCAACATCGCCGAATAAGGCTCGTAAAGGAAACTTTCCACCTGTTCGGCCCATCGAACCGCAGCATTTTCTTCCGCCTTACGAGTAAATTCAAAGCGCACGGGCGGACGGTCATGGGATATTTCTTCGCAAACGATGACAGGTCCCTCGTTCTCATCACAAGACAAATCCGATGTTTTCTGAAGAACAGCCAGCAATTCTTTGCACTCATTCTGCACGGAAACCACATGCAATTGCCGTATGAAATGCAAATCTTTACATGCAGAAGTCACATCAAGCATGGGAGAAAGCTTAACCAAAACAGTTCCGGCTTTCTCAACCAGCAACAACTCCAATGCACTGATATCGGGCTCGCATGCCGATATGGTCACCGTCTTTCCTCCGTATTTGTCTCGACGCGCCGGATCGATATAGATACAATCAACGGCATCCATCCGCTGCAAGTATGCGACCGAGTCATCGCAACATACCCGGATATGATTTAAATTGAGCGCGGAAAAGTTATGCTTCGCCAGCTCGCACAGTTCCGACTGACGCTCCACGTAACACACTTCCTTGAAACGAACTGACAAAAAGGCGCAATCGACTCCGAAACCTCCCGTCAGATCTGTCAATGAATTTCCGCCGACCAACGAGGCTTTATACCGCGCCGTCTGTTCGGAAGAACATTGCTCCATCGACAATCGCCGGGGATATCTTATGTCATCGACCTTGCTCCATGAAGGGATTTTCCGCGCTGCAATCTGCCACCCGGCAATTTGTTCTATTGCAACGTTCATGTCGACCAATGCATTTTTCCGCCCGGAAAGTGCCAAAGTATGCACATCATCCGAACGGTGCAAACTGATAAACGCTTTTGTCTCCGGAGTTAATTCATTCATTTCATCATTGTTTGTATTGCATCAACAGCGGTTTCAGGATGGAAGTCCACAGATCATATCCCTTACGATTCAGGTGCAATTTATCCGGTTTATAGATATCTTCCCGTAAATTGCCTTCAGCATCATACATGGACGATGCCACATCTACGAAATAAACATCGGGCGTAATGGAAGCGTATTCCTCCAACAATGCGTTAACCAACTTCTGCTTCGGGATCATTTTTGCCCGCGAAGGAGATGGTTTATAGGAAAGCATATAAACAGGAATGCCCTTATAATCGCGTTTTAAACGATTTACAAACACCCGAAGATAATCGAATGCTTCACCAGCAGTCAGGTCGTGTCGGGAATCTCCGCTCAAATCATTCTCAACATAAAGCACAATGGCACGCGGACGATAACCGCGCGCTATAACATTATAGTGATATAACATGTCACGAACCGCCGATCCTCCGTAAGAGCGACGAATAATTTTCAGAGGAGCAAAGTCTTGTTCTATTCCATCCCACAGGTTAATCGAAGAACTTCCCAGGAAGAGAACGTCACAAGACTTATCCGTCATCTTCCGGTTCTCGTCAACATATCGGTCAATCGCGCCCTGATCCCGCGTCATCCATTTCAAATCATCGGCACGACGCAGCTCTAAAAACTCATGTGTGTACACGGTATCTTGTGGCGTTTGTGAAAACAAAAATGCATGTACGCCACAGAACATAAATAAAAATGCTATTATCTTTTTCATACTTCAATGGTTTTTATATTCCAATAATACGGTATCCTTCCCAGAATAATACCGGTTACAGCATTCACCTTCCCGCAGGCTTCGCAAAAAACAAATGAAGGACTCTCCCAAGAAATCGAGGGCAACCCTCTGTTCTATCACGGGAAAATCCTTCATCCAACACTTTATTTCTTATCCTTTAATATTCCTCCTCGTTGAAAAAGAAGTCTTCTTTACTAGGATAATCAGGCCAAATATCTTCGATGCTCTCGTAAATATCACCTTCATCTTCTATTTCTTGAAGATTTTCGATTACTTCCAATGGGGCACCTGACCGCATGGCATAATCAATCAATTCGTCCTTTGTTGCAGGCCAAGGAGCATCTTCCAGCTTAGAGGCCAATTCTAATGTCCAATACATAGTATTCTTGTTTAAAAAAGTTTTACATCTCTCTATTGGGGCACAAAAATATAATAAAATATTTCATTCACAATTCTTATCCCAATAAAATTCCCTTTCATGTGTTAATTCGTTTAACTTTCTGGAGAGAACAAACAAATAATCCGATAAACGATTCATAAAACGTTTTACTTTATCGTCTATTTCGCAGACTTTCGTTTCTTCCAATGCCAAGATTCGACGCTCCGCCCTGCGACAAACCGTGCGACAAACATGACACAATGCCGCAGCAAATGTTCCACCAGGCAGGACAAAAGCCTTTAAAGGCGGTAATGAATGATCAATCTCATCGATTGCCTTCTCCAACCGCTCGATATGTTTTTCCTCAATCATGCAGTCTGCAGTCGTTGTCAAAGCGTTAGAATCCGTTGCAAGATATGCCCCCAACGAAAAAAGTTTACATTGTATAAAACGCAGAAATGTTTTATTTTCCTCATCGGATATTGCAGTTATCAACAATCCCACCTGAGCATTCAACTCGTCCACCGTGCCGTAAGCCTCCAAACGCGGATGCGTTTTCCCTACACGAACGCCTCCGACCAACGAAGTCATGCCTTTATCTCCCGTACCGGTATAGATTGTACTCTTTTTCATAAGCCATCTTTTTATCTATCATCAAAGAAAGTTTATAATACGATGTTCCTTTATTCGCGATTTATCAAAGAATATAATTCCTATATCATACAGATCAAACGTCACACCTGTGCGCTCGTCGGCTATCAAAGTTTTCCACCATTTCTTCTTTTCCCGCGTAGCATAAGGCTTACTGATGAGGAAACATGTCGATTTATTTGCCAGAGGAATCAACTTTTCCACCCACTCTTTATAATTCGACACGGAGGATATATGCACCAAACTCAGGTTCAAATCCGCAGGGAACACGTCAGGAATATCTCCCCACAGGCAATTGCATCGGGATATTTGTCCCTTCAGGAACTGTTCCAAGCGGTTATCTTTTTCCTCACCAAATGTCACAACTTTCATTTTTTTGCACGCTCTTGCCATATAACAAGTACTTATTCCATTCCCCGGACCGAGTTCCAACAACGAAGACGGCTGCAAATAATTGACCAAACGAAACAGCAACTTGTCCACTTTTTCGCGATGATATTCTTTCCCGACTGCAAGTTTTCGCAATTCATGGAGAGTGTCGTACGCATAAAACGGCAACTTTTCATAAATGACGAAAGTTATCAAAAAGAAATCCGAAGGCGAATGAACGCCATACCCGCAACGGTGCCGGAAACGTATTACCCAATTCAAACCGCGCAAAACGATGTTTGTCATAACTTATCGCATTATTTTCAAACAAAGATACGATAAAATGAATACAAACAAAATACAGAATGCATAACCGCGCCTTCATCTCCTCAAAAGAAGTCCGGCACAGCCATACATTCTGCATCTTACGAAATAACAGACGGGATAGCCCGCTTATTGGCGTTGTCCTAATTTTTCATCCAAGAACAAGATACCGGCATGATCGCTGCAACGTTTCAGTTTATCTACAATCTGCTGGGCACTTGCTTCTTCTTCCACCTGCTCGCGTACATATCCCCACAAGAAATCCTGTGAAGCTTTGTCTTTTTCTGCGGAAGCGATGTTCACCAATTCATCAATCAATTCCGAAACATGGCATTCATGCTTATATACATGTTCGAAAACTTCAAGAAGACTTCCCCAACCCTGAGGAACAACGTCTATCTTGTCCACCTTCGCCGTACCACCACGCTTCATTACATAATCAGCAAGCGAGTAAGCATGTTGCAACTCTTCCTCCGACTGTTTCTTCATCCAATGAGCGAAACCGTCGAAGCCTTCCTTTTGCAGATAGAAAGACATGGAAAGATACAGGTTGGCAGACCACATTTCGGCAGTAATCTGCTCGTTAATCGCGTTTTGTAATTTCTCCGAGATCATAATATCTTATTTTTATATGTTAGTTATTTTCTCTTTATCAACGACAAACAAAGTGCCAAAAGCCCTATAAAAGGAAAAGGATTTTTCTTCTGACAGAATGGCATCTTTCCCACAAAAGACGAATATGTTTTTGCACAAGCACAGCAAACTTTGTTCCGCCACACAACATCCTTTTTTCTGTATTTCCTGCGCCATCCCCCGGGAAGGCCGCATTTTCTGACATGATGACAGGAAACATACATGAATTAATCCCCCATAAAAATACGAAAAAGCTGCTGAAATCTCGCAAAAAAACAGTAACTTTGAACTCGCAAAAAATAGAAAAAATAAAAAAATGAGCGAAGAAATAAAGTCAAACACCGGAAACAATTACTCAGCAAGCAGCATTCAAGTATTGGAAGGACTGGAAGCCGTCCGCAAACGTCCCGCCATGTACATTGGCGACATCAGCGAAAAAGGCTTACATCATTTGGTATATGAAGTTGTAGACAACTCCATCGACGAAGCACTTGCCGGCTATTGTACCCACATTGAAGTTACAATAAACGAAGACAACTCCATCACCGTACAGGACAACGGCCGAGGCATTCCGGTCGATTTTCACGAGAAAGAAAAGAAATCTGCCTTGGAAGTTGTCATGACAGTTCTGCACGCAGGAGGTAAATTCGACAAAGGATCTTATAAAGTTTCCGGCGGATTGCACGGAGTAGGCGTCTCTTGTGTGAATGCTCTTTCTACGCACATGATAACAAACGTCTACCGCAACGGAAAGATTTATCAGCAAGAATACGAATGCGGAAAACCGCTCTATCCGGTAAAAGAAGTCGGCACTTGCGACATAACCGGAACAAAACAAACATTCTGGCCGGATAAAAGCATCTTCACCGTCACAGAATATAAGTACAACATTCTGCAGGCGCGCATGCGGGAACTGGCCTATCTGAACAAAGGTATTACCATCACACTGACAGACAAACGCGAAGTATCGGAAGACGGGAAGTATAAAACCGAAATTTTCCACTCGGAAGAAGGGGTGAAAGAATTCGTCAGATTCCTAAATTCATCAAACACTCCGCTCATCGATGATGTAATCTACCTGAACACGGAAAAGCAAGGTGTTCCCATCGAATGCGCCATCATGTACAATACGGGCTTCAGAGAAAATTTACACTCCTACGTAAACAACATCAACACTATCGAGGGAGGAACCCACGAAACAGGTTTCCGTATGGCATTGACGCGCGTCCTGAAGAAATATGCCGAAGAAACGAAAGCTCTTGAAAAAGCAAAAGTAGAAATCTCCGGCGAAGACTTCCGCGAAGGTTTAATCGCTGTCATCTCCGTAAAAGTAGCAGAGCCTCAGTTTGAAGGGCAAACAAAAACCAAATTAGGCAACAGCGAAGTAAGCGGAGCCGTGAATCAAGCCGTGGGAGAAGCCCTGACCAATTATTTGGAAGAACACCCCAAAGAAGCAAAAATTATTGTAGACAAAGTCATATTGGCCGCAACAGCCCGTGTGGCTGCCCGCAAAGCACGGGAACTTGTACAACGGAAAAGTCCGATGGGCGGTGGCGGCCTGCCGGGAAAACTCGCCGACTGCTCCAGTAGGACGGCCGAGGAATGTGAACTGTTTCTTGTCGAGGGAGACTCGGCAGGAGGCTCGGCAAAACAGGGAAGAAGCCGCCAGTTCCAGGCAATTCTTCCGCTTCGTGGAAAGATCTTGAATGTAGAAAAAGCCATGTGGCACAAGGCATTTGAAAGCGATGAAGTAAATAATATCATTCAAGCATTGGGAGTACGTTTCGGAGTAGAAGGGGAAGAAGACAGCAAAAAAGCCAATATCGACAAGCTAAGATACCATAAAATTATCATCATGACCGATGCCGATGTCGATGGTTCACACATCGACACGCTGATAATGACGCTGTTTTACCGATACATGCCGGAGATTATCCAAGGCGGACATCTGTATATTGCAACTCCCCCGCTGTATCGTTGTACAAAAGGGAAGATAAGCGAATATTGCTATAACGACGAGGAACGCATGGCTTTTATGCAAAAATACGGTAACGGCAGCGAAGAAGGTATCCGTACACAACGGTACAAAGGTTTGGGAGAAATGAATCCGGAGCAGCTATGGGAGACCACCATGAATCCCGATACCCGCATTCTTAAACAAGTAAATATAGAGAATGCGGCAGAAGCCGATTACATATTCTCCATGCTGATGGGCGATGATGTCGCTCCACGACGCGAATTCATCGAGAAAAACGCGACGTATGCCAACATCGATGCTTAAGGCATTTCCATATAAAGAACATTTTAATTGACACAAAAAAGCTTCAGGAGTTTCATTTCCTGAAGCTTTTTTTTCTATAAGAAGAGTAACAAATCCCAACTTATTTCCTACTTTTGAAGAAAGTAAATTTCACCAAGATGAAACTGTTTTTTCACACCCAATATCATACTGCATGGGGAGAATATTTATGTGTCATAATCAACGACAACAGAAATTCGGCCGTCCAACTTTCCACACAAAACGGATATGACTGGTCGGGAGAAACGGAATATGCTTTCGCCGACGACGAGCATCTCATAACATACCGCTATGCCGTGTTTCAGGACAATTCATGCAAACGGCAAGAAATCGGCCTCATCCCGCACATTCTTTACAGAGAAAATATACTGCAAAACCGCGTCACGTGCCACGACTGTTGGCGTGATTTGCCTCAAGATGCTTATCGTTATACTTCGGCATTCTGCAACATACACTCCCTCACCCCTCACGTTTTTAAAGGACACCGCCCCAAAGCTCTCATCACATTCAGGGCAATTTGTCCGGAAGTATCCGACAGAGGATGTCTTTTAGGGATAAGCGGAGATTGTGAAGAGCTGGGAAACTGGAAACATTATGCTCCCGTCCGGATGCATGAATCACAACCCAACGTATGGCATGTTACATTCGATACGGCAAATCTTCCCCGCGAATTCGAATATAAATTTGTAACCATCGACAAAACAACGGGAATGATATCAGACTGGGAACGGGGATATAATCGGAAAATCTGCCTGCCTTTCGTTTCAAACGGGGAGACCTTTTTCCCCATGGAAACGGAAGTTTTCTTCAATTGGCCGAAACAAAAAATTGCAGGAACGGCCATTCCTTTATTCTCCCTGCGGTCGGAAGGCAGTTGTGGTGCCGGAGATTTGGGCGACCTGAAGGCATTGGTGGAATGGGCCGCCGAAACGAATCAGCATATCATTCAGATACTTCCCATCAACGACACGACAATGTCCGGCAAATGGACCGACTCGTATCCTTATAACAGTATCTCCATTTATGCTTTTCACCCGATGTATATTGACCTGCGCCAGCTGCCGAAACTAAAGGATGCAGAGGAGCTTTCACGCTTCGAAGAAGCGCGAAACAAGGTAAACGCCTTGACAAAATTAGATTACGAAGAGACGAACCGCATAAAAAACAAGTACCTGAGAGCTGTTTTCACACAGGAAAAAGAAGAAATCCTCACGTCATCCGGATTTAAAGAATTCTTCCGGAACAATAAAGACTGGTTACGTCCATACGCCGCATTCTGCTACTTACGCGACAGTTATCACACCCCGGACTTCTCTCAATGGGAACAATACGCCACCTACAATACCAAAGACATTGAAAAACTTTGCGATCCCCGAGGTAAACATTACGATGCCATATCCTACTTTTATTTCGTCCAATACGAACTCCACCTGCAATTGCTTGAGGTAAGCCGCCGGGCACGCAAGTTAGGTGTCATATTAAAAGGAGATATTCCCATCGGGATCAGCCGCACAAGTGTGGAAGCATGGACTGAACCCCACTACTTCAACATGAACGGACAAGCCGGCGCTCCTCCCGATGCATTCTCAACAAACGGACAAAACTGGGGGATGCCTACTTACAACTGGGAGGCAATGAAGAAAGACAATTACCGGTGGTGGAAGCAAAGATTCCGTAAAATGTCGGAATACTTCACGGCATACCGCATTGATCATATCCTCGGATTCTTCCGGATATGGGAAATTCCATATCATTCCATTCAAGGTTTGCTGGGACAGTTCTCGCCGGCTCTCCCCATGAGCGAAGACGAATTGCGAAGTTTCGGATTTGAGTTTGACGAAAGCATGGCACGACCTTTTATCAACAATGCTGTCTTAGAAAGCATCTTCGGCGACAAATCCGACGAAATAAAAGAAACTTTCCTGCAAAAGACGGAAGAAGACCGATACAACCTGCGGGAAGAATTCAATACACAACGAAAAATAGATGCCTACTTCCACAGCAGACAATGTTCACAAGACAACCGCATCAGAGACGGTCTCTTCCGGCTTGTCAATAATGTGCTCTTCGTCCGTGACCATAAGCAACCCGAACTGTTACATCCAAGAATTGCCGCTCAATACGACCTTGCCTTCCGCTTCCTCGACAAACAAAAGCAGGAAGCCTTCAACCTGATACATGAACATTTCTATTACCACAGGCACAATGAATTCTGGTATAACGAGGCGATGAGAAAACTGCCGATGCTAACCCAATCGACACCGATGTTAGCCTGCGGAGAAGATCTGGGCATGGTTCCGGAATGTGTGCCCTGGGTTATGCAACAGCTGCAAATACTTTCATTGGAGATCCAGCGTATGCCAAAAATATTCGGAGAAGAATTTGGTGAAACCTCCCGTTATCCCTTCTGCTCCGTCTGCTCCATCGGTACACACGACATGAGTACGTTACGGGGATGGTGGAAAGAAAATGCACAAACCACAAGAGATTTTTACCGGAACATACTGGGACATACAGATAAAGTCCCCGAAGAAGCGTCGGGAACACTCTGTGAAGAAGTTATCCGCATGCATCTGCAAAGTCCGTCCATGCTGTGCATTCTGACGTGGCAAGACTGGCTTTCGATGGATGAACAACTGCGAAACCCTGACATCGACGGAGAACGTATCAACATTCCCGCCGAGCCTAATCACTATTGGTGCTGGCGTATGCATATTACCATCGAACAATTAAGGAAAGAAACTGACCTTAATAACAAAATCCGGCAGCTGATAACAGAAACAGGAAGGGCATGACCGGGAGGAAAGCACAGCATCTTTCCACACAAACAACCCGAAAGACAGAAAAAACAAAGGGATGTTCTTTTGTGATTATTTAACCATTCACACCGGGACATCCCTTTCTTTTCTACGTTCATATAGTAAACTGACTTGTATTTACCGTATGTCATGCACTATATTAAACCGATATTAACCGCCTGGCTCCTCATCATTCTCTCCGCCTGCTCCACATATCTCCCCGAGTCGGACGAAGAGAATAAAGACGAACCGGAGAATCTTTCCGGATACACACTCCGGTTTTCCGTACAAAACGACAGCGGTTCCGATTTAAACTATCCCGTTTCCATATACATATTCGACCGGGAAAACACCTGCATCTCACAAGAGAATCTGTCGACCGCCGAAGATGAATGTTCCGTACAACTGCCGGAAAACAAATATACCATTGCGGCCTTTTCCGGAACAGACAGCCACGATTACCTGTTTACAAACGAAACAACTGAACAGGAATACGTGAGGATGACAGAAAAAAACTATTCCGATACACCGCTGCAAAGAGCTTATTCCAGCATAAACCTGAATAAACCCATCACGGTCAACCTCAACTTTCTGCATGTCACTGCCGCCGTTTATTTTACATTCTCGGGGGTTCCGCCCCAATCCGAGGGAGTAGAAATAGCCATCTCTCCCGTCAGTTCGGGCATTTCTCTCCAGGGAAAATACAGTAACGACGAGAAAACTGCAATCATTCCCTGCCACAAAACAGCAGAAGGGGTGTGGGACGCAGGCCCTGTCTACGTATTCCCCCAACCTGAATCTGCCATACACCTGTCTGTAAACATACAGACAAACAATAAAACCGAGGTGTATAACTACACTTATCAATCGGGCATGCAAAGCGGATGCCCTTATCATTTCTCGGGGAAATACGGGGAATCTGTCGGGATGGACGGAGAATTTCAGATAGAAGGCTGGGAACCTACCGTAGAAATAGAGTTTAATCTGAACGAAAACACAAGCGGCAACGATGACAACGACGGCCACAATGACGGTGACGAGACACCGGACAAAACGGACGACAATATAATCTTTGTCACCGAAATGCCTGAAGAAGATACCATTTGGGGGCCTTTTTACGTATGGGAAATGCAAGAATCAGACAACGGATGTTTCGATGCGATTATAATAGCTCCCGACCAATATTATGCATTGGCCTCGGAAGCGGCATCCATCATCGAGGAATATGAAAGAGACGATTTCAAGGAATGGCGGACATTTACCCGGGAAGAGGCTGAAAGGTTTCGGAATCAATTCTTCGAAGCGGAGAACCTGGAAAGCCTGAACAGCTTTATCACAAGCTACGGAATGGATCGTTTTTTCCTGGAAGATGCACGCTATCTATGCGACGAACTGCAATCGACATTCTGTTTCACGAACAAACGCATTACGGCAGCGGGCAAGAAGACCGAATATTATCTGCGCCCGGTAAAAACCGTACGCCTTAAATTGAAATAAATCACCTTCAGAGAAGATGTTGCTTGCGCAGTTCTTCTGCCACATGCTCAAGTTCCCGGTACCAGTCTTCGCCAAACTTTCGGATCAAAGGTTCTTTCAAGAATCGATATACCGGCACATCTTTTTGTTTGCCCAACAAGACTGCCGCCTTGCAAACATTCCATCTGTGGTAATTCAAAGCCTTATAAGGCCCGTAATCGCCCACACGAATCGGATATAAATGACAGGATATCGGTTTATAGAAATCACAGCGTCCGTCCCGATAGGCTTTCTCTATTGCACAATAACAACAGCCCGTTTCATCATAACAGGTGAAGACACAATCCTTACCGTTCACGATGGATGTCACCAAATCTCCCTCCTCGTCCACATAAGTTACGCCTTGCTGCTCAATGACAGCCTTGGCCTCTTCCGACAAATCATCCCATACCAACGGCAATATTTCCTTTAATTTTTCTGCTTCCTCCGCCTCAACCGGAGCACCTGCATCGCCTTCTATACAACAAATTCCCCGACAAGCCTGCAAGTCACACAGAAATTTTTCACGAAAGACATCGAAACTTACTATCACATCTTCTATTTGCACCATCGGAACTCTAATTATTTATCGAGAAAAATTACACCTTTTAAACCACAGAAAAACATTCCCCTTCAAAAAAGCCCGCGACAATCATCGCGGGCTTTCCTCTATCTTATCACCGGTAAACTCATTTTATCAAGTCGTGACCGGTCATTTCTTCCGGCTGAGCCAGTCCCATTATATGCAAAATAGAAGGAGCGACATCTGCCAACACGCCGTTCTCCACCTTCGCATTCTTGTTTTTTGTTACATAAACAAACGGAACAGGATTCAAAGAGTGTGCCGTGTTTGGCGTACCATCTTCGTTTAAAGCATGATCGGCATTGCCATGATCGGCGATGATGATCACCTCATAATCGTTGGCTTTCGCAGCTTCTACCGTATCTTTTACACAGTTGTCTATCGCAACGACGGCTTTCTCTATCGCTTCATAAACGCCCGTATGACCAACCATATCACCGTTTGCATAATTAACGACAATGAAATCGTATTTCTTTGTATTGATTGCTTCAACCAGTTTGTCTTTTACTTCGTAAGCACTCATCTCCGGCTTCAGGTCGTAGGTTGCCACTTTCGGAGAAGGAACCAGTATTCTGTCTTCTCCATCATAAGGAGCTTCACGCCCACCGTTGAAGAAGAATGTTACATGAGCATACTTTTCAGTTTCGGCAATGTGCAACTGTTTTTTGCCGTTCGCTGCCAGATATTCGCCCAAAGTATTCCGGACGTTTTCCTTATCAAATAGGATATGGACGCCTTTGAACGAAGCATCATACGGAGTCATACAGTAATATTGCAGTCCCGGAATGGTTTTCATTCCTTCTTCCGGCATGTCTTGTTGTGTCAAGACTATCGTCAATTCCTTAGCACGGTCGTTACGATAGTTAAAGAAGATCACGACATCTCCTTCTTTTATTGTGCCGTCGCAAGATGCATTTACGATAGGTTTGATAAACTCATCGGTCACGCCTTCATCGTATGACTCCTGCATAGCTTGCACCATATCGGTAGCTTTTTTGCCAATGCCGCTCACCAACAGGTCATAAGCTTCTTTTATTCTGTTCCAACGTTTATCACGATCCATAGCATAAAAACGGCCCACGATGGAAGCTATTTGCCCGGCAGATTTCTCACAATGCTCGGTAAGCTGACTGATAAATCCTTTTCCATTCTTCGGATCGGTGTCACGTCCGTCCATAAAGCAATGGATGAATGTGTTCTTCAATCCGTATTCTTTCGCAATATCGCAAAGGCAGAACAGATGCTCCAATGAAGAATGTACGCCACCGTTTGAGGTCAATCCCATAAAATGCATGCTTTTGCCATGCTCTTTCGCGTAAGAAAACGCAGAAACAATTTCCTTATTTTTCAAGATACTCCCGTCGGCACATGCCCGGTTTATCTTGACCAAATCCTGATAGACAATACGCCCTGCACCAATATTTAAGTGCCCTACCTCAGAATTACCCATTTGTCCGTCGGGCAAGCCCACGTTCTCTCCGCTGGCTTGCAACTGTGAATGCGGATATTCGGCAAGTAATGAATCCCAATACGGTGTAGGAGTATTGAAAATCACATCATCCTTTTTATGGTCGCCACAGCCCCAACCATCCAGAATCATTAAAAGCGCTTTCTTTGCCATAACTTTATTATTTAAATGTTTATACTATTCCTCTATATTTTAGCCGTGCAAAGGTACAAAAATTAATCCGACGTGTGAATATAAACGTGCTCTGTTTTAATTTTATTAAGGGTAAAAAAAGGAGAAAAAGTCCGCGATGCTTCCGTTAAAACATCGCGGACTTTCCCACAAAAAACCGGCTTAGCCCGTAGAAAGCCGAAAGTATTTAGAAATCAAGAGTAAGTTGTCCGTCACCCAATAATTGGAAACTCATCCGATGATATGGCGACGTTCCATATTTTTTTATCGCCTGACGATGCTTAACGGTGGGATATCCTTTGTTATGTTCCCAGTCGTACACAGGATATTTCTCGTGCAAATCCAGCATATAATCGTCACGATATGTCTTGGCCAAGACGGAAGCCGCGGCAATCGCCATGTATTTTCCGTCGCCTTTCACGATTGTTTCATGCGGAATATCGCGATATTTCCGAAAGCGGTTCCCGTCGATTAACAGATATTGCGGAACAACTTTCAATCCATCCAAGGCACGATGCATCGCCAAGAAAGAAGCATTCAAAATATTAATCCGGTCGATTTCCTCCGGAGAAACTACCCCTACTGCCCAGTCTATCGCTTCCTTTTCTATCACCTCACGCAGGGCATAACGTTGTTTCTCGGTAAGTTTTTTCGAGTCGTTCAGCAGTTCATTCCTGAAATCCGGAGGCAGAATGACCGCAGCAGCGTAAACAGCTCCGGCCAAGCAGCCGCGTCCGGCCTCATCGCATCCCGCTTCTACCAAATCTTTATGCAAATAAGGCAACAACATAGCTTTCATATTTTCAAACATACAAAAGTACAATTTTCCTCAAGCCGGCAGAACATCCGCCTGCAGAAAAATCATGAAACAGCCGTTGCACAGGCATCTTCCGGCAAAGAGAAGAAAAGAAGTTCCAAAAAATAAACGTATTTTTGCACGCAAACATAAAAGGAGATTGAATGTTCACCGTAATTCTGTTTATGATAGGAGGCATGTGCATAGGGTATTTATTGCGAAAGAAAGACCTGAACAGTGTACACAAAATCATCATCATACTGATATGGCTGCTGCTTTTCCTGCTCGGCGTGGAAGTGGGAAGTGACCGTCGCATCATACAAAACTTAGCGGCATTGGGATTGGATTCGCTCATCATAGCCTTAGCATGCGTACTGGGAAGTTGTGCAACAGCCGCAATTTTATGGAAATTCATACAAAAGATGGAGAGAAAACAATCATGAAAAGCAGTCTGATTATCGTTTCATTCTTTTTATTGGGCACATTGTGCGGCATATTTCATTGGCTTCCTTCCGACATAACCCAGGGAAATCTCAGCTTTTACGTTCTGTGTGCTTTAATGTTTTGTGTAGGCATCAGTGTGGGAAACTCACCACAAACACTGAAAAACTTCCGCACGCTAAACCCGAGACTGGCCTTTCTTCCACTCATGACCATTGCAGGGACCTTTGCGGGAGCTTTGGTGACCGGAGCATTTCTGCCCGACAGAAGCATACCCGAATGCCTTGCCATCGGTTCGGGATTCGGGTATTATTCGCTCTCCAGTATCTTTATTTCAGAATACAAAGGCGCAGAATTGGGCACAATTGCCCTTTTATCAAATATCTCACGCGAGATCATCACCTTACTTTTTGCACCGCTTTTAGTTCGTTGGTTCGGACGTCTTGCGCCAATCGCCTCGGGCGGTGCAACAACCATGGACACCACTTTGCCCGTCATAACCCGTTACAGCGGGCAACAGTTCGTGATTCTTTCCATCTATCACGGATTTGTAGTAGACTTCAGCGTTCCGTTCCTGGTCACATTTTTCTGCTCGCTCTGATCGCCTTAAAACATTGCGCTTACACGTTCTATTCCGGCAACCAATGCATCGATTTCTTCTTTTGTATTATAAACGGCAAACGAAGCACGCACCGTTCCTTCAATACCCAAACGATGCATCAGCGGCTCCGCGCAATGATGTCCCGTTCGTACGGCAATGCCCAGACGGTCGAGTAAAGTACCCATATCGAACGGATGTATGTTTCCCACTAAAAAAGAAATGACACTGCCTTTACCTTCCGTCACACCGAAAAGGCGCATTCCCGGGATTTCACGCAAACGTTGCATGGCATACTGCGTAAGTTCTTTTTCGTAAGAGGCAATATTGTCCATTCCTATTGCCGACACATACTTCAAAGCCTCGGCCAAAGCCGTAGTACCGATATAGTCGGGTGTGCCGGCTTCAAACTTAAAAGGAAGGTCATTATAGGTAGTTTTCTCGAAACTCACGTTCTTGATCATCTCTCCTCCTCCCTGATAAGGAGGAAGTTTATCGAGCCATTTTTCCTTACCATACAGCACGCCTACCCCGGTAGGACCATATATTTTATGTCCACTAAACACATAAAAGTCGGCATCGATGGCCTGCACATCTACCTTCAAATGAGGAATACTCTGCGCTCCGTCTATTAAAACCGGAACATTGTGAGCATGAGCCATGTCAATGATTGCCTTCACCGGATTGACCGTTCCCAACACATTCGACACATGCGTTACAGAAACCAGCTTGGTGCGCGAAGAAAACAATCTCTCATATTCCGACAAAAGTAATTCTCCTTCATCAGTCATCGGAATAACCTTCAGCACGATTCCCTTACGCTCTGCCTGCAACTGCCACGGAACAATGTTACTGTGATGCTCCATGACCGAGACAATTACCTCATCACCCTCCTTCATCTGACTGTCGGAAAAGGTTGAAGCCACCAGATTGATGCTTTCCGTTGTACCACGCGTAAAGATGATTTCCGACGAGCTGCGGGCGTTTATAAATTGACGAACCGTTTCACGGGATGCTTCATGCAGATTCGTGGCCTGTTGCGACAGGAAGTGTACGCCACGATGTACGTTTGCATTCACCGAATAATACTCTTCCATCATGGAATCGACCACGCAACGTGGTTTTTGAGTCGTCGCGGCGTTGTCGAAATAAATCAACGGTTTCCCATATACACTGCGTGAAAGTATTGGGAAATCCGCCCGTATCTTTTGTATATCGTACATAAAATTCTCATTTACAAATTGCACATCCCTGACATTTATTCAATTCCCCGCGGAAACGTTTCTCGATCAACCGGTGCAAACGTTCTTTCAACACATCCATCCGAACATTATCAATTACCTCATTGACGAAGGCGAACATCAGCAAAAGCCGCGCTTCTTTCAGAGGAATGCCTCGTTGTTGCATATAAAACAATGCGTTCTCATCCAGCTGACCTACCGTTGCTCCATGTGAACATTTTACGTCGTCTGCATAAATCTCCAGCTGAGGTTGCGTGTACATTCTGGCCTCTTTCGTCGCACAAATGTTACGATTCGTCTGTTGCGACACGGTATGTTGGGCACCTTCCCGCACCAAAACCTTCCCGGAGAATGCGCCAACGGCACGATCGTCGAGCACGTATTTGAACAATTCATTGCTTGTACAATCGGACACCTTGTGATCGATGAACGTATAGTTGTCCACCTGTTCATCACGGTCTGCTATTGCCATACCGTACAGACCGACTTCCGCACCTTTTCCTCCCAGCGTAACCTCCACCGAATTACGGGTAGTACCATTATGTAAGGTCATGCCGTTCAAAACAACACGACTGTTTGTTTCCTGATAAACATAAAGATTGGAGAACCGAACGGTGGTATTGTGTGTTTCCTCAAGCTCGTATAAATCGAAGGAAGCGCCCTCACCGACAAATGCCTCGATTACCTGTGTGGAAAGGAAATTTACCTCATCCATCGCATGATCGCACACCAGGAATTTGGCCTGAGCTCCTTTTCCAAGCACGATAACGATGCGACGATTCACCATAAAGTTCACATCGGCACGTAGAATATTCACCAATTGAATAGGTTTGGCAAGCTCTACACTATCAGGAATGTACATGAACACTCCGTCTTGAGCAAACATTGTATTGAATGCAGCAATGCCGTCTTCCCCCGTGTCGGCCAACTTCCCGTAGTAACGTTTTACCAGCTCCGGATACTTACCGGCGGCCTCTTTCAGACCACAGAATACGACACCTTCAGGCAAATGCCCCGTTGGAGAGTTCTTAACATAAAAGGAATCGTTCACAACGAAATACAACATTGTACTAAGATTGGGCACATCGCATTTAAACACTTCGTAAGGATTTACCGGTATATCCAGGCGATTTAAGTTCAAGCCGTAATTGGGAGCAAAAAACTTCTCCACATCCATATATCTGTATTTCTCCACCTTGCGGGTAGGAAAGCCGTTTTTCTCGAAATCGGCAAAGGCCTTTGCCCGCAAAGCATTCAGTGCATCGGCACTATTGCGGCAAATCATCGCCTCATACTGCGAGAAGAGATCAATATATTGTTGTTCCGCTTTCATAATTACTCTCCCAGCTCTTTCTTAATCCAATCGTATCCTTTTGCTTCAAGCTCTAAAGCCAGTTCGGGACCGGCCGTCTTCACTATACGACCTTTATACAGGACATGCACAACATCCGGCTTTATATAATCCAACAGACGCTGATAATGTGTAATCACGATGCAACTGGTTTCCGGGGTTTTCAACTTATTTACACCTTCCGCAACGATACGTAATGCGTCAATGTCCAGCCCGGAATCGGTTTCATCCAAGATGCTTAGCTTGGGTTCCAGCATTGCCATCTGAAATATTTCGTTCCGTTTTTTCTCGCCTCCCGAGAAACCCTCGTTCACGGAACGGTTTGCCAGTTTGCTGTCAAGCTCTACTATCTCTCGTTTCTTCCGCATCAATTTCAAAAACTCACTGGCGGTCAACGCCGGAAGTCCCCTGTATTTACGCTGCTCATTGACAGCTGTACGCATAAAATTCACCATACTTACTCCGGGAATCTCCACCGGATATTGGAAAGATAGGAACAATCCTTCATGACTCCGGTCGGCTGCGCTCAAAGACAACAGGTCCTTTCCGTCAAAAGTTACCGTTCCTTTCGTCACTTCATAGGCAGGATGTCCCACAAGGACATTGCTCAATGTACTTTTTCCCGAACCGTTCGGTCCCATAATTGCATGTACTTCTCCCGACTTAACGGTTAAATTAATGCCTTTCAATATTTCTTTGCCATTAATCGTGGCATGTAAATCTTTTATCTCTAACATACTTTTTCCTTTTTTACACAGATCTTTTATCCTACGCTTCCTTCTAATGAAACAGAAAGCAACTTTTGAGCTTCCACAGCAAACTCCATAGGTAATTTATTTATCACTTCCTTTGCATAACCATTTACTATCAGTCCTACGGCATCCTCGGTAGAAATTCCCCGTTGATTGCAATAAAACAACTGGTCTTCCGAAATCTTCGACGTGGTTGCCTCATGTTCTACGACTGCAGTCTCGTTATGAATATCCATATAAGGGAAGGTGTGTGCGCCACACTGACTGCCCAACAAGAGCGAATCGCACTGACTGTAATTACGCGCATTATCGGCTTTTTCTGAAACTCTCACCAGACCGCGATAAGAATTCTGACTTCTTCCCGCACTGATTCCCTTACTTACAATGGTGGAGCGGGTATTCTTTCCTATATGAATCATCTTTGTTCCGGTATCGGCCTGCTGAAAATTGTTCGTCACCGCAACAGAATAAAATTCTGCCGTCGAATTGTCTCCACTCAAAATACAGCTCGGGTATTTCCACGTAATGGCAGAACCTGTTTCAACCTGCGTCCATGACAATTTACTTTCCACGCCCTTACAAATTCCACGCTTCGTAACAAAATTATAAACACCGCCTTTCCCTTCCGCATCTCCGGGATACCAGTTCTGCACCGTCGAATACTTTACCTCGGCACGATTCATTACAACAATCTCCACAATGGCAGCATGAAGTTGGTTTTCGTCGCGCATCGGAGCGGTACATCCCTCCAAATAAGACACATAACTGTCGTCATCTGCAATAATCAGGGTACGTTCGAACTGGCCCGTATTGGCGGCATTAATACGGAAATAGGTTGAAAGTTCCATCGGACAACGAACTCCTTTCGGAATATACACGAAAGAGCCGTCGCTAAATACTGCAGAATTCAACGCAGCAAAGAAATTATCCCGGTAACCCACGACAGAACCTAAATACATTTTTACCAAGTCTCCGTGTTCGCGAATGGCTTCACTCATCGAACAGAAGATGATGCCTTTTTCCATCAACGTCTCCTTGAATGTAGTTTTTACGGATACAGAATCCATAACAGCATCGACGGCCATACCACTCAATGCCATCTGTTCTTCCAAAGGAATACCCAATTTATTAAAAGTCTTCAATAACTCCGGATCAACCTCGTCTAAATTTTTCGGACCGTCCTTTCTTTTGGTAGGATCCGCGTAATAAGATATGGCCTGATAATCTATTTCCGGAATCGAAAGATGCGCCCATGTCGGCATATCCATTGTCTGCCAATAGCGATACGCTCTCAAACGAAAATCCAAAAGCCATTCAGGTTCCTGTTTCTTCTTCGAGATTAATCGGATAACATCTTCGTTCAAACCTCTCTCTATAACCTCAGTATTTACATCGGTAGTGAAACCATATTTATATTTTTCCTGCGTCAGTCCTTTTACATATTTATTAGATTCCTTCTTCATATATGTTGGTATCTATTAATTTCATTGTAGCATTTTTCAAAATCGGGATGAACATTCCCGACAATTCTCTCATCGGATAATATAATACAGAAGCTTTCTTATTACCAGAACTGATAAACTTATTCTGCGAATCAACATATTCTATAAAATAAACAACCAGGCTTATAAACAGAATAAACTTGATACCGCCCAACAAAGCTCCCAGAAAACGATTGATAAAACTTAAATGGATTACCTCGATGGCTTTCGTCAACATGGAAGCACATATCGAAACAATAAGAGGGACGCATAGCCATATCAGAAAAAAAGCAACAATCTGTCCCACCGTTACCGACATTCCGGTTTCTATTGCCAACCGTTCTCCCACTGAAATGTATAAGGCACGTGCAATCAAAAGTCCGGCAATCAGTCCGACAAGGGAGGCTAATTGTTTTATAAATCCCTTTGCAAAGCCCCAAATAGCTCCCAAAATTATAATGCCTAAAATTACCCAATCTAATGTCAGCATAGCAGTAATAAAAAAACAATGTCACGCTAAACAACTTGAAGAACCCGATAATTCCATCACTGCATTACAGTTCTTTCCATTTGTTCAGGATGACATTGTTTACTATTTATCAGAACAACTTACAAAGTTTGCTTCACTTCCACTTCTTCATAAGTCTCAATTATATCTCCAATTTTCAGGTCATTGCAGTTGGTCAAACTAATTCCACATTCGAAATTAGCACCAACTTCTTTCACATCATCCTTGAATCTCTTCAACGCATTTATAGAGCCCGTAAAGATTACAATACCATCGCGAATCAAACGCGCCTTGTCAGTTCGTTTAACTTTACCGGTCTTCACCATGGCACCTGCCACCATTCCGACTTTACTGATGTTGAAAACTTCACGAACTTCTATCGTCGCCGTGATTTGTTCTTTCAATGTCGGAGAAAGCATGCCCTCCATTGCCGACTGAACTTCTTCTATTGCATCATAAATAATTGAGTATTTTCGTATATCGACACCTTCTTGCTCTGCCAATTTTGCCGCATTGCCTGAAGGACGGACTTGGAATCCTACAATGATTGCATTGGAAGCAGCAGCCAAAGATACGTCGGACTCTGAGATCTGTCCCACTCCCTTATGAATCACATTTACACGAATCTGTTCGGTAGACAATTTGATTAATGAATCACTCAAGGCCTCCACTGATCCGTCCACATCGCCTTTCACGATAATATTCAATTCGTGGAAATCACCTAAAGCCAGGCGGCGTCCCACTTCATCAAGGGTAAGCATTTTTTGCGTACGCAGACCTTGTTCGCGCTGCAACTGCTCTCGTTTGTTCGCAATTTCGCGCGCTTCCTGCTCTGTATCGAAGACATGGAACGTATCTCCCGCAGATGGTGCCCCGTTCAATCCCAATATCAATACAGGCTCAGACGGTCCGGCTTCTTTCAAGCGCTGGTTACGTTCGTTAAACATCGCTTTCACTTTTCCGTAATATGTCCCGGCTAAAACAATATCGCCGACATGAAGTGTTCCGTTTGAAATCAATACCGTAGCCACGTATCCGCGTCCTTTATCCAAAGAAGACTCAATAATCGGGCCGGTCGCCTTGCGGTTCGGATTGGCTTTCAGGTCAAGCATTTCGGCCTCAAGCAATACTTTTTCGAGTAATTCCTTAACGCCTGTACCTTTTTTCGCCGAAATGTCCTGTGATTGATACTTACCTCCCCATTCTTCCACGAGGAAATTCATTGAAGCCAATTCCTCTTTTATTTTATCGGGATTAGCGTTCGGCTTATCAATCTTATTGATTGCAAACACAATCGGTACGCCTGCTGCCGTAGCATGATTGATGGCTTCTTTTGTCTGCGGCATCACATTATCGTCGGCTGCCACTATTATTATGACAACATCCGTTACTTTCGCTCCACGGGCACGCATCGCGGTAAAGGCCTCGTGTCCCGGCGTATCCAAGAAAGTAATGCGGCGTCCGTCTTCCAACTTCACGTTGTATGCACCGATATGTTGGGTTATTCCACCTGCTTCACCGGCAATCACATTAGCCTTACGTATATAATCAAGCAAAGAAGTCTTACCATGATCCACATGTCCCATAACGGTAACAATCGGAGCACGCGGTTGCAAATCTTCTTCGGCATCAGCTTTTTCTTCTATGGCTTGCGCCACTTCGGCACTCACATATTCCGTTTTATAGCCAAACTCTTCTGCCACCAGATTTATGGTTTCCGCGTCCAATCGTTGATTTATAGAAACCATTATTCCCACACTCATGCAGGTTGAGATGACTTGCGTCACAGAGATGTTCATCATGTTTGCCAATTCATTGGCCGTAACAAACTCTGTAAGTTTAAGAACCTTGCTTTCTTCTAATTCTATCTCGTTCTGCTCCTGTTGGCGATTTTGAATTGCTTCCCGTTTTTCTTTCCGATATTTTGCCGCTTTGTTCTTCCCTTTGCTCGTCAAACGCGCCAATGTTTCTTTCACTTGCTTGGCAACATCTTCATCACTCACCTCGGGCTTTGCCACAGGTTTCTTAAATCTGTCTTTATTATAATTGTGTTTGCCTCCTCCTTGCGAAACGTTGTTTCTTGTATTTTTTTCATTTCCGCGAGCAGAAGCTCCCGTACTTCCTACGGCATTGATGTCTACACGTTCCTTATTAATCCGATTTCTTTTTTTCTTTTTTGCCGAATCGTCAGACGCTTTATTGTCATCCTTGTCATCGCCACTTCTGATTTCCTTCATAATGGCATCTTTCATCTGACGACGTTGCTCCTGACGTTGTTTGTCTTTTTCTTCACGCTCTTTGCGTTTTTCTTCTTTTGTTTTTTTCTTCGGACGAGTAGACTGATTCAAAGCAGCCAAATCAATCTGTCCAACCATTTTTATTTTTGACTTCAATTCGGTTGGATGTATTTTAAAAATTTCCTCCTCCTTTCGTTCCGGGACAGGATTTAAATTTACTTTTTCCTCGCGTTCCGTTTTTTCTATTGCGGGCTCTTTCTCCGTAGTCGAGGCATTATGATCGGCTTCCGCAACACGGTCTTCTGACGATTGTTCCGGAACCTTTTCTTCCATAACGCGATTTTCATTGCCGGAAGGCTGAGCATTTTCGTTCTGTGCATTCTGCTCTGCTTCTTTTTCCGCCGGAGATTCCGTTTGCTGATGTTCCAAGCTTTCACTTTCCTTCAAAGGCTCTTCAGTGGCGATCTTTGGTTTCTTTCCGTTCAAATTATCCAAATCAATCTTTCCAACCGGTTTGAACTTCGGACGAATGTCATCCGGGATAACAGTTTCTATCACCTCAGAATTATTCTTCTCCTCGCGTAAATCATCAATCGAAACAGAGGCTTTGTTTCGTTCTTTATTTTGCCGTTCTTGATATATCTTCTCAGACTCTATCCTTAAATCTTTATCTTTACTGAACTCTTTTACGAGTATATTGTATTGTTCTTCCGTAATTTTTGTATTAGGATTTGCTTCAATCGTAAAACCTTTTTTCTGTAAAAATTCTACAACCGTTGCAATTCCCACGTTTAAATCTCTTGTTACTTTATTCAGTCTTATCGTCATAAATTATCCTTTTTTTATTGAGTTCAGAGAAAGATGTTCCCGCGATTATAAGAAAAAAACTATTCAATTATCCTTCTTCAAACTCGGCTTTTAAAATTCGCAATACATCATCTACCGTATTTTCCTCCAGATCTGCCTTCTCAATCAACATCTCTCGCGGTGCATTCAACACACCTTTTGCGGTATCAATGCCAATTCCTTTAATCGCGTTTATCACCCATTCATCTATTTCGTCCTTAAATTCATCCAAATAAATATCTTCATCCACCGAAGTTTCATCCAACTCACGATAGACATCAATGGTATATTCCGTCAACATGCTTGCCAACTTAATATTCATACCACCTTTTCCTATCGCCAAAGAAACCTCTTCCGGTTTCAGATAAACCTCCGCACGTTTTTCATCCTCATGCATCACGATCGAAGAAACCTTCGCCGGACTTAGTGCACGCTGAATAAACAATTGGATGTTCGACGTATAGTTTATTACATCTATATTCTCATTTCGAAGCTCACGAACTATTCCGTGAATGCGAGAGCCCTTTACTCCCACACAAGCGCCCACCGGATCTATCCGTTCATCATACGATTCAACAGCTATCTTAGCACGTTCACCGGGTATGCGGGCGATTTTCTTTATGGTAATCAACCCGTCATTAATCTCGGGAACTTCCTGTTCAAACAAACGCTGCAAGAACACGGGCGAAGTCCTGCTTAATATAATTTTCGGATTATTATTCTTATTGTCTACACGTGCCACCACCGCGCGTGCCGTCTCTCCCTTCCGGTAAAAATCACTGGGAATCTGTTCTGTTTTCGGAAGCAACAGCTCATTTCCTTCATCATCCAGCAACAAAATCTCTTTTTTCCAGATTTGATAAACCTCTGCCGATACCACCGTTCCTACTTTTTCTATATATTTATTATACAGACTGTCCTTTTCCAGTTCCAGAATTTTCGAAGAAAGTGTCTGGCGAAGATTCAATATTGCACGACGACCAAAGTTTTCAAAGATCACCTCGTCCGTCACCTCTTCTCCCACTTCATACGAAGTATCGATCTTCCGAGCCTCGCTTAATGTGATCTGCATGTTCGGATTCGTCAGCTCATCGTCCGCAACCACTTCACGATTACGCCAGATTTCAAAATCACCTTTATCGGGATTTACAATAACATCATAATTCTCATCCGTCCCAAACATCTTTGCTATCACACTACGAAAAGATTCTTCCAACACACTCACCATCGTAGTACGATCGATGTTTTTCAATTCCTTAAACTCCGAAAATGTGTCAATCAAACTGACAGTTTCCCCTTTTTTGGCCATAGTTATTTAAAACTGATTAAATATTTGGTATACTTTATTTCATTATAAGCTAACGTAACATCTTGTTCCACCCATTTGGGACGCTTTGTTCCTTCGGGCTTCACCTTTACTTCTATCGTTATCACAAAATTTTCCGGATTGACTTTTGTCAATACGCCGGTATATTTTTTCCCGTCATTCGTGAGAACTTCCACTTCTTTCCCCACGTGGATTTCATATTGCCTCAAGACTTTAAACGGCTGACCGATTCCTGCCGATCCGACTTCCAGATCGTAATCTTCTTCTTCCCGATTCAGTTTCGATTCGATATAACGGCTTAATTCCACACAATCGTCTATCCAGACTCCTTCCGCATGGTCTATTTCCACAACAATTTTGTCGTCAGGACTGACAGTGACGTCCACAAGGAAATAATCTTTATCCTTCAGCCATTCTTCTACAATTCGGGCTACAGTGTTTTTATCTATCATCTATTAGTAATATAAGAATAAAAAAAGGAGCTTAATTGCCCCTCCACCTTTCATCCATCTCGGCTGCAAAGATATAAAATAATGCGATGATTTGCAAAAAATAAGCTATTATTTTATCAGAAGACGCTTTTGTTCAAATGAAAAGATAAATATATTCTTCTTTTTTCTCTGCCATCATCAAAAAAAGACAGAGAAAGTATCATATTTACACTTCCTCTGCCTTCTGAATATTTTTACTCGGACAGGTCTTTATGCCTTCACCCGTCCTACATAAGAACCGTCACGTGTATCAACCTCAATGATTTCATCTTGATTAATAAACAAAGGAACACGCACCGTTGCGCCGGTCTCTACGGTAGCAGGCTTCGTTGCATTGGTTGCCGTATCGCCTTTCAGGCCGGGCTCTGTATAAGTAACTTTCAATTGCACCTTCACCGGAAGTTCTGCAAAAAGGATTGTATCGGTTGAAGCATCGGAAACGACATCCACAACCATTTCCTCTTTCAAGAAATTCACGCCTTCAATCAAATCATGAGCAATAGGAACCTGCTCATAAGTTTCTTGATTCATAAAAATATAATCGTCACCTTCCTTATACAAATATTGGTAAGGACGACGTTCCACACGCACATCTTCCAATTTTTCACCGATATTGAAACGACGTTCCAATACATAACCGTCGACAACATCTTTCAGTTTTGTACGCATAAACGTATTACCTTTCCCCGGTTTCACATGTAAGAAGTCTATACAAAAATACAATTTACCATCCATACGGATAGCAGTTCCGATTTTAATGTCTTGAGCATTAATCATAATGAAATTGTTTTATTATATAATTATTCAGATTTTCCTTTCACGTATCGCGGGGCAAAATTAATCTAAATCGAGAAAAATCGCAAAAAGATTTGTCTAAAAATAATTTAGCTATTTGGTTTATTAAAAAAAAGTCTCTAATTTTGCAGCCCGAACCCATAGAATAATAACATAAAACATATACGAACATGAAAAGAACCTACCAACCTTCTAACAGAAAGAGAAAAAACAAACACGGATTCCGTGAAAGAATGGCAACAGCAAACGGGCGTAAAGTTTTGGCAGCACGCCGGGCTAAAGGCCGTAAAAAACTTACTGTTTCAGATGAATACAACGGTGTGAAAGCATAAATTTCACATTAAGTATAAAAGAATAAGGAGAGCCATGATATTTTTATTTCGAATATCATGGCTCTTCTTTTCCTCTTTTTTATCCCCGCAAAAGGATAAAAACTCCGGCCGACAGCCTCCCTTATTCTCCAACAATACGGCCGTTCTCTTTTTACGCTACTCATTTTCATTTTTTATGCGTATATTTGTCCTCGAAACAATACTTATAAGTGTTTATGATTTCCTTAAAAGATTTTTTTTCATTTAAACGGAATCTTTTCTTCTGGCTGAACATATTAGCCATGATTGCCGTTGTGATCATTGCAGCATGGAGCACTTTACATTGGATGGACCGCTATACCCATCACGGGGAATCGTATGTTGTCCCCGACGTAAAAGAAAAACCTGTCTCTACGGCAAAAGAACTTTTACAGAAAGAGAAAATGAAAGCGTTGGTAATCGACTCGACTTTTGTAAAAGGCATGCCCGCCGGAATTGTACTCGACCAGACACCTGCCGGAGGTTCACGCGTAAAAGAAGGGAGAACAATTTATCTTACAATAAACACCCTCGAGATACCCAAAATAAAACTTCCCGACCTGGCAGACAACAGTTCGGTACGACAAGCCGCAGCAAAATTGAAATCCATGGGATTCCGCCTTACCGAACCGGAATTAATACCGGGAGAACAAGACTGGGTATATGGCATCAAATACAAGGGAAAAAACATACATGCAGGTGATGCAATACCGTATGAGGCTTTGCTTACGCTCTGCGTTGGAAGCACAAAAATGCGGGATTCGCTGAACATCGACACTTTAAGCAATACGCCTGTGCCGAGAAATCCGGAAGAAGATGAGCCGGAAATAGATGAATCATGGTTTTAAACTTTAAAGAAGAAGGCGAGCAATGCAAGAATATGATTCGATAACGGAATTAGACACGTCCTTGGAAGATATAGAACCTTTGGATGATTCGACAGAATTGTACGAGCATTTCCGTGTAATCGTAGATAAAGGGCAGAGCCCCATCCGCATCGACAAATATCTATTCGAGCGTATTGCCAATGCTTCGCGGAATCGCATCCAGACAGCAGCCGAACGGGGTTTTGTCATGGCCAACGGAAAACCCGTTAAAAGCAGCTATAAAATAAAACCGTTCGATGTGCTGACCATCATGATGGACCGCCCGCGTTACGACAATGACATCATTCCTGAAGACATCCCTTTAAATATTTTATACGAAGACAACGACCTCATGGTGATAAACAAACCCGCCGGTCTGGTTGTCCACCCGGGATGCGGTAATTATCACGGCACCCTGGTTAATGCAATAGCATGGCATCTTCGAGATATTCCTTCCTACGATCCGAACGATCCGCAAGTAGGATTGGTTCACCGCATCGATAAAGATACGTCCGGACTACTCGTTATTGCAAAAACCCCGGATGCAAAAACAAACCTGGGCATGCAATTCTATAATAAAACAACTAAGCGCGAATACAATGCGGTAGTATGGGGTATCATCGAAGAAAACGAAGGAACGATTACCGGAAATATCGGGAGAAACCCCAAAGACCGCATGCAAATGGCGGTACTTTCCGATCCGAATCAAGGGAAACATGCCGTAACTCATTACCAGGTTTTGGAACGGTTGGGGTATGTGACGCTGGTAAAATGTGTACTTGAAACCGGGCGCACGCATCAAATTCGGGTACACATGAAATATATCGGGCACACCTTATTCAACGACGAACGATACGGAGGACACGAAATATTAAAAGGAACTCATTTCAGCAAATACAAACAATTCGTAAACAATTGCTTCGACATCTGCCCCCGTCAGGCTCTTCATGCCAAAACATTGGGATTTGTTCACCCGAGAAGCGGAAAAGAATTATTTTTCACCTCGGAACTTCCCGAAGACATGACCGCCCTGATAGAAAGATGGAGAAATTATATTAGTAACAGAGAACTATCATGAAACGTACCATTGCAATCGTAGCCGGAGGAGATTCTTCGGAATATGGCGTTTCCCTGCGGAGCGCCGAAGGTATTTATTCTTTTATCGATAAAGAAAAATACAATCTTTATATCGTAAATCTTACCAAACAAAAATGGGAAGCTCTGCTTCCCGACGGGAAAAGATCGCCTATTGATAAAAATGACTTCAGTTTCTTACACGAAGGAAAAAAGATTATCCCCGACTTTGCTTATATAACAATTCATGGAACTCCCGGAGAAAACGGCATCCTGCAAGGCTATTTCGAACTGATAGGCATTCCTTACTCCACATGCAACGTACTCACCTCTGCTCTGACATTCAGCAAATTTACACTCAACCAATACCTGAAAGGGTTTGGAATACGCATAGCCGAATCCTTATTGGTCCACAAAGGATATGACATTTCAGAAGATACCATTATAGAAAAAATCGGATTGCCTTGTTTCATCAAGCCCAATGACAGCGGCTCCAGCTTCGGAGTTACCAAGGTAACTTCGCGGGAAGCAATCCGTCCGGCCTTGGAAAAAGCATTCAAAGAATCAAACGATGTCATGATCGAAGCTTTTATGAATGGGACAGAGCTTGCCAACGGATGTTATAAGACAAGGAAAAACTCCGTCGTTCTTCCCATTACAGAAGTCGTAAGCAAGAACGAGTTTTTCGATTACAACGCAAAATACAATGGAGAAGTAACCGAAATTACTCCGGCACGCCTCAGTCCGGAACTTACATCACGCATACAAAAGCTCACATCTGCCATCTATGATATATTAGGATGTAAAGGCATTGTACGCATTGATTACATTGTTACCGAAGGAGAAAAGATTAATATGCTGGAGGTCAATACCACCCCCGGCATGACAGCTACCAGCTTTATTCCACAACAAGTGAAAGCTGCCGGACTAAACATTACAGATGTAATGACCGACATTATAGAAGATCATTTTCAAACCTGCCAATAACCATGAACATTCCTCCCGAATTTGATGAGATCCGCCCTTATTCCCCCGAGGAACTTCCTCAGGCGTTCGAAAGATTAATCGCTGATCCGGCATTCCGCAAAATTATAGAAACAGTGATGCCCGACACGCCGTTAGAAAAGATTGTCGAGCTGCTAAAAGTGTGCAAAACGAATCTGGATGTACAAAAGACCTTTTTCTATCGGCTGCTCAAACAGATTATTCAGCAACACAGTGACGGATTTGATCTGGACACCACCTCATTACCCGACAAGAAACAAAACTATACATTTATTTCCAATCACCGGGACATTGTTCTTGATCCCGGATTCTTATCCGTAGGCCTTCTCGACAATCACTTTCCCACAACGGTAGAAATTGCCATAGGAGACAACCTCCTTATCTACCCTTGGATCAAAGATCTTGTAAGAATAAACAAATCATTCATCGTACAACGTGCATTGACCATGAGACAAATGCTCGAATCGTCGGCACGCATGTCGCGCTATATCCATTTCGCCATCACGACAAAAAAAGAAAACGTATGGATAGCCCAACGAGAAGGACGAGCTAAAGACTCCAATGACCGCACACAAGACAGTGTATTAAAGATGTTGGCCATGGCAGGAGAAGGCGACATCGTAGAACGGCTGAAGGAACTTAACATCGTACCTTTGTCGCTTTCTTATGAATACGATCCCTGCGATTTTCTGAAAGCGAAAGAGATGCAACAAAAGCGCGACATCGAAGGTTTCAAAAAAAGCCAGCAAGACGACCTCAACAACATGAAAACCGGTATCTTCGGATATAAAGGACAAGTCCATTTCCAGGCGGCTCCTTGCATAAACAATGAAATAGATGCACTACGAGACCTGCCTAAAGCAGAAATCTTCTCGCGAGTGGCCAAACTGATAGACAATCATATTTTCTGTAATTACCGGCTCTATACGGGAAATTATGTGGCTTTCGATTTACTAAACAATACGAAGCGATTTGAACATGAATATACTCCTGATGACAAAGCCCGCTTTGAAACGTATGTAAACAAAAAGATTGATTTAATAGATCTCCCCGGGAAAGATCGCGATTTCTTGCGGAACAGAATCCTGACCATGTACGCTTACCCTGTCATCAACAAAATAAACGCAACCACTACATGAGATTCCTTTTAACTATATTCACGGTACTCTACTGCACTTTATCCTTTGTTTCGTGCGATAACGACGATTATGTATATCCAAGCGTAATCACCGAATTCATCGATGCCTGCACCGATGAATCGGGAACTCTTTCTTCTTTTCGCACCGACCAAGGAGAGTCGCTGTTCATACAACCTCGTGAAGGCATAAGCGGATTACGGGAAGACACGACATACCGCACCGTATCCACATACCAAATTATCGACGAAACGCCGGGACAAAACCGTATCATGCTTTACACCTGCCAGCTAATACCTGCCATGATACCGCAAAAAATAGAAAATTTTCTGCTCGGAATAAAAACAGATCCCGTAGGTATTCAAAGTATCTGGAGATCGGGGGAATATCTGAACATGATCTTACTGATAAAACATAAAGACCAAAGCCACGCTTTTCATTTCGTTGATGAGGGAATTACGGTGGATGCCGACCAAAACAAAACGTTAAACCTGAGGTTATATCACAACAGGTACAACGATTACGAGGCTTTCACAATAAAATATTACCTTTCTGTTCCCTTGTGGCATTACAAAGATATTTTAAACGAAGGGGATAAAATAAGATTCCACATCAACACCTATGAAGAAGGACAAACCGTTCGAGAATTCCAATATTAACTATCCTATTTTAATATGATTATGATAAAAAAAATCTTTTTCGCACTGTTTGCAGGATTATGCTTAGTATCTCTGTCAGCTTGCACGCAGAAAAATAAAGAGAATTTCAAGAATCTTTCGTCCGATGACTTCGAACAATTGATTCAAGACGAGAATGTTCAAGTAGTAGACGTGAGGACTGTTGCCGAATACAGTCAGGGGCATTTACCCAACAGCCTTAATATTAATGTACTGGATGAGACATTCTCTGCTTCGGTCGATGAGCAGCTGGATATAAAACGTCCCGTCGCCGTTTATTGCCGAAGCGGAAAGCGCAGTCGGAATGCTGCAAAAATCTTAGAGAAAAAAGGATATACGGTATATAATCTGGACAAGGGTTTCGAGGATTGGAAAAAGAATAATAAAGAAATAGAGCTGTAATCTGACACCGGGCTCCGGCAGTGCTTTGTAAAGATGACGCATTCCTTTCACAGAAAAGGCCTGCATTTCTTTTATACAATAGCCCCGTCGTCATCTCCACTCACGGCAGCCAAAGACAGGAGCATAACAACATCTTTCCAACACGAGGCAATCTATTCAGAAAAACCTCCCGGTCTTTTGAGAAAAATATTGAAATAATCGTCTCAAAAGGCCGGGTTGTTTTTTATCCACTCATTCCTCAAAAAGGCAGAAAAGAGAAAATCTTTTTTATCATTTAAGCCCTTCCAGTATCCGCTTCAGCACCACAGTTGCCGAAATTTCCCGATTGGCAGCTTCCGGTATAACCAATGAAGTAGGAGCCTCTATCACATCGTCTGTAACAATCATATTGCGCCGAACAGGCAAACAATGCATAAAAAACGCATCATTCGTCAATGCCATGTGCGCCGTATCTACCGTCCAATTCATATCTTTACTCAACACCTTACCATAATCATCGGGATTTGTAACTCCGGGGCATGCCCAGTTTTTTGCATAAATAAAGTCGGCTCCCTCAAAAGCCTTCAACTGGTCGTATTCCACCTTGGCGCCTCTTACAAATTTTGGATCGAGCTCGTAACCATGAGGATGGGTAATTACAAAATCCACATCGGCTTCGTTCATGAAATCGGCGAAGGAATTCGGAACAGCCTGCGGCAACGCACGCGGATGCGGAGCCCAAGTCAGAACCACTTTCGGGCGTTCCTTTCGCTTATACTCTTCTATTGTTATCAGATCGGCAAAAGCCTGTAAAGGATGCCCGGTCGCAGCCTCCATAGAGAATACCGGCTTTCCGGAATAACGAATAAACTGATTGAGGATTTTCTCCGTATAATCGTCTTCCCGGCTTTCAAAGCGTGCAAAGGAACGAACTCCGATAACATCGCAATAAGAGCCCATCACAGGGATTGCCTCCAACAGGTGTTCGCTCTTGTCTCCATCCATAACAACTCCGCGTTCCGTCTCCAGCTTCCACGCACCTTGATTCACGTCTAACACAATAACATCCATTCCTAAATTCCGAGCAGCCTTTTGTGTGCTTAAACGCGTGCGCAGACTATTATTAAAGAATATCAGCAAACAGGTTTTATGCTTCCCCAATGCTTCGTATTTATAACGATCTTTCTTTATCTCGAAAGCTTCATTCAAGGCAACTTTCAGGTCACCCAAGTCAAATACATTCGTAAAAGTTTTCATTTGCATTCGTTTATATAAATTATTTACTCCGTCATTATCTCTCTCTAATCTGACCGTTCCCCCGTATCACCCATTTATATGTGGTCAAAGCCTCCAATCCCATAGGGCCGCGAGCGTGAAGTTTTTGGGTACTGATTCCGATTTCCGCCCCCAAACCAAACTGTCCTCCATCGGTAAAAGCGGTAGAGACATTGCTATATACGCAGGCCGCATCGACCGACTGCAAGAAACATTCGGCATGTTCCTCGTTTTCCGTCACAATACACTCACTGTGTTTCGATCCATATTTGGCTATATGTTGCAACGCTTCCTCAAGGCTGTCGACCGTACGAACGGACATTTTATAATCAAGAAACTCCACTCCGAAACACTCGGCGTCGGCCAACTGCAACAATGCCTGCGGGTAATTTCCCTCCAACTCGGCATAGGCCCGCTCGTCTGCATAGATCTTTACACCATAATGTTCCAGGGGGCTGCAAATTTCCGGCAAATCTTTCAACCGGTCACGGTGAATAATCAGGCAATCAAGCGCATTGCATACACTGACACGTCTCGTCTTGGCATTACAGACAATAGCCGCTCCTTTTTTCACATCGCCGTCGCTGTCAAAATAAGTATGGCATACGCCGGCTCCCGTTTCGATAACCGGTATCTTAGAATTCTCGCGCACATAGCGTATCAACCGGCCGCTACCGCGCGGAATCAGCAGATCTACATAGCCGTCGGCATGCAAGAGTTCTGTCGTTGCCTCCCGGCTTGAAGGCAATAGTTCTACTATCTGACCCGGAATTCCGTGCTTAAGCAATACATTTTTTATCAATGTCACAATGGCCTTATTGGATAATTCGGCTTCATGCCCGCCCTTCAATATACAAGCATTTCCCGTTTTCAAGCAAAGCGAAAAGACATCAAAACTTACATTCGGGCGAGCTTCGTAAATAACAGCCACGACTCCGAAAGGTACTCGAACGCGCTTCAAGAGCATACCGTTCGGACGGATTTCTTCCGAAATCACCGTCCCCAAAGGAGAAGACAAATGTGCTACATGCTGCAAATCGAGAGAAATATCTTTCAGACGGCTTTCCGTCAACCGCAAGCGGTCGTATTTCGGATCGTCGGAAGACATCTTCTCCAAATCTTTTCTGTTTTCTTCCAATAAAAACGGCGTCTGTTCCAATACGGCTTCCGCCAAATCTTTCAAAATATTTGCCTTGACTTCTTCAGACAGCAATGCAACAAAACGTGATGCATCCCGAACCGCCTGAAACACTTCCTGCAGTTTGCCTGTGCACATATTCTCTTTCTTTTTTATATTGACCTACATATTTCTTTTCACACTATTCCACATAAAGATAATCGTAATGCACCACAGGCTTCTGCCCACACTGTCCCATTATCTCTATTGCCTGCGCAGACGAATAATTAACCTTCCCCACGCCTATCATATCACCCTGATAATCGACGATACGCACAATGTCGTTTTTTTCAAAACGTCCTTCCACACGAACAATTCCTACCGGAAGAATACTGACAGCCTTGCCGGAACGAAGCGTTTCCGACGCCTGCTTGTCAATGTAAATCTTCCCTTTGGCAAATCCCTCACTATGAGCAATCCATTTTTTTACGCTCGAAACCGGAACAGACGAAGGGATAAAACGAGTGCAAAGCGTGTCATCTGCATCGCTTACCAAATCGGGAAGGATATTATCGCGCTTCCCGTTTGCGATAAAAACCGTAATGCCTTCATCGGCCACTTTACGGGCTATTTGCATCTTTGTCAACATTCCTCCGCGCCCGAACAACGACTTTGTAGTCTGAACATAAGACGATAAATCATCATCTTGCGTAATATTCCGAATCACGCACGTATCCGGATCCGAAGGAGGACCGTTATAGATGCCATCAATGTTACTCAAGATTATCAAAGCCTGTACGTCCATCATCGTAGCCACAAGGCCGGACAATTCATCGTTGTCGGTAAACATTAGTTCGGTAACCGATATCGTGTCGTTTTCATTAACAATGGGAATAATGCCGTTCTCCAGCATGACCGACATACAATTCCTTTGATTCAAATAATGACGGCGCGTGGAAAAACTTTCCTTTGTGGTCAATACCTGACCGACACATATCCCTCTGTCACGAAACAGTTCGTAATAACGGTTAATCAATTTTACCTGCCCTATCGCAGAGAACAACTGCCTACTATCCACACTGTCTAATTTCTTATCCGTATGAAACTCGCTTTTACCGGCAGCCACCGCACCCGATGAAATCAGAATAACCTCCATCCCCTTACGGTACAAGTCGGTTATCTGATCGACCAATGCTGACATGCGGGTAACATCCAGCGTTCCATCGGGACGGGTAAGGACATTACTCCCTACTTTTACTGCGATACGATGCCAATTACCACTCATATTTTCTTTGTTTTATCGGAAACAAATATACACATTAAGTGCTAAAATCTTCTTCCAACAACGCCTCGAAATAACAAAAAAGAGAAAGAAATGCACATTTTCTTATTTTTTCTTTCAATATAAACGCCGAATATAAAAAGATTTTATTACCTTTGATACAAAGGGGAAGCCGCCGAACAGCTGCCCCGTAAACCCCTAAAAACATAAAACTATGAGAGCAAAAACGTATGGTTCATTAATTGAAGTTTTCCGGGGAAACCTCTGGGAAGCTGAGTTGGTAAAGGGACTACTTGAAGCAGCGGGCGTAACAGCAATGCTCAAAGACGAAACTCTCTCGGCTGTAACATCGCCTTATTCAAACATGGGTGGTGTAGTGCTTGTTATGGTTAACAAAGAAGAAGAAGTGTATGCCCGCAAAGTAGTTGCGGAAAGGAAAGCATAATTTCTGTTTATTCCCTACGGAAAATGGATAAAAACATCGGCGGAATCCGAAATGAACATCCCGTGATTTCTCATGAAAGATGGAGTTCGTTTCGGATTCTTCTTACATCAAATATAATTTTTTATGAAACAAAAATCTCGCATCAGTACGCTTATACCTGTTCTTTTATCGGCAATTTTTATTACCTCTCTCACCAGCTCGCATTATGCTTGCAGCAAACAAGAGGAAAACTCCGGCGAAACACCGCGAAACAGTTGCATTGAAATACCCAAAAAAATCGAGTTCTGCGGAGAAACCATCGACCTGACACGGTACGACCGCCGCGAGGCAATGGACAGGGAATTGCTTGCTTTTTCTTATATGCACAGCACCTCTATCCAAATACTGAAACGCGCCAACAGATATTTCCCTGTCATCGAACCTATTTTAAAGGCAAATAATGTCCCGGACGACTTTAAATATTTGATGGTTATCGAAAGCAATGTCAATCCCAATGCGCGTTCGGTGGCCGGCGCAGCAGGGCTATGGCAGATTATGCCCGCCACGGGGAAAGAACTCGGCCTCGAAATTAATCAGTATGTGGACGAACGTTATCACATAAAGAAGTCGACAGAAGCTGCATGCAAATACCTCAAACAGGCTTATCAACGCTTTGGCAACTGGGTAAATGTCGCAGCATCGTACAATGCCGGACAGGCGCGGATCACACGGCAATCTGAAAAACAATATGAAAACAATGCCCTCGACATGCATCTTGTAGAAGAGACATCACGCTACATATATCGTATTTTGGCAGCAAAGATCCTGTTTCAAGATCCTCGCATCTTTGGATTCTATTTAAAATCATCCGATCTTTATCCTCCCATACCGTATCATGAAGTAGTAATAGACACAACAATCACAGACCTTGCACTCTTTGCAAAAGAACAAGGAATTACATACGCCATACTCCGCAATGCAAACCCCTGGATAAAAGAATACTCACTTCCCGTCAAAGAAAAGAAAAGTTATATCATACAAATCCCGGATCAACAAGAAATGTATTACAATCCGTACATGACAAGGACTCATTTTCCAAATTGGATCAACGATACGATCGCTCCTGTACAATTAAAGAAAAACCCTGACGCGCTTTCACCAATATCTTCTATTCCCTAACGAGGTGTTCCCTGAAAAGCGACAAAAAGATTTTATGCTCGGCTACTTTACAACACATCAAGGCATGAAGTATTACAAGAAAAGCCGTCGTATTACGAGATTGTTTGAGACAGATCGGATAAAATCCTGCGATATGGATGAAAATGAAAAGCAAAACGCAAAGGAAAAGTTCAAGGGAGTTGACAACAAAGAAATTGCGCCAATATTAAAAGAAACCGGCTTTAGCGGAAATGGAGTGAACTTTCATTGCCACACCAAGAAGGTGCTTTATTTTCCGCCCACGCAAAAATCTCAAAGAGGTTGTGTTTGCTGTAATAGTTTTATTGGTCAAAGACCTCTTACCGGAATTGCAATTATTCCAAAAGCAGACAGAGATATTAAAATATATCGAGTTTGACGAAGCAAAAACATTCGATGTTCACCAGAAAAATATTGCACGATTGATTTTATTAAAATCTCTCGGAATGAAACAAAAAGCTAATGAGCTGAAAAAAGAGATGAATCAAAATCAAAAAAATAAAGATTATTTACACCAAAGAAACGAATATTATCACATAAATGATACGCATTTTGCAAATAACGCCCTCTCAGAAAAGCTAATACATGCTTCATTTTTTGCTTTATAAAGTGCTATTACCCACAAAGACTCAAGTCTTCTTCCGTATATAAAAAAGCATCTCCCCCCAAACAAGAACTCCGCCGCAGGGAGGATTCCCCCGCGGCGGAGCCTGACAAAACGGCAACTACCTACTCTCCCACTTGCGCAGTACCATCGGCGTGACGAAGCTTAACTTCTCTGTTCGGTATGGATAGAGGTGGATCCTTCGTGCAATAGTCACC
>CALUET010000002.1 GCA_944319745.1 uncultured Phocaeicola sp. | reverse complement strand
TATGGTGGACAACTATATCCGACTGCACATAGCCGGATTTTGGACAAATAAAAAAGCCGCTGATTTTCAGCGGCTTCATTATAGTTGGTTCTAATTCGTTGCAGTTAATTGCGATATATCATTTCCCGATGCAAAAATGCTTAAAGATATTGGTTAAAACGCTATCGGTTGTTACTTCTCCGATAATGTCGTTTAGGTGAAAGATACACTCTCGTAAATCTTGAGAAATGAGATCTCCCGGAAGATTGATTTGCAAGCCTTCTTGCACGCGATGTATTGCATCAAGTGCATGGGTGAGGGCTTCGTAGTGGCGGGCATTGGTAACGATGACATCAGCTTGCGAGATTGCAGGAAGATGTGTGGCTTCTACCAATTGTTTTTTCAGTTTGTCTATTCCTTCTTTAAACTTTGCAGAGAGAGAAAGCACGCGGGTGTTTTCTGGTAAACCGATAATACCGATCGATGAAGAGGTAGTGTTTAAATCAGATTTGTTGAGAACCAGAATCAGACTTTTGTCGCTGCATGCAGGAAGAATTTTCGATGAGAGATTGGAAATTTGCTGATCTGCTTTTGTCTGATCTATTATCCACAGCACGATATCTGTACGTTTTATGGCTTGGAAACTGCGCTCGATGCCAATTGTTTCGATGACGTCGTGCGTTTCTCGTATGCCGGCTGTATCGATAAAGCGGAATACAATGCCGTCGATGTTCACCGTATCTTCGATAATATCCCGTGTCGTTCCATGAATATCGCTGACAATGGCTTTTTCCTCGTTCAGCAATGCGTTGAGTAAAGTTGACTTTCCGGAGTTTGTTTCCCCGACAATGGCTACGGGAATGCCGTTCTTTATGGCATTTCCCACTTTAAATGATTGCGCCAAATGACTGATAAGTTTTTCGATTGCAGTTGCGGCTTCCCGAAGTTCCGAACGGTCGGCAAATTCCAAATCCTCGTGGTCACTGAAATCAAGTTCCAGCTCAATCAGCGAGGTAAGATGCAGAAGTTTATCGCGTAAGGCCGCCAGTTCTTTACTGAAACCTCCGCGCATTTGATTCATTGCAAGGCGATGTGTCGCAGCAGATGAGGAAGCAATCAAATCGGCTACCGCCTCGGCCTGACTCAAATCCATTTTTCCATTCAGGAAAGCCCGCTGAGTAAATTCTCCCGGATTGGCGGAGCGGCATCCGGCTTTGAGCAGAAGTTGCATAACTCGCTGCAGGATGTATGCCGAACCGTGACAGGATATTTCCGTGGCGTCTTCCCCTGTGTACGAATGCGGGGCGCGGAATATGCTGACAAGTACTTCGTCTACGATTTCTCCTGTATCTTCCTTTATTTGCCCGAAGCTCAATGTATAGGCTTTTCTCTCGGATAAGGGCAATGTATTTGTTCCCACGGGAGTAAAAATGCGATTGGTAAAAGATATGGCTTGAGGCCCGGAAACACGGATGATTCCGATGGCTCCTCCTTGAGCCGTTGCAATGGCACAGATCGTATCTTGCGTATTCATTGTTGTAAGGGTTGTAGATTTCACACGGCAAAAATACGCAAAATCGGGGAGATTGCTTATGAAAAGTCTTTAAATGCTTTCGATGCGTATTTTTTCCAATAGCTCACTTCATATTCATCGCCGGGATAAATCAGCGTGCGATTGGGAACCGATCTTTCTTTTCCTTGCCTTTTGGGGAGAGGCATACCGATAAGTTTCGACTGCTTATTTTGCTTCCAACGGTACATTTTCTCCACGTAAGTATCATATTCCATGTCGTCTTTCATCACGATGTTGGAGGTGGTGGGCGTGTATCATGGGGTCTGTTTCACTTTGTGCGGCACAGTGGAAAGACATTGTCCGGCACGAAAACAACATGGGCGAAAGATGTTTTACTAAAAGATTACCGGCCTTTTTTCAGATTAATGCAGATTGATATTATTATGAAGCGACACAATTTGTTTTATTTACCCCTCCCAATTATTATTTTATGTCAGCCTTTTAGCTTGAAGATTTCGGTAAAAATCTTTGAACTTTTCCGATTTTACGTAAATTTGTCTTCGGAAAAACATTACCAGACTGCGTGCTGTCTACGGGACTACCGTTGTCCAAAAACTGTAAGAAAGGTTTCCGCAGATTAAAAGCGGGGGTATGTTGTAGAACCAAATCGTATTGTTATGGAAATATTGCCGGTATCGGAAGGAAAGAAGGCTTACCTCGACCTGCTGTTGCAAGCCGATGAACAAGAGTCAATGATCGATCGTTATCTGGATAGGGGAGAAATGTTTCTCTTGCTCGACTGTGATGAAGCGATAGGAGTGTGCGTGGTAACTGATGAGGGCAACGGCATATTTGAACTGAAAAACATTGCCATCCGTCAAGATTGTCGGCGGAAAGGGTATGGAACGATGCTGGTAAATTTTGTATGCCGCATGTATCAGGCACGGGGCGACACGTTGTTGGTGGGCACCGGCGACAGTGTTTCCACGATTTCATTTTACGAACGTTGCGGATTCGTGTACTCGCATCGCGTCACCGATTTCTTTGTATTAAATTATGACCATCCCATTTGGGAAGACGGAAAACAATTGAGGGACATGGTTTACCTGAAGAAATGCTTGAAATGACGTATTCCTTGTGTTCGTTTGCCGCGGCCTTCCGGGAGAAAGGATGTATTGTTTTTGTCTTATTTTTGCGTTATTTAAACATGCTGGCGGCGAATTAATGGCAATAGAAGATGCATCGTTGTCTTTTTAATTCGTACCTTTGTGTAAGTAACAAAACATACGTTTTATGAATAAGAAGGTAAAAAGAGGATTGAAGATTGCCATAATTTCCATAGCTTCATTCGTGGTTTTGGTTATGGCAGTGATAGCATTGTTTATAAACTTTGTCTTCACTCCGGAAAAGTTGACACCGGTTGTACTGAAAACGGCAAATGAAACGCTGAATGCAAAGCTGGAAATGAAGAGCGTGGAACTGACGTTTTTTTCTACATTCCCCCGCTTCGGGCTGAAACTTACCGATGGATCGCTGGTATCAAAAGCGGAACGCGACACATTGTTCCAGAAAAAAGATTCACTGGCTGCCTTTAAAGAGTGCGTGGTGGTGGTAAATCCCATTGATTATTTGCGCGAAAAAAAGATAAATCTTTATTATGTCGGGCTGAAAGATGCTTCTGTTTATGCTTACATAAATGCAGAAGGGCAGGCAAACTGGGAGGTCGTTTCTTCTGACACCGCACAAGTTGTCCCAACCGATACCGTTACGCAGGCTGCTCCGATAGCAAGTGCCATAGATATCCGCCGCTTGTCGCTCGAAAATGCCGATTTGATTTTCGACGATCGACAGACAAATATTTACGGGCGACTGGATAATGTTAACCTGAAGCTGCACGCCTCTTTGAAGAAAGGCTATTCGGCTTTGGCTCTTAAATACAGTCACGATAATGTTTTATTCTGGCAAAACGGTCAGTTGTTGCTGAACCATGTGGCAGCAAAGCTCGATACGGATATGGAACTGCAACGTTCCATCCGTACATTGACGCTGAAACGTGCCGTAATGACCGTAAATGGTACGGCATTCGGAGTGAAGGGAACCTTGAAGCGCGATACCGTGCAGCATGCGGTGGATGTAAATCTTTCGTACGGACTTTACGTTCCTTCGGTGGAAACAGTGATTGACATGATACCGGAGTCGATATTGAAAAAAGAAAAATTCGAGGCCGACGGGAAAGTAAAAGTCAACGGAGAGATTAAAGGTTTGTACGGAAAAGACAAAATGCCGCTTTTCTCTTTGCAAATCAATATCGAGGATGTAAAAGCCAAATACGATCGTTTGCCGTATGGGGTGGACAATTTTGCCGTCGATTTTAACGGTGTAGTCGACCTAATGCGCGTACAACCTTCGTTTGCAGACTTGAAGATTTTAAAATTCACGGGGGCACATACAGACATTCTTGCCAATGTTCGGGCTGAAGACTTGCTTGACGATCCCTATATCACCTTCAGCACCAATTCAAAAATAGACCTTACTTCTTTGGCACAGACATTTCCTTTGCAGGAAAGTGTTTCCATCGGGGGAGAGGTTGAAGCCGATTTGCGCGGACGTTGCCGCTTATCTACGCTCCGGAATCAGGACATCGGTCATATTAAGCTCGGTGGAAAACTCGATATGAAAGACATGTCGTTAAGGGATTCGGTGCATAATTTTGAGTTTCAGAGCAATGCTTCTTTGGCATTTGTTGGCGATGAAACCCTGGGAGCAAAAGCAGAAATCAATCAGTTGACGTTGCGTTCGAAAAAAATTAACTCGAAGCTGGAAAACCTTACGGCCACGGTTCATTCCACAAACCCGCAGGATACGACACAAATAGCCAGTATGGAATGCCGGTTGGAACTCGATCGGTTACGGGGAGGAATACGCGATTCGTTACCGGCCGTTGTGTTCTGTCAAAAAGCAAAGGCGGTAGTAAAACTGCAACCGCAAAAGAAAAACCCGCAAAAGCCACAAATAAACTTGTCACTTGAAACCGATACGTTATTTTGTTCTCTCGATAAAACAAGGATTGGAATGGATAAAGCCGGCTTTAACGTCTCGGCAGAAAAATTGCGCGATTCGTTGTGGCTGCCCAAAGGCATCATCGGGTTTAACCATTTGTCGGTTCGAACACCGGAATTTGCTCTGCCTTTATGGTTCAGTAAAACGTCGTTGACGGTGGGGAATCGGGAAATTGCTTTGAGAAATGCGAGTCTGCGCATCGGACGTTCCGACATGACTGCCAGCGGTTCCATATACGATTTATTTCGTTCCATGAGGCGAAAAACACCGTTGAAGGCCGATCTTTCCATTGTTTCCCGAAATATTGACTGCAACCAATTGATAAATTCGTTGAACTTCCCGGAGGACACTCTCCAGGCGGACACCGACACGGTGAGTACAGACCTGAAACTTTTTGTCATACCGAAGAACATCGATTTTCAGTTGCGTACCGGTCTGAAACGTGTTGTTTACGGAAAAATGGTGTTTGAGAACGTGAATGGTGCAGTCGATGTCCGCAATCAAGCCATCCATTTAAAGAATCTGAGCATGACGGGGCTGGGCGCAAAAATGCAGACCACCTTGGTGTATCGCGCAGAAGAAGCCGATAAAGGTTATGCAGGATTCGATTTCAATCTGGAAAATGTCAACATCGGAAACCTGGTCGATTTCATTCCTTCGCTGGATTCCATCGTTCCTATGCTTCGTTCGTTTAAAGGAACGGTAAACTTTAATGCGGCGGCAGAATCGGTAATTGACTCTGCTTTGAACATAAAGATTCCGACTTTACGTGCGGCTGTCCACATAAAGGGCGACAGTCTGGTGCTGATGGACGGTGAAACTTTTGCGGAAATATCGAAAAAGCTGATGTTCAAAAATAAAGAGCGCAACGTGTTTGACAGCGTTTCCGTAAATATTACGGTGAGCGACGGGGCAGTGACCGTATATCCTTTCCTGATTCAGATAGACAGATATAAAGCCGCTGTGGGAGGAACACAAGGTTTGGACATGAATTTCGATTACCACATTTCCATTTTGAAATCCCCCATTCCGTTCAAACTTGGGCTGAATATCAGTGGAACGCCCGAGAAAATGAAGTTCCGACTGGGTAAAGCCAAATACAAAGACGACGTTACTCCGGTAGGAATACACAAGATAGACAGTACACGACTGAATTTTGGTCAGCAGATTGTAACGAATTTCCGGCAAGTCATGCAGCGCAAATCGCAGTAAGATATGCGTTGTATGAGATGGGCTTCTATGACTTTTTTACAAAATCATCTTCTGCTTTTTCCGGAAGATTGCCGGTGGCAGGAGGAATGGATGGCTTGTGTTTGGGCTTTTTCCCGTACTTTTTTGCTTTTTCCCATTCCGCTTTTCTGATCTTGTAAAGTTCTTGTTGCCTTTCCAGGTAATTGTCTGCCATGATGAAATTCTTTGTTTTGCTGCAAAAATACGTCTAACTTTTGTCGCAGGCAAGCAGAATGCAAAAGAAATACCCTGACGTCCCTTTTTAAGGAACACTTGGTTTATATGAAAAGACTGTCGGATATAAATTAAAAGATTGAGGAAAGTTTTATGAAAAACAGACGGATTATGAAGAAAACAATGTGGGCAATCGGCACAATGTTTCTGTTGTGCGGTTTATCTTTACGAACGGCAAGCGCATGTACGGGCATAACACTCAGGTCGGAAGACGGGGCTTATGTGTTGGCACGTACGATTGAGTGGGGCGGAAGTAACCTGAACAGTAAATATGTGATTGTGCCGCGTGGCTACAAACAACAGTCTTTTGCTCCCGGAGGAACGAAAGAGGGTATGTCTTTTACGGCACGTTACGGTTATGTGGGGCTGGCGGTGGAACAGGAAGATTTCGTTGCCGAAGGATTGAATGAGGCGGGATTATCGGTAGGACTGTTTTATTTTCCCGGATATGGCAAATACGAATCTTATGATGTCTCGAAAAAAAGTTCAAGCATTGCCGATCTTCAGCTTGTTTCATGGCTGTTGGCCAGTTGTAAGACCGTGGAAGAGGCAAAAAATGCACTGAAAGAAGTGCATGTCATAGCCATCGATCCCCGCGCATCTACGGCGCATTGGCGTATCGCAGACGCGTCGGGTAAACAATATGTCTTGGAGATTGTCAACGAGGAACTTCGCTTTTACGAAAACAAAGTGGGGGTGCTGACAAACTCTCCGGGATTCGATTGGCAAATGACGAACTTGAACAACTATGTAAATCTGTATCCCGGTGGCGCAGAAACGAATACTTTGGATGAAAACGTGCATTTGTCTCCGTTTGGAGCCGGAAGCGGTATGCTGGGATTACCGGGCGATGTCACACCGCCTTCCCGTTTTGTGCGCGCGTTTTTTTACCAACATACGGCACCACGCCAGCATACGGCACTTGAAACCGTGCTTCAGTCTTTCCAGATTCTGAATAACTTTGATATACCTGTGGGTGTTGAATTTCCTATAGGAAAGGTTCCTTCCGACATACCGAGCGCGACGCAATGGACTTCGTCAACGGATGTTACGAACCGCATAATATATTATCGGACGATGTATAACAGCGCGATTCGTTGCATAGAACTCGATAAGATTGATTTCGCAAACGTAAAATATCGTGCAATTCCTTTAGACACTATGCAAAGACAACCCGTTTTCCCGGTGGAAATTAAATAACGGGAAAACGGATTGCCGGCATTGTCTGCCACGTGTATGCCTGTTGTGGGAGATAATCGCCCGCGGCAGGCTGCGTCATTTTATGTCTGCGTACAAATTTTCGTTGTAGTCGAAAAGCCATTCGGCCTCGTTCAAGGTAGGATGATGCTTGTCTTTTTCCGAAAGGATAATGCCATCGGCGGGGATGCGCCAATCGATGTTCAGTTGCGGATCGTTCCATGCAATGGCTCCTTCGCTTTGGGGAGCATAGAAGTTGTCGCATTTATATTGGAAAATTACTTCCGGAGTAAGCACGCTAAACCCGTGGGCAAATCCTCTGGGAATGAAGAGCTGTAAATGGTTTTCTTCCGAAAGTTCTACTGCAACGTGCTTTCCAAATGTGGGAGATCCCTTGCGGATGTCGACAGCCACATCCAATACAGCACCCCGGATAACGCGGACAAGTTTGCTTTGGGCGAAGGGCGGTTTTTGAAAGTGCAGGCCGCGCAGCACTCCGTAACTCGATTTGCTTTCGTTATCCTGCACAAACTTGACAGGACGTACCTGGGCGTTAAAGTCCCGTTCTGAGAATGATTCGAAGAAATATCCTCTTTCGTCTTCAAACAGACGTGGTTTTATGATGACAACGCCCTCGATAGGCGTTTTTATTACTTCCATGTTTTCGATAATTTATATGGGTTTATAAAGATTCATTCAGTTCATCTATTACTTTCAGAAGGTATTGTCCGTAAGGATTCTTCAGCATGGGTTGAGCCAGTTGCCGCATCTTTTCCACAGAAATCCAGCCTTTACGCAGGGCAATGCCTTCCGGACAAGCCACTTTCAGTCCCTGTCGTTTCTCTATTACTTCGATATATGTGCTGGCTTCGGCCAGGGAATCGTGCGTACCCGTATCGAGCCATGCGAACCCTCGTCCGAATGTTTGCATCTTCAAAAGGTTTTCTTTTAAAAAGATTTGGTTTACGGTGGTTATCTCCAATTCACCCCTTGCCGAAGGTTTTATCCGCTTGGCGATGTCGACAACGCGATTCGGATAGAAATACAAGCCGGTGACGGCATAATGAGATTTAGGCTTTTCCGGTTTTTCTTCGATGGATATGCAGTTGCCCGCCTTGTCAAACTCGGCCACTCCATAGCGTTCCGGATCATTTACCCAGTAGCCGAATATTGTAGCTTTCCGCTCTTTTTCGGCAGTATATACCGCTTCTTTCAGCAAAGCGGAGAGGCCGTTACCGTGAAAGATATTGTCGCCTAATATCAAACAAACGCTGTCATCGCCTATAAACTGCTCGCCTATGATGAAAGCCTGGGCAAGTCCGTCGGGAGAGGGTTGTTCCGCATACTCAAAATGTACCCCGAAATCGCTTCCGTCGCCTAAAAGTCTTTTGAAAGACGGGAGGTCGTATGGAGTGGATATGATGAGAATCTCACGGATATCTGCAAGCATAAGAACCGACAAAGGGTAATAAATCATCGGTTTGTCGAAGATGGGCAACAATTGTTTCGACACTCCTTTGGTGATGGGATACAGGCGTGTGCCTGAACCGCCGGCAAGAATAATTCCTTTCATAGCTACGTTCGATTATAAAGATGCTTCAAAGTAAATATTTTTTCGTATAAAATCATGGAAAAGATTGCATAATATGAAAGATTATTTCTCGTCGTTTTCGGTGAGAGACCGATTTATTTTGTCGATGTAATCGAGGATTTCTTCTCTACCGTCCTTGCTCAATGACGAAGAAATAAAGTAAGGAGGCAATTCTTCCCACTGTTCTTTTAAGACAGACATGAAATTGTTGATATTGATATCTGTCCTTGTTTTGCTTTGCTTGTCTACCTTTGTGAATATAATGGCGAAGGGGATGCCGTTTTCTCCTAACCATTCGATGAATTGCAAATCGTTTTTTTGAGGCGTAAGGCGGCTGTCGATCAGAACAAAGAGACACGTCATTTGCATTCGTTTCATGACATAACTTTCAATGATCTCTTTTATCTTTTCCACCATTTTTTTGCCGCGTTGGGCATAACCATAACCGGGGAGATCGACCAAATACCACGCCCCGTTTATCAAGAAATGGTTGATAAGTAACGTTTTCCCGGGGGTGGAGGATGTCATTGCCAGATTTTTTTTCCCGGTCAGCATGTTTATCAGACTTGATTTTCCTACATTCGACCGTCCGATAAAGGCATATTCCGGCAGATTTGTTTGCGGACATTTCTCCGGTTGGGCGTTGCTTACTACGAACTCGGCGCTTTTAATTTTCATATTCGATTTGTTTTTTCACTGCAAAGTTAGTGTAAAAAAGTGAGATATGACGAATCTTTTTTATAATAGCCCGGGCATCAGGAACCTGTGTCGGGGTAAACTTTTACCGGCAAGATTTGTTTTGCTTACTTTTTTATACGTTTACATTTAATTTTTTGTTTAATGCGTATCTTTGTAGGGATGAAGCAAAAGAAAAGGAATACGCCTTTTGTCATTTGCACATAAGGCGGAAAATATTTATTGCAAGAACGTATGCGGAAAGAATTACATATACAGAAAATCAATATGGCGGAAGACTTTTCGGTGGAACAACTTCCCGCTTTATTGGATGCACAGGGAATCGGGTTTCAACGCATTGCGGAAGTAAATTGGAAAGATTATCCGTATTGTCCGGAAGTTCAGTTTCGTATTGCTCATGCACGGACAATGATTTTACTGCATTACCGCGTAAAAGAAAAAAGCGTGCGTGCCGTTGCTACGGCAGACAACGGGCGGGTTTGGGAAGATTCCTGTGTGGAATTTTTTATACGCCTTTCCGACAAGGGAGATGAATACTATAATTTCGAATGCAATTGTGCCGGAAAATTGTTGGTGGAATATGGGATTCCCGGAAAACGTGAGCATGTTTCACTGCAAGTGACGAAAGATGTCAAGCGATGGAGCTCATTGGGGACGGAACCTTTTGCTGAGCGGGTAGGGGATTGCTCGTGGAACTTGGCCCTGATCATTCCCGTGTCGGCATTTGTTCATCACCGTATCACCGACCTTAGCGATATGACATTCAGCGGAAACTTCTATAAATGTGGAGATCTGCTTGACCAACCGCATTTCCTCTCGTGGAGTCCCATCAACCTGTCGAAGCCGTGCTTTCATTGTCCGCAATTCTTCGGAAAAATATATTTTGAGGTTTAATTTATTAAAGATATGAAAAATAAAATTGTTTTTATTACGGGCGCTACCAGTGGAATAGGCGAAGGATGCGCACGAAAATTTGCAGCGATGGGTTCAGACCTGATATTGAACGGAAGAAACACCGAAAAGTTGGAATCGCTGAAGCAGGAACTTTCTGCACAAGGAGTGGATGTGTTGACTTTGCCTTTCGATGTGCGTGACAGAAATGCCATGCGGAAAGCGGTTGAATCGTTGAGCGGAAAATGGAAAAACATCGATGTGCTGATTAATAACGCCGGCTTGGTTATCGGACTTGACAAGGAGTTTGAGGGAAATCTTGACGAATGGGATATTGTAATCGACACGAATATTAAAGGATTGTTGGCCATGACTCGAATGATTGTTCCCGGTATGGTAGAACGCAAATGCGGTCATATCATCAACATCGGCTCCATTGCCGGCGAAGCGGCTTACCCGGGAGGAAGCGTATATTGCGCAACAAAAGCGGCAGTGAAGGCATTGTCTGATGGATTGCGTATCGATTTGGTGGATACACCTCTGCGGGTAACAAACATAAAGCCGGGTATGGTGGAAACAAATTTTACGGTGGTACGCTATCGGGGCGACAAGAAACGTGCCGATGAATTCTATAAAGGTATTCATGTGCTCAACGGAGATGATGTGGCAGAAGTCGTTTATTTTGCAGCATCGGCCCCGGCTCATGTACAAATTGCCGAAGTCTTGGTGATGCCGACCAACCAGGCTACCGGGACAATCAGCTATAAAAAAAGTTGATGCAGCGTCGTGTCTTTAAGCAAGGTTGTGCGGAAAAATAAAAAAACATTTGCCGATTTTTTTATTTTTTTGCCTCCGAAAGGCACTGTTTTACTGTAAAAGTTACCCAAACGTAACTATGTTTCATAAAAGTAATTTATTGTATGGTAAATGTTTATTGATTATATTTGTAATATGATGGGAACATTTAAAAGAAAAGTTATATGAAACAGTTAAAAAAGATTGCCGACGGCGAAAATTTTAGTGCGATCAGTGTAGGTAAATTTGCCGAACTGAATGATTATGTATTGGAGCTTTCTCCGGAAATAAAGATTCCCGGGAAGGTATTCGGTGGGGCTGCCTTACAAACGACAGGCGGTGAATTTTCATTTCAAGTCTTTCAACCGGGAACAGAAACGGGATTTTTGCATACACACAAGGTGCACGAGGAACTTTATTTCTTCCTTAAAGGGGAGGGAGAGTTTCAAGTGGACGGGAAAATCTTCCCCGTGGCAGAAGGAAGTGTGGTACGTGTTTCTCCGGCAGGAAAACGTTCTGTGCGGAATAACGGAACGGAACCGCTCTTGATGCTTTGCGTGCAATATCGTGGAAATACGTTTACAGCCGAAGATGCTGCCGACGGAAATCTTCTGAACGAACCCGTGAAATGGTAAAAAGCACGCGTTGAAAATAAGAAAACATCCCCGCAGGTAATGTTACTTGCGGGGATGTTTTTTATCAGTTTTACTCGGCTGTCTTCAACCATTTATCAAGCCATTTAAAGAAAGTTCTCTGCCAAAGGATTCCGTTTTGCGGTTTCAGTACCCAATGATTCTCGTCGGGGAAGATGAGAAGTTCGGCCGGAATGCCACGCATTTTTGCCGCATCAAAGGCAGCCATTGCCTGGTTTGCCAGGATACGATAGTCTTTTTCTCCGTGAATGCAGAGGATCGGTGTGTCCCATTTATCCACGAACCGGTGAGGAGAATTGGCAAAAGTGCGTTGTGCTGTAGCATTGTTTTTCTCCCAATATGCGCCTCCCATGTCCCAGTTGGCGAACCATTTTTCTTCCGTCTCGAGATATTGCATCTCCATGTTGAAGATGCCGTCGTGAGCAATAAAGGCTTTAAACCGTTTATTGTGGTGGCCGGCCAACCAATAGACCGAGAAGCCTCCGAAGCTGGCTCCCACACAACCCAGGTGTTCGCGGTCAACAAACGGTTCTTTTGCCACCTCGTCTATGGCAGTAAGATAGTCTTTCATGCACTGACCACCGTAATCTCCGCTGATGGCTTCGTTCCACTCTGTACCAAATCCCGGCATTCCCCGTCTGCAAGGAGCCACAATGATATAATCGTTGGCCGCCATGATCTGAAAATTCCAACGGAAGCTCCAGAATTGGCTAAGCGGACTTTGCGGACCGCCTTCGCAGTAGAGCAGGGTGGGATATTTCTTTTTCGCATCGAATTGTGGCGGATAAATAACCCATGTAAGCATTTGTTTGCCGTCGGTTGTCTTTATCCAGCGTTCTTCCACCCGCCCCATTTCCAACTTATCGTAGATGTGTTTATTTTCCGTTGTCAGCTGGGTTGCTTCGGCATATTCGCTTTCGAATGCCGTGGGAACGGAATAAATCTCATCGGCCTGGCTCATGCTGTGGCGTGTGGCTACCAGTTTATCGGTACAAAGAGCGATGCTTCCGTAATCGTGCAACCCGTCGGTTATTTTAACCGCTGCATTTTTTTCATTGCGGTTACCCAGGGCGAGACGGTAAATTTGCGTTGTGCCATGCCATGTTCCCGTCAGGAAAAATCCGTCGGAAGCGCTGTTCCACACATAAGTATCTACATTGGTTTCAAAACCGGCGGAAGCATTTATTTTTTCTTTCTTGTCGAAGTCGAATACATAAAGGCGGTTCAAATCGCTTTCGTAACCGTCGTGCTCCATACTTTGCCAGGCAATGTATTTCCCGTCGGGCGAGAATTGGGGATTGACATCGTATCCCATATTTTTATCGTTTCCTTCCGTTTGAAAGTCCTTGCACAGGTTTTCCGTCTTTCCCGTGGCAATATCGTACAGGTAGATGTCGCTGTCGGTGGAAATTGCATAGGCCATTCCCGTTTTTTTTCGGCAGGTATAGGCTATTTTGTCGGAAGCCGGACTCCATGCCAATTGCTCCATTCCGCCGAAAGGTTTCATGGGCGACTCGTAAGGCTCGTTGTTCAGTATGTCGGTTGCTTCGCCCATTTTTTTACCGTCGAACGGAGCGATGAAAGGATGCGGAATGCTTTCCACCCATTCGTCCCAATGTTTGTACATAAGGTCGTCTATGATTTTCCCGCTTGCCTTGTCGAGATCAGGATAAATGTCTGCAGTGCGTTCTCCGTATTTCACCTGCGATACGAAAAGAACTTTTGTTCCGTCGGGTGAAAATTTGAATCCGTCTATGCCACCTTCCACGTTCGACAGTTGCATACGTCCCGATCCGTCCGCATTCATTTCCCATACTTGTCCCTCGGTAAGGAAGGCCAGTTTCTCGCCATTCCTTATCCATTGCGGATCGCTTTCGCTTGCTGCAGAAAGCGTAAGCAGGCGGTTGTCCGATCCGTCGGCATTCATTACATAAATTACCGTATGTCCTTTGTTTTCCTTTACGCTATAATAAGATACCGTATAGGCAATCTTTTTCCCGTCGGGCGATACGCTCATGCTCCCTATTCGGCCCATAGCCCAGAGAACTTCGGGCGTCATGCGTTTATTTGTTACCTCTATTTCTTGTTTGCCGATGATCGGAGTATCTGTGGCCGCGTTCTTGTCGGGAGAAACACAGGCCGACGTAGACATCAGTATGGCAGCAGTCATAGTCATTAAATCTGTTTTCTTCATTATTTGTTCAATTGATAATTTTTACAAAATTACGGAGAATCTTCGAAACGGCCATAATCTTTTTACATTTACGGCGCATTGTTTACGGAACAATCTCTGCACCTTTTCGCAAAAGGTTCCCGTTTTTTTTCTATCTTTGAACTCCTCCTGAGATGAATACGTGCCGGCTGCATGGAGAAAATCCGCGGAATATACCAAGAAATAGGGATTGCGTATCTTTCAGGCTTTGTCTTATTTTGCAATGAAATAATTATGAATTCCGTACTGACAATGTGCAGAAATAAAATTTACAAGCCAACCGATAAGATGAGCGACCTAATTTGTGACAACTACGTGTTGCTACAAGTTCTGAGTCGCTTCGGATTATCGTTGGGATTTGGCGATAAGTCCGTAGAGGAAGTTTGCCGCGAACACAACGTAGACTGTAATACTTTCCTGATTGTGGTCAATTTCCTTACCGAAGAAAATGCCTGCATGCAAGATCATGTAAAAGGGCTTTCCATACCGGCGCTCATGGACTATTTGAAACGGGCACATACGTATTTCCTCGATTTTCAGTTGCCTGCCATACGGCGGAAGCTGGTCGAAGCATTGGGAAGTTCCGATAGAGACGATGTAGTAACGCTTATTATTCGTTTCTTCGACGATTATGTAGGCGAAGTACGCAAGCACATGGAATATGAAAACGAGAAGGTTTTCGTATATGTGAATGCCTTGCTTTCCGGAGAAATACCCGAAGGATACAACATAAGTGTGTTTGCACGTAATCATGAACAGGTGAATGCCAAGCTGACCGAATTAAAGAATATCATCATAAAATACTATCCGGCCAACGGTGACAATTTGCTGTTGAATGCGACATTATTCGACATTTTTAGTTGTGAAGAGGATTTGGCATCGCATAACCGGGTAGAAGACTACCTGTTTGTTCCTGCCATTATGGAATTGGAAAAGGAGGTAAAATGAAATCGCAAGAGGTCATACATATAGCCATTGCCGAAACTTCAGTTATCGTACGTACAGGTTTGGCTAATGTGCTGAGACGTTTGCCCGATTTAAACATACAGACCATCGAGGTTACTTCGATGGATGGATTGCAACATTGCATAAGTGTTCACAAACCTGATATTCTTATCGTAAATCCACAGTTTAACGGATGGTTCGACCTTGCTTCTTTCAAAAAGGGAGAAAGAGAAAACGACATCAAAGTCATGGCATTGATTTATACGATGGTCAATGCAAACCGGTTGAAAGATTACGATGAAAAAATCGATTTGTTCGATGATGAAAACACATTGGGCAAGAAAATAGCTTCGCTGGTGAACTTCGAAGAAGAAGAAGGCGACCGAAATACGTTAAGCCAGCGGGAAAAAGAGATTGTGGAATGTGTGGTAAAAGGAATGACCAATAAGGAAATTGCAGAAAAACTCTATATTTCCATTCACACGGTTATTACCCACCGTCGGAATATTACCCGCAAACTTCAGATACATTCGGCCGCAGGCTTGACGATATATGCCATCGTAAACAAACTGGTAGAACTCAACGAAGTGAAAATGAAACTGTAATGAAGATCTATGAAAATCATGCTTCTTATTTAAAATACCTAAAATTGGGTATTGGCAAGAATGCCGAAAACCAATACCTTTGTCTCATTAGTCATATGAAATTACGTAAACCACAGAATTAAAAAGTTAGTTATTAGTTGGACATGCCTTGCGAAGTGATTCGCGAGGCATGTGCCGTTTTAAAGGCTTCCAATTGCCGTTTGTTTCTTTTCAAATACCAGAGACAGATAATTAGCGAAACGACTGTTGCCAAAGGAGGAGCGAATCCCATCCAGAACAACGACGTAGGATCGATGCGGCTGAAGATCCATGACAACGGAATACGAAACAAAAATGTGGCAATAAGGCTGTGCAACATGGGAAACCACGAATTGCCCTGACCACTGAAATAAGAATTAAAACAAAAAACAAAGCTGACCAATATACAATCGATGCTGTACCCATGCAGATATTCTGCTGCCATTGCAATCACAGCCGCATCGTTTGAGAATACGCGAATGAAGGTCGGTGATGAGAATTGCGAGTAAATGCAGAAGGCAAGACCGAAGACCAATGCCGTGCCAATGCCGGAACGCAGACAGAGAAGCATGCGGTCTGTCTTTCCCGCGCCGTAATTCTGGGCCGTCATGGCGGCAACGGCCGACGAGATGGCCGCAGGTGGCAGCATGGCGAACACGATGATTTTTTCAACAACACCGAGGGAGGCAGATGCAATGACGCCCATCTGATTTACAATAACGGTTATCAGCAGGAAAGAAACATTGACTAAAGCATCTTGCAAGGCGATGGGAGCTCCCAAAGTCAAGACGCGCCGTGAAAGATATTTATTCAGTCGGATATGACGGCGGGTGAATTCAAATTGAAATCCCCTGCGGTAAAGGAAATATACCGCCGCGATGAAACTGACAGCTTGTGAAACGACTGTGGCTATGGCTGCTCCTGCTGCGCGAAGATGAACGCCTCCCACGAGGATGAAGTCGAGCAGGATATTTATGAGGCACGCCAATGCCACGAAATAAAGCGGTGTTTTCGAATCACCCAATCCACGGAAAATACCGCAAACGACGTTGTACCCCATGATAAAAGGTATGCCCAAAGAACAAATCAGAAGGTAATGTTTTGTATCGCGAACGGCTTCCGACGGTGTATGCATGACGTCCGTTATGATACCGTGACAGGTTGTCATGACCAAAGTCAGGGCAATTCCGATAAAAGTAAAAAGCCAAATGGATGAACCGATGATGGAAGCCGATTCTTTTCCGTTCTTTGCTCCGGTAGCAATGCTGATAAGAACGGTGACACCGGTCGTCAATCCGAGAATGATTCCTGTAATGGTTTGCATTACCTGACTGCCTATGGCTACTCCGGCCACGCTGGCCGAATCGTCAAACTGTCCCACCACAAACAAATCGGCACCGCCGTATAATGCCTGCAATACGTTGGCCAATAAATAAGGAATGGCAAACTGCAACAAAACTTTCGGCACGGAACCTTGCGTCAAATCGAGTTCTTTTCTCATATCTTTGCTTTTTTATATAAATGCCGGATAAGCTGATTGGTTTTACCCAGCCATCTTATCCGGCATTTATCTGCCATCCGATGAGGATTACAAAACGTGCTTATCCGTTATGACGGTGCAAATGTGCTTCAATTTATCGGGATATACAAATCCGTGGAACGCGATGTTTGTGAAATAATCTTAATGCAATGTCCGAAAAACATCCCGATGTTTTTCTCTTTTTTCCTGCACTAATTGACATATACACAGCGGAAATATTTTTCAAACAGTGCGCGGGTTGCATCCAGTTCTTCCTGCGTATTCAAACGGACGTCCTTTAATTTGTAATCCATTTGCATGGCTTCGTATTTGTGAACTCCCAGTGTGTGGTAAGGAAGAATCTCAACCCGTTCTATCATGGAGTAATGCTTGAAATGATTCCCCAGCGACTTTATATCTGAATCGAACGCGCTGTATCCCGGTACAAGCACATATCTTAACCAAAACGGCTTGCCGTTTTCTTCCAGCCATGCAGCCGTTTTCAGTGTTTGAACGTTGCTTCGCGATGTAAGAGCTTTGTGGCGTGTGTCGTTAAACTCTTTTACATCAAGTAAAACAAGGTCGGTCAGCGAAAACAACTTCTCCACGTCGTTATTCCATATTCCTCCGTTTGTATCCACACAAATGTGTATGTCCGCATCCTTCAACATCTCGAACAAGGGAATCAATGCTTTTGCCTGAAACGTTGGTTCACCTCCGCTGAACGTTATTCCGCCCTTCTTCCCGAAGAAAGGTTTTTCGTTTACTGCCATTTTCAGGATGTCTTCCGGACGGGTTTCCTTGCTTTCTCCCCGGGAATCTATCGTATCGGGGTTGGCACAATACAGACAACGGAAATTACAGCCCTGCAGGAACACGACCAAACGTATGCCCGGTCCGTCGTATGTGCCTAATGATTCGTAAGAATGTACTCTGATCATCATATTTTATTGGGTAGAGGAAATGATAAAAGAAAAGTCATTCCCTGAAATAGGTTTGCAGGGAATGACAATGGGTATATAGCGTCCCTATTGAATTTACATGCGTTCGTGGAAGCTGCGTGAGATGACCTCCAACTGATGCTCACGACTTAATTTGATGAAGTTTACGGCATATCCCGATACGCGGATGGTCAATTGCGGATATTTTTCGGGATGCTCCATTGCATCTTCCAGCATTTCGCGGTTCAAAACATTTACATTCAGGTGATGGGCGCCCTTGACGAAATATCCGTCCATCATGGTAACCAGATTCTCTATTCGGCTTTCCATGTCCACACCCAGCGATTTCGGTACGATGGAGAAGGTATTGCTTATGCCATCTTGCGAGTCGCGGTAACGCAACTTTGCCACCGAACTTAGTGAAGCAATGGCACCGTTTTTGTCACGCCCGTGCATCGGGTTGGCTCCCGGTGCGAAAGGAACACCTTTTGCACGCCCGTCGGGAGTGGCTCCCGTCTTCTTTCCATACATGACGTTCGATGTAATTGTCAGGATAGAAAGGGTAGGTTTGGCATTTTTGTACACGGGAAGTTTTTTCAACTCTTCATCGAAGTAATAAATCAAATCCACTGCCAAGTGGTCTACGCGGTCATCATCGTTACCAAAGCAGGGGAAGTCTCCCTCTATGTTAAAGCTTTCTGTTAGTCCGATATCATTGCGTTTGGCTGTAACCTTTGCATATTTGATGGCAGACAAAGAGTCGACTGCAATCGACATTCCCGCTACACCATATGCAAGATTGATGGACGGATCGGTATCGACGAAGGCCATTTGCGCTTTTTCGTAGTAATATTTATCGTGCATGTAGTGAATAATGTTCATAGCCTCGTTGTACACACGTGCCATTTCCTTCAGCACTTTCTTATAGTTTGCCAACACTTCTTCAAAGTTCAGCACGTCTCCGCTCAGTACGGGAATGTCTTTTACCATCAGCGTACCGGTGTTTTCACAACGTCCGCCGTTGATTGCCAGAAGCAATGCCTTTGCCAGGTTGCAACGTGCTCCAAAGAATTGAATATGGCGGCCGATGTCCTGATATGATACGCAGCAGGCAATACCGTAATCGTCAGAGTTTCTTACTTCGCGCATCAGGTCGTCGTTCTCATATTGTATAGACGATGTGTCAATTGATACCTGTGCGCAGAAGCGTTTAAAGCCTTCCGGCAATTGAGGACTCCACAGAACCGTAAGATTCGGCTCGGGGGAAGGACCGAGATTATACAGCGTTTGCAGGAAACGGAACGATGTTTTGGTCACTTTCGTGCGACCGTCGTTGAAGCGTCCGCCGATAGATTCGGTTACCCATGTGGGATCTCCTGCAAAAATTTCGGTATATGCGTTCATACGCAGGTGGCGTACCATGCGCAACTTGATGACAAACTGGTCGATCAATTCCTGTGCATGCATTTCATCAAGGTTTCCATGCGCCAAATCATACTCGATATAAATATCGAGGAAAGACGATACGTTACCCAGTGACATAGCGGCTCCGTCTTGTTCTTTCACGGCAGCCAGATAAGCCATATACACCCATTGAACGGCTTCTTGCGCAGTGGTAGCCGGACGGCTCAGGTCGAGCCCGTACTGTTCGCCCATGATTTTGATTTCTTTCAGGGCTTTTATCTGTTCGGCCACTTCCTCGCGCAAACGAATACGTGCGTCCGTCATCGGTCCGGTAAGGTGACGCAGATCGTTCTGCTTTGCATCGATCAGACGGTCAAGTCCGTAAAGAGCAAGACGACGGTAGTCGCCGATGATACGGCCCCTCGCATAATTGTCGGGCAAACCCGTAAGGAATCCCAATGAGCGGAAGGAACGTATTTCTTCGGTATAGGCATCGAAAACGCCGTCGTTATGCGTCTTGCGGTAGTGCGTAAAGATATCTTTTACCTTGGGAGATACCTCCACTCCGTTTTCGCGACATGCTTTTTCCACCACTTTAATGCCTCCGAAGGGTTTAATTGCGCGGCGCAACACCTCATCGGTTTGCAGTCCCACGATGACTTCGTTTTCTTTGTCTATATATCCGGCCGGGAATGCGGTGATGGTAGAAACGGTTGTTGCATCGAGCGAGCGTACACCATTGTTTGCACGTTCTTCGGCTAATGCTTCCAGACACTTGTCCCATACAGCCTTTGTTCGTTCGGTCGGTCCCACTAAAAACGACGCATCTCCTTCATAAGGAGTAATGTTTGTTTTTACAAAATCGGTAACATTGATTTCATGGTTCCAACGACCTTCTTTAAAATTCATGCTCATTGTGTAATAGATAATAATGTGATGTTTTTAAATGATCTTTAAATTCATTTGCAAAGGTACGCAATCTTTCCGAGCCCTACAATACTATTTGCTTGGTATATTATTAATTTGTAATAATTACAATTCTTTTTATTATCTATTATGAAGTTTTGTTTTTTCCGGTTTGTCGGCGTGCTCCGGAAAAAACAAGGGCATTTCCTGATGGGTTCACCGCGCTCTTTTTCGGTGCTGATGGAGAAGATGTGCTGTAAAGGGCATCACGGATTCCGTTTTTTCACTTGTCGGATAAAGTAAAAAAGGCGGAAAAAAGACAGACGGGAAAGAGGAATTTGTTTTACTCTCTTTCCCGTCTGTCTTTTTATAAATCAGGTAATTTATAGCTTCCAGCCGGAAATACTTTCCTGTATATTCCACAAGTGATAATAAAGACCTTCCCGCCGGATAAGTTCATCGTGCGCACCTTGTTCTTTTATCCGTCCGTTCTCCAGAACGATTATTCGGTCTGCATTCATGATAGTTTTGAGTTTGTGGGCAATGGCTATGACCGTGCGTCCTTTGATTAACGTATCGATTGCCTTCTGCACTTCCACTTCATTTTCAGGATCAAGCGAGGCCGTAGCTTCGTCCAACAGCACGATTTGGGCATCTTTTAGTATAGCCCGTGCAATAGATATGCGTTGTTTCTCTCCTCCGGACAGCGTGCAGCCGCCTTCTCCTACCATTGTGTCATATCCCTGAGGCAGCTTCATAATAAATTCATGGCAGCAGGCTTTTTGGGCTGCGGCGATGATTTCTTCTTCCGTCGCATCGGTTTTCCCGAAACGTATGTTGTTTCGTATCGTATCCTGGAACAGATAAACATCCTGAAACACCATAGATATGTGACTCATCAGGCTCTCCGGTTCTATTTCACTCATTGGGATACCGTTAAAGAAGACATGTCCTTTTTGAGGATCGTAAAAACGTGCACAAAGTTTCATTATCGTACTTTTCCCGCTTCCCGAAGGTCCTACAAGAGCAGTCAATGAATTATTCGGAAGAGTAACGGAAATATCGTGCAAGACCTCCTTGTCTTGATAACCGAACGATACATGTTCAAAGCGAATGTCGCCCGTTTCAGGAGATTTTCTTGTCCCCTTCATTTCAGGTTCATCCATTAAAGCAAGGATACGTCCGCCGGCAATGGAGAAATAACGGAACTCGGTAAAATTAGTCAGTGCCGAAGTCAGCGGATCGAATACGCGCGATCCTACTACAAGAAACAGCACGAATACCAATAACGAAAGTTTTCCTCCGAGCAGGAGATAGGTTCCGCACAGCACCATAAAGGTAAGTCCGGCCCGAACCAACGTGATGGAAAGCAAAACAAACGGGCCTAAAAGTGCTTCTTGCCGGATACAAGCGCGACGCAATTGGGCAAAAGCATCCCGCAATCTTGTGAAACGATCGCCCAGCAGATTGTAGGCTTTCATTACCCTGATGCCCTGCAAATATTCCTCCAATCGGTTTCCGGCATTGATTTTAGCCTGAATTTGTTTTCCACTCAACTTCTTTTGCGCCCCGGTACTTATCCATAAAACGAGAAGAGCCAAAGGCAGAGAAGCAAACATTGCGGCAGCCATTCTCCAATCTATCCACACCAGCGAAGCAAATGCCAGCACCGGCATGACCACTCCTCCCATCAGTTGCGGCAAATGATGGGAAATACCTGTCTCGGCCATGGAAAAGTCTGTAATGAGCATGGAAGACAAATCTCCCGGGTCCCGCCGCGAAAGAAAACCGAGCGAAAGTTTTCTCAGATGTTCTGCCAGAGAAATTCGTCCGGATGCGCTCATCTCGTACGCACCTCTGAAGTTGGCCCGATAAGAAGCCCGCTCTGCTATGGCCATAACAACCATGTAACATATCATAATGCCGCAGATCCACCACAAACGCGTGGTGTTCAACGGCTGTCCGCTTCCGTTGAAAGCATTGAAAATAATGCGTACCGCTTCTATTGAAAGGCAGAAAGGTACGATATTCACCACGTTAGCAAGCATGGTGAGTCCCACGGGTTTGTAAAGTCGTTCCGTATGACCTATGGTTATGTTCTTAATAGCATTCATATTTTTTCCTTTTTTTCGTTCAATTTTTGTTCAACGTCCAGTGGAATGCACTGGTATAAGCATCCCACATATTCTTATAGGTTCCTTCAGTTACAGACAGTTCGTCGTGTCTTCCGCGCTGTATTATTTGTCCTTCTTTCATGACAAGTATTTGCTGTGCCGATATGACGGAAGAAAGACGATGGGCTATCACGATGACTGTTTTGCCTTTAATCAGTGATTGCAAAGCCTTCTGCATCTTATATTCATTCTCGGGATCGGCGAAAGCTGTAGCTTCGTCCAGAACCAATATCGGGGCGTTTTTCAATATGGCCCGCGCCAGACAGACACGTTGCGCTTCTCCTCCTGAGAGAAATACCCCTGCATCGCCTATTTTTGTCTCATATCCTTTGGGCAACCGTTCTATGAAATCATGGCATTGTGCTGCTTTTGCTGCTGCAATGACGCGCTCTCTTGTCGCCTCTGATGAGCCGACGGCAATATTTTCATACAGCGTATCGTAAAAAAGAAAGGTATCTTGAAATACAAACGAGACGGTGTTCATCAGTTGTTCTGCCGGTATTTGTTTGATATTAATGCCGCCAATGAGAATCTCTCCGCGCTCAACATCCCAAAAACGAGGTATCAGATTGGCCACAGTGGACTTGCCGCTTCCGGAAGGTCCCACAAGAGCTGTTATTTCTCCCTGCCTTGCTTTGAAACAAACGTCCCGTAAAGCTTCTGTCCGAGTCCTCTGTTCGGTATTCTCGTATGAGAATGATACATGACGAAACTCTACATCGTATGCTTTCGGGACTGCGGGATATTCCGGCTCAGGAACTGGCTTTTTTTCCAATATACGGTCTATGCGTGCCACGCCTTCGTCTATCTCCCGTGTGTTTCCGCCCAAAAATGTCAACTTATATACCGGTGAAGCCATGCCGGGCCCCATAATGATGAAAAACAACCATACCGCTGCCAACGACAAAGATTGCGGAGTGGCCTGCATCAACAGGACGCCCATGGGAAGAATAAACGTCACCATGGAGTTAAGCAGTACGGTAAAAGCTATCATCCCGTTCTGATAAGTATCGCAACATTTCAGTGCAAAGGTTTTATAGGCCTGTATTTCTGCATTGAATTGACGGAACTGACGCACGCTTTGCCCGAAGATCTTTATTACCGGCATTCCCCGAACATACTGCACGGCAGAAGCACTCATTTTCTCCTGCGCATCGTAATAGTCTTTGGTGAATTCTCTTGCTTTCTTTCCCATGAAGTTGGAAAATTGTAAGAAAATGCTCAAGGCCACCACCGCAAGACACACTATCGTCAGCCACACATCGAGGGAAAAGAAAATGATGAGCATCACAATTACGGTTGCAATTACGTTTATTAAATCCGGAATGGTGTGTGCTATGAACCCTTCTATCTTCTCGATGTTCTGCTCCATTGTCTTTTTTATTGCTCCGGTAGAGGTATTATTCAGATATCCCAACGGCAACTTTCCGATGTGTTCCGACAGTCGGATCCGCAATCCATACAGAATGCGAAACGCAGCGACATGGGAAGACATCAGAGAAGCATACAGTAATATAAGTCCTCCAATAAGTCCTCCAAATGCAATCCACCCCCAATAAATTATACTTGTACCATTCGTTAGATAAAGATTGCCGCTATGCATGAGTAACTCTTTCAAGATTTCATAAACAGCCCAATAAGGCACAAGCATACATACAGCACTGCCGGCCGACAGTAAACCGGCCAATATCAGTAAACCTTTTTTCTGTCCTGCTACTTCAAAAAGGCGGGACAGACCTTCTTTCTTTTTTGTCTTTTTCATTGAATACACTGATCTTTTTATTATTTCGACATGATTTTATATCCCAACAAAGAACTGAATTTGTAACATAACCATGTCATCCGTCCCAATATTTGCCCGAAGAAGAATCCCCAGCGGGAACGGAAAAACTTCATGTAATTTGCTTGTTCTATAAGTTTCAGGGCAGGTTCCCAATGCTCTACCAGGTGCCCGTCACTCAATCCTGAGCGGATTTGTGCTTCATGATTGCGGAGCGAATCCGGTTTCACTCCGTGTTTGCTCATCATCGTTCCGCAGACATCAAACCATAATTCGCCTCCGGCAAAACGGCTTGCGATGTTATGTAGGAACGATTTTACCTGTTCTTCATAGAAATACATCAGAACTCCTTCTACAATGAAGATAAAATCCGCATCGGGATGAGCCTGTCGCAGATGATCCATCCAACCTGTTTCCAGCAGAGAGGCGGCAATGTAAGGATTCCCCGGCAGCTCCGGTATCAGCTCTTTCCGCAGAGCAATGACTTCCGGCAAGTCCATATCGTAAAATACAGCCTTCGCATTTCCGATGCGTTGAAAACGGGTATCCAATCCGCATCCCACATTCACCACAATTGGGGTGGAATGTCTTTTTATGAATTGCCGGACGGCCCGGTCAAAATACCAGCCTCTGACCACACAGCCCACTTCCGACAATTTTGCTCCATCAAAGCGGGAATAGTCGTATTCCAAGCTGTCTGCCAACTGCTCTGCTGCCTTGTCATCTAAAATCGGATGCTTCCGACGACTCTCTTTTGCCCTCATGTAAAGAGGAATAAGTAATGTTTCGGATACAATACTCTTGAATTCATGTTTCTGTTTCATCGTTGTTGATTTGTTTATTATTAGTGAACAATATTCAGATTTGTTCATAAAAAAAGAAGGAAGCCTTCATAAAAGACTTCCTTCTTTCCCGGCCGTTCAATCATTTCCGGCCTGTGATATATGCACTTTCTGTATTTCATACTTTGATAATAGCCCTCCAACCTTGAATTTCAAACAATATATAATCGTGCAAGATGGATTCCATTTCTTTTTTGGGAACTGAATGCATCAGTAGTTCTTCGAATAAAGTAAACATCCAGACCGTGTGCAGGTGGATGATAAAATCGGAAACCGAAGTATTAATATCAGGATGTTTTGCCTGCATCGCTGAGAACCATACCTTGACAACCTCCGTGGAGCGGTCGGTATAATCTTCTCTGAAGTGTTCTAACGACGAGCCTTGTGCGCGAAACAAAAGCAGCTTCATCAGATTGTGATGATTGTGGATGAGAGAAACATACTCGTCGATGCAGGATTTCAAGTAGTTCTCCGATTTCATCATCATAATGTCTTCACCCCGGATGCCGTGATGTTCCTGCAACATGGCTTCCAATGCAAGCATGACCGGCCGAACCACTTCGCAAAAAAGCTCGTCTTTGCTTGTGAAATAGTTGTAAAGATTGCCTACGCCTACGCCGGCCTCTGTTGCGATATCCCGCATAGAGGTTTTGGAATAGCCGTTTACTTCAAATTGCCGGCGGGCAGTTTCCAGTATTCTGCACCTTATGTCACTTTTCAGCGTTTGCATACATTTTTTATAAACGAACGTTGTTTTTGCTTTTGATGAAGCAAAGGTAGCAGCCTCATGCCTGTCGGGCAATACCCATTTTTAGGGATTTTATACTGTATGTGTTTAGGGTTTTCCGATGTTCGGTTTGCCGTATTTCTTTTCAAATACCGCGGCGTTTTTATTACCCCATTCTATCATTGCGTCAATAATCGGGATGAGTGTCTCTCCCAAAGGCGAGAGGGTGTATTCGGAGTGGGGAGGAAGTTCGGGATAGACGGTCTTCGTCACCAGTCCGTCTTCCACCAGTTCCTTCAATTGAAGGTCGAGTACACGGGGAGCGGCCTCGGGAAACAATTTGTGCAGCTCGCTGGGACGCAAGCTCCCATGCCGAAGTTCGTCCAACATGCAGGATTTCCATTTGGAATCTATCAAGCTCATGGTCAGCCGCAAAGGGCAATCTAAATCTACGGGAATCTTTCGTTCATACGTTGCCATATCGTTCTTATATAAAGAGATATGCAAAGATACGGAATTAATATTACGGGCATGCGTAAAGTATATGGAATAAATTTTCGGTATCCGAATAATTTTTCGGTACTTGCAAAAAAGAGAAGCTGCCGTTAATTTTGCCTCAAGAACATTAAAACAAAACGTATTATGAGAGCAAGCATTGAAGAATACAAGGCGGTGGAAGACGCTGCTATGAAATTTGTAAAGAGTGTAGCGGAAGGAAAAAGCTGTTATGCCAAAGAATTGTTTACGGACGAAGCCGTATTGTTCGGCTACTTGGATGGAAAACTGGAGCATGGAAGCATCGAACAGTTTTATGAAAATGTAGATACGACGGGGTCCGATGCCAATTTCAAGGCACGCATTGATGTGGTGGATGTGGAAGAAACGCTTGCAGTAGTTCGTGTTTTGGAAGAAAACTGGGGAGGCCGCGTGGATTTCACCGATTATCTGCTGCTGATGAAAATGGACGGACAGTGGAAATGCGTGGCAAAAGCTTATAATCAGAATTCCAACACTATACAAAAATAACGGGAGGAGAGTAAATATTATGAAGATTACTGTTATTACGGGAAGCCCGCGCAAGCATGGAAACAGCTTCGCCATGACAGATGCATTTATTCGGGAAGCCGAAAAGTTAGGGCATACGGTACGGCGGTTTGATGCCGCATTTTTGAAAATAGGTGGTTGCCATGCGTGCCAGACATGCTTTAAAACCGGTAAAGCCTGCTCGTTCGATGATGATTTCAACATCATAGCACCTGCCATTCTCGAGGCTGATGCCATCGTTTTTACAGCACCGGTGTATTGGTATTCCATCCCGGCACAGATAAAAGGCGTCATCGACCGCATCTATTCTTTCTGTGTGGCAGGAAAAGATGTTTCCGGAAAGAAATGCGGACTGATAACCTGTTGCGAGGAAGACGACGTGACAGCAATGGATGGGGTGAGAAAGCCCATCGAAAGATCGGCCGCATTGCTGAAGTGGCCGGTGGTAGGAGAGGTGCTCATTCCCGGTGTACTGAACGAAGGCGACATTGACAAGACCGACGGATGCCGACAGGCAGAAGCATTGGCGCACAAGTTCTGATTTGTAAACAGACTTATAGCAATAATGGCAACCTCTTGATGCTTCAAGAAGTTGCCATTATTATGAATAAAATCTCACCAGCATTTACCTGCCTGCCGTAAGTATTTTATGGGAAGGATGAGGAAAAGAAAATTTATTTCCCCATAGGTTTTCTTCGGTCATGGCTGTATTGGAGTTTTGCCGATTCGGTATTTTGGCATAAAGCCCATATCACTTTATCACGTCGGTGCCTATATGGTATAATTCTTGCTTAAACCTGCGCACTTGTTGTCCGCGTGGAAAAGTAATATTTCTGTTTCCCTTTTTCTTGCTACTTTACGATGCAGCAAAGATAGTTTTGGGAGACCTGTTTTTAATTTTTTTGAACCTGGTAGCAAAACAATTTGAGCTTCTCTACAAAATAATTCTACGTTTTTTTAATTACTTTTGGAGTATCTAAGAAGATATCTGTATGGAAGAACTGAAAGTCCTTGATTACTCGAATGTGTTTATAGCCAGTTATTTTACGGACAACCGCGAGTGTACGCACACCAATAGGGAGCATACGCTGATTTACCTTTGTTCCGGAGGACTGGAAATCACAGAACAGGGGAAAAAGCATGTCCTTCATGCCGGAGAATGTGCCTTTATGCGTCGCGATAACAATATGATACTTCAGAAACGTGTGCAGAACGATGTACCATATCGTTCCGTCGTGCTTAAATTCTCACGCAAGTTTTTACGCGAGTTTTACCAGAAGATGGACAAGAAGACCTTGCCGGAAATGGCCAAACGTGACAGGCGGAGTTTCTTGCGTCTGCCGGCAGACCGTCCCGATATTAAAAGCCTGTTTGAGTCAATTCTTCCATTTTTTGATTCCGGAATCCGGCCTTCCGAAGAATTGTTGAAATTGAAGATGGTGGAAGGTCTGTACATTCTACTTCACACAGACGCGAATCTGTATGCCTCTCTCTTCGACTTTACTGAACCGTGGAAGATAGATTTGCTGGAATATATGGATGAAAATTATAAATATGACCTTTCTATGGAAGAAATAGCATCTTACACCGGACGCAGCCTTGCCTCTTTCAAGCGAGACTTCAAGAAAGTCAGCAATCTCACCCCGCAGAAATGGATTATCAACCGCCGTCTGGAAGCAGCTCATGAGCTGATTGCATCGGGTAAATATGACAAAATAACGGATGTATGTTTTCAGGTCGGATTCAAGAACCTGTCGCACTTCTCAAAAATTTATAAAGAAATGTACGGCTGTTCTCCGGCAACAAATAACGATTAATATTCACCCTCCGGGTAAACAGCCGGCATTCTTACGCATAAGATTCCGTTTTTTATTCAGCCAAAGTCCGCATAAAAAACTCCGTCAACTTCTCAACCGCCGGATTGACTGCGCCCGGCTTATCGTAAAGATCTATATGTGAATAACCGTGAATAGTGAACACTTCCTTATCTTTTCCCGGCAGGACATTGTAAATTCGTTCCGTCTGCCATTCGGAATCTGCCTTATCACCGACCACAAGCAGAACGGGCTGAGTCAGCAGATAAATATTCTCAATGGCGGAGAATGCCATCTTTGTGGCTTGACTACGCCGAAGATAAAAGTTGTCGGCGCGCGGATGCCAGGCACGGGCCGTGCGGTAATATTCGTAACCTTCGCGGAAGGACGGGGCCGTCTCGGCCGTCGGTTCAGGACACATATAGACTTTCATCAGCTCTTCACCGCGTGCTTCGCGAGTACGTTGTGCGGATACTTCTTCCAATAACCTGATCTGTTCTTCCACACTACGCCCGCGAAGCCAACTTTCACGGTTGGCTGCACCTATGTCGGCGGCACTTACTCCTGCTACAGCACGGATGCGTCGCTCGGTTTGTGCGGTGGAAATAACATATCCGCCTCCGGCACATAAGCCCAATGCCCCGATGCGGTGTTCATCCACAAAGGGAAGTGTCACAAGGTAGTCTACGGCATACCGGATATCTTCCACCCGCTCGTATGGAGCTTCCGCCCAGTGAGGAGTTCCTCCACTTTCTCCGGCATAGGCAGCATCGAAGGCTAAAGTAACAAAGCCTTTCTCCGCCAAGCGATAAGCATACAGTCCGGCAGACTGTTCCTTCACACTTCCGGCAGGATGGATGCTGAGGATGGCGGGATATGTCTGTGTCTTATCAAAGTTTTTCGGCAGAAACAGGTTGCCAACCAATACAATGTTATTGCTGCGTAAAAACGACACTTTACGCACAATCACGCCAGTGGTTGTATCTATTGGAGTCACAACATAAGCCTCGGTCTGTGGAGTTCCGGGCAAACCGTCGTTTTGGTTTTGTGCCGAAAGGCCAGAAACAACGAACAGTAGCGCAAGGGCCGATAAAATTATTTTTCTCATTATCATTATTTGTTTGTCTTATTGCAAAAATAATATCCTCAGCTACATTCATTGTTTCTTAAATCAAACGAACATTTGCTCAAATCAAACAATAATAAAAAAGACGGGATTGGCATAAATGCAATACCGTCTTTTCCATAAATGAATTTGTCGTTTTTATCATCTTATGCCGACAATGCGCGCAACTCCGTGGGCGATGAGCCGGTGCGCTTCTTCATAAAGTTGCTGAACGATGAGAGTTCTTCGAAACCAAGCCCATAGGCAATCTCACTGATGCTTAGCTTGCTGTGCTGTAAGAGTTGTGTTCCTTCCTGAGCAATGCGGCTGTTGATAAGCTCCGACGTGGTGCGCCCGGTGATGGTTTTTACCACGCGATTCAGGTGATTGACGTGAATGGAGAGGCGGTCTGCAAAGTCGGTGGCCGACTTCAGTCGAAGAATTTTCTTGGGAATTTCGATGGGAAACTGACGGTCGAGCAGCGTAAGAAACAACTCTGCTATGCGTTGGGCAGCATTCTTATGGGGAACATAGGTGCTGGAGGGTGCAGCTTTCATGGCCTCGTGTACCGTAAGATGAACATAACAGCGCAGGATGTCGAGCTTCTGCGAATAGTCGCTTTGAGATTCCTCACGCATTCTGTTGAAAATATCAGTGACGCGGGCCAGGGTATCGTTGTCCAGAAAATAAATGCGTTCCTTCGCGTTGTTAAACAATGGTGTATCGGCTAACGTTCCCATTTTCTCACTGGCCTCAATGAATGCCTCGTTGAAAATACAGAAACATCCCGTTCCGCGCGTATTTCCTTCGGCCTCCCAGGCATAAGGGATCATCGGATTGGAAAAAAGCAGGGCGGGACGATCCACCATAATCCACTTGTCGGCATAGTATAGCTTGCCGGTTTCCAACACCAAAGCCACCTTGTAAAAGTCGCGATAACTGAACGACACGTGCCCAATGCGGCATTGACTGGGTTGTACTGTGAAGTAAGGTTTCTCCTTTACATAAGCTTCTTTGGACAAATCATCTCTTCCAATCTGTTTATAAAATTCAGCAAGATTTTCTATCATGGCATTGCAATACGGTTTTCATTTGTTACTTACAAAGGTAAGGCTTCGGGAAAAGACGAGCAAATTATCATGCAATAATTCCATTCCAGGAGGTTTATTCACTATTCCAATTCTTTCTTCGAATATTTTCATCCGCATCAATAAGCTGCACGATGTTGAACTTTTTGGCAAATCAATACCAGGTTTTTGTACAATCACGCCATGCTGTTCGGCAAAATGCCGGAGCGTTTTTCTGTAATCATGGTGCGGCAGATTTCATGGAAGCAGCCGGTTATTTGTTTTTGCTCGTTTTTCATATCCATAATAATCGGCATGATGAAACCGACGAGCAGAGAACAAGCATTACGGACGAAGCGGACCATAAAAATAAGAAGCCGTTGCTCCGCCATCTATCAGGAAGTCGGCTCCGGTGATGAAGGCACCACGTTCGCTCATCAGCAGTTCTGCAACATTTGCCACCTCGTCTGCCGTTCCCGGACGGCCTGCGGGACATTTTGCAAACATATTTTTATAGAACTCACCGCGCTGCCCGTTGAATTCGTCAACAGCCAGCGGCGTAACGATAATGCCGGGCGAGATAGAATTGATGCGTGCGCCTCGTTCACCCCATTTTACGGATTCCGCCATGACACGCTTCACATTGCAACGCTTTGCCAATTGATATGCGTGCAGTGTATCGCGGATATTGACAGGTTGCAACACATCGAGCTTCAACAGCTCTTCGGTAGGAGTCATGGCAAGTTGTTCGTCAATCTCTGCGCCAAGAGCAGGCATGCGATGTCCGGATTGGCTGGAGATGGTGACACCCGTACCGCCTTCTGCAATTACTTTGCCTACTTCCTCCAAAAGGACGGCCGTGCCGTATAGGTCAACATGCAGAATAGTTTCGATGGATGCCTGGCTTGGAGATACTCCGGCGGCGTTGATTAACATTCGAATGTCGCCGTATTGCTTTGCCATCTCTATCAGTGATAAGATGGAATCACGGACAGAAATATCCATTTCAACGGGCACCGTGTCGAATCCTGCTTCGTTCATTGTGTTGGCAATGGCCTCGGCGTGTTCCTTACTCTTGTCGCCTATAATTATTTTCATTCCGTAACCCATGCGGCGGGCAATGGCCATGCCGATCTGTCCGGCGCCGGTTAGTATCATGACATTCCTTTTCATTACCGATTTCCTTTCCTTGATTATTATAAATTTAACTTGTCTAACCAATCCTTCACGCTTTTCCGAGCCTGATCCTGTCTGTTTTGAGCAGTAGCTCCCTGGACGGCAATTCCATTCCGGAAAGTCGCCCCCGTGCAGGCTTTTTTCAGCTTATTTTCTGTACTGCCCAGGCCGCTACCTTCGTGAGTGCAGAAGGGAATAATGATTTTACCTTGCCAGTTGTGCTTCTCAATGAATGTATAGACAGCCATCGGCGTGTCTCCCCACCAGTTTGGATAGCCAAGAAAGATGATATCATAGTCTTCCACCGGTACATCTCCCTTGATGGCAGGACGCGCTTTGGCTTTCAGTTCTTTCTTTGCAACGTCAATACATTCCATATAGTTTGCAGGATAAGGAATTTCTGTCTCGATGTGAAACAGTGTACCTCCTGTTTCTTCGGCTATCATTTCGGCAACAATCTGTGTATTGCCTTTATCAATATAGCCCACATTATAGTTCTCATCGGCACGCGAAAAGAAGGCTATCAGTATTTTCTTGTCGTTCATATCTCGTCCTTTCTTCGATAAATCTTGTGCGCACAATGCTATTGGTGAGAAATTCATCAGCATCATGCAGATAGTAGTCAATAATATTTTCATGAGTCTAAACCAATGGAGGAACGGAAGAATAAACAAAATGCTGTTCACGTTCGGCAATCCACCAACGATTATCTACTTTAATATACTTGTCATAATAGCGCACAGCATGCAAAGTGAGCTTGTCTTTACCGTTTTCTTCAGTGACGAGGGTGGCAATGGCATAGCATGTGCCGGTTGCATGTGCTTCATCTATGAAGTTCACAACCTGCTGCCCGTTCTGATGGAACGAAGCTTTAGCGGCACCAAACGCCTTGTATTGGGCAATCATGTCTTCCACATGATGGATGTCCATGCCGAGCTTGTCGCCGAAATATACTTTCAGTTTAATATCAGGACGGAATATTTCACGATAATAATCCTGATTGTTTTTGTCTGATTCTGTGGCATAACGGTCGATTAAATCCTTTAATGCCATACGGTCTTGCAATTCTTGTTGTGTCATTCCTTTTATATGTTTTTTAATTCTAAGGCAAAGATAGTAAGTTAGCCGGAAACGAACTTTTGCAAATCAAACCGTAACTTGCTCAAATCAAACAATCCCGGTAACAGATTGAATGAAAACAAATGGCTTTTGTTCTTCAATGTGTTTTTGAGCCTGTAAGCAAAATAATTTGAGCCTTGCGACAAAATACTCTTCTGCGCCTCCTTGTACTTTTGTAAAAGTAATCATTACAGGAGAAAACAATGAAGGACATTTTCGAAAAAGACTTGAGCGGGGAAATGGTTTCCCCCAATGAACCGGGATATAATACGCTGATTACGGCCATTTTTGACACGATGAAAACCGCTACTGAAATGAATACTGGCTATCGTACCCCTGGTGAAGTGCACACATACATGGAACGCATTTTGGGAAAACCGGTAGATACAAGCACCACGATTCTTCCACCTTTGTATATAGACTACGGGAAACCTGTTACCATTGGAAAGCGGTGTTTCATTCAACAGTGCTGTACTTTCTTCGGACGGGGAGGAATCAGCATTGGAAATGATGTGTTCATTGGTCCAAAGGTGAACATCATTACTATCAACCATGATCCGGATCCGGATAACCGAAGCGCCACTTACGGACGAAAAATTACAATCGAAGATAAAGTATGGATCGGCATTGGAGCTACCATTCTGCCCGGTGTACGACTGGGATGCGGTTGTATTGTAGGAGCAGGAAGTGTGGTAACCAAAGATGTGCCGCCAATGACAATCGTTGCCGGTAATCCGGCAAAAGTCATCAGGCAAATAAAAACTTTAAAGAAATAGTTATGTCAGACAGAGAAAAAGGGCTTAGCCGCAGAAGTTTCCTAAAAACTGCGGCAACCGTCGGTGCGGCATTGACCGTGTCACCGGCATTGAACAAAGTACAGGCTGCAGCTTCCGACAGCAAACCTGTATCGAAAGGAAAAGCCAAAGCCGTCAATATCACGGCACGCCGCACACTGGGCTCGGGAAAGGCAACTTTTGAGGTTTCGGCATTGGGATTCGGTGTCATGGGAATGACATACAATAGAAGTTACCATCCTGACAAGGCGCAGTGCATTCGTTTGCTGCATGACGCTGTGGATCGAGGCGTGACATTGTTCGACACTGCCATTATCTATGGCCCATTGAATAATGAACTGTTGGCAGGAGAGGCTCTCGAAGAATTCCGTGGAAAGGTGAATGTAACCACAAAATTTGGCCATGAAGTCATCAACGGTAAGGCAACAGGACGGCAGGATAGTCGTCCCGCAACTATTCGTCGTTACTGTGAGGAGTCGTTGAAACGCTTGCGTCTCGATGCTATACCGATGTTTTATCAGCACCGTTTTGATCCGAATACTCCGGTGGAGGATGTGGCGGGAACCATCAGCGATCTGATAAAAGAAGGTAAAGTGTTGCATTGGGGCATGTGTGAGGTCAGTGCCGCCACCATCCGTAAAGCACATGCCGCTTGTCCGCTGACCGCCATTCAAAGCGAATATCACTTGATGCACCGTGAAGTAGAGAAAAACGGCGTGCTGGATGTCTGCCGTGAATTGGGAATCGGTTTTGTTCCTTACAGCCCGATGAATCGCGGATTTCTCGGTGGAGACCTGAATGAATATACCGAATTTGATCCGAACAACGACAATCGCACGACGCTGCCGCGCTTTACACCGGAGGCCATGCGTGCCAATTACCGCATCGTAAATGTGTTGCAACGTTTCGGACGTGAGCGGGGTATGACTGCTGCCCAACTTTCTCTGGGGTGGCTTTTGCAGAAGGAACCGTGGATTGTTCCTATTCCCGGAACGACGAAACTGTCGCATCTTGAAGAGAACCTGCGCACGTTGGACTTCACCCTGAGTGCCGAGGAATGGAAACAATTGGAAGATTCCGTTGCTGCCATCCCGATAACCGGAGACAGATATAATGCCGAGCAGCAGAAACAAGTGGGATTCTGAGATGGAAATTCCACCAATATGCGACAGACATAATTCATCAAACGGTCAAAACATGACAGATTTAAACACAGTATGTCCTGTCCCGCTGCAATAGTTAAGCAGTAATAATAATTTGATAAACTCTGTTAACTATTCTAATTTTCAGACAGCTCAAGGTTGCGGATTGTAATATCTTTATCATTTTATTGTATATTTGTTTGCGGTAACACCCGGGAAAACACGTCATGTTTGGAAACCATATAAGAAAAAGAAGACATCGTTGCAGACACAGTAAAACGGAAACATGAAACGTTAAACGGCGGATGATGACCTGAAGACCGGGTTGAAATGACAAAAACAAACCCAACTTTTAATACATTCAACTTATGAGACTTACTACTATTACACTGGCAATGGCACTTGTCTGTACCACATTTTCATGTATCAACGGGAACCGTTCTGCTACAGAACGGGAATGTTCCGCGGAAGAAGGACTGAATCTCACTCAAGAGTGGGACAAGGTGTTTCCGCAAAGCGACAAGGTGAAACACAGTAAAGTTACGTTCCATAACCGATACGGCATAACCTTGGCCGCCGATCTTTACATTCCCCAGAATGCCACGGGCCAATTGCCCGCCATAGCCGTCTGCGGCCCCTTCGGTGCGGTAAAGGAGCAATCGTCCGGACTGTATGCGCAGACATTGGCGGAACGCGGCTTCCTGACCATTGCTTTCGATCCTTCTTTCACGGGTGAAAGCGGGGGACAGCCCCGTTATGTGGCATCGCCCGACATCAATACGGAGGACTTTTGCGCCGCTGTCGACTTCCTTTCCACACGCGACGACGTTGATCCCGAACGCATCGGCATATTGGGCATTTGCGGATGGGGAGGTATGGCTGTAAACGCCGCAGCCATTGACACACGCATTAAGGCTACGGTAGCTTCCACAATGTATGACATGAGCCGTGTGAACGCAAAAGGTTATTTCGATGCTGCCGACAATGCCGATGCCCGGCAGGCCTTGCGTGAACAACTGAATGCCCAACGTACGGAAGATTACCGCAACGGTACGTATGCTTTGGCCGGCGGTGTGGTCGATCCGTTGCCCGACGATGCTCCGCAGTTCGTGAAAGATTACCATGCTTATTACAAGACTCCGCGCGGCTATCACCCGCGTTCGCTCAACTCAAACGGCGGATGGAATAAAACCTCTACGCTTTCGTTCCTCAACATGCCGCTGCTTTCATACGCAGGAGAGATACGGAATGCCGTACTGTTGGTGCATGGAGAGAAGGCCCATTCGCGTTATTTCAGCGAAGACACCTACAAACTGCTGAAGGGGGATAACAAGGAACTGTTGATTGTTCCCGGTGCAAGTCACACCGACCTGTATGATCAGATGGACATCATCCCGTTCGACAAGATAGAGGACTTCTTCAATCAGTATCTGAAGTAAAGAGATTTATCGCAATCTGTCTGCAGTCCCCGCTTGTCCGAAAGAGTTTTTACCCTTTCGGACAAGTTATTTTTATCGGGCAATGCAGGTTTTTTCCCCTTTTTTATTGCTCTTGGGATGTCTGACACAATTCCTTTTCCGATTTCATTCATGCCTTTGTTTGTTATCAAACACCCCCGGCATCTTCGAAAAAAACGCTGTTCCTCCTCCATATCAGCAAAGATGGAACAGGGTGGGGCATGGCTTGATTATGCTTCAGTAAAAGTAATGTTGTCGTAAACTTTGACGATAAGTTCCGAACACATGGTAATCATGTCTTTATCTTCACTCTTTGGTATGATCAAATCGTCGTTATCTCCTTTGATAATGTTAAACTCAGACCATAACTTTTCCGTCAGGTAATGTTGTCCGAATACGATATGCCATCCGTCTTTTTTGCTGACCACACTGAATAAAGTTTCCCAATGTTTCTTGTCTTTAACAATAGAAAGGGGACATTTCCCGGAATATTGTTGGTAATAAGCCAGCTTAATGTCAGCATTTTGGGCGAGAACCATTTCTTCAACGGCAACCGAAAACGGATCGGTATGATACGCCGTACCGGGATTGGAACTGTATGATCCCAAAGCAATCCAGTCCATGTCATCGATGTCACCCCTAATGGCAAAGTGGAATTGTTCCCTATTAGCTTTGATAAACGAATCATACTTGAGCATGTAATGTGCAAAATCGTTGCGATGCGTTTCAAGGGCTTCTGTTATAATCGTGTCCGCATTCTTCCCTTCCGATACCTTTGCTGTGAATGACGCAAAACAATCCGACAATTGGGATGAATCGGAAATGAAAAGAACATCCCATTTATTTTTATTTCCAAAAAACATTCTTTTTCTCCCCATACAGTCACCAAGTCTTGTACCTTTGAACCCGCATGCAATCAATAAACGGATACGTTCGGTAGTAGATGACGCGCAAAATACAGAAAGAGCCTCAAGAACTTTGGCATTGCCGTAGTCGGATACTGATTTGTTGAAGACTTTAACGTTCCCATTCGTAATGGAACAATCTTCAATAAGGCAATCTTTTACTTCCGGAAGCACGCGATTTTCCGTTTGAGCACCGTCTATAATTGCAGCATGATACTCGGGATAATCGGAAAGACGAAGATCCAGCTGTACCGTTGTCCGCGTTTTCAGGTTTTGAATACGGCTTTCAAAATCATTTCTTATGGCGCGCATATATGCTTTTAAGGAATCGTTCACGGATGTAATACGGTATCTGTTACAATAAATCAACAACGCATGGAAAAGCAGCTGGTCTGTCAGTTCCATATCTGTGCCCTGGTCCACACAAAGTTTAAAGAGATTTGTCTGTTTTGTTCTAAAAAGCCGTACTTTACGCTCTTCATTTTCTGCCGGTAATTCTTCCTCGCAAATATAAAACAAGGCATCAAAGAATGTTTTATGATCAATTCTATACAAAGAATCCAGCGACTCGAACAAGAAATCAATGAAGTCTTTATTTTGCCAGACAGCACGTTTTTCCGCTCCGCTGAGTTCTTCGAAGGAGGTTTTCCTGTTGTCGGATGCATAATATCGGAACTTACATAAGAAATCAAACAGATTCATGAACATTCTGTCGATGCAGGGGTATTGTTCTTCCTGCTCCTTTTCGTCAAGCAACAAGTATTCTTCCTTTAAATACGTCCAAAAAAGATCCGTCCATTCGTGCTCTATGGAATGACAAAAGTAATCCTTATATGAAAAAGTCTGGACTTTGCGGTCATGATCTGCCTTTACGAACTCATCCGTCCTGAATTCGTTTTCCAAAAATCGGATGAATTCAGACTTCCAGTTCTCAAACTTTGTCAGCTGTTTTCCCCTGGCATTCATCTTGATGTACAACGAATCTGTCAAATCATATTCCGTCATGTTAAGTTCATCAAAGGTTATCATTTTTTCCCCACCGCAAAGTCTGGCCAACATGGCGGATATTTGTGCTTCGTCGAATGCAGACAGTTTCATTTCTATGCAGTCTATCATGGAAAGCATGGCCGATATGGTTGGATCGTAAATCCATTCCACGGAGAACCAAGGCTGCCCGGTAAGTCTTTTGCTCAATTCCTTCTCTTTCGTAGGAATAAGAGTTTTCGAAACGATGTTTTCGCAGAAAGCCAGCGAACTCAACCTCGTCTTATACTTAAAACCTGAAAGGGAATCTTCCAAAGGATAAGCCTCTTTTGCTTCCGGCGAGCTCATTTGCCACACCACCCAATGAAGCAGAAACAATGTGGTAAGCCGTTGTTGTCCGTCTAAAGGGATAAAATCGTGCGTCGTTTTATCTTCTGCTCCATAGATAAACTCCAAATGGCACGCATCGGCATTGCCTTCAGAGATTGTATTTATCAGTTTGTCGACGAACAAGTCGCGCTTGTCTTTTTCCTCGATGGTGTAGCCTCTCCCTTGCACATAATCTCTTTGTATGACCGGGATTTCTATGTGATGTTTTTTGATGAACGATTCAAATGTAATGGAAGCCATGATTTATTTCTTGTTATAATGTTTGTCATAATTTGTATAAACACGTTCTATTGCCTTGAAATAAGCCTCTCTGTCCGGCTTTGTCCAAAGCTTTGGCAACACATTTTCCTGTGTCACTGTCGAATAGTATTTGCTGAAAGCTTTAAATGTCGCAGGCAACACATACGTTTCCCCGGCCGAGTGCAGGTCGATCAATACGCTGCGTTTCTCGTCCAACAGCTTGTTGCTTAATGCAGAATTCGTCTTTTTATCCACAAGCGCCATATTGTACAGCGTGTGCATCTGCTCCTCTTTCATGTTTGCCAGGTCGTCAAATTCATTATCTATCAGGTTTATGATGTCTTGCGCGGCACTTTTGTTGTTCTTATAAGCATCGTCATCCTTTATGTAGTCTTTCAGTTTGACTATACGAGCTGAATATTTTTCATATTTTCCCAATTGCTTTAAATTGCTTTCCTTTACTTCCAACCAAGTGTTGAGAGTATCCCGCTTTATATTATCCAGATTCAAGTTTTGGGGATGAATGTGTTCCAGGCTTGTAATGTTGTATTTCCGGAGCAAATGAAACGGAAACCTGGATGATTCTTCCTGTCGTTTTCTCATTTCTTCTATATTGAATGTGACAAGTATTTTAACCATTTTGTCAGGTTCGTCGTTATAATTGATACGTTTTAATCCCCATGGAATATCTCTGTCCTCGATTCTTTTGGTCTCTTCCACGTGAATGAGCCTGGCAATCTCTTCCTTCAGGTAATCGGAAAACTGTTCTTTTGATTTTACTTTGTATTCGTTCATGAGTTGTTTCACAAGCTCAAACCGTTTGCTTTGATTAAAGTCTCTGCTCTTAAACTCCCTGAGCCATACCAGCAAACCTATTAAATGATAGTTGTCGGAATCCTTGTACCAATTATACAACGCCGTATAAACCGACTGGATTTTACCCCAAACTTCTTTCACATTCTCGGCATAACGGCCATCCTTGTTCGTTCCGAGATACCGACTGCATACCTGATAATTAAAATCTTCTGCTGTTTCTTGCAGATTCAAATCACTTGATTTTAGTTCGCCATACAGCTCTTTGCAAACCAAAGATAAAATCAACGTTATCCGGGAAACAGGATTGTAATCTGCGGGCATCAGCATGGCCCACATAAACGGATCTTGAAGTTGTTTTTCCATTGCGTCCCATTCGCAAGAACGTCTGAACGATTTTTCATGCATGAGCGCTGTGTCTTCCGTATAAAGGTCACATTGGAAAAGGAGGGCTTTAACAAGCTCTGTTGCCGTCAGTGGCGTTTTTCCGTAGTTAAGTTGCGAGAAAACTTCAATGGAGTCTGCGTTCTTCTTTACAGGAACATTATACCATATAAATCTCACATCATTTTCTTTATCGTTTTCCTCCCGGACTCTTTTCAATTCATCGCCGGAAAGAGTAGATGTGTCTTTATAATTTTCCGGTATAAGAACCTTCAAAATGACAATCGGGTTGACAGCTTTTTCCTCAAACCAAGAGACTATTGTCTTATAAGCACGGGCTATGTAAAAGAAATCGATATTGTCGATTGCTTTCGAGATGTTGGGGTTCTTAAAGTCTTTGTTTTCAAAAAAATCGGAATCACGGCTCTCGTATTTTAATGAGAAAACAGACGTTTTGAGTGTTCCTTCATAAAGAAACCGTCTGTCATCTTCCAGATATGACAACAAAAGATACAGAGTTGTCAATCGTTGTTGCCCGTCTATCACATCATATACGATGTTGTTCTCTGAACTTAGTGCATTGTTTTTGACAACGGCAAGCGGTTGGATGCAATAAAATTTCCCTTGCCGTGGCATTTTTTTCATTTGAATTGCAAAACTATACAAGTCGTCAAGCAGCGCTTCTACATGCTTCTTTTCCCACCTGTATCCTCTTTGGTAGCTGGGAATATTGAATTTCATTGTGAAAAGATCGGCTACATGCGTTATTCTTAAGGTTCTTTCTTCTTCCATGACTGCATTTATATTGGTTATAATATTTTCATTGCTATCCACGCGCATGCCTCTGCATCGGCAAGGGCATGGTGATGATTTTCCAATAGATAGCCACAATATCGGGCTACGGTATGGAGCTTGTGGTTTTCCAAATTCGGTAACGCCTTGCGTGACGCCGAGAGTGTACAGTAAAATTTATAGTCGGGATACTCCATGTGGTACTCGTTGAATACAGCCTTCAGGCAACTTTCATCAAAAAGGCGGTTATGCGCCACAAACGGAAGTCCGGCTATGCGATCTTTTATTTGCACCCAGACTTCGGGAAATGTGGGTTGCCCGTCCGTATCCCGACGGGTAAGTCCGTGAACTTTGGTAGTCCAACGCAAATAATAATTAGGCGTTGGCTGAATAAGACTGTAGAACCGGTCGACAATTTTGCCGTCGCGCACTACCACGATACCCACACTGCACACGCTGGAATACCTTTCGTTGGCCGTTTCAAAGTCTATCGCTGCGAAATCTTGCATGATCAATCGTTCTTATATAAGTCGTACATGTCCGAAATCCATCCCTTCATTGTTCTCCTGAGTGAGGCAGGAGAGATAACTTCTACCATTGCACCTACATGAAGCAGCCGCATGATGAAATCGTATGTCGGGACGAGATACAATTCGAAATCGGCATATTCACCATAATCTTCCAACAGCTTTTGACTGTGATGCAGGGGGAGTGATTTCATATACGGGATATGTTCGCCGAAAGCTCTTATGACTATCCGTTCGGCTTTGTCACTCTCATTGATAATGATGCCGTAATAATTGAGAAAGCATGCCGATGCAGAAAAATCTTTTGGGAGTTTAAAGGTATCATCGGTTATTTCCAGTTGCTCAATGCGGTCCAGTCCGTAAATTCTCATGCCATGGTATTGAACATTGTATGCCAGTACATACCAACGGTTTTCAAACAGTTTCACACAATACGGTTCGATGGGGAACTTATGACTTTTCGTTTTGTTGAATCCGCAATAGGTAATTGTTACTACATGGTTTTCCCTCATTGCTTCAAGCAATGTGGCCAGGTGATTGCGGGCTGACGGAATCTGGTTTACAAGAATCCGGTCTTTCAACGAAAGGTTCTCGCCGATAAGGTTACATACGGCAAACGAATCGAGCATCCATTTCCTTAATTCATCTTCGTCGATGTCTTCCGGGTTTTCTATATAATACAGGTAACCGCCGGCCCTTTGACAAGAAATGATGATTCCGAACTGGTCGAATATGGCATCTCTCCAGCGGTTGAATGTTGCACGACTTAAGGGTTTGTAATCGCTTAAATCCTTATTTCGCTCCCAACGTTCGGAAATTTCCTCCAAAGAGATCTTCCCGGCTTTCCGAATGGTCTCGATTAACCACGTATATTTTTGAAGTTGAGTCATATATCTATCCGTTTATTGTGGTAAAGTTAATAAAAACTGCAACGCAATGATGCTTCATGATACATTTAAATTAAATATGGGTTATGATCGTTTTTTCAGCCGAAATCATGTCGCTTTAAAATTAAAAATCGGACGGATGATGCTGTCAATACTGACGGTTTCGCCAATGTTTGCAATGATTTCGGCCGCCGGTTTGTAAACCATGGGCGATTCATCTCTTGTGGACTCTACGATGCTTTCCGAATAAATGCCCTGCATGGACGCTTTAAAATCGCCCATAGAGATTTGATCGTACGCCTGACTGCGACTCATTATCCGCCCTGCGCCGTGCGGAGCTGAGCAGTTCCAATCGGGATTGCCCTTTCCTGTACAAATCAGAGAGCCGTCACGCATGTTAAGGGGGATGATGCACCGCTCGCCTTTTGCCGCCGAAATGGCTCCTTTGCGGATAAGATTATCGTCGGATATGTAGTTGTGTACAGATTCAAACTCGCTTTCAACGTTCACTCCGGGGAAGTATTTCAGTAAAAGAAGGGAAATCAGTTTACGGTTAAGCACTGCCCATTGCTGGCAGATCCGCATGTCGTGCAGATACTGTTCCCGCGCTTCTCCTTCCACATAACAAAGGTCGGCCGGGAGCGACGGCTCGGCTTTCTCCTGGTTTTTACGCAGGTTCTTTATAATTCCCTGAAGTTCGTTTTTGCGTCCTGCAGCCTTGTATTCTGCAATGATGTTTTTGATACGCATCTCCAAAGCGTCCGATCCTTCAGTCAAATGCTTTACGGCCCTCGCTTGATAGATGTTTGCAACCTGCAATCCGAGGTTGCGTGAACCAGTATGAATAACGAGATACACGTTTCCTTCCTCATCTTTATCCAGCTCGATGAAGTGATTGCCCCCGCCAAGCGTACCGATCGACCGGTTGATTCGGCTTGAATCTTTCAGTTCCCGGTAACAGTCAAGCTCCTTTACCATTTCTTTTGCCCGGCGGTAGATGTCCATTTCTTCACCTGCAAGCGGCTTGAAACCGAACTTATCTTCGCGTACGATCTTGCCTGACGGGACATTGGCGCAAATAAATTCGTGGAATCCGTGAAAATCAATGCCTCCGATGTGCCCGAGTTTCAGCACCCTCATGCCACAGCCGATGTCTACTCCCACGATATTGGGAATTACTTTATCGCCAAGATTTCCGGTAAAACCTATTACACATCCGGCTCCTGCGTGTACGTCCGGCATAATCCGAATTTTTTTATCCGAGAAAACATCTACCGAAAGCAATGTCTCTATTTGTTCCAACGCATTTTCTTCAATATTGTCTGTGAAGATTTTCACGTCATGTCCTTCTATTGTTTTCATAACTCATGCTATTAAATGTTACAACATCAGATTCCCCGGAATCAGACATGGGGAGTTTCCGTTGAATCTTTACCGCGAAAGTAGACAGCCTCTGTCTCAATCTGTGATACAACAACAGTTTTTTTCGTGTTGTTCTCATAATTGATACACCTGCATGTTATCTTTGCATCAAAGAAAAGTTGAAAATGAAAATATTGCATATCTCCGATACGCACGGTTCTCATCGCCGGTTGCCTGAGTTGCCGGATGCGGATGTCGTTGTACACTCCGGTGATTTCACCATGAATGGCAGCGAACAAGAGGCATTGGATTTCCTGAACTGGTTCTGCGAACTTCCTCACCGGCATAAAATATTCATCTGTGGCAACCACGACATTTGCCTTTACGGTGCCGGAATCGAGGGACTCGACAGCAATGTGCATTACCTGTGCAACTCGGGTATAACGCTTGACGGTGTGTCGTTTTATGGCGTGCCGATGTTTATGTACGATTGCATTACCGACCGCCAGGCCTGGAATTATGCCAATATCCCTGCGGGTACGGACATCCTTATTACCCACACTCCGCCTTACGGAATCCTCGATTTTGACAGTAACATCCATTACGGTTCCAAAGAACTTTTGGCTCGTGTGGCAATTGTAAAACCGCATCTGCATCTTTTCGGGCATATTCATTCCCAATATGGAGTAGAGATTTCCTGCAATGTCACCTTTTCAAACGGGGCATTAATGAACGCCGAAGATTCCGATTTAAGAAGTCCGAGACTCATGGAGTGCTTTTAATTGGACGTAAAAAACGAGATATTTCTTTTAACTTGTACCGACAAATGATACATCGCCGCGATACCTTTGTGTCATAATCTTAAATGTGACATAAAGATGAAACGGCATTTTGACAACAAAGAAACGCTATCCGACGAGATGCAACCCAAGGAAACGGTTGCAAAAGCTCGTCCCCAAAGTATACTCGAAGCCTTCGAATACATCATAGAGTCGGCGGAAAACACCAAACTGTCCGAAGAGTTTTTTGAAAAGGCTTCGGTTTATATTAAATATGCTTCCCGTAAACTGAAACTGTCGCCGATGCAAACGGTCCTGCTGGCGCTCTTTGTCGACAGAAGCGAAGACAATTCCATCCGTATTTCGGAAATAGCATCTTATACAGGATGCCGTACAACCAAGATGCTGCGACTGGCATCCGAAATCGATGCGCTCGCAGAAAAACACTATCTGCGTGTTTCACGTTCCGAGAGAAGACTTTCTTACCGCATTCCCTCCTGCGTCCTCGATGCATTAAAGAAGAATCAGCCTTATATTCATCACGTAGAACCGATCGTGGATCTTCAAACTTTCTTTGACCGCTTCAATGACTTGATAAAAAGCATGGAAGACGGTGAAATGACTCATGCGGCACTTCTTACACAAACCAAAGAGTGCCTTGCAGAGATAAAGGCGACTTACTTTGCCCGGACGCTGAAAAGCTTTGAGCTTTACGACGAGGATGTTCTGTTATTTATCTTTATGGCTCATCTTTTCGTGGAGAACAATGATAATCGTATTTGCTTTAGCGACTTGGAGGGACTGTACGATAATAATAAAATGCCCAACGGGCATAAGGTGGAACTCCGCGCGCATAAGTCGGACCTTTTTGAATATAACCTGATAGAGAATGTGAATGAAGACGGAATGGCCCGTACGGATTGCTTCAGGCTGACCGAATACGCCAAGACCGATCTGCTGTCGGAATTAAATTTGAATGTCAAGTCCAAATCAAACTTTAACCTGATTAAATCAGAATCGTTCCCCGAGAAGAAGTTGATTTACAATATCCCGGAGAAGCATCAGGTAGAAGAACTTTCATCAATACTTTCGGCCGATCGTTTCAACGAAGTACAATCACGCTTGCGAAACGCCGGGATGAGAACCGGGTTCTGCAGCCTTTTTTACGGATCGCCCGGCACGGGAAAGACGGAAACCGTATATCAGATAGCGCGAGCAACCGGACGCGATATCCTGCGTGTGGATGTCGATAAAATAAAGAGCTGTTGGGTGGGCGAAAGCGAACAGAACATGAAGCAGCTTTTCGACGGGTACCGTAACATCTGCAAGGAATCTTCTCTTGCACCCATCCTGCTTTTCAACGAAGCGGATGCCATTCTAGGTGTACGTATGGAGGGAGCTACGCGTGCCGTAGACAAGATGGAAAATTCCATACAAAACATTATCCTCCAGGAAATGGAGGCACTGGAAGGCATCATGATTGCCACGACCAATCTTACGACCAACCTCGATAAGGCTTTCGAGCGCCGTTTCCTTTACAAGATTCGCTTCAACCGTCCTACGATAGAAGCCCGCGCTCAAATCTGGCAATCCATGCTTCCGTTGCTGACAACGGACGATGCCCGGACTCTTGCTTCGCAGTTTGACCTCTCGGGTGGGGAAATAGAGAATGTCACCCGGAAATATACCGTAGGCAGCATCCTGTCGGGACGGGACACTGTCGACCTTCCGTCGATTATCGACCTTTGTCGTAACGAGCGCATATCCGGTTCTGCCCCGAAAAAAATCGGATTCTAAGTATCATTTGTTCTCATACAAAAAACAAAAATTTGATTTCTAACCTTTAAAAACATGAAACAGAAAATCCTAAGCAAAGAAGATATTTTGTGTATGCAATACGCAGGGATGCAACCATCACAGATTGTGTCTTTAAGATTTCAAGAGGAAGAATACTCCGAAGCTTTTGATACATACATTGATAAAGCCCGGGATATATTGGAGCTGCAGCACGAGAAAGGCGTGGTAACGTTCACGTTTCAAGAAGACAAATTCCCGTCTTCGTTCAAAAAGATCGGAGCCGACTGTCCGCCGATGATTCATTGCCTGGGCAATTTATCGCTCCTCGGTCCGAACGAAAGCCGCATTGCCGTTATCGGCGCACGGGCAGCGTCACCCGCAGGAAATCGGAGGGCATACACATTGGGAGAGAGGTTTGCGAAAGAAGGAAATATTATTGTCAGCGGTTTGGCGTTGGGCTGCGATAAAGCGGCGCACGAAGGTTGTCTGGCTGCCCGAGGAAAAACCATTGCAATTGTCGCATCCGGTCTGAATATCGTGCACCCGATAGAAAACACGCCTCTCCAGCAACGGATATTGGAATGCGGAGGCCTGATTCTTTCGGAACAGCCTTTTGGCGTAAAGGCCAACCCTTCCAGGCTCGTTGCCCGAAACAGATTGCAGGCAGCATTGTCAAGTGTTGTCATTCTTGCCGAATGCCCCGAACATAGCGGAAGCATGCATACGATGCGTTTTGCCCGTAAATACCACAAACAATGCCTCGCGGCTTCCTATCCTCACTACTCGGAAATGAACCGGGGTAACGAATTATTACTCACCCAAAATCTTGCAAAACCTGTTTGATATATGGAAAAAGTTTTTGTGTTCCCCGATTCATTCGGCATAAAAGACTCCACGGTCGATAAACGATATGCCTGTCTGAAGGACAAAGAAGCAGCCACGGGAATCGGTGAATTCATAGAAATTCATGAATCCGACAGTGAAATCAGCAAGATAATAACGATGCGAAAACCCGATTGGGTGGTTGCGGTCGGAGCTTCTGCCACGGCATGTCTTACACTCCACGGGCAGAAAAAGATTCTGATTAACCCTGTTGTGACTGAAAACAATTTGAATAACGTCACAGAATATGCCCGTGAGCATACATACGGGTTCTTTGGAGCATTGCCGGAACAGGAGAAAAGTTATGAGTTGTTTCAAATAATTTATCCCAATGCAAGCTGGTTTGTCAATGCTCCCTGCCTGAGCATTATGGATATTAAAGACATTATTCTGGAAATTATTGGTAACAAATCAACAAACGATTGACGAGATGATAATCAAAGGACGATATACTTCGGCAGAAATCTTCGCAGAAAACATTGAAGATGCTGCATTGCAATGGGTCCGGACACAGTGCGACCATCCGGCTTTCGAGGCAGTCAAGATAGTGCAAATGCCCGATGTTCATGCCGGCAACTCTTGTAATGTCGGGACGGCATACCGGATAGGGACTTACGTCAATCCCGACCATGTGGGAGTAGACATAGGATGCACCGTTTCCATGCACAAGCTTTCTTGTGTAGTTGCTCCGGAAGATTTTGCCTTACTTGACCACCGCATACGGGAAATGATACCGGCCGGTACGGATATTTGCGAGAAAAACAGTCTGAATGAAAGGGAATTGTTTCGTTTTCTCAATTCCCAATACCAGAAAGCACGCTCCGCCGCACCGGAGTTGATCAGCGAAGTAACACGCATAGATGCCCGCTTTATTTCGGAGATGTGCCGTAGAATCAAGTTACAGGAGGGCATCTTTTATAAAAGTCTGGGCACTCTTGGCGGAGGCAATCACTTTATTGAATACGGCGAAGACAATAAAACGGAAGAAGGTTGGCTGACCATTCATTGCGGTTCTCGGAATCTCGGAGTCAAAGTAGCGAATCATTGGCACAACATTGCCCGGAATCCCAAAAGAGCACAATTCACGGGTTATCTGTGGGACGACGCTCTTAAAGGCTATCTTTCCGATATGGTTGTGGCACAGGCGTATGCCCTTTATAATCATCACGTCATTCGCGACCGTATTTTCGCCATACTGAAAAAGCTATGCAAGGCGAAATGTGTGGAATCCATATTCACTACGCACAATTATATTTCCGTTTGCGAAGAATATCCCATGCTGCGCAAAGGAGCCGTCAATGCAGAAAAAGGAGAACGTTTTTGCCTGCCTTTCAATATGCGTGACGGCATTGCCATCTGCATCGGTAAAGGAAATGCCGATTGGAATTATTCCGCTCCGCACGGGGCAGGGCGGAGCATGTCAAGGAATGCCGCCAAAAAGAATATCGAAATGAAAGTTTTTGAGGAATCCATGGCCGGCATATTTTCCACTTCCGTTTGCCCGAATACGCTTGACGAATCGCCACAGGCATACAAACCCATGGAAGATATATTGCGTATGATTGAGCCGACGGCCGAAGTTGTCGCGCTGATCAAACCTCGTTTAAACATAAAAGATGTTCCCAAATGAAGAAGTATATACAACTCACTGCTGGGCGGGGACCGGTAGAATGTGCCCGGGCCGTTACGCTTGTTTCCCGCGAATTGCTGAAAGATTTTCCCGATGCAGAGCTGATAGAATGTGAACCGCACAATACGGAACCGGGGTGTTTTATGTCAATGTTGTTTCTTGCCGAGGTATCTGAGCCGAAAAAGCAGGAATGGCAAGGAACGGTTCTTTGGCATGCAACGTCTAATCATTACCGTCCCGGCCATGCACGGCGTAACTGGTTTGTCGGCGTAGAATTTATTGATCCCATAAAACTCCCGGAAATATCGGATAAGGACATTGTTTTCGAGGCCATGCGTTCCGGCGGACACGGCGGACAGAATGTCAACAAGGTGGAAACGTCCGTCCGTGCCACACATCTCCCGACTGGTATTTCCGTGCGGTGCAGCGATGAACGTTCGCAATTGCAAAATAAAATCAAGGCAAAAGAGCGATTGTTACTGAAACTGTTCCGCCTGCATGAAGACGCAAAAGCATCAGCTCGACAAGAGTGCTGGAACAAACACGATTCCCTCATCAGAGGAAATGCCGTAAAAAAGTTCTCCGGCCCGCTTTAAACTGAACACCCGGGGAAACGGAATCTTTTAATTTCCTTCTCGTAAAAGCAAAAACAAGAACGAAAATAACTTCCAAAGGAACAACGGAACATGAATACAGACTGCCCGTTGTTCCTTTACTTTTCTTTCCGGGAAGAAACGAAAACGCCCCGGCAAATTGTCGCAAAGGCCGAATCAAAAAGTGATTGAAAGTTCGCAAAAAATCCATTAGACTTTCGTAAATTTGCAAACGATTGTTGCAGGATGGATAAATAATGAGCGTGCGTGCGAAAAATATGGTTGAAAACGGGTGGAAAATGAAGAATATTTCTTTCTGCGACATCGCACGTCGAAACATAAAAGCTCTCTGTATTTTCAAAAAACAATCAGAGTTCCGTATTCCGGTTTATCCCGCTTTTTATTCCGAAAGTCATACAATAAATACATACTTCCGGCTCCGTTCCCGGAAAAAGAAGAAACGAATGTTGTCCTTTGGTGTGCGAAACATGATGATGTCATCTCCGCACGCCGACGGAATGTTTTTCATGTGCCATATGAAATAACCAAATACAAATTAATATATGAAATCGAAAGGGATCATACTGATTATGCTGTTTGCACTGTCATTGCTGCGTGTTTCGGCGCAAGAGCAGGCCGATACGGTCTACGTATTCCGCTTCGTACCGAATAAAGACATATTCTATCTGTCTTTCAGTGGCAACGATCGGGAACTGTCACGCCTTGAAACGTGCATAAAGCAGCACAGGGAAGCAATAATTGCGGGGGACATACCGCTGCGTGTGGACGGATATTGCAGCTCCACTACCGATGAAAAAAAGAATTTGACGATGGCCAGAACGCGCTCGAGCCGGGTTAAATCGGAACTGATTATCCGCACCGGACTGACTGAAGCGTGTTTCATCACGCAGAATCATTCGGGCGAAGGCAACTATGTAACGATACGCCTTGCAGTACCCGCAAGCGAGGAACAAACGCAGGCTGCCAGAATGGCCGAAGAACATGAGCGGGCTGAACAGGCACGCATCGCCGCAGAGCGCAAGGCCGAACAGGAGCGGTTGTCCAAAGAACGGGCCGCACGCGAGCAGGCTGAGAGGGAAAAACAGGAAAAGCTTGCCGCGGAAGAAGCCGCACGCATGGCTGAAGCGGAACAGACACCGCCCGGACGAAATGCTTTCGCAGGCTGGTATGCCGGCATACGGGGAGGGGTTCCCTTTGGCGTAAGTACCCTGTCTTCCTTTGGAGTGGACAAAACCCGTGCCGGATGGAGTGCCGGTATCTATGGCGGATACCGTTTCAGTGCGGTACTGTCGCTGGAAGCGCAGGCCGTTTGGGGGCAGGTAAATCTCTCTGCCCGCAACTGTTGTCCCGGTTATTGGCTCGGCAGCGACGGCAATTTTTACGAAGCGGCCGTGGCAGGTATGACAGGATGGGAGTGGCACGACCTCAAAAGCTGCGTATTCATGCAGCGTTACGGTGCACAACTCAATGTTAACTTGCTCGGTTTCTTTGCCGCCACGAAGGGAAGCCGCTGGACGCTCGAGCTTTCGCCGCATCTTTATGCAGCCGGCACAACAGCCGATTTAAGTAGCATCGCCCGGGATGCCGAAGTCATGGCAGGCCAGGCGAAATGGCATCTCGGCGCGGGAGGCAACCTGCAGGCGGGCTATGCCGTCACCGACCGTTTGCATCTGGGCATTTACACGGGACTGACTTACCTGACGGGACAGCCCGTTTCCGGCACACCGGAAAACCTTCATAAAGCAAATTATATTTGGGAAAGCGGACTGAAACTCGGCTGGAGTTTCGGGCATAAAGGAAAGGAGGACAACAAATGAATACCGTAAAACATTTCTGTTGCTACATGCTGTGCGCTCTGTTTGCTGCGGCTTTTACCGCCTGCAACAAGGATGCTCACGAGAACGAATACCCGCTGGGCGGCGATGAAGGGGCTTTCATCATCGGCTTGCAGGCGGATGTAGAGGTTTACAACCTGAACCTGTTCATTTTCGGCAGCGATGGCACGACAACGGTCCGTAACGATTATACCGATCCACGTGCTTTGGCTTTGGATTACATTCCCGTCAAAAGCGATTCCTATACCATCATGGTGGTGGCAAACGTAACAGACAACAACCTCCCGGCCTTGACTACCGTGGCCGATCTCGCCGAATGGCTGGAAGAACATGCGGCGGCCAATCCCGACATGTTCACCGCTTCCGCCCAGGAAAGCGTGGCGCCAGGAGAGATACGCCGCTTGTCGCTCTCGATGCAGAACGGAACAGACGGTATCGAACTCTCCACCTTGCGACTGTTGCTTACCGTTCCCGGGAAGGAACTTCCGGCTTATACTCCGTCAAGGGCGGAGGCCGGCAATGCTCCGAGTCTGCGGCTTACGGCGGAAGTATATCGGGAAGGTACGCAGACGCGCATACACCGCCGTGTGTTGCTCTGCACGCCGCAGGCCGACGGACGTTATCTGGCCGAACTTTCCCTGCTGGAGGGCGATTACGACTTGCGCCTGTGGGCCGACTGGACCGTGGACGGCACAACAAATGACCGATATTATAACACCGACGACCTCTCGGCTGTCGCCGTACTGACCGACAACTATGTGGCCAACGGGCAGACCGACGGGAAGGATGCTTACTATGCCGTTGCCACTGTCGGCCTGAATGCCGATGCGCAGGACGAAAGCATCACGCTCATTCGTCCTCTTGCGCGTTATCGCCTTGTGGCGACCGATGTGGAGGGTTATCTCAGCCTGATGGCCAAAGGCGAAGACCTGCCGCCCATTGACCGGCTGCAGGTGAGCGTCAGCTACGAGGGATTTTTCCCCACGGGCTTTAATGTTGTGAGCGGAAAGCCCAACGATGCGTTCACGGGCATCGGCTATGCTGCCGGAATCGAAGAGGCCGAAGGTTACAATCCCGGCGAGGCACGTCAGATAGGAGCCGATTTCATTCTGACCAACGGCGAGGAATCTTCCGTCAGTGTTACGGTACGCATCATCGACAAGAATACGGGCGAGGCCGTAAGCACACTCACGGGCATACAGATACCTTACCGCCGAGGGCAGCTCACCACCGTCACAGGCACGTTCCTCACTGCGGGGCGTACATCGGGCGGCGTGGAGATTGATACCGACTGGAAGGAAGACATCGTCATAGAATTTTAACCGCATAATAAAGAAAACATGAAATTACAGAAATACATATTCGTTTTGTTCGCCGTCCTGCTCGCCGTTTCGTGCAGCAAGGATGACGATGTTTTCTTCCAATCCTCGCAGGGAGAAGAAGAAAAAAACTTTACCTTTTCTGCCGCCATCGATTACGGCATGAGAGAAGTCGGCGAAGACCGCGGCCTTACCCATGCCGTATCTGCCACCGAAGACGAAGCACCCACACGTTGCTGCATGCAGGCATTCAGTGGCGGAACCGCTGTAACCGATGTGCTGACGGGTACAAAAACGGCAATGCCTACACCTTTTCCGTGCGGTTGATCCCTGACACGGAATATACTTGCTTGTTCTGGGCAGACAACGATGCGGACGCCTCCACACCGGCCTCGCTGACCAACGTATCTTACACCGCAGGCAATGTGGCTTTTGCCGCCGTTGTGAGCGGAACGCCTGAAGCCATCAGTACGGCTGTTACGCTGAAGCATGTCGTAACGAAACTCACCCTTCAGACCACTGCAGCCGCCACTATTGCGGAGGACGCACCATTGAGCATCCGCACCCGATGTGCCACGACATACAATGTACTGACGTCTTCGGCTGACGGCGCGACGGACTGTACGGTTGTCCAAAACATTTCCGGCAGCTTTGCAGCCAATGAGAATATCACTTCTTTTTACATCCTTCCTGCAGGAAGCAAGGAAGATGTCATTCTCGACTGCCACAATTCAACTCAAACCATTACCGCCGTTCCCTTTTCTGCCAATACGCACATCACCCTGAAAGGCGATCTGTCGGGAGACAACGGGGATAAAACGGAAACAAATAACGAATAGGAGGAACAACAATGAAGAGTTATAAATTCTCAATACTGCTGCTGACCGTCGCAACGCTGCTGGCATCGTGCAGCAAGGATGAATCACTGATGAAAGAAAATGGAGTAAACGGCGGAATGACGACTGCCAAAATCAGCGTGACAGTACCGTCAGGCGGGATGAGTGCCCGCGCCACGGCAAGCAATGATGCCACAGCCACCCGCTGTCTGCTGCAGGTGCTCGACAAAGACGGCAACCTGCTGGGCGACAAATATTCCGACGTACGGAGCACAAGCGTGGCCGGCACCACCGCCATTTTCACCGTCATGCTGAAAGCCGACGAGCAATACGACTTCCTCGTCTGGGCAGACAATGCCGCGACCGAAGTAACCGACCTGAAGAACGTGCCTTACGAGAATGGTACAACCATCGCCTTTTCCCAACATGTGGACAATGCCGTGTGGAGTGCAAACGGGATAAGTTGCACGCTGAATCACGCCGTTTCCCGCATAACGGTACACTCCGCCACGGCGGTAACGCTGACCGAAGAGAACAACTTTACCCTTGAAGTCCCCATGGTCTATACGGCGTATAACGTGGCTACGGGCGCAGTTACCGGGGAAAGTAGCAGATACACTTACACAAACAGCACGGCAACGGCCACGGCCAACAGCGACCTCGCCCGTTTCTACGTGCTGGTGGACGGAGACAACCAGGCGCTGACAATGCAGTACAACGGCAAGTTGGAAAATCCTGCCGTAACAATTGGCGATGTTCCCCTGAAGCCCAATTGTCACACCACGCTGACAGGCGATGTATATAATCTCGGTCTGACCAACACAACAGTTACCGCCACGATAAGCGATAACTGGACGGATGGAGAAAAGATCTTCAGCGATTACATCATCGACTCGGACGGAACCTACATTGTTTACACGGCAAAAGGACTGCTGGCTTGGGCGGAAACTACCCGAATAACCCCGTCTTTGAATTGTACGCTTGCGGCGGACATCACAATGCCGACGGTGAGCGAGGGTGAAACCAACTGGACATTGGTAGGAGGCGATAATAACCAATATGTCGGAACTTTCGACGGAAAGAACCACACCATTGCGGGACTGATTATAAACCACAATGAATATTATATTGGTATGTTCTCTTATATAGGGAGAAATGGCACTGTAAAAAATCTGATTCTGAAGGATGTGAATATTAAAGGAGAAGGTATGGTAGGTGGAGTGGCAGGATGTAGCGATGGTACTGTTGAGAATTGTTCTGTCTCCGGTTCTGTCTCTGGCGATGGAATAGTTGGCGGAATAGCAGGAGTAAGTAGAGGTTCTATCTCTGCATGCCATTCCACAGGAACTATCCATGAGAACGGTTCTTCCGCTGCCGGCGGAATTTTAGGATTTAACAACCATGGAACCGTCAACGCCTGCTACTCAATGAGCGATGTTTCCGGTACCGATTTAATCGGTGGTGTAGCAGGATACAACTATAATAGCACTATTACCGCCAGCTATTCCACAGGAAATATTTCCGGGAATAGCAAAGTTGGAGGCGTAGTGGGACGCAACCTAGGATCTATATTTGTCTGCTATTCCACAGGAAATGTTTCCGGAAATAGTGAAGTTGGTGGCATAGTAGGAGAAAACTATGGAGCCGTCACTATTTGCTATTGGAGCAACTACGAGGGAGCAGGTATCGGTAATGAAACAGGGGAAACTACTAAAGTAGACGGCACAGACGTCACTTGGATAAATGCTCAAGAGGGTATGAACGCTGCTTTAGGTAATTACGAATGGCAATATGTGGGCGCAAGTGCCACAACTCCTCCCACATTATCAAAGAAATAACGGAATAGAAATACTTAAAACATGAAGAAGAATTTTTTATTTACGGCATTAATCGTTGCAACGCTGCTGGCATCGTGCAACAAAGATGAGGACATGTACGGCGAAACCGGCAATCGGGTGCCCGTCACCTTCTCGGCCATCATAGACACAGGCTCGTTGGCCCGTGCCAATTCTTCTGCCGACGATCCCGTATCGCGCTGCCTGATGGAGGAAGTGGAAACGGTAGAAGGAGAGCCAAAAACAAGTTACGGCGTACAATCCATGACAGACATGGGCAACGGACAATACGCCCTTTCCGGCGTAATGTTGAATCCAAACAAGGAATATACTTTCCTGTTTTGGGCGGACGGAGGCGACAATCATTATACGGCCGATGACCTGACCGCCATTGGCATTGCTGCCGATGCACGGGAAGCCGGCATCGCTTACCGGGCCAAAAAGGAATGGAGTGGCGACAAAAGCATCTCCGTCACCCTGACTCACGCCGTCACAAAAGTATCTTTAACTTCCACTACATCCGTTCCGTCCGCGCAGACGGTCACCCTTTCCGGCCTGACCGAATACAAAGGCTACAACGTGATGAGTGACAGCCCGGCAGGGGAGACAACCGGTTTCACCCATTCCGCAACGGGGAAAGGACAGGCGGGAGATGTCTTTTCGTTTTATGCCATTGTGACGGACGAGACGCAGGATCTGACGCTCAACGCCGGCGGCCACGACGTGGCCGTCAACAGCGTACCGCTCGGGCAGAACAAACACATCATCCTGCGCGGCGATGTGGCCAATGCCGGCTTCACCGAAGTTGCCTTCACGGCTTCCATTGATAACAGTTGGGGCAATACAGGCACGGAATACATTGACGACTACATCATCGACTCAACCGGAACCTACATTGTTTACACGGCAAAAGGACTGCTGGCTTGGGCTGCATACGTAAACGAAGGCCATTGGGACACAAATTGTACGCTTGCAGCCGACATCACAATACCCACAACAGGTGACAAGCAAAGCAACTGGACACCGGTAGGCGTTTTTAATAACTATCAAGACAATAAACCTTATGCCGGAACCTTCGATGGAAAAAATTTCACTGTCTCGGGACTTACGGTAAATGATAAGAATAAAATTAGCATTGGTCTGTTTGCTTTTGTAGGATCTGAAGGTACGGTTAAAAATCTCTTTTTGAAGGATGTGTATATGAATGGGCAGGATGGAATAGGCGGTGTGGCAGGATTTAACATCGGAACCATAGAAAACTGCTCCGTGGCCGGTACTATTTGCGGTGAAACAGAAATTGGAGGCATAACAGGAGTTAATAATGGCAGTGTAAATACCTGCGATTTTTCCGGAGACATTTCCGGTGAATCAGGACCTATGCTTGGCGGGGTAGTAGGTTATAACAACAGAGGAAACATTACAGCTTGTCATTCTTCCGGAACTGTCTCAGGTGCGGATTATGTGGGCGGTGCAATAGGAATTAATGATGGCGGAAACATCACTGCCTGTTATTTTACGGGAAATGTTTCAGGCCATAAACGTGTAGGCGGTGTGATAGGAGGTAATGATAATGGTCCCGTTGTTTCTTGTTATTTTACAGGAAGTATTTCAGGCGATGAGAAAGTGGGCGGTGTAATGGGAATCAACAGCAGGAGTACCGTAAGTGCATGCTATTGGAGTAACTATGAGGGCTTAGGCATTGGCCAAGGAGAAGGTGATGCCATCGAAGTGGACGGCTCTGACGTTACTTGGGCGGATGCACAAACGGAAATGAACGCTACTTTGAGCGGTTACGACTGGCAATATGTGGGCGCAACAGAGAATACTCCTCCCACATTATCAGTTTCTTCATTACCCTCTCTGTAGATTCGCAGCCGGGGGACAGAGGTTGAGTCTGCTGGAGTTTCCTGTAAAAATTGAAGCAGCATACGGAGCTTCCTGTGTATAGAGCCGGAGACGGTAGAAAGGAACAAGCAATGGACATAAACAAGATACAACTATAATATGTTATGCATGCGGCTTGTCAGAAAGTTTATGAGGAACAATCCCGTTCAGGTCCATTTCCCATCTGACGGAAAACGGGCGAGCGGCAACCGCGCTTTTGGCCGGCTGGATGCACAGACACTCCATCGCCGGAGCTGCGAGCGCTATTCGGAGGCTGTTGCTAACCATGAAATCAAAAAGGTGGAATATATGGTCCTGACCGGAAGATTGGCGTGAAGTGGTAATGTCACGTTTTGTTTCCACAACAGAGGAAACGGGAAATGCTTGTGCGATTCCCGTTTGAAGGTCCAAAGGCCGGTTTCCGGAAAGAAGACATAAGCGGATGGCAACCAAAAGAGTAAGTGCAATTTTCTTCCTCCCCTCACAAATCCTTGTAATCGGGGATGTCGGGAAGGAAAATATAAGAACCCTTCTCATAGTCGATGCGGCAGCAGTAGTGGGAGAGACCGTTGGTCACAATCAGGTATTGCACGCGCAGCACCATGTTGTAACGCGTAATCTGGTCGAACACCGTCTGTGTGATTTCCACCTGCGGAGCCTTATATTCCACAATCATGCGGGCATTCAGGGCGCGGTCGTACAGCACGGTGTCGCAACGCTTCTTCGTGCCGTTCAGGCAGATCTGCACCTCGTTGGCCAGAAGTCCCTGCGGATAGCCTTTATACCGCATCAGGAAATGGGTGAAATGCTGCCGCACCCATTCTTCGGGAGTCAGGCCCACGTATTTTTTCCGCAGCACGTCGAATATGTAGTTTTTCCCGTCGACGGTCTGAATTTTATGCGCGTAATGTGGAAGGTTTAACGGCAACATTTTGTACTTTTGCAATTAGGGTTATCGGAATATCCCGGCAAAATTACGAAAAAGATGATGAAAACAAAAGAGGAAATCGTGGCAAACTGGCTGCCGCGATACACCAAACGAAAATTGGAAGACTTCGGAGAATACATTCTGCTGACAAACTTCAACAAATACGTGGAGCTGTTTGCCGAACGTTTTCACGTGCCCATCTTGGGACGGGATGCCAATATGATTTCGGCTCATGCCGAGGGTATAACCATCATCAATTTCGGTATGGGAAGCCCGAACGCAGCCATCATCATGGACCTGCTGAGTGCCGTCAGCCCGAAAGCCTGCCTGTTTCTGGGCAAATGCGGAGGGATAGCCGCAAAGAACCGCCTGGGCGATTTCATCCTGCCCATTGCGGCCATACGCGGCGAAGGTACCTCGAACGACTATTACCCCTCGGAGGTCCCGGCCTTGCCGGCCTTCATGCTGCAACGTGCCGTCTCGTCGGCCATCCGCGACCACGGCTGCGACTACTGGACGGGAACCGTTTACACGACGAACCGCCGCTTGTGGGAGCATGACGAGGTTTTCAAACAGTATCTGCTGAAAACACGTGCCATGGCTGTGGACATGGAAACGGCCACGCTCTTCATCACCGGCTTTGCCAATCACATTCCTACGGGAGCTTTGCTGCTGGTGTCCGACCAACCCATGATACCCGAAGGGATAAAGACCGAGGAAAGCGATACGATGGTGACGCAACGTTTCGTTCACGAGCATGTGGAGATAGGCATCGACGCGCTCCGCATGATTGCGGAAGACAAGCGTACCGTAAAACACTTAAAATTCGATTGGTAAAAGACTTATGGCTAAGGATGCAACATACGAGGAGGTGGTGCGGAGCCTGAAAAACGGTGATTTCCGCCCCGTGTACTTTTTGATGGGGGAGGAAGATTACTACATCGACCGCATTTCAGAGTACATTGTCGACAGGGCGCTGACGGAGGAGGAGAAAGAGTTTAACCTGACCGTGCTGTACGGGGCCGATACCGACATTGCAACGGTGATAAACACGGCCAAACGTTACCCCATGATGTCGAAGTATCAGGTGGTCGTGGTAAGAGAGGCACAGGCACTGCGCAACCTGGACGAACTGGCCTTCTACCTGCAGAAGCCGCAACCGTCCACCCTGCTGGTGCTTTGCTACAAGCACGGGACGCCCGACCGGCGGAAGAAGTTCATGGCCGCCATAGAGAAGGCAGGCGTGCTGTTTGAATCGAAGAAACTGAAAGAAGCCCAGTTGCCTGCGTTCATTTCGGCTTACCTGCGGCGGAAAGGGATAGAAATCGAGCCGAAAGCCTCGGAGATGATGGCCGAGTTTGTGGGGACCGACCTGAACCGCATGGCGGGAGAACTGGAGAAACTCATCATCACCCTGCCTTCGGGACAGAAGCGGATTACGCCCGACCAGATAGAGCGGAACATCGGCATAAGCAAGGACTACAACAACATAGAACTACGCAATGCCCTGATTGCAAAAGATGTGCTGAAGGCCAACCGGATTGTGAAGTACTTCGAGGACAATCCCAAGAACAATCCGCTTCAGGTCACGCTGGCCGTGCTGTTTAATTTCTACGCCAATCTGATGCTGGCTTACTACGCTCCCGAGCGGTCGGAGAGGGGAGTTGCCGAACAACTGGGCTTGCGCTCCACGTGGCAGGCGCGTGACTATCTGACGGCCATGCAGCGGTACACCGGTACGAAGGTAATGAAAATAATCGAAGCGATACGCTATTGCGATGCCCGCTCGAAAGGGGTGGGAAACTCGTCGACTGACAGCGGCGAGCTTTTACGCGAGCTTGTGTATATGATACTTCACTGAGCGGACTGTACCTCTGCCGCGTGCAGGATGAGAGTGGTGGCTCCCAGCGTGATGACCGCCCCGTCTTCCAGTCGCACGCGTTCCTTGGGTTGGAGAATCTCGTTCATCAGAAACGTGCCCGTCACGCTGCTGTTGTCACGCAGGGTATAGACAAGCTCTCCCGTTTTATCGCGCTTCACATTGAGGATGCAGTGGTGTCTGTCCATGCTCGGATCGTTGGTTTCTATGGCAATGTCCACATCCGTTCCTCTGTTTCGCCGCCCTATCACGTTATCGCCTTCGCCCAACGGAAAAACCTGCTTGAATCCGAACGTGTTTTCTATGACGGTGATGTTCCCGAAATCGTTTTTTCCGGCTTCTTCGTCCGGTTTCTCTTCGCGACGGGTGGCGGCATTCAGTTTCGATTTTCCTATGCGTATGCCGAACTGCTTCTTGCACCGGTCGCAGACGAACACCAGCGACTGGCCTTCGGCATACTTCGTTTCATCAAACTGTATGTAATTGTCACACTTGGGACATCTTACTCTTTTCATGTGTGGTGGGGATTACTTTTTGTAAAATACCCATGCGTCTTTCAGGCGTGCATCGGTACGCACTTCCTGTACCTTGCGATAGGCATCAGATTGTTTGGAGTAATGTGCCAGGGCGATGCGGAAACGGCCGTCCGACTTCAGCAGCTGCACGCTTTCATATCCGGCAGCCTTGAATTTCCCGATTTCCCTCTCTGCTTTGGCTGCATCGGGCAGACTGGCTATGATGATGTAGTAACCGCGTGCATCGCCCGTTGCTTTCGCGGCGGGTTGTTCCGTCTTTGCGGCAGGAACGGTTTCCGTACGCACTGCGGGATGCTCTGCCGTGGGCACGGATGCCGCAACGGCTTTTGCACGGCGGGCCTGCGAAGCGGCTGGTTTCGCCTTGTTTTCCGAAACGCGGGTTACCACCGAATGGTTACGGATGGCATCAAACAGGCCGGGAGAACCCAGCGATGCGTAATTCTCGCTGTCCACATACGTGTTTTCCACCGGTGTGGAGAGCAGGAAAAACAGCAGTATGACCGCTGCCACGGCGGCTACGTTCTGCCATATATGCCGGTAGGGCATGCGGAATACGGTTTTCCTTTCGGGAAGAGACAACGGCGTTTGTGCGGGAACAACGGCCTGTTCCGTTTCGCGGATGCTTTCGGCTTGCGTCTGCATCAGGGCGGGGAAGGTAAATCTCTCCAGGCCGTACAGGGAAGGGGTGAGAAGCGATTCGCTGTAAGGCTCGAAGCTGTACGTACCGTTCATGTTATAGTAAAGCACTCCGATACGGTTCAGTTCCACCTGCCCCGTGGTATATAGTTGTTCTTTTATCTGTGTTACGACTTTTTCAATCTTGCGTGTGGCATCGGGGAAGTCGGTGTTATACGCCTGCATGTACGACTGCACCAGCAGTCCGTCGTTCATTGTCAGCCGGGCGTTGAAGCCGATTACCCGTGCGGGCGGACAAAACTCGTCCGAGTCCTCATCGTGCTTTGCCGTGCGGTAGTGGGCGATGAATCCTCCCATTCCCGGCACGATGACGCAATCGTTCTCAAGCAACAGGATTTCTATGTGTTTGGCTAATTCGATCATATTGCAAATATAATCTTTTTCTTCCAATCAGGATGCTTTTTCCCCGTCATTTTTCTTGCCGGGGCGTTTTTTGTTGTTCCGTCTGTTTCCGTATCTTTTGTTTGTCCGGGCAGGTTTTTCTTTCCCGTTTTTCATGCCAGGTTTCCCTCCCCACCGGTTACCGTCAGGCTTCTGCGTGCGTTTTTTCCGTGCGCCACCTGTCGTCTTTTTCCCGGGTTCATAGGCCGGAGCCTTGCCCAGTTCGGGGGGAACGGGCATTTTGTGCACCTCTTTTCCAAGGAACCGCTCTATCTGGTAAAACGCTTTCTGCTCGGCTTCGCTCACAAGGGTGATGGCACATCCGTCGTTGTTGGCACGTGCCGTCCGGCCGATGCGGTGCACGTAATCCTCGCAATCGTGAGGCACGTCGTAGTTTATCACGAAGCGTATGTCGTCAATGTCTATTCCGCGTGCCACGATGTCGGTGGCTATCAGCATGTCGATATGCCCGTTTCTGAAGCTGCGCATAATCTCGTCGCGCTGGCTCTGCTCCAAATCAGAGTGCATTTCCCCCACGTTCAGTTTCATGGCCCGCAGGGCTTTGGTGAGTTCCTTTACTTTCGCTTTCGACGACGCGAAGACAATCACACGTTCGGGCTTCTGCTCTTTAAACAATGCCTTGATAATGCCCAGCTTCTGCGCCTCGTAGCACACGTATGCCGTCTGCACGATTTTGTCGGCCGGTTTCGATACGGCCAGTTTCACCTCTACGGGATTGGTCAGGATGCTCTTGGCAAGCTGCTGTATCTTGTCGGGCATGGTGGCCGAAAACATGATGGTCTGACGCTCTTTGGGCAGATGTTTTACGATTTGCATGATGTCGTCGGAAAATCCCATATCCAGCATGCGGTCTGCTTCGTCGAGAATGAAAAACGATACTTTCGAGAGGTCTACGTACCCCAGATTCAGGTGGCTGATCAATCGTCCGGGGGTGGCTATCACCACATCCGCCCCCAGTGTGAGGCCTTTCTTCTCCTGCTCGAAGCGTGTGCCGTCGTTTCCTCCGTAGATGGCCACGCTCGATACGGGCATAAAATATGAGAATCCCTCCATCTGCTGGTCAATCTGCTGTGCCAACTCGCGGGTGGGCGCCATGATGATGCAGTTGATGGCATCTTCGGGAAAACCGCCTTTGCTCAGCCGGTTGATGACCGGCAGCAGGTAAGCGGCTGTTTTTCCCGTTCCCGTCTGTGCTACCCCTATAATATCTTTTCCCTCCAATATCACCGGGATTGTGCGTTCTTGTACCGGTGTGCATTCTTTAAAATTCATTGCGTCCAGAGCTTGCAGGACGCTGTCTTCTAAGTTCAGTTCTGAAAATTTCATATTTTGTGTCCGATATTCCTGTTTGTTACAACTTGCCGCGCTCGTCAAGATAAGAGTCTTTGAAGCCGAGGAAATACAGCACGCCGTCCAGTCCCATGGTATTTATGGCCTGATGGGTATTTGCCCGCACTTTGGGCTTGGCATGAAAGGCGATGCCCAGTCCGGCTGCCGCCAGCATGGGCAGGTCGTTTGCTCCGTCTCCCACGGCAATGGTCTGTGCGATGTCTACGTTTTCCACCTGTGCCAGCAGTTGGAGGAGTTCGGCTTTCCGTTTCCCGTCCACGATGTCGCCTATGTAACGCCCCGTCAGTTTCCCGTCTACGATTTCCAGGTTGTTGGCATACACATAGTCTATTTTGAATTTTTCCTTCAGGTAATTTCCGAAATACGTGAATCCTCCCGAGAGGATGGCTATTTTATATCCGTAATGCTTCAGCACGAACATCAGTCGCTCCACGCCCTCGGTGATGGGGAGATGTACGGCAATGTCGTGCATCACGCTCTCGTCGAGTCCCTTCAGCAGCGCCACCCGCTCGATGAAGCTCTCGCGGAAGCCGATTTCCCCGCGCATGGCCCGTTCGGTGATTTCCCTTACCTGTGCCCCCACGCCGGCGCGTTCTGCCAGTTCGTCTATCACCTCGGTTTCTATCAGTGTGGAATCCATGTCGAAACAAATCAGACGCCGCATGCGCCGGTACATCGTGTCTTCCTGAAAGGAAAAGTCCATTCCCAACCGCGTGCCCAGGTGCATCAGGTCGCTTTGCAGCTGCTCTTTGTCGCGGGGCGTACCGCGCACGGACAACTCGATGCAGGCACGCACGCGGGCTTTCCGCTCGTCCAGAGGGACACGTCCCGTAAGACGCCGTATGGCATCGATGTTCAGTCCCTGTTCCGCCAGAATTCTTGTGGCCCCCGATATCTGCTGGGCGGTCAGTTTCCTTGCAAGCAGCGTAAGGATATAGCGGTTCTTACCCTGCATGCCCACCCACTGTTCGTATTCATCGCGCGAGATGGGATAGAAGCGGATGTCGATTCCCAGCTCCGAAGCCTGGAAGAGGAGGGCTTTCATGATGTTTCCCGAGTCTTCCTCCTTGCTCTTGAACAAGATGCCCAACGACAGGGTGCTGTGGATGTCGGCCTGTCCGATGTCCATGATGTCCACATCATATTTTGCCAAAGTCTCGGTGATGGAAGCCATCAGCCCCGGACGGTCTATGCCGTTAATGCGGATAAGTATCAGTTCTGTACCTTGATTCATGCCGGTTGCTTTCTGTTAACGAATGCAAATATAAAGAGTTTATTAAAAAAAATCCATATTTTCGGCCTAAATTTAAACATAAATATTGACAATGAAAAAACATGTAGGTATTATGGCGTGCATACTCCTGCTGGGAGCATGCTCTTCTCCCGAGCCGGAGAAAGGAGACTGGACATTCGGTCTGAAAGACGCTTCGCACTCTTTCCTATTTTATTATAAGGGAAACTTGCTGATGGACGATGTATATCCGCGCGTAAAGGTGGGGGAACAATTTGTGACTCCTAAAGACTTTACGGACGTGAACGTGACGCCCTATGACGTCGACGATGCCGTGGGAAAAGGGGACGGATACAAAGTGACCTTTTCCGGGGGACCGGCCGACACGCTGCGCATGGAGGTGAATATCGCGTTTTATTACGACTGCGAGTATTTCCTTTCCGAGGTAGCCGTGGAGTCTCTCACGGGACGGGAAATAAGCGGTAACTACATGGCTCCAATCTATACCGAAACGCCTTTTGCCTTTCTGCCTGCCGACAGCACGAACCGCGTGCTGCGCGTCCCGTTTGACAACGACGGGTTCATACGCTACCAGTCGCTGCCGCTCGACCGCAAGGTGCTTTCTTTCGAGGCTACGGCCATTTACAGCGGAAAGGAACGCACAGGACTGGTCATCGGCTCGGTGGAACACGACACGTGGAAGACGGGTGTCGCCGTATCGGCTTCAAAGGGCACGGAGATAGATACGCTGGAATGCTTCGGCGGTGTGACCGACGTGCTGACACGCGATATCGGGAACCGCGAGGACCGTCCGTCGAAGGAGCACGGCGCCGTGAAGGGGATACGCATCAAATCGCCCCGCATCATGGTCGGCATTTTCGACGACTGGCGCCGGGGCATGGAGACTTTCGGCGAGGTTAACGCACGCATCGCGCCTCCGCGCGCATGGAAGAGCGGTACACCCTTCGGATGGAACAGTTGGGCGGCACTGGCCACAAACGTGAATTTCGACAACTCCACGGCCGTGTCCGACTTCATCAAGCAGAAACTGCAACCGGCCGGATTCGAGAACGACGGTGTGACGTACATCGGTCTCGACTCGTTCTGGGACAACATGTCAGAGGAACAACTCGCCGCTTTCGTGGAACACTGCCGGCGTAACGGACAGAAGGCGGGCATCTACTGGTGTCCGTTCTCCGACTGGTTCGGCGACGGAGAACGCTTCGTAGAGGGGTGCGACGAGAAATGGCGCTACAAAGACATTTACCTCTATGCCAACGGCAAACCGCGCAAGATAGAGTCGCTGGCCGTCGATCCCACACATCCGGCCACGAAGCAACGCATGAAATACTACATCGACAAATTCAAGAAATGGGGTTTTGTCTACATCAAACTCGATTTCATAAACAACGGAACGCTTGAGGCCGACTCGTTCTACAATCCCGACGTAACGACGGGTGTACAGGCTTACAACGAAGGCATGCAGTACCTGTGCGACCTGTGCGGCGACGACATGTTCCTGGCCCTCTCCATCGCACCCGTATTCCCCGCGCAATACGGCACGTCGCGACGCATCAGCTGCGACACGTGGGGAGCCATGAGCGGCATCGACTTCGGCACTACGGAGTATATGCTCAACAGCCTGACGTACGGATGGTGGCTCGACAGGGTATATCCCTTCAACGATGCCGACCACATCCTTTTATATAAACCCGAGGAAGCCGCCGCTTACACGGATGGTGCCAACCGGGCACGCATCACGTCGGCCGTCATTACGGGACTGTACATGTTGGGCGACAACTTCAGCCTGGGCGAAGGCGTGGAAAACGGCCCGTGCCAGCGGGCATTGAAGTATGCCACCAATCCCGACATCAACGAGATTGCGCGCATGCACCGCTCGTTCTATCCCGTAAGAGGGTATGTGACCGACGACCGCGCCGACAATTTCTACATGATGGAAACCGACGATTACGTGTACGTGGCCGTATTCAACTTCGATCCTGACGAGCCGATAAACGGCAAGCTCACGGCCGAAGAGCTCAACGAAGAGGTATTCTCCGGTAAAGCCTCGGGCAAAGAGCTGTGGACGGGCGAGGATATTATCTGCGAGGACGGACTGTCTTACTCCGTTCCGCCCTGCGATGTACGTGTTTTCCGCGTGAACAAATAAACTGAAACTACCATGAACAATGTAAAAACAACTTTGCTGTTTGCCACACTCGTGCTGGGTGCAGGCACCGTCACGGCGCAGGTTTACAAAGATCCGAAGGCTCCGGTGGAGCAAAGGGTGGAAGACCTGCTGGGACGAATGACGCTGGAAGAAAAGATACAACAGTTGTCTATGACGGGGATTTACGAGTTCCCCAGCCAAAAAGAAGTGTACGGCGTGTGCGACAGTCCCTTTGAGGGGATAGAACGCGTGACCGAACTCTCGCGGAAAGCCAAGCAGCATGCCCGCGAGAATACCCGTCTGGGGATACCTCCCATCCAGATAGCCGAGTGCCTGCACGGCCAACTGGCATACGGGGCTACCATCTTTCCGCAGGCCATCGCGCAGGGCAGTACATGGAATCCCGCACTGATAAAGGAAATGGCTGCCGCCATCGCTTCGGAGGCTTCGGCATCGGGAGTGGACCAGGCGCTGTCGCCGCTGTTCGACCTTATCCGTGATCCGCGCTACGGACGCAACGAGGAGTGCTATGCCGAAGATCCCTATCTGGTGGGAGAAATGGGTAAGGCATTCGTAACGGGCATGCAGGGCGAGCCCAAAGAGACCGTCGACGGCATACCCGAAGGGAAAATCATGTGTACGGCAAAACATTTTGCAGGATACAGCCTGCCCTGGGCCGGCATCAACCTGGCTCCGGCATCGCTGGGAGAACGGGAGCTGCGCACGCTGCATCTCGCCCCGTTTGAGAAGGCCGTACGCGAGGCGAACATCTACTCCGTCATGCCTTCGTACAACGAGCTGGACGGCGTCCCGGCACATGCCAACCGCTTTCTGCTGACCGAGGTGCTGCGCAACGAATGGAACTTCCCCGGATACGTGTTTACCGACTACGGAGGCTTGTCGCAACTGACGTATTTCCACCGTGTGGCTGCCGAAAAGACCGATGCGGCCGTCATGGCGCTCCGTGCGGGAGTTGACCTTGAGGCTGCTCGCCCCGACATATATCCGCATCTGCTCGAGGCGGTAAAAGAGGGACGCATCTCCGAAGATGAGATAGATACCAGCGTGCGGCGCATCCTCACCGTCAAGTTTAAGGCCGGACTCTTTGAGAAGCCTTATGCCGATCTGAAGAATCTGAAGAAACGGGTGCACACGCCCGAACACATAGAACTGGCCCGCCGCATAGCGGAAGAATCGGTAATCCTGCTGCAGAACAACGGCGACCTGCTGCCGCTGGATGCCGGGAAACTGAAAAGCATAGCCGTAATTGGTCCCAATGCCGACCAGGTGCAATACGGCGATTACAGCTACACGCGCGACAACAAATCGGGTGTGACCGTGCTGGAGGGCATACGGAACCTGGTAGGCGACAAGGTCACCGTGCGTTATGCAAAAGGTTGTTCCATCTCGGGACTGGACAAGAGCGGCTTCGGCGAAGCCGTGGAGGCGGCACGACAGAGCGATGTGTCGGTCGTGGTGCTGGGCGGCACAAGCGTGATACTCTCCGGACTGGGATGGGGAAGGGGACCGGGTGAAGCCGAAGCCGGCGATCCCTTTACCTGCGGCGAAGGCTACGACCTGACGGACATCAACCCGCTGGGTGTGCAACGCGAACTGATACAGGCCGTACAGGCCGTGGGGAAACCGGTCATCCTCGTGCTGGTGCACGGACGTCCCTGGAGCATCAAGTGGGAGAAGGAAAACATCCCGGCCATCCTCGAGGCATGGTATCCCGGAGAACAGGGCGGTACGGCTGTGGCCAACATCCTGTTTGGTGAGGTGAATCCCTCGGGACGACTGAATGCCACCGTGCCGCAATCGGTGGGACACATCCCCGTGTGGTACGATTACAAACCGTCGGCCAAAGGCATCAACCGCGAGCCGGGTACGCCCGAGAAACCCGGACGCGACTACGTGTTCTCATCGCCCGATCCGTTGTTCCCCTTCGGCTTCGGACTGTCGTACACCACGTTCGAATACTCCGACATGCAAATCTCCTCGCCACGCTTCGGCAACGAGAACATTACCCTGTCTGTCACCGTAAAGAACACGGGCAGCCGCGAGGGAAAAGAAGTGGTGCAGCTGTACGTAAACGACAAGATAAGCTCTGTAACCACCCCCGTAACCGCCCTGAAGCGTTTCGAGAAAATCGCTCTCAAGCCGGGTGAAAGTCGCCGTGTGCAGTTCACCCTGTCGTACAAGGATTTGGGCCTGTGGAATGCCGACATGCAGTACGTCACCGAACCCGGCGAGTTCGAGTTCCGCTTCTGCCGTTCGGCAGAGGACGTATGTTGCAGTGTGACCGGAGTGTACGCCCCTGCAGAAAAATAAATAAGTTTTTTTCATAGTTTTTCACCCTGCCGGTAGATTTGTCTGCAAAAACAGATACTCCGGCAGGGCTTTTTCATGCCTTCCGGAGGGGAAAAACGGGTTTGAAATGTTAAAAACATGTTGTACAACATAAAAAATGACTATTTGTTGAACACTTTTACGTAAAAAACATTTACCTTTGCCCCGATTTTCTGAAAAACCCCTCGGAGCAATCCGTCGGGACATAGCGAAGGTCCGGGTGAAAATCACTGTAAGAACGCAGTCCCGGATAGTATGAACTAAAATCAAGTTACATGGTAAAAAATGTAAAATGGTTTTTTGTTGTATTAGTATTCAGTTCTTTCATCTCCCTTTCATTCGTTGAAAAGGAGAATCTCGCAGAGCAAATCTCTGTGGGGGATGTGGCTCCCCGACTGCAACTTGGGGATGAAGTGCAGCCGCTCAACCTGCACGCCGGCGACGGCAAATATACGTTGTTGAGCTTTTGGGCAAGCTACGATGCGGTATCGCGCGTGAAAAATGCTGCATTGTGCCGTCTTGCAAACGATAACGCGCAGGTAAAGATCATATCCGTTTCGTTCGACCGCTATGCTTCGGCATTCAAAGCTGCGGTAAAGAAGGACGGTCTTCATGAGGAAGATTGTTTCGTGGAAACGGAGGGTGAGCGTTCCGAGGCTTTCCGGACGTACGGTCTGGAAAACGGTTTCAAGAGTTTTCTGCTCGACGAGAACGGAGTGGTCGTGGCAGAGAACGTGAGTGCCGAGGAACTTTCTTCTCTTGCCGACTGATAAACGGTCGCGGCAGGAGACAAGAAGTGGAAACATTTTGAATACAACAAAAAGCGAAAAATTGCATCGGACAGGCTTCTGTCCTTTGCAATTTTTTTTGCTTTCCGGTCCCTGCTGAATGCCTTTTTAGGGTCCAAAACGGGGGAGAGCACGACCTTCGGGAAAGTAAAATATCCGTACAACATACCGGGAACAAGCCGGAGGGCACACCACTTTCCCGCACGGTTTTCCCTGCCTTGCGGCACGGCTTCAGCCCGTCATTTGGGAGCCTTGTAGTAGAGATAGGCGGCGATAAATGCGTAGAGAATGTTCGGTATCCACACGGCAAGGGCAGGCGACATGCTGCCGTTGATGGCAAACGTGGATGAAATACTCTGGAAAAGGATGTAAGAAAAGCTCAGTCCGATACCGATACCCAAATGCAGTCCCATGCCCCCTTTCCGCTTCTGCGAAGAAAGCGACAGTCCGATGAGCGTAAGGATGAAGGCGGCAAACGAGGTGGCGATGCGCCGGTGATACTCCACCTCGAACAGTTTGATATTGGCAAATCCCCTCTGTTTCTGCTTGTCGATGTACTCTGCAAGTTTCGGGCTGGTCATGGTCTCCTGCTGTCCGCGCGTGATAAGGAAATCCTGCGGCTCCATGTTGATGATGGTATCCAGCCGTGCCCCTTCGGTAATCGTCTCGCGCATGCCCTTCATTTCGCGCAGCATGTAGTCTCTCACAATCCATTTGTGCACGGTCGTGGTGTCGTAGGTGATACGTTTGGCCGTAAGGTGCGACACCAGCTTGTGATCCTCGAACTTGTCGAGCGAGAAGCGGTAACCCGTATTGTTGAAGCTCTCGTAGCGCTCCATGTATGCAATGACACCCGTATCGACTTCCAGCTGGATGTTTCGGGCGAAGTTCACTTTCTTCTTGTTCTTGTAGGTCTGCTCGAACTGCAACCGTGTGACGCTTCCCGTGGGAATCACCTCGGTGCTCAGCACGTATGATACAAGTGCGATGATGCCTGCCGAAAGCATGTAGGGCACCATCAGCCGGTTGAAGCTCATGCCGGTGGAGAACATGGCGATGATTTCGGAGTTTTCGGCCAGCTTCGAGGTGAAGAATATCACGGCGATGAACACAAACAGCGGGCTGAACAGGTTCGAATAATAGGGAATGAAGTTCAGGTAGTAGTCGAAAGCAATGGCCTTGAGCGGCGCTTTCGTACGGATAAAATCGTCGATGTTCTCGTTGATGTCGAACACCACGGCGATGGAGATAATCAACGCTATGGCGAAGAAATACGTGCCCAGGAACTTCACGATGATGTACCGGTCGAGCCTCTTGAGCCGCATCTTCTCCAGCAGTGCCTTTATGTCTGTTTGCTTCCAGTTTTTCATTCCGCCAAGTAACGTGTTTTACAGTCGTGTGGAGAGCCGTTTCACCATGCCGGGTTTCCACGACGAGAAATCTCCCTCCACGATATGTCGTCTGGCTTCCTTCACCAGCCAGAGGTAAAAAGCCAGGTTATGCACCGATGCTATCTGCATGGCCAGCAGCTCTTGTGCATGAAAGAGGTGCCTCAGATAAGCACGGCTGTACATCGTGTCGACGTATGATGCCCCGTCGGCCTCGATGGGAGAGAAATCGTTCTCCCACTTCTTGTTACGCATATTCATGATTCCGTCTTTGGTAAACAGCATGCCGTTCCGTCCGTTCCGCGTGGGCATCACACAGTCGAACATGTCCACTCCGCGTTCTATGCCCTCAAGCAGGTTTACGGGCGTGCCCACCCCCATGAGGTAACGCGGTTTGTCGGCAGGCAGTATTTCGTTTACCACCTCTATCATCTCGTACATCTTCTCGGTAGGCTCTCCCACGGCCAGCCCTCCGATGGCATTTCCCTCGGCATTCTTCGATGCGACATATTCGGCCGAGCGTTTTCTCAGGTCGGTATAGACGCATCCCTGCACGATGGGGAAGAGCGACTGGAGGTATCCGTATCGCGGTTCGGTCTCGTTGAAGCGTGCGATGCAACGGTCGAGCCAGCGGTGTGTCAGCTCCATCGACTTGCGCGCATACTCGTAGTCGGATGTGCCGGGAGCGCACTCGTCGAAAGCCATCATGATGTCTGCCCCTATGGAGCGTTCGATGTCCATCACCCGTTCGGGAGTAAAGAGGTGTTTCGAGCCGTCAATGTGCGAGCGGAACTCCACGCCCTCCTCCTTCATCTTGCGTATGCCTGCGAGCGAGAACACCTGAAAGCCTCCGCTGTCGGTCAGCATGGGGCGGTCGAAGCCGTTGAACTTATGCAGCCCTCCCGCCTGTTCTATGATGTCCAGTCCCGGACGGAGGTAGAGGTGATAGGTATTTCCCAGAATAATCTGTGCCCCGATGTCCTCCTTCAGTTCGCGCAGATGCACGCCTTTCACGCTGCCCACCGTGCCTACGGGCATGAAGATGGGCGTTTCTATCTGTCCGTGGTCGGTGGTAATCAGTCCGGCACGGGCGTTCGAACGGGGATCAGTATGTTGCAGTTCGAAAGTCATACAGGCTTATTTGGCGGGATTGTTTTCTTTCTTCTCGTCGGTCACGGTAAAGTCGATGGGGTCGGCCACCTTCTCATCGGTGAGAGCCAGCGCCAGTACCTCCTTGATGTCCTTGACGTAATGAAACGTCAATCCCTTTATATAGATAGGCTGAATCTCGTTGATGTCTTTCCGGTTGTCTTCGCACAGGATAATGTCTTTGATGCCTGCACGCTTGGCCGCCAGAATCTTCTCCTTGATACCGCCCACGGGCAACACCTTCCCCCTGAGGGTGATTTCTCCCGTCATGGCCAGATTGCTCTTCACCTTGCGTTGCGTAAGTGCCGAGGCCAGGGAAGTCACCATCGTGATGCCGGCCGACGGACCGTCTTTCGGGATGGCTCCTTCGGGCACGTGGATGTGAATGTTCCAGTTCTCGAAGATGTCTTCGGAAATGTTCAGCAGTTGGCTATGCGCCTTGAGATATTCCAAAGCCAGCATGGCCGACTCTTTCATGACGTCTCCCAGGTTTCCGGTAAGCGTAAGGCGTGCGCCTTTCCCGCGGCTCAAGCTGGTCTCCACGAAGAGTATTTCGCCTCCTACGGCAGTCCATGCCAGTCCCGTCACCACACCGGCGTAGTCGTTTCCCTGATACTTGTCGCGCGAATATTCGGGAGCACCCAGATAAGCGGGAATGTCTGCCGGCTTCAGTTCGTGCGTGCCCGTAAACTTATCGCTTGCTATCTCGAGGGCGATGCGCCGCATGACCTTGCTGATTTTCTTCTCAAGCTCGCGCACGCCGCTCTCGCGCGTATGGTTTTCTATGATGTATTCGATGGCCGCTTTCGAGAACTTCACATGCTCTTTCTTCAATCCGTTGGCCTCCATCTCCTTGGGGATGAGGTGACGGCGTGCGATTTCTATCTTCTCCTCGGTAATGTATCCGCTCACCTCGATGAGTTCCATGCGGTCGAGCAGGGGAGGAGGGATGGTTCCCAGATTGTTTGCCGTGGCGATGAACATCACCTTCGACAGGTCGTAGTCGATGTCCACGTAATTGTCGTGGAACGTATTGTTCTGTTCCGGATCGAGCACCTCGAGCATGGCGGAAGAAGGATCCCCGCGATGGTCGCTGCCCAGCTTGTCTATCTCGTCGAGGATGATGACGGGATTCGACGTGCCTGCCTTGATGAGACTCTTCATGATGCGTCCCGGCATGGCGCCGATGTACGTCTTTCGGTGTCCCCGTATCTCGGCTTCATCGTGCACGCCACCCAGCGACATGCGCACGTACTTGCGCTTCAGCGCTGCGGCGATGGAGCGTCCCAGCGATGTTTTTCCCACTCCCGGAGGACCGTACAGGCAGATGATGGGCGATTTCAGGTCGTTCTTCAGTTTAAGGACGGCCAGATGTTCCAGGATACGTTCCTTTACTTTCTCCAGTCCGTAGTGGTCTTTGTTGAGCACCTTCTCCGCGTGCTGAATGTTTATCTCGTCGGCCGTATATTCCTCCCAGGGCAGCGAGAGCAAGGTTTGCAGGTACGTAAGCTGCACGTTGTAGTCGGGTATCTGCGGATTGATGCGCTCCAGCTTCGACACCTCGCGTTCGAAGATGTCGGCCACCTCCTTTTTCCATTTCTTCTGCCCGGCCTTGTGACGCAGCTCCTCTATCTCGCCGTCCTGTCCCTGCCCGAGTTCGTCCTGAATGTTCTTTATCTGCTGCTGCAGGAAGTACTCGCGCTGCTGGCGGTCAAGGTCTTCGCGCGTACGCATCTGGATGTTCTGTTTGAGGGCGGCCAGCTGGATTTCGCGGTTCAATATGTGAATGAGCATGTAGAGCCGTTCTTTCAGATTGTCCGTTTCGAGAAGTTTTACCTTATCCTCGAGAGAGAAGGGGAAGTTTGAACAGATGAAGTTCACCAAGGGTTCGCCCACTTCGATGTTTTTCAGCGCAAAAGCCGTGTCGGGAGCGATGTGTTCGGATGACTCGATGAACTTGATGCTCAGCTCGCGGCACGTGTCTATCAGTGCCCGGAACTCGTCGGTTTTCTCCTTGCGCATGTCTTCTGCCAGCACGGTGACCTTTCCTTTCAGGTACGGCCGCGTGGCGGATATTTCGTCAATACGCACTTTCGGACCGCAGGCCTGCAGAATTACCGTCACGTTTCCCTGCGGCATGTCGAATATGCGCAGCACCTTTCCCACCACAGCCGTGGGATATAAATCGTCCAACCCGGGATTTTCCACCTCGCTCACCTTCTGCGTGGCTATCACGATGGTGCTTTTCTGGTTTACGGCTTCGTTTACCAGCTTGCGTGTGGCGCGTCTTCCCACGGTGACAGGCATGACCACCGTAGGAAAGATTATCATGTTCCGCAGGGGCATCACCGGAAGTTCCTCTTCAAGGTCGTTCGGAGTGATGTCGGCATGGGGTGTTTCTATCTCGGTTATCATAGCCATTTCGTCGTTACGTGTATCGTTTATCTGAGTATTGTCCTTTTTTGTTCTTCTTACCATATAAATAAAACTTTCCTTTAAAGCGGGTACAAAGTTAAACATTCCCTTGCAAATACAACAAAACATTTTCCCCAATTGCGCATAAAATATCGCATGTTTTCGTTAATTTTGCGGAAACGGAAAGGAATTTTATGCCCAAACCCTTTTTCAGATTCAAGCAGTTTACCGTATATCACGACCGTTGTGCCATGAAAGTGGGGACAGACGGAGTCCTGCTGGGGGCGTGGACCGACGTGAATGATGCTTCTTCCATACTCGATATCGGCACGGGCACGGGCATCATTGCCCTGATGCTGGCGCAACGCTCGACGGCAGCCGTCATAAAAGGCGTCGACACCGACGGCGACGCCGTGGAACAGGCACAGGAAAACGTGTCGCACACGCCTTGGGCCGACCGCATCGTCATAGAGCAGGCCGATGCATGCCGTCTGCCCGAGACGGAGACGGTGCGGTATGACATTGTCGTATCCAATCCACCGTACTTCACCGAAGCGGTGAAATGCCCCGACAACCGGCGCCATGCGGCCCGCCACACCGACACGCTGACGTTCGACAAGCTGCTGCACGCCGCATCGCAGCTCATGCACGAGAAGGGACGTTTCTGTGTTGTGCTTCCGGCTTCGGCCGAAGGCAGTTTCGTGACCGAAGCCGCCCTTCACCATCTGTATCCTTGCCGGCGTACGTCCGTACAGACAAAGGCGGGGGTGCCCCCAAAACGTGTCCTGCTGGAGTTCCGCAGGGAAATCACGCGTTGCCAGTCCGACACGCTCACCATCGAAGACACACCGGGCACATACAGCGCACAATACCGTGCGCTGACAGGCGATTTTTATCTGAACATGTAACGCAATCAGCGTTTGGAAAGTTTACGGAGCAGTTCGCGATTCAGCTGCAACAGCTTCTTGTGCGGTTCGGAAAGTTTGGATTTTAACGTGTATCGCCCCGTAAGATCGGCAAAGTTGCGCAGCAGGTTTAGCGGTTCGAAAACCGTTTTATCCTTTTCGGGAGCGATGACATTCAGTCCTTTGGGCACGATTTCCACCTCCAGGTCTTTCCCTCCCATGACGGGATCGCCGTCGAAATGCAGCACACCGGCCTTCGTGCGGTGGATGATGATTTTCTTCTCCTTCATCGTCTTGATGCGGCTGTTCTGGTCGAGTGTCTTGTTGAACAGGCGGAAAGCCAGTTGCGGGACATCGAGCACGGTAAACGGTTCGAGCACGATAATGTCCATCAGCCCGTCGGTAAGAGAGGCTCTCGGCGCAATATACGCGTTGTTCCCGTACTGCGAGGCGTTGGCGCAAGCGATGAGAAAAGCCTTATAACGCAGGGTACCCGAAGCGTTTTCTATCTCATACGTCTCGGGACGATACGTCAGACTCTCATGCAATGTATTTTCCAGATAGGTAAGAAGTCCCCGTTTCCCCGCATCGGCAAATTTCAGGCTCACAAACGCGTCGAATCCCACTCCGCAGGTACAGAAGAACGGATGCCCGTCGATGATGCCGTAGTCTATCACCCTGCTGAAACCCCTGTTCAGCGTTTCCACCGCTCCTTTGGCATCCATCGGGATACGCAGGTGGCGTGCCAGTCCGTTTCCCGAGCCGCAGGGGATGATACCCAGCACCGTATCGGTGTGAATCAGTCCCCGTCCCACCTCGTTTATCGTACCGTCTCCACCAATGGCCACCACAACGTCCACACGGTCCTCCACGGCTTTTCGCGTTATCTCCTCGGCATGCCCGGCATATTGCGTGCGGCATATGCTGTAATCGTACAAAGAGGTATCGAGCGAACTCTCTATGGTCCGCAAGATTGCTTCTTTTCCGTGTGTGCCGGAAATGGGATTGATTATGAATATAATGCGTTTCTTTGAACTCATCCTGCCTTTCGGTATTACAAAACGGTTCGCAAAAATAGCATAAATCTGAAAAACTTAACGAATTTTTTCTGTCATAAATCACCGTAAAAACAAAATAAAAATATTTTTGTGTACTGATGTTTATAAAAATAATTATCTTTGTGCGATTTTTTATGATGTGTTTTTTCACAATAACTAATAATATATAATGTAAGCAGAAATACTTACAAGACATTGACGTATGGGATTATTACAAGAAAAGCTAAGCAAATTCAGAACACCTCAAATGTACATGGAAAAAGGTGTTTATCCTTATTTCAGAGAAATAGACAGCGCTCAGGATACGGAAGTGATGATGGACGGGAAAAAAGTGCTGATGTTCGGCTCCAATTCGTATATGGGACTTACGTATGACGAACGGATCATCGAAGCAGCCATTGCCGCCACACGCAAGTACGGAACGGGCTGCGCGGGATCGCGCCTGCTGAACGGTACGCTCGACATTCACATACAGCTGGAAAAGGAGCTTGCTGAATTTGTGGGAAAGGAAGAAGCCCTCTGTTTCTCTACCGGGTTTACGGTAAACGAAGGAGTAATTCCCCAACTGGTAGGACGCGGCGATTACATCATCTGCGACGACAGAGATCACGCATCCATCGTGGACGGACGCAGACTCTCTTTCGCCACTCAGCTGAAATACAAGCATAACGACATGGAAGCGCTGGAGAGAGAACTCCAGAAATGCGAGCCCGACGCCATCAAACTGATTGTGGTAGACAGCGTGTTCTCCATGGAAGGCGATCTGGCCAACCTGCCCGAAATCGTCCGCCTGAAGAAGAAATACAACGCAACCGTCTACGTGGACGAGGCACACGGACTGGGTGTTTTCGGACGAAACGGAAGGGGTGTGTGCGACCACTTCGGGCTGACCGACGAGATAGACATCATCATGGGTACGTTCAGCAAGTCGCTTGCTTCCATCGGAGGCTTTGTGGCTGCCGACAAAGATACGACAAACTGGCTGCGCCATAACGCACGTTCGTACATCTTCCAAGCAAGCAGCACACCGGCTTCCACCGCTGCCGCAATAGAAGCCCTGAACATTCTGAAAACAGAGCCGCAACGCCAGGAAAACCTGTGGAAGATAACCAACTATGCCCTGAAGAGCTTCCGCGATGCCGGCTTCGAGATAGGAAACACCGAAAGCCCCATCATCCCGCTTTACGTGCGCGATGCGTTCAAGACATTCGAAGTAACAAGAATGGCTTTCGACGAGGGTGTGTTCATCAACCCGGTGATACCTCCCGCATGCGCTCCGCAGGAAGAACTGGTACGCTTCGCCCTGATGGCTACCCACACGAAGGAACAAGTGGATTTCGCCATCGACAAACTGATAAAATGCTTTAAGAAACTGGACATACTGAAGTAATCTTTCTTACGAAAGAATGTATTTCTTCACAGCATACGCAACGCCGTCTTCTTCATTCGAAAGGGTGATGAAGTCGGCGTTCTCCTTTACTACCGCCTGTGCATTTCCCATCGCCACGCCCAGACCGGCATACCGCACCATCGTAAGGTCGTTAAATCCGTCGCCCACAGCCATGATTTCTTCGCGACGCACACCCGTCTTCTCCGCCAGCGCAGCCAGCGAAGCGGCTTTGTCTATGCCTTTCGGCACCAACTCGAGGAAATAAGGTTCCGAGCGGAATACCCCCATGCTGTCCTTCAGATGCTCGTACATTTCCTTCTCAAGCACGGCCAGGCGGGTGGGTTCCCCTACAATCAGACATTTGGCAACAGGGTGTTGCACTGCTTTAATGAAATTGTCCACCTTTTTGATTTCCATTACATTAAGTAGGGCTTCCTTTAAGACATACTCATCGTCCGGCTTTTCGGTCAGCACGTATTTGCCCTCGTATGTCACAATGGCGAACCCGTTTTCGGAAGCACACCGGTAGAGGTAGGGCAACACATCGTAATCCAGATATTTGCGATACAGCACTTCCCCCGTTTTCCAGTCGGTCACCTCACCGCCGTTGTACGCCATCACGTACCCCTCATAGCGTTTCATCTCGAGCAAATCGGCCAGCGGGGCGATGCCGTACGTGGGCCTTCCCGAGGCAAGCACAAGTCGTACTCCCCGTTGCTGCGCCTCGATGAGGGTGCTTCTTGTGAGTTCGGTCACTTTCTTTTTCGGATCGGTCAACGTACCGTCCAAGTCTAATGCTAAAAGTCTGTATGCCATAAAAATAAATTTAATTACTGAAATCGTTTGCAAAGATAAAAACTTTCGCGACATGCCGCGATAGCAGCCGGAAACATATCGGCAATTTCCCGAAATTCCGTATATTTGCATGACACGGCAATTCAACCAAACGAAAAAGAGACAGTTATGAATTTATTTTGGGATTTCGTTCTGCGGCTTACCGTCGCAGGCATAATGGGAATCGTAATCGGTCTGGAGCGAGAGTATCGTGCCAAGGAGGCCGGCTATCGCACGCACTTCCTGGTGGCGCTGGGCAGTGCACTGCTCATGATTGTATCGCAATACGGGTTTAACGACGTACTGAAACCCGAACTTGTGCACCTCGATCCGAGCCGCATCGCGGCGCAGGTGGTGACCGGCATCGGCTTCATCGGAGCGGGTGTCATCATCCTTCAGAAGCAAATCGTGCGCGGACTGACCACGGCGGCGGGCATCTGGGCCACATCGGGCATCGGACTTGCCATCGGAGCGGGAATGTATGAAATCGGCATAACGGCCACCGTGCTGGTCCTGCTGGGGCTGGAAACACTCACTTTCTTCTTCAAGAGTATCGGCATGCGGAACATGATTGTCGAATTTGACACGAGCAACAAAGATACGCTCAGGCAGGTATCCGACAAGTTTCACTCGAAAAACTACGTGATTGTCTCCTACGAAATGAACGAATCATACACCGACAAACACCCCGTGTACCATGTCAGCATGGTAATCAAAGCCAAGCGGGCGAACGAAGAAACCCTGCTTCTGATGTTCATGCAGGATTTTCCCGACCTGACCGTCACCAAGATTCTGTAAATTTCGGACGCAGATGCATCACTTTTCCTGTTTTTCATTTAACTTTGCACGACGTTTATCTTTACCTGTTATGTTTAAAAGAATCAAACGAAATTGGATAGTTCCCAAAGGACAGGAACTTACAGAGCTGGACAAAAAGGTTTTATACTATCAGAATAAAGGCCATCTGGTGCCCACACGCGAGCTTATCAAGACACCGGAACAGATAGAAGGCATCCGCCGCAGCGGCGTGGTCAACACGGGCGTACTCGACCTTGTGGAGAAAGAAATCCATGCAGGCATGAGCACGGCCGAAATAGACAAGCTGGTGTACGACTATACGGTGGCGCACGGAGCCGTTCCCGCACCGCTGGGCTACGAGGGGTTTCCCAAAAGCGTATGCACTTCGATAAACGAAGTGGTGTGTCACGGCATACCCTCGGAGATGGAAATACTGGAAGAAGGCGACATCATCAACGTCGATGTGTCGACCATCCTTGACGGATATTACTCGGACGCTTCACGCATGTTTGTCATCGGGAAAACCACTCCCGAGAAAGAAAAGCTTGTACGGGTAGCAAAAGAATGCCTGCAGATAGGCATGGAGGCAGCACAGCCGTTCGGCTTCGTGGGCGACATAGGCCATGCCATAGAGAAACATGCCAAGAAAAACGGATTCTCCGTGGTGCGCGACCTGTGCGGACACGGCGTGGGACTGGAGTTTCACGAGGAACCCGACGTGTTGCACTACGGGCGCAAAGGCACGGGAATGCTGCTTGTGCCGGGAATGGTGTTCACCATCGAACCGATGATTAACATGGGCACGTGGGAGGTTTTCGTCGACGAGGAAGACGGATGGACGGTGGTAACCGAAGACGAACTGCCGTCGGCACAGTGGGAACACACGTTCCTGATGACCGACCACGGTGTGGAAATATTAACATATTAAAAAGTTGTACATCATGGATACTATTATATTAGGAATCGAATCGTCGTGCGACGATACCTCGGCGGCCGTTGTCCGCAACGACGTCCTCCTGTCAAACGTTACGGCCAGCCAGGCCGTACACGAAGCCTACGGGGGAGTGGTACCGGAACTGGCTTCGCGCGCACATCAGCAAAACATCGTACCGGTAGTACACGAGGCGCTGAAACGCGCAGGGGTGACGAAAGAAGAACTCAGTGCCGTAGCCTTTACAAGAGGACCGGGCCTGATGGGTTCTCTGCTCGTGGGCGTTTCCTTCGCAAAAGGTTTCGCACGCTCGCTGGGAATTCCCATGATCGATGTGAACCACCTGCAGGGACATGTACTGGCTCACTTCATCAAATCGTCGGAAGACGACGACAACCAGCCGAAATTTCCCTTTATCTGCCTGCTCGTGTCGGGAGGAAATTCACAAATCATCCGCGTAAATGCTTACAACGACATGCAGGTCTTGGGACAAACCATCGACGATGCGGCAGGCGAGGCCATCGACAAATGCTCCAAAGTAATGGGACTGGGCTATCCGGGCGGCCCTATCATCGACAAACTGGCCCGCCAGGGAAATCCCCGGGCATTCGCGTTCAGCAAACCGCACATAGCCGGCTACGATTACAGCTTCAGCGGCCTGAAAACGTCTTTCCTTTACTCCCTGCGCGAATGGATAAAGGACGATCCCGATTTTATAGAGCATCACAAGACCGATCTGGCGGCATCGCTGGAGAAAACCATCGTAGACATCCTGATGGACAAACTGCGGAAAGCCGTGAAAGATACCGGCATACGCGAAGTGGCCGTGGCCGGAGGCGTATCGGCAAACAACGGGCTGCGGAACGCTTTCCGCGAACATGCCGAGAAATACGGCTGGAACATCTACATACCTCCGTTCGGATATACCACCGACAATGCCGCAATGATAGCCATCACAGGCTATTACAAGTACCGGGACAAAGATTTCTGTACGATAGACAAACCAGCTTATTCACGCGTGACCATTTAATCATAATCATAAAACATCAAAATACCATGTCAGTAGAAACAAAGAAATTAAGCAAAGACATCAGTGAAATCTTCTGGAAAGAAGGTTATACCTTGGCTACGGCCGAGAGTTGTACGGCCGGAAACATAGCGGCAGTCATCACAGCCATCCCGGGCAGTTCACGCTTCTATAAGGGAGGGGTAGTGGCATACGCCAACGAATTGAAGTGCAACCTGCTGCACGTTAAACCGGAAACACTCGAGAAACACGGAGCAGTGAGCGAGGAAACCGTTATAGAAATGGTAAAAGGTGCCCTGGAAACAATGGACGCAGATCATGCCGTTGCCACATCGGGGATAGCAGGTCCCGGAGGAGGTTCTCCCGAAAAACCCGTAGGCACCATCTGGGTGGCGGCCGGCAACAAAGACAAAATTCTGACCGATAAACTGACAGGAGATGAAGGACGCGAGGTAAACAACCAAAACGCAACCAGAAAGGCGCTGCAACTTTTACTTGAATTGTGCCAAAATCAAGAAAATGAGCAGAAAGAAAGCAATTAATCAATAAAAAACTTGCTTATATAAAATAAAATGTCTTACTTTGCACTCCGTTTAAAAGAAGTTTGAGTAAAACTATAAAAATCAGATAGAAATGTCGAAAATTTGTCAAATTACCGGAAAGAAAGCCATGATTGGCAACAATGTTTCACATTCAAAAAGAAGAACAAAAAGAACATTCGATGTGAACTTGTTTACTAAAAAATTCTACTATGTAGAGCAAGACTGCTGGATCGTATTGAAAGTTAGTGCAAACGGTCTGAAAGTTATTAATAAAAAAGGTCTTGATGCTGCGCTGAACGAAGCGGTGGCAAAAGGATACTGCGATTGGAAATCTATTAAAGTAATTGGTTAATTAAAAGGAGAGAAAGGCTATGGCTAAGAAAGCGAAAGGTAATAGAGTACAGGTAATCCTTGAGTGCACCGAAATGAAAAATAGTGGTATGCCGGGAACTTCTCGTTACATTACAACAAAAAACAGAAAAAATACCACTGAAAGATTGGAATTGAAAAAGTACAATCCGATTTTAAAGAGAGTTACCGTTCATAAAGAAATTAAATAATAGACAACCGATATGGCAAAGAAAACAGTTGCAACCCTTCAGACTGGAAAAGAAGGACGTTCATATACCAAAGTTATCAAAATGGTAAAGTCACCGAAAACCGGTGCTTACGTTTTTGACGAACAAATGGTTCCCAACGAAAAAGTGCAAGACTTTTTCAAGAAATAACACGGGCTTACATGCTCTTTAAGGGCACGTAAGTTTATCATTGTGATTCTGTATTTTATCGCAGAGAGAAACAATATAACAAACGCCTCATGAAGTTTTCATGAGGCGTTTGTTTTTTTCTGCGTCACCCGCCCGGGACATACCGCGGAAAGGACGTCCGCATCTAATCGCACAGCGGGGCAATGCGGATGTTTCTGACCTGAACACCGTCGGTACGGAACAGCAGACGACCTACGGAAAGCCTCGGACGATAAGAAAGCATAGTGCGGCGGGCATCGATTTCCGTGTCAATCAGAGAGCCGCCGAACTTGTTATTTCCATCGACAATCATCCGCACGGTAAAAGGTTTGCCGGTATCCATCCCGTGACGGATAGCATAATTACGGGCAGACTGCGGATCGCCCCCTTCGCTCAAAGTCTTTTGTACATCGGCAAAGCCGTCGTTCTCATACGCCGCATATTGGGCCCGCACGTCATCCAGTCGCAACTGCCACTCGCAGGCATCCCCGTCTCCCGATGCGGGAAGAAAGGAAACGCCCACCGTTCCCCGCCGGGGTTGACCGGGACAAACCTCGAATGTCAGCATGAAAGACCTTTGCGGAGCCTCAAATCCGCCTGTCCCCGACAATTCATCGGACAAGGTTTGCGGCTCATCCGTGGCGGGCGTAATCTCCTCCATCCATTTTGTTCCCACATATCCGTCGGCATGCTGCACCAGTTCGTGTATCACTAGCGCACCACCCCAATTCTGCATTTTCACCCATCCGGCCATAAGAAACCGCCCGTCCGCCACTTCCGATACGGCAGGGACGGAGAGGCCGTTATAAAAATCCATGCCTTCCGCCACCAAATCCCTGTAAGCCGAATCCGGCTCGGCCGCAGGCTTCGACCACATCCGCGTAAATCCGCCAAGGATGTAATCGTAATCTCCCCAGTGGAAAAAGAATGTACAGTCGCCACCCGGCGGGAAATCGGCATCCAGACATCTCCATCCTCCGGCCACGGAATCGGAGCCCCAAGTACCCCGCGCCCCGTAATTGGCCAGCATCTTCAGCTTCCCTTCCGCATCGGTATAGATAGAAGGATTCTCACACGGGTGATACAGTACGTGCGTTTTCCTGAACTTTGACACACCGTCTTCGCAGACAGAGTAGGTAGAGCCGGCAGGCACCAGTCCCCGTATCGTGTCATAATCGAAAGAGCCCGTACAGCCGTTCTTCTTCAGATACTCCCATTGCATGGGGAGCGTGGTCTGCTCTTCGGGATAAATACGGGTGGTATGCAGGCCGTAGCTGAGACAAAGCTTTCCGCCGAAGACAAAAGGCGTACCGGTTCCGAAGGTCTCCCACTGATGTTCCAACGGCGTTGCAGCCTCATGCTCCGTCCATGTGCGGAAATCCGTTGTGGAAAGATGCTCGAAATAATGCCCTCCTTTACCGAATTTGCTGGCATGCCCCCGGCGGTCGAACAGGTAGAACACATGGTAACGCCCCTCGTGATAAAAGGTAACCACGTCGCCCACCCACGCATTGTGGAAAGGAGGTGTCCAGTATTGTATGTTTGCGTCCGACAGAGGGGCTGCCGGTTCTTCCTTTTCGGGGCGGAGAGCCGGCGTGTACAACGCAGCCTCGCTCACGTAATCGGGGTTCAGCCTCCATGACTTCATCCGCCCGGCAGACGGATAGCCCAATGCAAAATCGTTGTCATACAAGCGTCCGTCCACATAAAGGCTCCATTGAACCCCTGTAAACTGAAGAACGACGTCGTGATTGCCTTCGGGCTTGTCCAACAGTGCCAGGGGGAGACCTACGACCAAATCTTGAAACTTATCCGAATCATGGAGAGACTGCAGGGAAAGACTTGCTTCCATGACAGGCACCGAGCCGTCGGGCATTTTATAGGCGGGATAATTCTGGGGCAGCCACTCGTTCGGATCGTGCCGACGAAGGCATACTTTAAGCACTTGCGGGATTTCCAGCAGGACTTCTTCCTCGCCAGGCAGAGCGGTTTTTGCAGAAAACCGGATGGTGAATCCTGCAGTCAAATCGTCGGGTAAATCAAGGTCGGCCGTTGTTTCCGCCGAAGACAGCCGGCTACGCCCGGCTTCCGTAGTATCAAAATTACGGAACGGACTCTGCAATCGCACTTCCGTTTTCGCGGTCCGGACACCGCTTTCCACACAGGCAGTCATGCTTGTCAGAAGAAAAGCCGACAAAAACACATACACAAAATTCTTTTTCATTTTCGGGCATTACACATAAAAGGGTTTAAACAAAGGTTTTTGCAAGCCCAAATCGGCAGATGAGGTTACAAAGGAATCACTGCCGACCGGCTGAAACCATCGGCAAGTTATAAAAAATAACATTCACCTCCAAACGAAACACTCTGCGAATTGCCAAAAACAGGGTGCAATTTTTTTTAAGATACGGTTCGTGCGAATGGAAATTTTTTTATTGTATTTACACAAAGTTATTCGTACCTTTGTATCATAAAAAATATAGTTAAACAGAACCGTATGGGATTATTCAGTTTTTTTTCGAAAGAAAAGAAAGAGACCTTAGACAAGGGATTGTCGAAAACCAAAGAAAGTGTATTCGAAAAGATAACCCGCGCCGTAGCCGGAAAATCGAAAGTTGACGATGAGGTATTGGATAACCTTGAAGAAGTACTGATCACTTCCGACGTAGGTGTGGAAACCACCTTGAACATTATCCGGCGCATAGAGAAGCGCGTAGCACGCGATAAATATGTAAACGCGCAGGAATTAAACAACATCCTCCGCGAAGAGATAGCAAACCTGCTCACGGAAAACAATACGGTAGATGCGGAAGACTTCAGCATCCCCGAAGGGAAAAAGCCCTATGTCATCATGGTAGTGGGAGTCAACGGCGTGGGAAAAACCACAACCATCGGCAAGCTGGCCTACCAGTTTAAGAAAGCCGGGAAATCGGTTTACCTCGGTGCTGCCGACACGTTCCGCGCCGCAGCCGTAGAGCAACTTCTCATCTGGGGCGAAAGAGTAGGGGTGCCTGTGGTAAAACAAAAAATGGGAGCCGATCCGGCATCGGTTGCTTTCGACACACTCACCTCGGCCGTTGCCAACAATGCCGACGTCGTTATCATCGACACGGCGGGACGTTTGCATAACAAGGTCGGGTTGATGAACGAATTGACGAAGATAAAAAACGTCATGAAAAAGGTCGTATCCGATGCACCGCACGAAGTTTTGCTCATATTGGACGGCTCGACGGGACAAAATGCCTTCGAGCAAGCCAAACAGTTTACCCTTGCCACGGAAGTGACCGCCATGGCCGTAACAAAACTCGACGGCACGGCAAAGGGAGGAGTCGTCATCGGCATATCCGATCAGTTTAAGATACCTGTGAAATACATCGGCCTGGGCGAAGGCATGGAAGACCTGCAAGTATTCCGCCGCCGCGAATTTGTAAATTCTCTCTTTGGAACGGACAGTTGATGGAAAGGAATACGGTAGACATTATTACGTTAGGCTGTTCGAAAAACCTGGTGGACTCGGAAAAGCTAATCCGCCAGCTGGAGCTGAACGGATACAAGGTAACACACGACAGCGACAATCCGCGCGGAGCAATAGCCGTAATCAATACATGCGGATTTATAGGCGATGCAAAAGAAGAATCCATCAACATGATACTGGAATTCTGCCGGGCCAAGGAAGAGGGACGACTGAAAAAACTGTACGTCATGGGCTGTCTTTCGGAACGCTACCTGAAAGAGTTGCAGGTGGAAATCCCGCAGGTTGACAAATTCTACGGGAAATTCAACTGGAACGAACTGCTTGCCGACCTGGGAAAGACCTACCACCCCGAGTGTGCCATCGAAAGAAAGCTGACCACACCCGCGCACTATGCTTATCTGAAAATATCGGAAGGGTGCGACCGCCATTGCGCCTATTGCGCCATTCCCATCATCACGGGACGCCATCGCTCGCGGCCCATGGAAGAAATACTCGACGAGGTCCGCATGCTCACGGCACAGGGCGTAAAAGAATTTCAGGTCATCGCACAGGAACTGACCTATTACGGTATAGACCTGTACAAGAAACAAATGCTGCCCGAACTCATCGACCGCATGGCAAAGCTGCCGGGCGTGAAATGGATCCGCCTTCATTATGCCTATCCGGCCAAGTTCCCCAAAGAACTGTTCCGCGTGATGCGGGAAAACAAAAACGTATGCCGGTATATGGACATCGCCTTGCAGCACATCAGCGACAACATGCTGCAACGCATGCAACGGCATGTCACCAAAAAAGAAACATACGAGCTGATAGAACAGTTCCGCAGCGAAGTGCCCGGCATTCATCTCCGTACCACACTGATGGTGGGATTCCCCGGCGAAACGGAACAGGATTTCGAGGAACTGAAAGAGTTTGTCCGCCATGCGCGTTTCGACCGCATGGGAGCTTTCGCGTATTCCGAGGAAGAAGGAACGTATTCGGCCCGAAACTATAAAGACGACGTCCCCGAAGAGGTAAAACAACGACGCCTGGACGAGCTGATGGCCATCCAGCAGGAAATATCGGGCGAGCTGAGCCGGAAAAAGATAGGGACAGAGACGGAAATCGTGATCGACCGCACGGAAGGCGATTATTACGTGGGACGAACCGAGTTTGACTCTCCCGAAGTGGATCCGGAGGTGCTGGTAAAACGCGAGGGCATCCAACTTGAAACAGGAGAGTTTTACCGCGTGAAGATAGACGGCGCCGACGACTTTGACCTATATGCCTCACTGATCTGAGGCTCACCCTGCAGAAAATCTACCGCCATGAACAATAAAGAATATATCGGCGAACTGTCACGCCGCCTGGGATACACCAACAAAGATGCCGCACGCCTGGTAACGTCTTTCATCGACATTGCCAAAAACGAACTGCTGGAAGGTAAAACGCTTGCCATACAAAATTTCGGGACCTTCAAGGTCAAGAAAAAGATGGAACGCATCGTGACCAATCCTTCCACGCGGCAGCGCATGCTTGTTCCCCCGAAACTGATGCTGACTTACAAGCCCGGCACGACACTGAAAGACAAACTAAAGAAAGGTATTCCGAATGGATGAAAGACTAACACTGCAAGATCTTGTCGCACTGCTGGCCGAACGGCATGAAATGGAACAGGCGGATGCCGATGCATTCGTGCGGATGATGTTTACGCTGATAGAAGAAGGCCTCAGGGCAGACCGCTACGTAAAGATAAAAGGCTTCGGCACGTTCAAGCTGCTGGAGGTAGACACGCGTGAAAGCGTCGACGTACGCACGGGGGAACGCATCGAAATTCAAAGCCACAACCGCATATCCTTCACTCCCGATCCGGCATTGCGCGATTTCATAAACAAGCCCTTTGCCCATTTTGAAACCGTAGTGCTGAACGAGAATGTCCGTTTCGACGATATGGAGAGGGAAGACATCGCGGAAACGGTGCAACAACCGGATATAAAGGGAGAGGAAACAAACGAACCTCACCAAACTCCTTCCCCGGAAGCGGAACAGCAAGAAACGGAACAGGCGGAGAACATTCTCCCCGAAAACCCGCAGACAAACGACACATACCGCAGCAGCCAAACGGAAAAGATGCAATCACCCCGCACTCCGGGACGCATGCCTTATCTCATCGGCTCCATACTGCTTGTTGCCATCGTGGGTATCATGGCCGTCATATTCCTCCGCAGAAAAGACCTGCCGCAGCCGGAACCGAACGTACAGGCCGTTGCTCCGGCTGATACACTTCTCGTCGGAGAGGCAGAGCATAACGACACGCCCGTCGTTGCCGTACCGCCCGTACAGGAGCCACAGCCGGCCGCAGAGAAAAAACGTCCCGTGACACAGACAAGAGAAAAGAGAAGAAAAGAAACACTGGCCGACACCACCGAATATGAAATAACGGGCACCCTGGCAGTACACGTCATCCGAACGGGAGATACCCTTGCACGCCTGGCCAGAAAATTCTACGGGCAGACAGAAATGTGGCCGTACATCGTAAAACACAATCAAGACATCATTACCGATGCCAACAACGTTCCCATCGGAACAAGCATACGCATTCCCCGGTTGAAGCGCAAAAACCTGTAAGCCGAACGACAGGCACGAAACGGGAATTTAAAATTCTTTAATCCAAAAGCCCGCATACGGGTTAAAACAATTATTTTTTTTAATGAAAATTAGTTGCATCAGTACATATTATAGCGTATTTTTGGGTGCGCTTTAAAAGGCGTTTTCAACATAAATATCATATAGGAAATTACATAAAAAACAAAAAGAATTATGGCTGAAGCTATTGACATTCGTGAATTAAACGAGCGCATCGAACAGCAAAGTGCATTCGTTACCAACCTGATGACGGGAATGGACCAGGTAATCGTAGGACAAAAACATCTTGTAGAATCCTTACTGATCAGTCTGTTATCCGACGGACATATCTTGCTGGAAGGTGTTCCCGGTCTGGCAAAAACCCTGGCCATCAAAACCCTGGCTTCATTGATTGATGCAAAATACAGCAGAATACAGTTTACTCCCGACTTACTTCCGGCCGATGTTATCGGTACGATGATATACAGTCAGAAAGACGAACAGTTCATAACCAACAAAGGTCCTATCTTTGCCAACTTCGTCCTGGCCGATGAAATAAACCGTGCTCCGGCAAAAGTACAGAGTGCTTTGCTGGAAGCCATGCAGGAACGCCAGGTGACATTGAGCAAAGAGACATTCCCCCTGCCGGAACCGTTCCTCGTACTTGCCACCCAGAACCCCATAGAGCAGGAAGGTACTTATCCGCTTCCCGAAGCGCAAGTGGACCGTTTCATGCTGAAGGTTGTGATAGATTACCCGAAGCTGGAAGAGGAGAAAAAAATCATACGCCAGAACATCTCGGGCGATCCCGTAAAGATACGCCCCATACTTCGCTCGGAAGATATTCTTGAGGCACGCAAAGTGGTGAGACAGGTATATATAGACGAAAAGATAGAGCAATACATTGCCGACATTGTTTTCGCAACCCGCTATCCGGAGAAATACGACCTGAAGGACTTGAAGGGGCTGATCGGTTTCGGCGGTTCACCGCGTGCTTCCATCAATCTGGCTCTGGCAGCCCGCAGTTATGCCTTCATCAAACGCAGAGGTTACGTCATCCCCGAAGACGTGCGTGCCGTGGCACACGATGTTTTGCGTCACCGTATCGGACTGACTTATGAAGCCGAAGCCACAAACGTTACGGCGGAAGAAATCGTAAGCAAGATTCTGAACAAAGTGGAAGTGCCCTGATGGGAGGCTTCGTGCAAACTTTATGTCGACACCATCTGTTGCGATAAGGAAACATCGCAAGATGCGGCGCAGGAATATGAATGCGATTTGATAGTAATTTAAACAAAAGGAATGGAAACAAGTGAACTCTTAAAGCGTGTCCGCCAGATAGAAATCAAGGCACGCGGACTTTCGAGCAATATCTTTGCCGGACAATATCATTCGGCCTTCAAGGGAAGAGGTATGGCCTTTTCGGAAGTACGCGAGTATCAGTATGGCGATGACATACGCGATATAGACTGGAATGTAACTGCCCGCTTCAACAAACCATTTATAAAAGTTTTCGAGGAAGAAAGAGAACTGACCGTAATGCTGCTGGTCGATGTGTCGAACAGCCTGGATTTCGGTACAACCAGACAAATGAAAAAAGATATGGTTACCGAAATAGCCGCCACACTGGCCTTTTCGGCCATTCAGAACAACGATAAAATCGGCGTTATATTCTTCTCCGACCGGATAGAAAAATTCATTCCACCCCAAAAAGGACGCAAACACATTTTATATATCATCCGCGAACTGCTCGATTTTACCCCGCAAAGCAAACGGACAAACATAAAGTGTGTCATCGAATACCTGACAAACGTTTTGAAGAAACACTGTACGGCCTTTATGCTAAGCGACTTCATTGATGAACAAGATTTCTGCAACGCATTGACCATAGCCAACAGAAAGCACGATGTAGTGGCCGTACAAGTGTACGACCGCCGCATGGAAGAATTGCCAAACGTTGGCCTGATGAAAGTGCGCGACGCCGAGACCGGACACGAACAGTGGATAGACACTTCATCGAAAGCCTTGCGCAATGCCCATCATGCCTGGTGGATGGAGCGGCAGCAGAAACTGAACGAAACGTTTACACACAGCAATGTCGACTCGGTATCTGTCCGTACCGACCAGGATTACGTGAAGGCATTGCTGAACCTGTTTGCTAAAAGAAACTGACGAATATGAAACGTACTTTACTATATAAGACAATCTTTACGGCAATGCTGCTTTTCAGCTTTCCGGCTTTGCGCGCACAAGTCACGGTGGAAGCAATGATTGATTCGCTGGAAATACTCATTGGCGAACAAACGCGTCTCCGCCTTCAGGTGAGCATGGATGCGGGAGAGAAATTCCGCCTGCCGATGTTTCAGGATACCATTGTAAAAGGTGTGGAAATCATTGACGTGGCAAAACCCGACACACAGCTGTTGAACGACAATAAGCGCTGGCTCGTTTCGCAAGATTATACCGTTACATCCTTCGATTCGGCCTTATATTATCTGCCACCCATCGAAGTCCTTGTCGGAGAACAAACCTACCAGTCGAACCCGCTGGCACTAAAGGTGTACTCCGTTCCCGTAGACACGCTTCATCCCGACCAGTTCTACGGACCGAAACCCGTGCGGGAAATCTCGTTGAGATGGTCGGACGTCGCAGCACTTGTTTACTCCGTCCTGCTGATGATTCTGCTGGGCATAGTGGCAGTGTTTCTCATCATCCGCTACCGTGACAACAAACCGATTATCAAAATAATACGTATCGAGCCGAAACTTCCGCCGCATCTGACGGCCATGAAAAAGATTGAAGACTTAAAAGCCGACAAGTCCTGGCAGATGGAAGATCCGAAACAGTATTATACCGAACTCACCGAAGCAATCCGTACATACATAAAAGAGCGCTTCGGATTCAACGCCATGGAGATGACTTCCGCTGAAATCATCGATCATCTGCTGCAGGAAAAAGACAAGACCTCCATCGACGAACTGAAGGTTCTCTTCGAGACAGCCGATCTGGTAAAGTTTGCCAAGCATGCACCGATGATGAACGAGAACGATATGAACCTGGTAAATGCAATCGAATTTATCAATCGGACCAAGACGGAGGAAGATCCGAATGCCAAAAAAGAACCCACAGAAATAAAAGTAGAAGAGAAACGTTCCAAACAGGGACGCATCACGCTTATATGCTGCATAGCCATTATATCGGCAGGAGCAATCATTGCTTTGTATGTGGCCATACGCCAGATTATCGATCTCTTCTTTTAAATTTTAATGCATAAGAAACATGACTTTTGCTAATATAGAATATCTGTTTTTACTGTTGCTGCTGATACCTTACATCGTATGGTACATCATGCGGCGAAAAAAGACGGAACCTACCATGCAGGTATCCACAACCCGCATGTATATGAATACGCCCAAAAGCTGGAAAATTTACCTGCTTCATGCTCCGTTTCTCCTGCGGGTAGTGACGTTTGTCATGATTGTGTTGGTACTTGCACGTCCGCAAACAACCGACAATTGGCAGAACACCGAGATAGAAGGTATCGACATCATGCTGGCAGTTGACGTATCGACCAGTATGCTGGCCGAGGACTTGAAACCCAACCGCCTCGAGGCAGCCAAACAGGTGGCGGCAGAATTTATAAACGGACGTCCGAACGATAACATCGGACTTACCATTTTTGCCGGAGAAGCATTCACACAGTGCCCGCTGACAATAGACCACAGCGTGCTGCTCAACCTCTTCAAGAGTATCAGTTGCGACATTGCCCAAAAAGGACTGATACAAGACGGTACGGCATTGGGCATGGGCCTTGCCAATGCAGTCAGCCGTCTGAAAGACAGCAAAGCCAAATCGAAGGTTGTCATCCTGCTGACCGACGGTGTGAACAACGTGGGAGACATCTCACCGCTGACAGCGGCCGAGATAGCAAAGCAGTTCGGCATCCGTGTCTATACCATCGGGGTAGGGACTAACGGAACAGCTCCTTATCCTTTGCAGACATACGCCGGTGTGAGATACATACAGACGCCTGTGGAAATAGACGAAAATACGCTGACACAAATATCGGGCATCACCGACGGAAACTATTTCCGCGCTACGAGCAACTCGAAGTTAAAGGAAGTGTACGAAGAAATAGATAAACTGGAAAAGACCAAACTAAATGTGAAAGAGTTCAGCAAGCGTGAGGAAGCTTACGAGATATATGCCCTGATTGCATTTATCTGTATTTTGCTGGAGGTGCTTTTGCGTAACACCGTCTTAAAGAAAATACCTTAAAAATTTGCATTATGTTTCGATTCGGAGAACCTATATATTTATATTTTCTACTTGTACTGCCTTTTCTGGCAATACTCTTCTTCTATGCCAACTACGAACGCAGGAAACGGCTGCGCCGCTATGGCGATCCGAAACTGATGGCACATCTCATGCCGACGGTTTCAAAGTATCGCCCCGACATCAAGTTCTGGCTGACGTTTGCCGCCCTTGCAATGGTTATCTTCATGATGGCCCGTCCGCAGTTCGGCTCGAAAATGGAAACCGTAAAACGCCAGGGAGTGGAAGCCGTAGTGGCACTCGATATATCAAACTCCATGCTGGCACAGGATGTTACCCCCAGCCGTCTGGAGAAATCGAAGAAGCTCATATCACGCCTGGTCGAGACATTCAACAATGATAAAGTGGCCATGATTGTTTTTGCCGGCGAAGCTTTTACTCAGCTTCCCATCACGAGCGACTATGTATCGGCCAAGATGTTTCTGGAAACAATCAGTCCTTCACTCATCACAACGCAGGGAACAGATATCCGTGCTGCCATTGATCTGGCCATGAAAAGCTTTACTCCCAACCAGGAAGTAGGGCGTGCCATCGTACTGATTACCGACGGAGAAAATCATGAAGGCGGAGCAATGGAAGCAGCCCGTGCGGCTGCCGAAAAAGGAGTACGCATCTTCGTACTCGGAGTGGGAAGCCCCGACGGAGCACCCATCCCGGTGGAAGGAACAAACGAATACCGCCGCGACAAAGACGGAAACGTGGTAGTCACACGGCTGAACGAACAGATGTGCCGGGAAATTGCCCAGGCCGGAAACGGAATATACATCCGCGTAGACAACACCAACAGCGCCGAGAAAGCCTTGAACGCCGAAATAGACAAACTAGCAAAGGCTGATGTGGAAACACAGGTCTTTACAGAATACGATGAGCAATTCCAGGTTTTAGCCTGGATGGCACTGATTCTTCTGGCCATCGACGTGATGTTGCTGGAACGGAAAAATCCGCTTTTCAAGAATGTAAAACTATTTAAACAAGAGTGATATGTTACGAAAAGGATATATAATGCTTGTGCTGATGATGGTTTCCATCGCATCGTACGCACAAAAAACCGAACGCGAATATCTGCGAAGCGGAAACAAACTGTATAACGACAGCCTGTATGTGGATGCGGAAGTAGATTACCGCAAAGCACTGGAGCAGAATCCCCAATCGGCCGACGCCATGTACGACCTGGGAAATACGCTGCTCATGCAGGAGAAAGGGAAGGAAGCGATGGAACAATACGAAGCGTCCGCACGTCTGGAAAAGGACAAATCGAAACTGGCAGAGATTTATCACAACATGGGCGTCATATTACAGTTGTCAAAGCAATACCCCGAATGTATAGAAGCATACAAACAATCGCTGCGGAACAACCCGAAGGATGACGAGACACGCTACAATCTGGCTCTGGCACAAAAGATGCTGAAAGACCAAGAACAGCAACAACAGAACCAGAATCAGAACCAGCAGCAACAACAGGAACAGCAGAAAGACGACAATGATCAGAATAAAGATCAGCAAGACCAGCAGAACAAGCAACAACAACAAAACCAGCAGCAGCAAGACCAAAACCAGATGTCGAAGGAAAATGCCGAACAACTGCTGAATGCCGTCATGCAGGATGAAAAGGAAGTACAAGACAAAGTAAAAAAACAAATACAGCTTCGCGGGAAAAAGTTGGAAAAAGACTGGTAACACCCGCATTTACAGACAATAAAAAACAATGATATAATGAAAAGAATCCTATTACTACTCACTTTACTGATAATACCCGTTTTATATGTCAAAGCCGACGATAAAGCCACTCTTACGGTCGACGTCCCCGATGTGGTGGTGAACGGTGACCAGTTTCGCCTGGCATTTACCGTCAATTCAAAGGACGTGAAAAATTTCCGCGCACCGTCTTTCCCCGACGCATTCGATGTGCTGGCCGGACCGTATCAGTCGTTTTACAACAGTACGCAGATAATAAACGGAAAAACCACCTCTGTCAGTACCGTGACATACAACTATACCCTGATGGCAAGAAAGGAAGGGACTTTCACCATACCTGCGGCAAGCATTGATGTAGACGGAGAGAAAATCTTTTCCGCTGCCGCACAAGTGAAAGTACTGCCGCCCGATCAGGATACACAGGATTCGGACAATACAAGTAAACAGGGCGGATCGTCATCGGTAAAGACGCAGAAAGCCGGAAGCCAGATAAGCGATGACGAGTTGTTTATAACCGCTACGGCAAGCAAAACGAAAGTGTACGAGCAAGAAGCCATCCTGTTGACATATAAAGTTTATACCAACGTCAATCTGCGTCAGCTGTACGGAGACATGCCCGACCTGAAGGGATTTCACACGCAACAGGTAGAGCTTCCGCAGCAAAAAACGTTTACCATCGAGCACTACAAGGGGCGGAATTACCACACCACCGTATGGAGCCAGTATGTTTTGTTTCCGCAACAAACGGGAAAACTCGAAATACCCTCCATCACGTTTGATGGGGTAGTGGCACAACAGATGGCTACCGACGATTTGTTCGACTCGTTCTTCAACGGGGGAGGCATCGTGGAAGTAAAAAAGAAAATCGTAACCCCGAAACTAACAATCAACGTCGAGCCCCTGCCGACCAAGCCTGCCGGATTCTCCGGAGGCGTGGGAACATTCAGCATCTCGTCGTCCATCAACGCCACCGAAGTGAAGACAAACGATGCAGTGACCGTAAAAGTTATTATAAAAGGTACGGGAAACATGAAACTCATCAGCACCCCGGAGGTGAAATTCCCGCAGGATTTCGAGATTTACGATCCCAAAACCGACAATCAGTTCCAGTTGACCAAAGACGGACTCAGCGGTACACAAACCATAGAATACCTGGCCATTCCGCGCCATGCCGGGAACTTTACCATCCCGCCTGTGGAATTTACGTACTTCGACCTGAAAAGCAAATCGTATAAAACGCTGAAAACCGAAGCATACGAACTGAAAGTAGCCAAGGGAGAGGGCAATGCCGAGCAGGTAGTAAATGATTTCACCAACAAGGAACAAGTAAAGGTACTGGGAGAGGATATCCGTTTCATCAAGCTGGGCGACACCAAGTTGTCTCCACGAGGGGTATATTTCTTCGGTACGACAGGCTACTGGCTGTGGTACGTCATCCCGGCAATTCTGTTTGTGGGATTCATCGTGGTTTACCGCCAGCGCGCTTTGGAAAATGCAAACATCGCGAAGATGAAAACCAAAAAGGCCAACAAAGTAGCGACAAAACGCCTGAAACTTGCAGGAAAACTGCTGAACGAAAATAAAAAGAATGAGTTCTATGACGAAGTTCTGAAAGCACTTTGGGGATACATAAGCGATAAACTGAACATCCCCGTATCGCAACTGTCGAAAGACAACATCGAGTTTGAGCTGAACAAATACGGCGTATCGGCCGAACTGACCAAAGATTTCATTGCAGCACTGAACGAATGCGAGTTTGCACGATACGCTCCGGGCGATGAAAATGCCGCAATGGACAAGGTTTACACCACCGCATCGGACGTGATAAGCAAAATGGAAGACAGTATCAAACACTAAAAGATAAGGAGACAACGCAACATGAAAAAAATAAGCATCATATTGGTTTTCATCATCGGATTCATACAATACGCCGGAGCTTCTGCCACAAAGGAAGAAGCCGACAAAGCCTATCAGGAAAACAATTTCAAAGATGCCATAGAGAAATACGAACAGATTTTGGAAACAGAAGGCGAATCGGCCGACATTTACTATAATCTGGGTAACAGTTACTATAAAGATAAAAATATGGCGAAGGCGGTACTCAACTATGAACGCGCCTTGCTGCTCGATCCGGGCAACAGCGATGCACGCTTCAACCTGGAGCTGGCACGCGGAAAAACCGTAGACCAGATTGTTCCGATGCGGGAAATTTTCATCATATCGTGGATAAAGTCAATCGCCAACTGCATGAGTGAACGCGGATGGGGAATAATGGGGATTGTTTCATTCCTTGTGCTGCTGGGATCGCTCATGCTGTATATCTTCGGGAAACGCCTGGTTCTGAAAAAAATAGGCTTCATCGCAGCTGTGCTCTGCCTGATAGTCACCGTATCGTCCAACCTGTTTGCCAACAGCCAGAAAGACCGACTGCAAATACGCAGCGGGGCTATCATCATGGCACCGAGCATCACCATAAAAAGCACCCCCGACGAAACGGGAACAGACCTGTTTGTGCTGCATGAAGGAACGAAGGTGTATATAGAAGACAATACGATGAAGGAATGGAAAGAAATACGTCTGGAAGACGGGAAAAAAGGCTGGATACAAACCAAAAACATCGAAGTGATTTAGAGATATAATCGAAGATGGCAGACATACAGCAATTAATAGATCTGGACAAAACGCTTTTTCTGCAACTGAACGGGAATCACTCATTGCTTGCAGACGGGGCAATGTGGCTCATAACCGATACAAAAACATGGATTCCGGTGGCGGTAGTATTGCTGTATGTCATCTTCAAAAACAACAAATGGCAGCAGGCCCTGCTCATCATCTGCATGCTGGCACTTACCATCGCGCTGGCCGACCGCTTCTCGTCGGGGCTGTGCAAGCCTTATTTCATGCGGTTCCGCCCCTCACAGGATCCGGCATTCATGCACCTTGTCCACATCGTAAACGGATACAGAGGGGGCAAATACGGCTTTATTTCAAGCCATGCAGCCAATACATTTGCCGTGGCAACCTTCATCACACTGCTGATACGCAACAAGGGTTTCGGACTTGTCATCTTTTCATGGGCCGCCCTGTCATCATACTCACGGATATATTTGGGCGTACATTACCCGGGCGATATTTTATGCGGTGCATTGTCGGGTTGCCTCATTGCACTGCTTACTTACGCATTATACCTGTTCATCCGACGGAAATACATTTCCCGTCCGCGATATATTTCCAATCAATACACCCCGAGCGGCTATCGGTACACCGACACAAAACTCGTACATCTCATTTTACTGCTTACTTATTTCTATACTATCGTAGGAGGAATGATTATATCTAAAGGTTTATTATTCTGACAAATAAGGTTATTCCATTAAAGTTTTTTTGATAAAAATAAAAATTTGTGCGAAGAATGGAATAATAAAAAATGTTTTTTTTGTTGATATATCCGAATATTTTTCTTACATTTATATCGCGATAAATATCAATTTACTCTAACTCTTAAAATTTAAATTACTATGAACAGGACTATAACATTTAATGAACTTCGTAAAATCAAAGATTCATTACCCACAGGCAGCATGCATCGCATAGCCGACGAACTGAACCTGAGTGTGGAGACTGTACGTAATTTCTTTGGAGGACATAACTTTAAAGACGGAAAGAGTGTGGGAATCCATTTAGAACCAGGGCCGGACGGTGGATTGGTTATGCTGGACGATACAACGGTGCTTGACAAAGCAATACAAATTTTAAAAGAGAAAAGTAATTGAAACAAGGAAAGAAAATCCCGGTAGCTCCCTTACGGGCTTTCCGGGATTTTTCTTTATTTATCATTGCTGCTATGGAAGAGAAACTTGTAACATTGGCCATCTTGACATATTCTAAAGCACAGATACTGAAAAACGTGCTTGAGAATGAAGGTATCGATGCGTGCATCCAAAACGTAAATCTGATACAGCCCGTAATATCTTCGGGAGTAAGAGTTCGCATCAAGGAGCATGATTTGCCACGCGCCCTGAAAATCATAGAAAGTTCAGCCTGGCTGGCAGAAGATGTAGTAAGCGAGGATAAGAAAAAAGAAGAGAAAAGCATTCCTAAAATATTGATTCCCGTAGATTTTTCATCCTATTCATTGAAAGCCTGCGAATTCGGCTTTAACATAGCATCGCACATTCATGCGGAAATAATTCTACTGCATGTCTATTTCAGTCCCATATATGTACCTAACTTACAATACGTTACTGAAGACTACAGTACGATGACTCCACAACTGACCATGCGGGGAGTGGGAGAGGATATCCACAACCGGCTGCTTAAATTGTCTAAGACCATCGACAAAAAAATTGCCGACGGAGAATATCCTCATGTAAATTACACATGCATTTTAAGAGAAGGTATCCCGGAAGAGGAGATATTGCATTATGCAAGAAAAGAGAAGCCCGTTATCATTATAATGGGAACAAGAGGAGAAAGCCAGAAGGAACTTGACCTGATAGGAAGCGTTACGGCAGAGGTAATCGACCGAAGTCCGACGTTTGTCTACGCAATCCCGGAAAATTCATGTGCCAAAACATTCGATGAAATAAAACGGGTGGGAATGATAACCAATTTCGACCAAAGAGACCTGATTGCCTTCGATTCGCTTATCACAACCTTTAAAGATTATAACTTCGAAATCTCGTTCATCCATTTAAACACGGACGAACAGAAGCGTACATGGAATGAAATCAAACTGGCCGGCATCAAAGAATATTTCAAGAAACAGTATCCCAACTTGAAACTCGACTATCATATCATCGATGAAAACCATTTGCTGACCAATCTCGACAATTTCCTGACAGAGAAACAAATAGACGTATTATGTGTAACAAACTATAAACGAAATGTTTTCGCGCGATTATTCAATCCGAGCATCGCACGGAAAATGTTATTTCATTCACGCATTCCAATACTTGTCATAAAATAGTTTTACTAATACAACCGAATTATTAAAGGGCATGTGCTAAATCGGGAATCACCCATTTACACATGTCCCTTTAATAGTATAATCGGTATTTATTCTAAAGCAACTAATTGTTTCACCGGCACAAACGCATTATTTTATTTCCAAATCCTGCGCCTTTCGGTAAGCCACAGCTGTAAAAGCACATATAAGCTGGCTGTTCTGATTGCTTACTTTCACTTCAAGATATGGAATTTTATGGTGGTTATATATCTCCACAGCTTCAGCCGTAAGCACATCTCCCTTAACAGCCGAATGTAAGAATGAAATAGTACTCTCAATGCTGAATGTAAGTTTTCCGTGGCTGTTCATGACAGCAGCCAAAGCAAGGTCGCACAAAGTAAACAACGCTCCGCCTTGACATACACCTCCGGCATTTAAATGGTCGTCGGTAACAGTCATTTCCGCACGTGCATATCCTTCACGAATTTCTGTCAGACGGGCACCGGAACAAGCAGCAAAGCGGTCGTTTTTATTAAGAAAATCTTTCAATGTCATAAGGTTTGCTGATTTAAAGTTCGTTTAATTGAAAATCTTCATTACAAAGGTATCAATAAAAAGCGTGAATTCAGTTTGAGAAAACAGCTAAAAAAACCGTAATGATGAAATATTTCCTGGCAGTTCTCTTTCTTGCTTTTGTTTCTGCAATTCCATCATAATAGGGCATTGCATCTTTAAGTTTTTATCTGTATGCATAATTAAACATAATGTCTATTATAATTCAAAAGGGCGTTTTTATAAGAGGAAGGAAAAGATGACAGAACAAGGAAGAAATGATCATAAAAAAGATTGTATTTAGCCACAGAAAAAACGGTGTTCGTTTACGGAAAGAATTGTGTTTGTTTACGGAAAAGGTCTCGAGAGAATTACTCCCGAGACCTTTTAATATAAATAATTGTACACCTTTTAATAGCTCAATTCTTTTTCCAAAGCATCGTATTCAGCCTTGTTCAGTTTCCAATAAATATTCAGCAACTGGCTTCCCCATAACTGTTTGTCGGCAGGTGCAGCCACTTTTGCTTTTTCATAGAACGGCTGTGCCTTTTCATATTCGGCTTTGATTTTGTCTTCGTTTACTGCGAATTTCGGATCATCCATGGACAATTCTGAATTCTCCAATACGTATTTTTGAGCCGGATAGAAATAGCAGTCTCCAATCTTAGCGTAAGCTTCTCCCACGAAATCGCTGTTCATTGCAATGAGCGAATTGAATGTAGCGATGGCATCCTCGTATTTTTCTGTTTCAAACTGCAACATACCCTTCACATATTGCAAATAAGGAGTTGTTTCTCCGCGTGCTGCTATGATTTTGTCAAGAGTATTCAGTCCTTCAGAAGCCATACTCTTCTGGATGTAATAATCCATCAAACTTCCGATGAAATAGTCTTGTTCGGGGAATCTTTCGCAACCCTCTTTCACAGCGGCAAGCCACTGGGTAGAATCCGGATTTTCGCTTTTTGCAGAGATTTCAGAGATGCACATCAAAGCTCTGTAGCCTTCTTCCTTATTGGTTTTACCTATATTTCCGTATTTGATGACAGCAGCTCTGTCGCCCACCTGATTTGCAGCCATGGCAGCATAGCATGCTATCAGATCAACCAAAGAGTCATTCTTTATGGTTGGTTCCTCTTCGAAGATCGGATTGTTTACACCATCCACATACATTCCGAAGAACTTTAAGGCATCGGCATAGCGTTGAGAATTGAAAGCTTCTGAACCGCCGAAAGTCAAATTCGGGCGAACTTCAGCCAAAGTCTTGGCTATTTTCTTTCTCAACTTCGGTTTTTTCAACTCACCGCTTTTTACTTGAGCTTGCTCTACTTCATCACACTTCAGATAGTACTCATACATTTTCTCCAAACTGCTGCAGAATTTGGCAGTGTCGGCCGATTCGTTTCCGGGCACAAACATTTTCAGATTCTCAGCATCGTAGATTTCTTTCTGGAAATCTCCAGCCAGTTTCCAGGTTTCGGGATCATTTGCCGTTTCCGGATTTACCAATGCCGGCTCAAGGATCTGTGCTGCTTTTGCAGGATCATTCTTGTTTGCCTTTGCTTCCTTGACAACACTTTCCTGAGCTGAAGCTACAAATGCAGCCATAAATAACGCTACGGAAAACAGTACTCTTTTCATAACATTTAAATTTAGTAATACAATATTCATTTAGTTTTTGTCATCAGTATTTTCAGTTTCCTTCTTTTCTTCTTCCTCTTCCGAAGTCACCTTGCAAACTGAACCTATCCGGTCGTGACGTTTCTCAAGATCGATCAGTCGAACGCCTTGAGTGGCACGTCCCATGATCCGCACATCGGCCACTTTCAGTCGAATGGTGATACCGGATTTATTAATAATCATCAGATCATTCTTGTCGGTTACAGACTTGATGGCTATCAGCTTTCCGGTCTTATCTGTGATATTTAAGGTCTTGACGCCCTTTCCTCCGCGATTGGTCTTGCGGTAATCATCTATATCCGACCGCTTCCCGTATCCGTGTTCGGATACAACCATAATGGTTTCCGTCTGCGGATCCTTTATGCAAATCATGCCGATTACCTCGTCTTCTCCGTCTTCGTCGAGCTGGATACCCCTCACTCCGGTTGCCGTACGTCCCATTTCGCGCACTGCACTCTCATTGAAACGTATGGCACGTCCGTTGCGGTTTGCTATGACTATTTCATTGTTTCCGTTGGTCATCCGCACTTCTATCACATGATCATCTTCACGAAGACCGATGGCTATCACGCCGTTTTGACGCGGACGGGAATATTGTTCCAAACAAGCCTTCTTTATGATACCTTTCCGAGTACAGAATATTATGTAATGACTGTTGATAAATTCCTTATCGTTCAGGTCTTTCACACGCACATACGCCGTCACATTATCATCAGCCTCTATGTTCAGAAGGTTCTGAATGGCACGTCCTTTCGATGTCTTATTGCCTTCGGGGATGTTATATACCTTGAGCCAGTAGCATTTTCCTTTCTGTGTAAAGAACAGAAGCGTGTTGTGCATCGTGGCTGGATAGATATGTTCTATAAAATCTTCATCGCGGGTTTCACTTCCTTTCGAGCCTACTCCGCCACGGTTTTGGGCGTGAAATTCCGACAATGGCGTGCGCTTTATGTATCCCAGATGCGAAATGGTAATCACCATCTGGTCGTCGGCATAGAAATCTTCCGGGTTGAATTCATCAGAAGCATAGATAATTTCCGAACGACGCTCGTCACCGTATTTTTCTTTCACTTCTAGCAATTCGTCCTTGATTACCTTTTTGCATAGCTCCTCGTTGGAGAGGATTTCCTCATAATAAGCTATCTGCTTCATCAGTTCCTCGTATTCGGCATGAAGCTGTTCCTGCAGCAGACCTGTCAACTGACGCAGACGCATCTCTACAATGGCGCGTGCTTGTATTTCTGTCAGGCTGAAACGTTCCATCAAATTGTTGATTGCTTCATTCGGCGTTTTCGCAGCGCGTATGATGCGTACCACCTCATCTATGTTGTCGGAAGCGATAATCAGGCCTTCCAATATGTGGGCACGTTCTTTGGCCTTGCGCAAATCGTAGCGAGTGCGACGGATCACCACTTCATGACGATGCTCGATAAACAGACTGATCAAATCTTTCAGATTCAGCAATTTCGGCCGTCCGTGAACCAAAGCGATGTTATTCACTCCGAATGAAGTCTGCAAAGCTGTCATTTTGTACAGCTTGTTCAGTACCACATTTGCGTTTGCATCGCGTTTTACATCGATAACGATACGCATACCCTCGCGGTCGCTTTCATCGTTCACGTAAGAAATTCCGTCTATTTTCTTCTCGTTTACCAGTGCGGCAATGCTTTCTATCAGCTCTTTCTTATTGACATTGTAAGGAATTTCGTTCACGATAATCTTGTCATGCGTGGCGTGCGATTCTATTTCCGTCTTGGCACGCATGATGATACGTCCCTTTCCGGTTTCATAAGCATCGCGCACTCCGCCAATTCCGTAAATATATCCTCCCGTAGGGAAATCGGGGGCTTTTACGTAATGCATCAGTTCTTCTATCGTGATATCGTTGTTTTCAATGTAAGCCACGCAAGCATCTATCACTTCCGAAAGGTTGTGTGTAGGCATATTCGTAGCCATACCCACGGCAATGCCCGAGGCTCCGTTCACCAGCAGATTCGGGATACGTGTCGGCATGACAGTAGGTTCTTGCAAAGTGTCATCAAAGTTGTTTTGAAAATCAACGGTTTCCTTATACAGATCCTGCATCATGTCTTCACCAATCTTCTTCAGCCTTGCTTCGGTGTAACGCATGGCAGCCGGACTGTCGCCGTCTATCGATCCGAAGTTTCCCTGCCCGTCGACCAAAGGATAACGCATGGACCAACTCTGAGCCATACGTACCAATGCTCCATACACGGACGAGTCGCCATGCGGATGATACTTTCCTAAAACTTCACCAACGATTCTTGCTGATTTCTTATGCGGTTTGTCCGAGGTATTGCCCAGCTCCATCATTCCGTATAATATGCGGCGATGCACGGGTTTAAACCCATCTCTTACATCAGGAAGGGCGCGTGCTACAATCACAGACATCGAATAATCGATGTAGGATTTCTGCATTTCCTCTTCGATATTGATTTTTATAATCCTGTCTTCTCCTTGCATTTAAGAACAAATTTATTTTAATAAATATTTTTGCATCCACTAAAAAGTACGCTAAGGTACTGCTTTTTATCGAATCGTCCAAATAAAACGGCTAAAAAGCCTCGATGTTTTTACTAAAAGACGCCGTGCTTTTAACTGACGAAATGCGACGTTTCCCCTACTCTGAAATGACATGGCACACATTTTGTTACTACAATGTTAAAAGCATTATTGCATATAAATATATAATGTGTATATTTGTACACAGGAAATAAACGGAGGATAATAACATTTATGGGCAATCAATTTACACAAAGAGTTTCCGATATAATTCAATACAGCAAGGAAGAAGCCAATCGGTTACGAAATGATTTCATCGGACCGGAGCACATCTTGCTGGGATTAATCCGGGAAGGCGAAGGAAAAGCTGTCGGGATATTGAAAAGTCTTTATGTCGATTTGAATAAGGTAAAACAAGATTTGGACAATTTACTGAAAAATCATTCCAATAATTCCGATACATATTCCGAGGATATTTACTTTAACGAGTCTGCTTCAAAGATACTGAAGATGAGCATGCTCGAGGCTCGCTTACTGAAAAGCCAGGTAACCGACACGGAACATATCCTGCTGGCTATCATGCGGGAGAATCACAGTGACGCGTCACGCCTGCTTGAAGAAAACGAAGTGACCTATCAAAAAATCATAGACAAACTGGTCCCTCGTACCGAGCCTCAGGGAGGATTGGATTTTGGCGAAGATGAAGACGATGACGAAGGCATTCGCCGCCGTCCGGGGAACGACGGAAATTACGCTTCATCTCCCGACGCCCAACAAACTACCCGCCAGCAGCAGGTAAGACCGAACAACGACACTCCCGTGCTCGATTCGTTTGGTACAGACATGACAAAAGCCGCTTCCGAAGGAAAGTTAGATCCGGTTGTGGGAAGAGAAAAGGAAATCGAACGGCTTGCACAGATATTGAGCCGCCGAAAGAAGAACAATCCCATCCTGATAGGCGAACCGGGAGTAGGAAAATCGGCCATCGTTGAGGGACTGGCACTGCGAATCATAGAGAAAAAGGTCTCGCGCATACTGTTCGACAAACGGGTAATCGCACTCGACATGACAGCCGTTGTGGCCGGAACGAAATACAGAGGACAGTTCGAGGAACGCATCCGCTCCATTCTGAACGAGTTGAAGAAAAACCCGAACATCATCCTCTTCATCGACGAAATCCATACCATTGTGGGTGCCGGATCGGCAGCAGGTTCCATGGATGCCGCCAACATGCTGAAACCAGCCCTGGCCCGAGGTGAAATACAATGCATCGGAGCAACCACTTTGGACGAATATCGTCAGAACATAGAAAAGGACGGAGCGTTGGAACGCCGTTTCCAAAAAGTAATGGTAGAACCAACCTCTCCCGAAGAAACGCTTCAGATTTTGCAGAACATCAAAGACAAATACGAGGAGCACCACAATGTAAACTATACAGACGAGGCGCTTTCGGCATGTGTCAAATTGACAGAACGCTACATTCCCGACCGGAATTTCCCGGACAAAGCCATCGATGCGCTTGATGAAGCGGGATCGCGTGTACACCTTACCAACATCAGCGTTCCGAAAGAAATCGAGGAACAGGAAAAACTGATAGATGAAGCACGTAACCACAAGAACGAAGCTGTACGACTGCAAAACTTTGAACTTGCAGCCAGCTTCCGCGATCAGGAGAAAACATACATGGCCCAGCTGGAAAACATGAAGCGCGAGTGGGAAGACAAACAGAAAGAAAACAGGGAAACGGTGGACAGCGAGCAAATAGCCGACGTCGTGTCTATGATGTCGGGAGTGCCCGTTCAGCGAATTGCCGACAACGAAGGCATGAAACTGCGCGGAATGAAAGAAGCGTTGCTCTCGAAAGTCATAGCACAAGACAAGGCCGTTGAGACCGTAGTAAAAGCCATTCAGCGCAGCCGGATCGGCCTGAAAGATCCCAACAAACCCATCGGTACATTCCTTTTCTTAGGACCTACCGGCGTAGGGAAAACGCACTTGGCCAAAGAACTGGCCAAACAAATGTTCGGCAGCGCCGATTCCATCATACGAATCGACATGAGCGAATATATGGATAAATTCACGGTTTCCCGACTTGTGGGCGCGCCTCCGGGATATGTTGGTTACGAAGAAGGTGGACAGCTTACGGAAAAAGTACGCAGAAAACCTTACTCCATCGTACTGTTCGATGAAATAGAAAAAGCACACGCCGATGTGTTCAACCTGTTACTGCAGGTAATGGACGAAGGACGACTGACCGACAGCTACGGACGGACCGTTGATTTTAAAAACACGATAATAATCATGACTTCAAACATCGGTACGCGCCAGTTGAAGGAATTCGGAAAAGGCATCGGCTTTACGGCACAAAGCCGTAGCGACGAGAAAGCCTACTCGCGCAGTGTTATCAATAAGGCACTGAACAAAACGTTTGCTCCCGAGTTCATCAACCGCTTGGATGAGATTATTATGTTCGATCAACTGGACACAGACGCCCTGAAACGCATCATAGACCTTGAATTGAAAGGTTTATATTCGCGCATAGAAGCTCTCGGATACAAGCTGACAATCGACGACGAGGCGAAAGGTTTCGTGGCATCAAAGGGCTACGACGTACAGTTCGGAGCACGTCCGCTGAAACGTGCCATCCAAACCTATGTGGAAGACAGCCTGGCGGAACTCATCTTAAATGAAAATCCGCAACAGGGAGACACGCTTCACGTGAGGATGAACGATGCGAAAGACGGATTGAAGGTAGAAATAGAAAAAGCATAAACAAAGGCTTGTACTTATTAAGACAAAATGTCAGGTTGAAAACAACCTGGCATTTTTTTTGTTCAAACATTTCCGTTATATGCAAATAACAACGTAATAAAATAAAAAAACAACGATATGCAAAAAGGTAATATTGGGGTTACTACCGAGAACATCTTCCCCATCATAAAAAAGTTCTTGTACAGCGATCATGAAATTTTTCTCCGCGAGTTGGTCTCAAATGCGGTCGATGCCACCCAGAAGCTGAAAACGCTTTCATCAAAAGGTGAGTTTAAAGGCGAGATGGGCGACCTGACCATCCATGTAAAACTGGATAAAGATACCATCACCATTTCCGACCGGGGACTGGGACTGACGGCAGAAGAAATCGACAAATACATCAACCAGATTGCTTTTTCCGGAGCAAACGACTTCCTTGCAAAGTATAAAGATGATGCAAACGCCATCATCGGTCATTTCGGACTGGGATTTTATTCCGCATTTATGGTTGCAAAGAAAGTGGAAATCGTAACACGCTCATACAAGGAAGACGCCAAAGCCGTAAAATGGACGTGCGACGGAAGTCCGGAGTTTACCCTGGAGGAAACGGAAAAAGCCGACCGTGGAACCGACATCATCCTGTATATAGATGACGACTGCAAAGAGTTCCTTCAAGAATCACGCCTGACAGAGTTGCTTCACAAATACTGCCGCTTCCTGCCCGTCCCGGTAGCTTTCGGCAAAAAGAAGGAGTGGAAAGACGGAAAACAAGTGGAAACCGACGAAGATAATGTGATAAACGATACGTGCCCCATCTGGACAAAGAAACCAAGCGAACTGAAAGATGAGGATTACAAAAAGTTTTATCGTGACCTGTATCCGATGTCGGACGAACCATTGTTCTGGATTCATCTGAACGTAGATTACCCGTTCAATTTGACAGGCGTGCTGTATTTCCCGAAAATCAAGAGCAACATCGACCTGCAAAGAAACAAGATCCAGCTTTACTGCAATCAGGTTTTTGTGACAGACTCGGTGGAAGGCATCGTGCCCGACTTCCTTACTTTGCTGCACGGCGTCATCGATTCTCCGGATATACCGTTGAACGTGTCACGCTCTTACCTGCAAAGTGATTCCAACGTAAAGAAGATTTCCACCTACATTACCAAGAAAGTGGCAGACCGTCTGCAATCCATCTTCAAGAACGACCGCAACGAATTTGAGAAGAAATGGGACGATTTGAAAATCTTTATCAATTACGGCATGCTGACACAGGATGACTTTTACGATAAAGCCGACAAGTTTGCCTTATTCAAAGACACGGATAACAAATATTACACCTTTGAAGAATACCGCACGCTGATAAAAGACAACCAAACCGACAAGGACGGTAATCTGATTTATCTGTATGCTACAAACACAGATGCCCAGTACACATACATCAGTGCTGCCAAAAACAAAGGATACAGCGTGTTGCTCATGGATGGACAACTCGACATTGCTCTGATAAATATGTTGGAACAGAAATTCGAGAAGAGCCATTTCACCCGTGTGGACAGCGATGTAATCGACCGTCTGATTGTAAAAGAAGAACAAAAGGGCACTGAGTTGAACAACGAAAAACGCGAAATGCTTTCTACGGTATTCCAGCATCAGTTGCCGAACATCCAGAAAACAGAGTTCCGCGTAGAGGTTCAGGCTATGGGTGAAAACGCATCGCCTATCATCATCACGCAGGCAGAATATATGCGCCGTATGAAAGACATGGCCTCCATTCAGGGCGGTATGAGTTTCTACGGGGAACTTCCTGACATGTTCAACCTTGTGTTAAACAGCGATCATCACCTGATCAAAACGGTTTTAAGCGATGCGGAAGGTGCATGCTCCGAAAAGCTCGTACCGGTAGAAGCAGACATTGCACAATTAAGAATGCGTCAGAATGAGCTGAAGAAGGCACACGAAGGAAAGAAAGACGAAGAAATTCCCACGGCAGAAAAAGATGAACTGAAAGACATCGACAAGAAACTGGAAGACCAGAAAAAGCAAAAAGAAACCATCATAGACGGTTATGCCGCAGGAAACAAAGTGGTACATCAGCTCATCGACCTGGCTCTGTTGCAAAACAACATGCTGAAAGGCGAAGCGCTGACGAATTTTGTAAAACGAAGCATAGAGCTAATCAAATAAAACCACATAAATGACCTATCAAAAAGTCCGCCCCGAAACACAAGAGAGGCGGGCTTTTTTTATTTTCACCCGACATAAAACCATACGTTTTTACGGGAAAAATCAGCTTAATTTGCCCCTTCTGCCTACAAATTGTTCCCTATCTCAACAGCAAATAAATTATTTCATAATAAAAAGAGAAAAAATATGATTTTCGATGGAAAACATATTTTTTTATCTATCTTTGATTCGCGACAACAAGATTTTTCCCACGGATGAAAAGACTAATATATACTCTTCTCTGCTTACTTTTGATTCTTCTGCCCGCAAAGGCACAAAAGGTAGGCCTGGTACTTAGCGGGGGTGGAGCCAAAGGTCTTACGCATATAGGAATCATCCGTGCGCTGGAAGAAAACAACATTCCCATCGACTACATAGCAGGTACCTCCATGGGAGCTATTATCGGCTCGCTGTATGCCATGGGTTATTCCCCCGATGACATGGAGGAACTGCTCAAATCGGACGAGTTCAAACGATGGTATAAGGGAACCGTTGAAGAAAAATACATTTACTATTTCAAGAAAAATCCGAACACACCAGAATTTTTCAATATCCGTTTGTCCGTAAAAAAAGCACAAGGCAAAGACAAAACAACACTTTCAATACCGTCGAGCATCGTAAACCCCATTCAGATGAACGTAGCTTTTCTCGGTCTTTTCAGTGGAGCAACGGCAGCTTGTAACGGAAATTTCGATAACTTATTCGTGCCTTTCCGCTGTGTTGCATCAGACGTACACAATAAAAAACCAATCATTTTCCGGAAAGGCGACTTGGGAGATGCCGTACGTGCTTCCATGACATTCCCCGGAATGTTTAAACCCATAGAAATCGACTCTGTGCTGGCATACGACGGAGGTATTTACGACAACTTTCCCGTCAGCGTAATGACTGAGGATTTTCATCCCGATATTATCATTGGAAGTGTGGTAAGCTCAAATCCCGGAAAGCCGAAAGAAGGCGACATCATGGGACAACTTGAAAATATGATCATGCAGAAAACCGATTATACGCTGCCCGATTCGCTCGGAATCTTAATGACATTCAAGTATACAGACGTCAGCCTTATGGATTTCGACCGCTTCAACGAGCTGCACGATAACGGTTACAACAAGGCCATTGAGTTAATGGACTCCATTAAAACACGCATCTCGCGCCGGTCGAGCTACCGACAGTTGGAAAGAAGACGCATGGCATATAAGAAAGCAATACCGGAACTGAGGTTTCGCAATGTGTACATTCACGGGGCAAACGAACAACAAAAAAACTATATCTACAAAGAATTTAATACTTCGGGGAAAAAGAACTTTACATTAGAGGACTTCCGGCAAGGTTATTTCCGCCTGATGGCCGACAATATGATTTCGGAAATAATCCCGCATGCCATCTACGATCCCATAGACAGCATTTATGATTTAGACCTGCAAGTGAAGATGGAAAACGAATTGTCTTTACGCGTCGGCGGAACCATAAGCACCAACGGCTCGAATCAAATCTATGCAGGTGCTACTTACTACAACCTGGACAACTACGCAAAAGAAGCCTCGATAGACGGATTTTTAGGGCAAATGTACAGCAGCCTCCAAATATCGGGACGCATGGATTTCCCGTCGAAAATCCCCGTATCACTCCGCCTGATCGGCTCGATATCGGGTTTCAATTACTTCAAACAAGAGCGAATCTTTACTTCGGGCAATACCCCCGTATTCAATAAAAAAGAAGAAAAATTTGTCAAACTGCTTGTATCCCTGCCTTTCCTTAGCACCCAAAAGGCAGAGTTTGGAATTGGTTTCGGCAAACTAAAAGACCGATATTTCCAGTCGACTGTCATCGATTTCAATAACGACCAGAGAGACGTAAGCGATTATTCCGTATTCGGAGGCTCGGTTGCTTTGGAAGGAAACACGTTGAACAGCCGCCAGTTTGCAACCGCCGGAAAAAGAGAAAAGTTTGCCGCTCACATCTACACAAGCACGGAATATTATCATGCGGGAGCGGTAACCGATCCGTACAAGGACGAATACAAATACATTCAGTCGTGGTTGCAACTGTCTTACGAATTAGAACGTTACTATTCCATAAACAAACGTTTCACTTTGGGGAATTACATTAAGGCATATTATTCCTCGCGCAACTTCAGCAACAATTACACTGCCACAATGATGCAGGCAGAAAAGTTTGTTCCCACCCCGCACAGTCAGATAACCTATAACGAGGCTTTCCGTGCAAACCAGTTCATAGGAGCAGGCATCATGCCCATATTTCAAGTAACACCCATGTTTCACATCCGAGGTGAAATATATGGTTTCCTTCCGTTCTTCCCCATTGAGCGCGGAGAAGAAAACAACGCTTACTACGGCGACTTGTTTCACCGTGCAGAATACATGGGAGAATTGTCACTGGTTGTAAAGCTTCCGTTCGGAGCTGTCAGCGCATATCTGAATCACTACAGCTCACCGTCTAAAAACTGGAACGTAGGCATTACGCTGGGATGGCAGTTGTTTAACTCCCAGTTCATAGAATAAAAAACATTCGAAAAAACTCGCATTATAATTTGTCTTTTATAAAAAAACTACCTACATTTGTACCCGCAAAACAAAAATGATTGGTCGCGTAGCTCAACTGAATAGAGTATCTGACTACGGATCAGACGGTTACAGGTTTGAATCCTGTCGCGATCACTCTTTGAACATTGAAATCACTGAAAGTTTTGGCCGCGTAGCTCAACTGAATAGAGTATCTGACTACGGATCAGACGGTTACAGGTTTGAATCCTGTCGCGGTCACTCTTTTGGAAAAATGAACTGATGATTTCGGCCGCGTAGCTCAACTGAATAGAGTATCTGACTACGGATCAGACGGTTACAGGTTTGAATCCTGTCGCGGTCACTTAGGGAGTCTTTGCTTGATAAAAGTAAAGACTCTTTCTTTTTTCCGTCACCACGAAGGGACGGAATCGGCCCACGGAAACAAATATTCTTGCATATTTTCATTATTTCGTATGCTCCTTTTCACAAAAAGAAAGGGATTTATTTAAAGGGAAACGCTGAAATCTTTACGGATTTATAAAAGAAAAACCGACAATCTGCGACTGCCGGTTTCTTCCTACGATTCTATATTTGGAACTTTACTTTACAAAGGATCAACATTTTATCTTCAATTCATCCAAGATCTTACGCATCTGTTCGAATGTGGTAATACGTGTGGGAACAAGAGGCAAGCGCAAACGGTTTTTTATCATTCCCATCATACTCAGCATAGCTTTCACACCGGCCGGATTGCCGTCGACGAACAACAGTTTAAACAGTTCCGTAAATTTATGATGAATAGTCAAAGCACTGGCATAATCTCCCGACAGCGCCAAACGTGTCATTCGGCTGAATTCTCTCGGGAAAGCGTTTCCTATCACCGAAATCACTCCTACTGCTCCCAATGTAATCAAAGGGAAAGTAATTCCGTCATCACCGGATATGACATCAAAATTCTCGGGTTTATTTTTAATGATATCATCCATTTGGGTTATATTTCCGGAAGCCTCTTTTATAGCCACGATGTTTTCAAAATCGCGTGCGAGGCGAAGTGTGGTTTCCGCCGTCATGTTTACTCCGGTTCTTCCCGGCACGTTGTATAAAACAATGGGAAGTTTTGTGGCTTCCGCTATGGCTTTATAGTGCTGGTAAATGCCTTCTTGAGAAGGTTTATTGTAATAAGGTACGGCAACCAAAACGGCATCTACTCCGGTAAAATCGTCGTTTTGCAGTGTGTCGACCACCGTCTGTGTACAATTGCTGCTGACGCCCAATAGAATAGGCACCCGTCCGTTTACACGGTCTATTACCGTTTCTTTTATTTTCTTCTTTTCTTCGGCAGTCAAAGTGGGCGTTTCTGCCGTTGTTCCCAGCACGCAAAGGAAATCCGTTCCGTTATGTACCTGATATTCCACCAGCTTCATCAACGCAGGATAATCCACACTGTTATCTTCATTGAACGGAGTAATCAGCGCAACTCCCATTCCTCTTAATCTCTTCCGTATCATAAATGAACTAAAAAACGCTTTAATCGCATACAAAAATACGAATATTTTCTACTTGAGTATTATTTTAATGTCTTTTTTCTTTATTTTTATCAATATGCTTATTTCCCGTCGTTATGCTTCTTCTATCATGTTCAGGAAATCATCTTCACTTATTATTTCAATATTCAGTGCCTTTGCTTTCTCAAGTTTGCTTGGTCCCATATTCTCCCCGGCCAAAATAAAACTTGTTTTTTTCGAAATGCTTCCCACGTTTTTCCCTCCATGTTTTTCAATCAATTCTTTGTATTCGTCGCGGGAATGATGCGCAAACACACCGCTGATTACGATTGATTTTCCTTTCAACCGGTCGGTGTATCCGGAAAGATCCGCTTCTGCCGCTTCAAATTTCAGCCCGGCACGACGGAGACGCTCTACAAGCTCCCTGTTTTTTTCATTCGCAAAATATGCCACAATGCTACCGGCAATCTTTTCTCCGATCTCATCCACGTGAATCAATTCATCCAACGTTGCAGCAGAAAGCCGGTCGATGGAGCGAAAAGCCCTGGCTACTTTCTTTGCCACCGTCTCACCCACAAAACGAATTCCCAAAGCAAACAATACTCGTTCATAAGGAACTTCTTTAGAGCGGACGATACTTTGTATGATATTTTCCGCCGATTTATCACCCATTCTGTCCAGACGGCAAATATCTTCGACACGCAAGTCGTACAGGTCGGCCGGGGTACGAATCAATCTCTCCTGATAAAACTGATCGACTGTTTCGGGGCCGAGTCCTTCAATGTTCATCGCCTTCCGACTAATGAAATGCTCTATCTTTCCTTTTATCTGGGGGGGACAATCTGTTTCATTCGTGCAATAATGCGCCGCTTCATCCTCATAACGCACCAAAGGACTTCCGCATTCGGGACAATGGGAGATAAACTTTATCTTCTCACTGCCGGGAATCCTTGAAGATACGTCTACACCCGTAATTTTAGGAATTATTTCTCCTCCTTTTTCCACGTACACATTATCTCCCGCATGAAGGTCGAGAGAGGCTATAATGTCGGCGTTATGCAAAGAAGCCCTTTTGACTATCGTCCCGGAAAGTTGCACCGGTTCCAGATTGGCAACAGGAGTAATGATGCCGGTACGCCCCACCTGATAGGTGACCTTAAGCAATCGTGTCAATGCTTTTTCGGCCTGAAACTTGTATGCGATTGCCCATCTTGGCGACTTTGCCGTATATCCCAAATGGCGTTGCTGGCGAAGCGAGTTTACCTTCAACACAATGCCGTCTGTGGCCACCGGAAGGTTTTTCCGCTCTACATCCCAGTAATCAATAAATTCGAAGATTTCTTTCAGCGTATGCGCCTTGCGCATGATGTGAGACACTTTGAATCCCCACTTCGCAGCCTCCTGCAAATTTTCGTAATGTCCGTCATGAGGGAGATTGTCTCCCAGCAGATAATACAGATAAGCATCCAGTTTACGTTTGGCCACGATTGCCGGATTTTGTAATTTCAACGTCCCCGATGCTGCATTTCTCGGGTTGGCAAATATCGGTTCTTCCCGCAGTTCCCGCTCTTTGTTAAGTTCTTCAAACACATCCCAGGGCATTAAAATCTCTCCCCGTATCTCGAATTGTTTCGGATAGCCGTCGCCTTGTAACACCAACGGTATGGTGCGTATTGTTTTTACATTGTCGGTCACGTCATCGCCTCTCACTCCATCGCCGCGGGTAACGGCACGCACCAGCTTGCCGTCTTCGTAAATCAACGAAACAGACGTCCCGTCGAACTTCATTTCGCAGCAAATCTCAAAGTCTTCGTTCAGCGACTTACCGATGCGTTCATAGAACTCTTGCACTTCAGCCTGCGAATAAGTATTGCCCAATGACAGCATGGGGTAAACATGTTCCACCTGAACAAAGTTCTTGTTAATATCGCTTCCCACCCGCATCGTGGGAGAATTCGGATCAAAATGTTCGGGATGTTTGGCTTCCAGATCCTGTAATTCCCTCATAAGGCGGTCGAACTCCTGGTCGGAAATCACCGGAGCATTCAGTATGTAATAATTGTAATTATGAGAATGCAATTCCTTGCGCAGTTGGTCTATTCTTTCTATTTCGTTCATAATATTTCGAGTGATGGTTTGGCAAAAATACGAAATTTGTATTTCCTTTGCCGCACTTGTAAGTGGAATATTTGTACTTTTGCAAAAAATAACAAGACGATGCGGATAGACATTATAACAGTTCTGCCGGAAATGATAGAGGGATTTTTCAACTATTCCATTGTAAGCCGGGCACAAAAAAAAGGTATTGCAGAAATTCACCTTCATAATTTACGCGATTACGCCTACGACCGTTACCGGAAAGTGGACGACTATCCGTTTGGCGGCTGCGCCGGAATGGTCATGAAAATAGAGCCGATAGACCGCTGTATCTCCGCCCTTAAAGCGGAAAGACCGTATGATGAGGTTATCTTCACATCGCCCGACGGGGAACAGTTCAACCAGAAAATGGCCAATACGCTCTCGCTGGCTCAGAATCTAATCATCTTGTGCGGGCATTTCAAAGGCATTGATTTCCGTATTCGCGAGCATCTCATAACAAAAGAAATCAGCATAGGCGATTACGTTTTAACCGGCGGGGAACTTGCTGCCGCAGTAATCAGCGATGCCGTTGTGCGCATCCTTCCGGGAGCTATCTCCGATGAACAATCGGCCTTATCCGATTCTTTCCAAGACAATCTGCTTGCCCCGCCCGTATACACCCGCCCGGCGGAATATAAAGGATGGAAAGTGCCCGACATCTTGCTTTCAGGACACGAGGCAAAGATACGGGAGTGGGAACTGCAACAGGCCTTTGAGCGTACGCAACGTTTGCGTCCCGACTTGTTGGACAACAAATAAAACAGGGTATTCAAACGGTTAGCTTAAAAGGTTATGTTAAGACCTACCGCCTGTTGTATTTGCGTCATACCATTGGGCAAAACTGAATGAATATTTGAACTCTTTAATGAAAATTCCAGTTTTTCCCTGGCTTTTTCCTTGTTCTTATGCGAAATGATAAACAGCGGAATGCTGGAAACGGTTAAGCCTATGCCCGCCCCTAAAACAACATTCCATGCTTTTCTATCATTTTTCCAGTTACTATTCGTGTATGCATTGTTACCAAATACTCCAATCCAGCCAACAATTGTACCACAGATGCCCAATCCAAGTGCGCTAAATGCATATCTTTTAAGTTTCTTATGCTTTTCCCAATAAACGTTTTGTTCATTCTTCCTTTGCATGTTCATCGTTTCTGCTTCTTTATTATAAGGGAAGGGAGTTGATAAACAAGTTATGAAGTATGATTCACGTCCTTTTGCATTCACCAATACCGGACAAATCAGAAACAGAAGAATATAAATGTATCGCATAACCAAATATAAAATTAGATAGTGGGGATTTCCGCCCCACTATGTTTTTTTGGTGATTTATGTCTTACATCTTCTCAGACTTCCAACGCTCCGATGATGTCGTTCACTGACGAATAACCGTGACGTTCCAGATAAGCATTTATTCCGTCTGCCACTTTTACCGTAACCGTGGGATCAATAAAATTGGCCGTTCCAATCTGAACAGCCGTAGCACCGGCCAAAAGGAATTCCACAGCATCTTTCCAATTCATGATTCCTCCCAAACCGATAACGGGTATTTTCACAGCCTTTGCCACCTGCCATACCATACGCAAGGCAACAGGCTTCACGGCCGCTCCGCTCATTCCTCCCGTAACGGTGGAAAGAATGGGTTTGCGTTTCTCGGCATCGATGGCCATTCCCAAGAGCGTATTGATGAGCGAAACGCTGTCGGCGCCGCTGGCTTCGGCAGCCCTGGCTATTTCCGTAATATCAGTTACATTGGGAGACAACTTTACGATTAGTGTCTTATCGTACACTTTGCGTACGGCACTGACAACTTCTGCAGCTCCGTGTGCACTGACACCAAAAGCCATGCCGCCTTGTTTGACGTTGGGACAGGATATGTTCAGCTCAATGGCCGGGATGTTTTCCAGTTCGTTAATGATTCCGGCCGTTTCCGCATAGTCTTCCACTTGCGATCCGGACACATTAACTATCATGTTTGTCTGTATATCTTTTATCTGAGGATAAATATGTTCTACAAAATAATGTACACCTTTATTTTGAAGTCCCACCGCATTCAGCATTCCCATAGGCGTTTCTGCCATGCGGGGATATGGATTTCCTTCGCGAGGAAGCAGCGTGGTTCCCTTAACAATAATGCCTCCTATTTTGGTCAGATCGATGAAATCTTGAAATTCCAGTCCGTACCCGAATGTTCCGGATGCCGTCATTACCGGATTCGACATCGCTAATTTGCCTATATTTACGTTTAAACTTGCCATAACAACTTCTTTATATTAAAAACAGGACCTTCCTTACATACGCAAACATGTCCTTCATTTGTTTTTTCCACACAGCAAAGACAAGCGCCTATGCCGCATGCCATTGTATTCTCAAGCGAAACCTCGCATGAAATGTCTTTTTCTTTTGCATATTTGGCCACTGCTACCATCATCGGCTTCGGGCCGCAAGCATAAATCATACCGAATTGATTTTCACGCAGAAGTGTATGCTGGGTAACATAACCCTTTTCTCCCATGCTGCCGTCTTCCGTTGTTACAAACACCTCGCCGAAAGACTTGAACCATTCCAACAGCAACAAATCGCTCTTAGAACGTGCTCCCAACAAGAAAACGGGCTTATATCCTTTTTTAAACAATTCCTTACCCAAATATAGCATAGGAGCTGTTCCAACTCCTCCACCTATTAATAATATTTTTTTATCGGACGGTTCCGGAATGGAAAAACCGTTTCCCAAAGGTAAAATAACATTTACCGTATTGCCTTTCTGCAGGGTAGCAAGTTTACGCGTGCCGTCGCCTACCAACTGTATCAGAAACCAAACTTCATTCAGCTCCCTGTCTACATAATTAATCGAGATGGGCCTTCGCAAAAATGTCGTAGGTGAATCGTCTACACGAACCTCGGCAAATTGTCCGGGGAGCATCTCCGGCAATGGAGCGGCCTGTGTCAATTTAAGCAAAACATAATTGGCATGCAAACGAATATTTTCCGCCACTGTCAAATCTAATATATACTTTTTCATAAAAAATGAGGTAAATTCATTCCATGCAAAGATAACGAATTTACCTCAAACCTATGCTTAAATTTCACTACAAGGCGATAAATCTTACGCATCATTCTGACGGTTTAAACGTTTCATAAGTCCCGTTATCGAAAAATATGCGTATTTCCCGGATTTTAGGAGTAGGCTTTTCTACGTATTTAATGACTTCTTTTACAGAAATTTTCGGGATGTTTTCGGTGCTTTGTAGCGGCATTTCCTTCGAAAATTCACGAACGTCCGTATCTTCACCCGTATTTTTTCGATTCTCATGCGCCCCGGAAAACAAATCCAAGTCTGCTATTTGTGCCTTTTCCTCCGGCAAACGACTTTCTTCTCCAAGCAGCCAATGCAAATCAATATCCGGATAAGCTTTATAAATACGCATGACTATTTCAAGACTCGGCTTATTACGTCCGGCCATAATGTGACTTAAAGACGATAAAGATATACCAGTCTTTTTGGCAAACTCCGTATTCGACATTCCGTCTCTTTGCATCAATTGAACAATACGTTCCTTCAATTTATTGGCAAAATCCGCATCGATAAAGTCTTCTTTCTGCATTTTATTCATGTATTAATTTCACTTTACAAACAGAATGTAAAGTTACGCTTCAATTACAAAAGTAATATTTTAATTTTAATTTCGCAAATAAACAATAATAAAGTGCGGAAGTTTACAAAAGTTTAATGATTTAAAGTATTACACAATAAACGACAAAAACACCTTCCAATCCGTTTGTAAATACTTAAACAAACCCTTCAAATATTCATATCAAAACATTAATATACTGAATATTATACTATAAATAAACAACTATTATCAGAAAATAAATAAGAAAGACTGCACCCTTAGCGCACATTTATTTACACTAAAACTTTAAAGTTATTACATTATTTAGCTGGTTTTATGTGGTTTACATCAAAGTTAATCGTTGTGTATTATTATAACTTTCCTTTTCTATTTGTAAAACAGAAGCTTGTTTAGTATTGGAAACACATATGTTTTTACAAATATAAAGCACTATTTACTTTACGATATTGCATTATTATTTGCTTTAGCCTTCTTCCTGTTTTACAAACATAAATACATTTTTGTAAAGTATTCATCGCCTTTCCATCCCAAGATGGTTATATTAATAAAAAAAGAACACCTTCCTTGCGATAAAGGAAGGTTATGCACAAATTCGAACCTGCTCTTCTTTCCAGAACAAGCGAGAATTGAAAAATCAGTACCTCCCTTCGTTTTCTGCGAAAATTTTCAATTCTCAGCCACCAGCAAAACCGTAAAAGAACGAAGAGAAAAAGAAAAATGCCGATAAAAAATTGGGAATTCACAAAATAAATCCTACTTTTGCAACGTCAAAAAACGATGCGGTAGTAGCTCAGTTGGTAGAGCGTCGGCTTCCCAAGCCGAAGGTCACGGGTTCGAACCCCGCTTACCGCTCTTCAGATAATCAAACAGTTCATCGGTAAAAACGCCGGCTGTTTGATTATTTTTTTGCCCTATCACATAAGTCTTTTCTGTTCAGCTCATCAGGCAAAGCCATAATATTTGGTAAAAAGGTTACAAATTTCTGTGGATTTGTTACAGTCTTTCATTTCATTGACAAGTACTTTTGTAAAACAGGATGAAACATCCTGATAATGTTGATGACAAGAAAAACGGCTAACAACCAAGTTCAAATTATCGTTTAATAATATAAACTATAAAAACCGATGGGCATGAATAAATTGTATATCACCCTGATTCTGATGATTGCTGCTTTTGGAGCGACTGCCCAAACGCAGCGAAAAGCTTTTAACAATCCCAACAATATAGATATGGAAAACTATGTTATCAAACTAACAGTGGAAGGCGGTAAAGCATTCACCGCTACGTTAGAAGACAATTCTTCCACCCGTGCTCTCATGGAACAGCTTGCCAAAGGCAACATTACCGTAAAAATGGAAGACTATGCCAATATGGAAAAAGTAGGTTCACTCGGCATTCGCTTGCCACGAAACGATAAACCAATCACAACCAAGCCGGGAGACATCATCCTTTATCAAGGACATAATTTCGTCATATACTATGACACCAACTCATGGAGCCTCACTAAATTAGGAAAAATAAACAATGTTTCGCAAACTGAATTGAGAAAAATCCTGGGTAAAAGCGATGTAACTGTGACACTCTCCCTGGAATAACAAACAAATACAAGCAATAATAAAGACGCACACATGAAGAAACAACTGATGATTGCTCTGCTTACAGCCTTAACAATGTCGGCAGAAGCCCAGCAAATCATGGATGTCCACACGCACATCATCGTACCGGAATATATTGAACTTCTCAAAGCGCATGATGCAGAACTTGAAGAAACTTTCCCTTTGCCGCAATGGGATGTGGAAAAACATCTCGCCTTCATGGACAGCGCAAGCATTCGTTCCGCCATATTGACAATGCCGGCCCCACAACCTTATTTTGGCGATACGGAAGAAAGCTCCCGTTGCATTCGTAAAGTGAATGAGATTTCGGCAAAAATAAAACGCCAATATCCGGACCGATTCAGGTTTTGTGCCGCCTTGCCTTTGCCCGACGTCGATGCTGCCATTCGCGAAGCTATTTATGCACTCGACACGCTAAATGCGGATGGCGTGAAGTTGGCTACAAACAGCAGAGGGCAATATTTAGGTGAAAAAGAACTTGAACCGCTAATGAAAATCCTGAACGAACGTCATGCCGTCATCATCATTCATCCGCATCGCCCTACACCTTTTTCCACAGATCTCGCCACACCGTTCGCCATGTACGAATATCCGGCAGAAACCACCCGTGCGGTAGTGAATATGATGGCGCACAATGTATTGGCAAGATACCCCAATCTGAAAGTGGTTGTTCCGCATTGCGGTTCGTTCCTGCCGCTGGCCTTACCCCGCATAAAGGCACTCCTTCCGGCAATGGTGGCACAGAAGTATATGCAACCGATTGATTGGGAAGGTAATCTCTCGCGCTTATATTACGACCTTGCCGGCAGTCCTACAACAGAAGTCATTCGGTCGCTGCTCACCATTACCACGCCGGAACACATTCTTTACGGTTCGGATTACCCCTACTTGCCTGCTCCCGTTCTCCGGGCCAACCTGAAAAAGTTGAAACAGACGCTCGCCGCAGACAAGAGATTGGCAAGATATACCGACCTGATTCTGCGGAAGAATGCCGAGAAGTTGTTCTCTCATGATTAATTCTATTACCATATTGGGACCGGAAATTATTAAAGAAGGCTTTAACAGTGATTCACTGTTATTTTTTCGAAATGCCTTTTCCTATGGTAAATTTACTGATTTTTAATTGCATGATACGGAAAAAGATATTACATTTGTAATATCTAAGTACTCATCCACTCACCAATGAGGGTGGATTTGTACGCAGAAGATATTATATTATATACATAAAGGCGTAACTGTACGCTTTGGTTTTGACGATAGAAGAACTTCGCAACCTCTACGGATTGTCAAAAACAAAGCAGCGGGAACGCCCTATGAGGTGTGTTATATATACATTCTCAAAAGGGATTGACACGTACAGAGGTCAAACCCTGAGGGATTATTATATACTTACATCGGCGTGGGGCTTTCAGCGTTGCTCGTTTCGACAATCCGGGCAATGCGAAGGCCTTTCTATCGTGGAACGAGCGACAGGGCTGGCTCCACGTTTTTTTGTATATATACATCCTACTAATATTATGGACACATCTGTGCGGAGCCGGCAGATGCAAAAGAGAATGGATATGAAATTGAATGAACAATTGGAATCTCTTTATGCCTCTCAGTGGAAAGAATTTTGCGATGCCTGTCGGGCTCTGTCCTGCAACGGACACACTTCCGTGAAACCTTCCTATCCGTTTCTGCTGAGCCTGGCGTATTGGGCCAATGGCGTTCCTACGGAAAGCTGGTATACCGATGCCGACCTGAAGGTAATGATTTTCGGACAGGAGACGAACAGTTGGGTAGGTACTGAGGACGATTTCGGCACACCCCCGTCGCCTGTTTTCAATCCGGAAGTAACCATGGGAGCCGTCATGGGCATCTACGAAATCTTCTACAGCGACTATCACCTGAATCACCGGGAAGGTTTCAACTTCAACGCTACGCGGTATGGCACATTCCACAACGGGTTCAACCGGTTTGCGTCGATGCTCAATGCCCGCTGTGCAGGAAAACGGATTGCCTATTTGTGGAACAACATCGTAAAAATCGGCAAGGCCGAAGGGTCCGGCTTCTGCGGGGAGGAAATTTACAGACTACAGAAACAACACTTTGACGTGGTGGGCAAGGAAGTTGAAATCCTGAAACCCGACTTAATTCTGTTTCTTACGGGAAGTTACGACAGCCGCATCTGCGATTGCTGGGAAGGGGCACAGTTTACCGCCCTGCCGCCGTTTGCCGTAGGAGATGTCGCCAAAATGATGCTTCCCGGTGTTGACGTTCCCGCCTACCGCACCAATCACCCGTCGGCACGCCTGTCGAAAGAGGAAAAGGAGAAGCGGCTCGAAGCTATTGTGAGTGATTTTATGGAAGTTGAACTTAAATAATAATAAAAAGAAGATGGATAAACGTAGATGTCGATGGTGTGGTCGGGAATATGACCCCAATCATTCAACTGCAAGTAGCATATACTCGTATTGCAGCGGGCGATGCGAAGCGGAAGCAAAAAGGGCAAAAGCCGAAGCAAAAGCACGAGGCGAATCAGATGACGACGGCTGCATTTGGGGAATTCTGAGTTCAAAGGTGTTCTGGATTGTTGTTGTTTGTTTCATTATAATGGGTATGTGTAGCGATCCCGAAGAAGAAGGAGAAACGGAAGAAAACAACGTAGAGAATACTGAAACAACATCGTATATCGATACGGAAAGCCACGACTGGTGGCAGTTGTGCTGATTACATTCTGTCTGCCGTCCGTCACTGTCTGATATAGAATTTATAGGTTTCTGCAAGACATGTGGACGGACGGCAGTTTATGTGATGGTAGCCGGATACACGCCTCCACATTGTCAACCGTACAGACGTCGGCAATACTCAGACGGAGTAATGCCTTCCTGCTTCTTAAACATGCGGCTGAAATGCTGGGAGTATTCGAAGCCTAATTTGTCTGATACCTGAGTTATAGTCTCTCCGGCGGCAAGTTCATTTTTTGCAAGCTGAATGATAAACAAACGAATATGGTTGCTTGCCGTATCTCCCGTAGTCTTTTTTATCACATCGCCGAAATAATTGGGTGACATGCACAGCTTGTCCGCACAATACTGCACGGTAGGCAGGCCAAGAGTCAGTTGAAGTTTTTCTTCAAAATAATCGCGAAGCAGTTGGTCAAACCTGACAAGTATGTCGGAGTTCTCAATCTTTCGGGTAATGAACTGGCGGTTATAAAAACGCTGACAGAAATTTAATGCCAATTCAATGTATCCCACAATAATAACTCTTTGAAGTTCGTCCGGTTTCTTGCCGAGCTCTTCACGAATTTGCCGCATTAAAGAAACAAAAATGCCGTGTTCTTCATCAGTCATGTGCAGAGCTTCGTTTACACGATAATCGAAAAACGAATAATTTTTAATGCGCTTTTCCAGAGATGTGCCGTGTAATAAATCGGGATGAAAAAGGAGTGCCCAACCGGTGATTGACGCTCTTTCACCATTATCTTCCTTACCTCCTATTTGTCCGGGCGCCACACACAGCAGCGTTCCCTTGTTATAATCGTATTTACCACAACCATAGCTAAGATCAACTGCGGCATCATCTCTGAGGAAAAGGCCGTACACAGAGTAATTGTTAAGACTATGACGTATGGGGGACACCTCCGCATAATCGATTACACAAACCAACGGGTGCTGCTCCGCACTCCCAAGATAACGCGCATAATCATTGACGTTTTTTACTTTTAATATCTTACTCATGACTTGTTCTCCTTGTACATATTCGATAAACGCAAAGATAAAATATCTTGCGAATAACGATTTACGTAAATTGCAAATTCAGTGAAAATGGTATGGTTTCCCGACTTATGATTACAAATGCTACCCGCATTGCAAACTAATTTTGCATCAAATAAAAAAATGAAGAAGTAATGGAGCCCAAAACGAACTATCCCAAAGAATTATGTACGGACGAAGCTGTATGCTTTATTGCAGAACGACATCGAGTTACGCCGCAGCAACTTTTACACAGTTTCCTCGTCGGAGAATACTCTTCCGGAATTGCCGCATCAAATAATACCCGCATATATTTGGAATCAAACGAGATAGAAATATTAAAAGGGCTGTCGGACACAATCAAAGATTGACATATAACCATAATCATAATCTCAAAAAGGAAACAACAATGAAGAAAAACATCGGAAATGCATTGGCATTGTATCCTACACCCGTGGTGGTCGCAGGTACAGAAGTAAACGGGAAAATAAACTGGTTACTCGTTGCCCATGTAGGCATTATCGGGCACGATCGGATAATGCTGAGCCTCTTCAAGAAGCATTACACCAACGAAGGAGCAAAACAGACAGGAAAAATATCTGTCAATATGGTGAATGAAGCAATGTTGGAACGCGCCGATTATGTGGGTTGCACAAGTGGCGCCAACACAGACAAGTCGGACGTCTTCGCTTATCACCGAGGCGAAGGCGGAACACCGGTGATAGATGAAAGTCCATTGGTGATGGAATGTGAAATAGTAGACAACTATGAAACAGAAACATTCGACAATTTCATCTGCAAAATAACGAATACTTATGTAGAAGAGAATTGCCTGAACGAAAAAGGCAAGCCCGACTATGACAAGTTAAAACCTGTACTTTTCGAAATGCCAAACTATACTTATCTGCGTACGGGGGAAACCATTGGCAAATGCACCAGCTTTGGAAAAACATACAGAAAGGAGAAACAATCATGAAAACAAGGACATTAGGAAAAAACGGATTGGAAGTTTCAGCAGTCGGATTGGGATGTATGGGATTCACCCAAAGTTATCCTCCGTATCCCGACCGCAAAGATGCTATAAAAACAATACGTAAAGCTGTCGACTTGGGCGTTACCTTTTTTGATACCGCCGAAGTGTATAGCTATGGAAAAAACGAAGATTTAGTAGGAGAAGCACTGCAACCTGTGCGCGACAAGGTCGTTATTGCTACAAAATTCGGTTATGATTTGTCTGAAACGCCCGATTTAACCACATCGGCCCGTCCCGTCACTTTATCAAGTCGCCCCGAGACTATTCGCAAAGCAGTAGAAGGTTCTTTACGCCGCCTGCGCACAGATCACATAGATCTTTACTATCAGCATCGTGTAGATCCTAATGTTCCCATCGAGACTGTGGCCGAAACCGTAAGCAAACTTATCAAGGAAGGAAAGGTTTTGCACTGGGGATTATCGGAAGCTGCCCCCGCAACCGTTTGCCGGGCCCACGAAGTTTGTCCGCTAACCGCCGTACAAAGTGAGTACTCTCTTTGGTATCGTAAACCCGAAAGCGAGTTATTGCCTACGCTGGAAAAGCTGGGCATTGGCTTCGTTCCATTCAGTCCTTTGGGCAAAGCAATGCTGACCGGCCGTTTCAACAAGGATACGAAATTTGACAAGACTGACTTCCGCTCTGCCATTCCCCGCTTTCAAGGCGAGAATTTTAAACATAACATGGAACTGGTTGCGTACGTAGAAGAGCTGGCACAACGAAAAGAAACAACACCGGCACGCATTGCCATTGGCTGGTTGTTGGCACAAAAGCCCTGGATTGTCCCCATCCCCGGAACAAAACGCATCGAACGCATCGAAGAAAACGTGGGTGGTGCGGATATTCATTTCACGTCCGATGAACTGGCAGACATTCGTCAACATCTGGACAATATTGAGATTTTGGGCGGACGTTACCCGGAAGATCAAGAAAAAATGACAGGACTTTAATATCGGACATTTAGAGGACGACGTAAATTCATCGAAATGCGTCGTCCTATTTATAACTACTTATTGCATAAAAGAAAGTTTTGCGTTACGCCTCCCACAAGCATATCCGACAATAAATATTTATTTCTTTCACCACAGCTTCCAGGGATCGCTTTCACCAAAATACCAGCGCACCTGACCGGCTATCACATTTTTATATCGATATATCGGCGTATCGCTTTCCAAACCATCGGGACCATATATCTTTCGAACCGAATTAAAACCGTCGTTTGCCACAATGTGGGCATAATGAAATTCATATCCTTTCAACTCTCCTCCAGGATAGATTATCGTACGATAGCCCGTCTTCAACGAAGCCTGTTCCATTGTGTAACTTACCGGCAAGGCCCCCGACATGGCATATACGCTCCCCCCTTCCCTCGAAATCAGCGATTGTGCCAGTAAAGCCACCCCACCACATTCGGCCAAGACCTTACCGCCCGACTCCACATAATCTTTTATTTGCTTCAACAAATCTTTTCTCCGGTGAAGCTGGCGGGCGAACAATTCGGGCACTCCTCCCGGTAAATAAAGCATATCACAATCAGGAAGTTCCTTACTGTATATGGGACTGAAACAAGTTATCCGGCCCATATCTGACAATCGGTCGAGATTTTCCTGGAACAAGTAGTTGAAAGCCACATCGCAAGCCACGGTTATACGTAGTTTTTTATTACCGCGGAAACACTCTTTCCTGTCCTCTGCCTCCGAGGTATAAGGCAATGTATAAGAACAGGGAAAGACACGCATGCATAAATCCAACAATTTATGCAGGTCAACATGTGCCTCTATTTGCTCGGCAATCCGGGATGCAATGTCATTCAACTCGGTCTTCAATGCCACAGTCAAAGCCGAATAACGAGACGGGAAACGGAGTTTGTCATCGAAAGGCAAATACCCCAAGCACACCATTCCCGCGTCGCGACAAGCGTCTTTGAGCTGTTGAAAATGAGATGGCGATACAACGTTTGTAAATACGACACCTGCTATTTTTACCGAAGGATTGAAGTTCTTAAATCCAAACAACAGCGGTGCCACCGAATATGATATGCCCTTTGCATTAACAGACAATATCACCGGTATGTGCAGCAGGCGGGCTATTTCGGCATTGCTGCCCTGCTCTTTTCTATAACCATCAAACAAACCGGTAGAACCTTCCACAATGCAGACATCGGCTCTCTCGCCATATGTGTTATAAATATACTGCATGTGATTGGAAGAAGCCAAGCGTGTATCCAGATTGATGGAATCGGAATTGGAAATCAGCTTGTGATATTGGGTATCGATACAGTCCGGGCCGCACTTAAAAGGCTGTACTTTTACCTTTTTCTTTTGCAGCGCCCGCAGCAGACCTAACATAAATGTTGTCTTTCCGCCGCCCGATCCTACCGAAGCTATCAAAAACTGTGACTTCATTAATCCTTATCATTTCTTTCAGACGGCTGCAAAGATAACAAGAACTCTTGAAAACACGATGAAACAGAACGACAAAGTATTGGCCAACGCGTCTAAAAGACAAACGGTTCAGGGCGTCATGAGTTCCTCCATTTGCGATATAATGTGAGATTTCCACCGCGCAAGAACATTTTCAAACTCCACCTCATTATTGATTCCGAAATGTATAATCAGATTCTTCGTAAGGAAAGGAAATATCAACATACCGTAAAAGGTATAAAACAATACCGGGAACGGAATCTTTTTTAAACGCCCTTCCTGCATATCTTTTTGTAGGATTTCTTTGATTTTTATCAGAGTGTCTTTCATTGGTGAAGTGCGAATCGTATAAATCAGATGGTCAACATCCCGATGAATCTCTTTCACCACAAAAAGAGGCAAATAGGGATTTTCCTTGAAAAGCGTGTAATATGTATCGACAATTGCCTCAACCCGTTTGCCTATCGGCATGTTTTGTTCCGACAAGATGTCCTTCACCTTTGGTATGACGGACTGAATAATTGTAGCAAAAACAACCTGAAAAATTTTATCCTTCGTCCTGAAATAATAATGCAATGCCGGGCGGGTTATTCCTACTTTTTCGGCTATGTCGCTCATGTGTGTTTCGGCAAAACCTTTCTCTATAAACAAAGATTTGGCAACATTAATGATTTTAGTTTCCACATCGTTATTCACCTTTCCTGCATTCGCTTCAGCCATATTTATTCTGTTTTTTTATTGTTTTACATCCTTACTGCGCATCACATCCCGCCGGTTTTGCCTTCATTTTATATCCCCGCAGGAATGATTTGTCCAAATCCGGGGATTGTTTTTCAAGACCATTTACGAACAACAACAGTCTGTTTGCAATGTTTACATCACTCACTCCCCCGTCAAAGTCCAAAGACAGGATATTCACCTCGGGAAACAATGCCTTTATCCGCTTTTCTATTCCTTTTGAAACCACATGATTTGCGATGCACCCGAAAGGTTGCAAACTGATGACATTCGTCACTCCCTGGTGAACTAACGAAATGATTTCCGCAGGCAAAAGCCAACCCTCCCCGAACTGTGCATTCAGAGTTACCACCTTTTCGGCATTCTCCGCCTCTTCAAAAATATCTCCAAACGGGATGAAGTATCTGAATCCCGCAGCTATGCGGTTCACCTTGTCTATTTGTTTTTTTATCATTCCGTAAACAAGGCTGTAAAGGGATTCGGGGATCCGGCTTTTTGTTATCTTCGTTTCTTTCCGGATTTTCCGATTGACAAAATTCTGCATGAAGAAATCAAGCAACACAGACGGCACAACTTCTATGCCTCTTGCCGACAACCATCCTTCAATATCCTTATGTGCGAAGGGATTGAACTTGAGAAAAATCTCTCCCACCACCCCTACTTTGGGACAATCAACGTCGCGACAGATTTCATTGAACTGCTTCGCCGCCAAAGCCAAGTAGTCAAACAAATCCTTCGAACGGTTTCCTTTTATCAAATCTGCTGCAACACTAAGATACAAATCTCTTAATTTGGCCGCCTGTCCCGGCGTCTTTTCCCTCGGCAGTGACGCACTATAAAATTTTGAAATGCAATCACTGTAAAGAATGGCCCGCAAAGCGATGGGTAAGATCTTCACCCAGTTCATCTTTATTTTAAACTTTCCGTCGTCAACGGTGCGGCCGAATGTCAAAGACACAACGGGGGTATTTCCATAACCTGCATCCGCCAGAGCCTTTTTTATCAGTTCTATATAATTACTTGCCCTGCATTGTCCGCCGGTACGTACCATTGCCACAACAGTTCTGTCGGGATCATATTTTCCGCTTTCGAATGCTTTTACCACATCTCCCACGATGAGTGTGGCCGGATAACAAACCTCATTATTGGCATACTTCAATCCGTAATCGCAGGAAACGGCATCACTGAGAGGCAAGTTCTCCACATCGTAACCGGCTACGCGCATTATTGCGGGAATAAGCGGAGATATGAAAGGAGTAAAATACGGAACAATTATCTTACGGGCATGCAAATCTGTTTCATTTCCCGCAGCAGGTACAGAAATTTCCGTCTTCTCACGATGTCTGTTTTGCGCATAAGATAACTTCAAGCTCTCCACCAGCGAACGTATTCTCAGCTTCATTGAGCCTACATTATTTATATCATCCAGTTTAAGCAGCGTAAAGGGTTTGTTGCTTTTTACCAGTACATCGCGTACCTCATCGGTAAGAAATGCATCGGGGCCGCAGCCAAACGATGTCAATTCCACAAACTGTACATTATATTCTTTCCCACTGCACCATTTGGCAGCCTTCAGTATTCGGTTGGGATATGTCCATTGCGGAAGAAAATGTACGCCGTCCATCGTAATCTGCTCGCCGCGTACAATGTCATCGGTTATCACGTCTATCCCCATCTCTGCTATCATTTCCGAAACATCATGCTGTATCAACGGATCTGTATGGTAAGGACGTCCGGCAAGGAGTATGACAAAACGATTTTCTCTTTCGGCCTTTTCCAGGATATTCTTATTGTATGTAACCAACGAATCGGCATATTTGGCCTGTTCCGTCTCCGCAAGTTTAAAAGCTCTCGATATTGTATGAGCATCAATTCCCAGTCCGCTCAAATAATCACGGCATTGTTTGTAAAGAAGATCTTCATCTTTAAATGAAATGGCGGGCGAGTCTATCGGTATTTCATTCGTCTGTACACTCTTTACAACCTCAGAATATCCCGTTACAATGGGACAGTTGTAACTGTTCTGCTCGTTATTTTGCTGCCTTTCAAATATTACAAACGGCATAAAAATGCGATCGACCTTCTTCTCTATCAGGTTTTGTATGTGACTGTGCACCAACTTTGCCGGAAAACAAATGTTATCAGACATCACCATCCTCGCATTCCGTTCATAACAAGAATAGTCGGAAGCATCGGAAAGACTTACCTGTATGCCGCAAGATGTGAATAATTTATGCCAGAAAGGAAAGTTCTCGTACATGTTTAAACACCTTGGAATTCCGATATTCAAACGAGGAGATGCAATCTTTATATCGTTGCGGTCGAACAGCAATTGTTTTTTTATCGCATACATATTGGCACCTTTCGCCTTACTTTCCCCATTTGTGAAGACTTTTTCACAGCGGTTTCCGGAATAATAATTCTTCCCGTTTTCAAAACGATAGCGAACAACCAGGCACTGATTATCGCAGCCTTTACAATGCAGCGTGCGGGATGTGTAACGAGCCTGGGTTATGAGATTGTCCAAAGGAACGGATGCCGTAGCATTTTCACGTGCATAAAGCGCACAACCATAAGCGCCCATCAGTTCCGGCATATCGCAACGTGTGACCTCTGTTCCAGTCAGCAATTCCAAAGCCCGGGCAACGGCATCGTTACGCATCGTACCGCCTTGAACGACAATATGCTTTCCGAGCACTGAAATATCCTTTAATTTCAATACCTTATAGATACAGTTTTTAATGACGGAATAGGCCAATCCTGCGGCAATATCCTCAATGGTTGCACCTTCGCGGAGGACTTGTTTTACTTTCGAGTTCATGAATACCGTACAACGCGTGCCAAGATCGCACAGAGCCTTCGAGCGACATGCCGCTTCGGTGAATTCCTGTACCGTGTAATTCAGCGTCTTTGCAAAAGTTTCTATGAACGAACCACACCCCGACGAGCAGGCCTCATTGATTTCGATGCGGTTTATGATTCCTCCCCTGTCGACAAACATTGCTTTCATATCTTGTCCGCCTATGTCAAGTATGAAGGAAACCTCCTTATCCAAATGGCTGGCTGCAAGATAATGTGCCATTGTTTCCACTATGCCGAAGTCAAGTTGAAACGCCGTTCGTATCAGGTCTTCACCATATCCCGTAGAGCAACTGCCTTTAATGTGCAGAACCGTATTATTTTTCTCGCAGAGTTCTTTCAAGCGCAACAAACCCTTTTCTACGGTTGCTATGGGATTTCCGGCATTGACTTCATAATAAGAATAAAGAACATTGGCTTCTGTATCCGTAACCACAATTTTAGTTGTGGTGGATCCCGAGTCTATCCCAATAAAAACATCCTGGGCACCGGGATGCAATGTTCCCCGTTGTATTTTATGCGATGATATTCTTTCTTTCCAGACCTGATAATCTTTTGCATCGGAGAATATCGGTTCAAGTATGTCTTTCCCTGTCCTTGCATGCAAGGATTGGTCTTCCAGCCGTTTTAGCAAACCGGAAAGTTTCATACTTTTCCCGTCTTCCGTACAAGACAATGCTGCCCCGAATGCCGGGAGCTGCGTTCCGTTTTGAGGCAAGATAACGCCGTTTTCGTCAATCCCGAGATACTCCAGGAAAGCTTTCCGCAATGCAGGAATAAAAGTCAGCGGTCCCCCGCAAAACAATACCGGCGTTTCTATGTCGTATCCATGGGCCAATGTCACGACAGTCTGCACGGCCACAGCACGGAAGATGGAAGCAGCTATATCTGCTTTACTCACGTTTTTTGCTATCAGATTCTGAATGTCTGTCTTACAGAACACGCCGCAGCGGGAAGCTATCGGGTATATCTGCGTGGCTTCAAGAGCCAGTTTGTTTAACTCAGCCACGTCCACCCCGAGAAGGACGGCCATCTGATCGATGAAAGCACCCGTACCTCCGGCACAATTGCCATTCATTCTGAGGTCACCGACCTCACCGTTTTTAAAAAACACAATCTTAGCATCCTCCCCTCCAATGTCTATCATGGAGCATGTTTCGGGGTAACTTTTCTGTATGGCTTTGACGGCTGCCACAACTTCCTGAATAAAAGGCAGACCGGTTTGCTCGGAAATTCCCATCCCGACGGAACCGGTTATGCTGACGCACACATCATCATCTCCAATCTTCTCCGACAATTCTTTCAAAACATTTACAAGGGTTTCCCTGGCCTTTGCATTATGCCTTTCGTATCTTGAAAATAATATATCATTATCAACACCGATTGCCACAACCTTTACGGTGGTAGAACCTATATCAATTCCTATTCTATGCATAATATTCATTCTTTTCTCATCTGACAGTATTGTCAGACACAAAAGTAAACAATCTGTTTTTTCATGCAATCGGCCTCAATAAAATTATAACATCTTTTAAACCATTCGGCAGAATCTCTGCCGGAAAGGAACCACAAAAGTGTGGAAAGAATACACTCCGAAAACGAATCGCAGCAGAAAAGAGAGCCTTACCTTCTTTTGCTCAACAATATGCCCGCCGCAACAATTGACCGAATCATAACCGAAACGCCCCATCGTTTCTCAAATATCCTCGGTATATTTCCCAAAAAACACTTTTATCTTTCAGAGAAAATGCCGGGAAACCGTAGAAAAACATTTTCTTATTTTTAATTTTGCAACCGTCTTAAACAAATCAAAAGAACGACATCGAGAATGGACATGCAATTATTCAAATCATATATACACTTCATGAGTTTAGGCAGCGGAAGCAGTGGAAATTGTTATTACCTGGCAACAGATACTTCCTGCATCCTGATTGATGCCGGAATAGGCATACGTGTCATAAAAAAAAGATTCCGGGAAAACGGTTTGAAGATGGGAAACATACAGGCTGTTTTTATCACTCATGACCATGGAGACCACATAAAAGCCGTAGGACACCTGGCGACGGATGAACACATTCCCATCTATGCCACGTCCAAAACGTTCTCAGGGATGAACCGGAACAAATACATGAAGAAAGAGTTAGACAGCAGCCACATACGCATTATTAACAAGGAAGAACCGCTGCAACTGGGGGACTTCCGTATCACTTGTTTCGAAGTTCCACACGATGGAACGGATAATGTGGGGTACAGCATAGACGTGAACGACAAAAACTTTGCATTCCTCACCGACCTCGGACACATTTCCGAAAAAGCAGCACACTATATTTCCCTTGCCGATTACCTGGTATTGGAATCAAATTACGACGAAACGATGCTCCGCACGGGCAGTTATCCCGAACTTCTGAAGCAACGCATCGCCGGAACAAACGGGCACATGTGCAACAGAGATACGGCGGAATACATTGCAAACCATTTCCCGAAGAAATTAAAATATCTATGGCTTTGCCATTTAAGCAAAGACAATAATCGGCCCGAATTGGCGTATCACACGATGGAAACTGCCTTGAAAGAAAAAAACATCCAGATAGGCAAAGACCTGTATGTGATTCCTTTAGAGCGAACCACCCCATCGAAGATGTATTTACTGGAATAGATTTTTCCACCAAGCAAGCAGGAAATAAAATCACATTTGCCGATATTTAATATAAAACTTGTCAGTTTTTTATTTGCGCAATTCAAAGAAAGATTATACTTTTGCATTCGCAAACTGAAAAAGTAACGCACTCTTAGCTCAGTTGGTAGAGCAACTGACTCTTAATCAGTGGGTCCAGGGTTCGAATCCCTGAGGGTGTACTTTTCGGTATTTCGGGAAATTTGACATTTATAGTGGATGCACTCTTAGCTCAGTTGGTAGAGCAACTGACTCTTAATCAGTGGGTCCAGGGTTCGAATCCCTGAGGGTGTACGAAAAGTTCCGTTTCCGTGTGGGAAATGGAACTTTTTGTTTTTCTCATCTTTTCACATCGTTTTCCGCCAACAGACGGGAAAATTCTTCCAGCAAACGGGCACGTACTTCCTCCATCGAAACCGCATACCCTACTTCATTTTGCAAAGATGTTACTCCCTTATCAACAAAACCACACGGATGGATGTAATTGAAATAGCGCAAATCGGTAGTCACATTCAGCGCCAGGCCGTGCATCGTTACATAATGACTGCAACGGATGCCGATGGCACATATTTTCCTTTCGCGGGAAGTTGCGGGCGACAGCCATACCCCCGTAGCACCTTCTACCCGTCCGGCCTCGACACCGTAAGAGGCACACACCCGTATCACGGCTTCTTCCAGCAGATAAACATACTGCTTCACCCCGATATGGAAATCTTCCAGATTAAGGATGGGATAACAAACCAGCTGGCCCGGTCCGTGATACGTGATGTCTCCTCCCCTGTCCGTATGAAAATATTCGGCATCAATCCTGCGTAAACTTTCTTCATTCATCAGCATGTTTTCCTCTTTTCCATGTTTCCCTAACGTGAAGACATGCGGATGTTCGCAAAAAACAATGCGGTTTTCATAAGCCGTTCCATGCAGTTTTGCCTTTATAAGTTCGTTGAAAAGTTCTTCCTGCCTCAGCCAAGCCCTTTTATAAGATATCAGTCCCCAATATTCCGTTCGCATATTTGTCTCTTTTATTAATTCGTGCCATTTACCTGCAAAATAAGTCGATTTGGAGATATAAAAGAACTCTTTCCACAGATTTATTCCCTTGTCCTTTCATATCGACAACCGGCCTTTTACCCGCATAACGTTTATCAGGAAAAAATCGACAATGAAATTTTCATACCCATTTATGCTTGTTTTCTATCGTTTAATGCGTAATTTTGGTAGCACTAATTAGTACCAATACCATTAAAGACACTTCTTATGGAAACTTTCATCAATGAAAATTTCATGCTGACTAACGAAAGCGCACGAGAATTATACCATGACAGCGCAGAAAATTTACCTATCATCGACTACCACTGTCACCTCAGTCCGAAACAAATAGCAGAGAATCATCGTTTCAACAACCTCTCTGAAATATGGCTGGGAGGAGATCATTATAAATGGCGCGCCATGCGCGGTAACGGAATCGACGAGAAATATATCACCGGACAAGACAGCAGCGATTATGAAAAATTCGAGAAATGGGCCGAAACCGTTCCTTATACCATGCGAAACCCGCTGTATCACTGGACACACCTCGAGTTAAGCAGAATATTCGGTATCGACAAAATACTAAAACCGGAGACGGCACGTGAGATATACGACGAGTGTAATGCCAAATTACAAACCGACGAATTCCGTGCTTGCTCCATAATGGAACGATGCAACGTGGAGGTGGTTTGTACAACCGACGATCCGGTTGACTCACTGGAATACCATCGTTTGATTAAACAAAGCAATATAAAGACGAAAGTTTATCCGGCGTGGCGCCCCGACAAAGTCATTGCGGTAGAAAATCTGCCGGCTTACATCGACTACCTGAACGAGCTTTCCCGCGCAGCCGATGCCGAAATACATACATACAACGACCTATTGGATGCCCTGCACCGCAGGCACGATTACTTCGGAGAAATGGGTTGCCGCTTATCCGATCACGGCATGGATAATTTCTATGCCGAAGATTATACCCAAATGGAAATACAGCATATTTTCGATAAGCTCCTCTGCCGAAAGACAGTAGACGGAAAAGAAGTCCGACAACTTAAAAGTGCTTTACTGTATGAACTGGCAGTGATGGATGCAGAAAAAGGCTGGGCGCAGCAATATCACATCAGTGTTATCCGAAACAATTGCAGGCGGATGTACGAATCCATCGGGGCAGACACGGGTTTCGATGCCATTGCCGATGTAAATTGCGCAGCGGTCGGACACAAATTCTTCAGCCGGCTGGATTATGAAGGAAAGCTTGCAAAAACCATTCTTTACAGCCTCAACCCCAAGGACAACGAAGTGCTGGCCACAATGGCATACACGTTTAACGACGGAAGCATACCGGGAAAAATGCAACTCGGTGCGGCGTGGTGGTTCCTCGATCAGGAAGACGGGATACGAAAACAACTGAATGCCATTTCCTCGATGGGATTGCTCAGCCGTTTCATCGGGATGCTGACCGACTCACGCAGTTTTCTTTCCTATCCCCGACATGAGTATTTCCGGCGAATCCTTTGCAACCTGATCGGTGAAGATATCGAAACAGGGAAACTGCCGCGCAGTGAAATGGATTTCCTCAAGAAAATGGTTGCCGACATTTCTTATTACAATGCCAAACAATATTTCAATTTCAGTTGAATACGAAACCGTATATTTCCATATAACCAAGATTTAATATCATTCATAACATGCAACAGAAAAAAATCATCACCTTCGGAGAAATCATGCTCCGATTAGCAACACCCGGTTATCTTCGTTTCAGTCAGGCGGAAGAATTAAACGCCACTTTCGGCGGAGGAGAAGCAAATGTGGCCGTATCATTGGCCAATTACGGCATGAATGCCGAGTTTGTCACCCGTCTACCCCTAAACGATATAGCAAAAGCCTGCGTGTGCGATTTACATAAACACGGGGTGAAAACCGACCACATTATCTATGGAGGAGAGCGAATGGGCATTTATTTCCTTGAGACCGGTGCCGTCTCGCGAGCAAGCAAAGTCATATACGACCGTGCCCATTCTGCCATTTCAGAAATAAAACCCGGCATGATTGACTGGGACGACGTACTGAAAAATGCCGACTGGTTTCATTGGACCGGAATCACTCCCGCCATCAGTCAGGGTGCGGCCGATGTTTGTTTGGAAGCCATTCAGGCAGCAAACCGTTTGGGAATCACCGTTTCCTGCGATCTAAACTACCGAAAAAATTTATGGAAATACGGAAAAAGTGCAAGTGAAATCATGCCCCGACTGGTTGCAGGCTGCGATATCATACTGGGAAACGAGGAAGACGCAGAGAAAGTATTCGGCATCCGTCCTGAAAACTTCGACGTTACAACCGGCAAAGTGGATGCCACAAGATTTGAAAGCGTATGCGTCCAGCTGATGAAACTTTTCCCGCGGGCTAAGAAAGCAATCATTACATTGCGCGGATCGATCAATGCCAACCACAACACATGGGGAGGCGTTCTTTATGACGGAACAAGGTTTTATCAATCGAAGCGTTACGACATTACACACATTGTCGACCGCGTAGGCGGAGGTGACTCCTTTATGGGAGGTCTGATTTACGGATTGCTCACTTATAAGAACGACAATCAAAAAGCACTCGATTTCGCCGTTGCTGCATCATGCCTGAAGCATACCATTTACGGAGACTACAACTTAGTCACCACCGAAGAAGTGGAAAATTTAATGCAAGGCGACGGAAGCGGGCGTGTATCCCGATAACAGAAAACAGTTTAAATCAAATCTTATGGCAAAATTCAATAAACTTCAAGTACTGCAAACCATGTTGCAGACCGGAATGGTTCCGGTTTTTTATCATAAAGACAAGCAAACAGCCCGACAAGTGCTGAAAGCCTGTTACGAAGGCGGCGTACGTGCCTTCGAGTTTACGAATCGGGGCGATTTCGCTTGCGAAGTGTTTATCGACCTCGTGAAGTTCGCACAAACGGAATGCCCCGAAATGATTTTAGGAACCGGCTCGATAATCGATGCTCCTACCGCTGCGTTGTACCTGCAATACGGGGCGAATTTCATTGTCGGTCCTTATCTTAATACGGAAATAGCACGTTTATGTAACCGCCACATGGTGCCCTACATTCCCGGATGTGGCTCGGTAACAGAAATAGGAACGGCACACGAGTTGGGTTGCGACATCGTAAAAATTTTCCCTGCTGGGAGCGTTGGCGGACCTTCATTCGTTTCAAACATAAAAGCTCCGCTGCCCTGGACCATGATTATGGCAACAGGAGCCGTAGAACCTACCGAAGAAAACCTGACTGCATGGATGAAAGCCGGAACAACGTGCGTGGGAATGGGTTCGAAATTACTCTCGAAAGAGAAGATCGCATCGGAAGACTGGAACTCCATTACAGCGATGTGCCGCTTATCCATAGACATTATACAAAATGCAAGAAGGAGATAGACCATGGAAAAGATGACACACTATCGGTGGACCATTTGCATCATGATGTTCCTGGCATTGACCATCAATTATCTAGACCGACAGGTCTTATCGCTGACATGGGACGAATTTATTAAACCGGAGTTTCATTGGAATGAGGGACATTACGGACTGGTTACCGCCACGTTTTCCATTGTTTATGCCATCGGGATGTTGTTTGCCGGCCGTATTATCGACTGGTTGGGAACAAAAAAAGGGTATTTGTGGTCCATTTTTATCTGGTCTGCCGGTGCCTGCCTGCACGCATTCTGCGGAATAGCCACCGAGGCTTGCGTAGGTCTGGAGAATAAAGCCGACCTGATTGCGGCGACAGGCGACATGGCTGTTGTCATTGCTACCATAAGCATGTACTTCTTTTTGGCGGCACGCTGCATATTGGCTATCGGAGAAGCCGGCTACTTTCCCGTGGCAGTAAAGGTTACGGCCGAGTATTTCCCGAAGAGAGACCGTGCTTTCGCCACTTCCGTTTTCAATGCAGGAGCCTCAATCGGTGCCTTGATTGCCCCGCTGACAATACCCGTACTTGCCAAATATTACGGTTGGGAAATGGCATTTGTCATCATCGGTATATTGGGCTTTATATGGATGGGCTTCTGGGTGTTCATGTACACCCCGCCAACAAAAAGCAAGTTTGTCAATAAAGCCGAACTGGAATACATCGAGCAAGACAAAAAGATAGAGGCCAATCTGATAAAAAAGACCGAACCGGGAAAAGAAGAAAAGAAGCTTTCTTTCCTGCAATGTTTCTGTTATCGTCAGACATGGTCGTACACTTTGGGAAAATTCTGCACGGACGGAGTATGGTGGTTCTTCCTTTTTTGGACTCCTTCTTACCTGAACACACAGTTCGGGATCAAGACGACCGAACCGCTTGGCATGCTTCTTATCTTCACTTTATATGCCATCGTCATGCTTTCTCTCTACGGCGGTAAACTTCCCACCATCTTCATAAACAAAACAGGTGCCAATCCGTACGAAGCCCGCATGCGGGCAATGCTTATCTTTGCCTTCATCCCTCTGGTCGTTTTATTCGCACAACCGCTGGGAACAATCTCTCCCTGGTTTCCGGTCATCCTGATCGGTATCGGATGTGCCGCGCATCAATCGTGGTCTGCAAACATTTATACCACGGTAAGCGACATGTTCCCCCGCAGCGCCGTCGCCACGGTTACAGGCATCGGCGGTATGGCAGGAGGAGTAAGTTCCATGCTGATGCAGCTTTTTGCCGGGAGACTTTTCGTCTATGCCGACGAAGTTCAACTGGAATTCATGGGTTTCACAGGTAAACCGGCCGGCTATTTCATCATATTCTGTATCTGCTCTGTCGCTTATCTTATCGGGTGGAGCATCATGAAAACATTAGTTCCGAAATATAAATTAATTCAATAAACATGAAAAACTTATTCGACGTAAAAGGAAAAGTATTCGTCATTACCGGAGGAACCGGCATATTAGGACGGGCTATGGTGCGCCATTTCACGGAAGAAGGTGCCTGTGTGGTTATCCTTGGACGAAACGAGACCATAGGAAACAAGCTGGTGAAAGAAGCGGAAGCGCAGAATCTGACTGCCGTTTTCCAAGCCACAGACGTACTGAACAAAGACATGCTGAAGCATAATTACAATGAAATCATGGCACGGTTCGGGCGTATCGACGTACTCATTAACGGCGCAGGAGGAAACATGCCCGGAGCCACGATTTCTCCCGAAGGCTCACTGTTTGACCTGAACATCGACAGCATGCGTCAAGTAACCGACCTGAATCTTTTCGGGACGATACTACCCACTATGGTTTTCGCTAAGGCCATGGTACAACAAGGACAAGGCTCCATCATCAATATTGCCTCAGAATCGGCACTGCGCCCGCTGACGCGCGTGGCAGGTTACGGAGCGGCAAAAGCAGCCGTTGTAAACTTTACACAATATCTCTGCGGGGAGCTGGCTCTTAAATTCGGCCCCGGACTGCGTGTAAACGCCATCGCTCCCGGTTTTTTCCTGACCGACCAGAACAGAACGCTCCTGACAAATCCCGACGGCTCTCTCACCGACCGCGCAAAAACAATATTGGCTCATACGCCTTTCAAGCGCTTCGGCGAACCGGAAGAACTGCTGGGCACGCTGCAATGGCTGGCAAGCGATGCCTCGAAGTTCGTATCGGGAACGCTGACTGTTATCGACGGAGGATTTAATGCATTCTCTATTTAAAGACCAATCATGACCAACAATCAAATAAAAACATCTCTGACTATGTATCTTTGTAAACAATCGTGGCGATGGTACGGGCCGAATGATCCTGTAAGTCTTTGCGACATACGACAAGCCGGAGCTACGGATATTGTACATGCCTTGCACCATATTCCCAACGGAGAAGTATGGCCTGTGGAAGAAATCCGCAAGCGCCAACAGCTGATCGCGCAATCCGGATTGACATGGAGCGTCGTGGAAAGTGTCCCCGTACACGAACATATCAAGACGCAAACGGGAAACTTTCAGCAATATATCGACAACTATAAACAAAGCCTGCGCAATCTGGCTGCCTGCGGGATCTGCTGTGTCACTTACAATTTCATGCCTGTTTTAGACTGGACACGCACCGATCTGGCCTACTCCATGCCCGACGGTTCCAAAGCCTTACGCTTTGAAAAAGATGCTTTCATGGCTTTCGATCTTTTTATACTGAAGCGGCCCGAAGCCGAATCATCGTACAATGACAGGGAAAAAGAACGAGCGCGCAACCGGTACATGCAAATGACGGAAGAAGAAAAGCGCCAACTGACACGAAACATCCTTGCCGGATTGCCCGGTTCGGAGGAAAGTTTCACGATAGAACAATTCCGCGAAGCCTTAAACCGTTACCGCGACATCGATGCCGAACGGCTGAGAAAGAACCTCATTTACTTCCTTTCAGAGATAGCTCCCGTGGCAGATGAAGCAGGAGTGCAACTGGTGATTCATCCCGACGATCCCCCTTATCCCATTTTAGGATTGCCGCGTATCCTCTCTACGGCCGACGATTTCAGAAAACTGGTCGAAGCCGTTCCAAACCGCTCAAACGGTCTGTGCCTGTGTACCGGCTCGTTCGGCATACGTGCCGACAACGATCTGGTCGGCATGATGTACGAGTTTGGTGACAGAATCAACTTCGTCCATCTGCGCAGTACGCAGAGAGATGAAAACGGAAATTTCTATGAAGCCAATCATCTGGAGGGAAATGTTGACATGTACGGCATGATGAAAGCCTTGCTCGAAGTAGAACAACGGCGAAAAGTATCGATTCCCGTTCGTCCCGACCACGGCCATCAGATGATAGACGATCTGCACAAAAAGACCAATCCCGGTTACTCCTGCATCGGCCGATTGAGAGGACTGGCCGAATTGCGCGGGTTGGAATTGGGTATTGCCCGAAGTCTTTTCCCCGAAAAATAACGGTCCCGTATAGACAAAGATTGCAGCATTTCAAAAGACGAACGAGTAATGGACATTGAAACATTCCGGGAATATTGTTTGTCACTGCCCGGCAGCAGCGAAAAGATGCCGTTTGAGAAGTTCTTTCACGGAAAGCATTCTTTTCTGGCCTTTTATGTGAACGGACGGATGTTTTGCTATTTCGACATCGATCAATTCGATCAATGCAACATCCGCTGCTCGCCGGGACAGGCAGACGAACTGAAAGCTGTCTACCGGGCGGTAGGCCGTCCCTACAATTTAAGCCCGGAACATTGGATAAGCATTCGTTTCAATGAAGATGTGAGCGACGACGAACTGAAACAATTCATCCGGCATTCGTATGAACTTGCCTTGAAAAAATAATTTTTCCAGGCAATTCAGGCACTCTTTTTATAGCTTATCACCGCCCAGACATTGAAGACAATCGTAAATCCACAAAGCCATAACAGGTTAGGGACAAGCTCGTTCAAGGTACTTCCCTTCAGATAAATCAAACGTATTACCTCAACAAAATACAGCACGGGGTTGACCTTTGTTATTATTTGCATCCATTCGGGCATACTGTTTAAAGGCGTAAACAACCCGCAGGTCAGCATCATGATAATCAAGAAAAAGAACATTATGAACATGGCTTGCTGCATGGTATTGGAATAATTGGATATAACCATCCCCATGCCCGACATTGCCAGAATATACAATGCGGAAAACACAAATACAGTAAACAAATTTCCTTCAGGCACAAGCCCGTGTATCAGCCAGGCAAATATCATCCCGAAGGCAAGAGCCAGAAAACCTATGATCCAGTTGGGCATCAGTTTGGCTATGATGAACAAGCTCTTTGGCACGGGCGTAACGTTTATCTGCTCGATAGTCCCCGATTCTTTTTCCCCCACGATATTGAGAGCCGTAAGCGCACAACACAATAATGTCACCAAAACAACAATCAAACCGGGTATCATGAACACTTTATAATCCAGCGAAGGATTAAACCGGTAAATCATATCCGTCTGAAAAATGGGAATATCCGCCGCGGAAAGATTGACCGGATTCTCTTGTTCGCGAAACTCATTTCCGTAATCGGTCACGATAAATGACAGATACTGCGATCCGAGACCGCCCTGTGTCCCGTTCACCGAATTGGCGGAAATCATCACTTTGGCTTTCTCGTTTCGCTTTAAATCCCACTCGAAATTGCGGGGAATCTCAAGTATGATATCTGACTCTCCCAATTCAAGATTCCGCAACGCCTCGTCGTAAGTAGACGACACATCCGTCAACTGAAAACAAGACGACGAGGCCGCTTTCTGTATCAGGCGATTCGAGGCCGGACTATGGTCGTTGTCTACAATACTCAGCTTCACATTTCTCACCTCCTGATTGGTTACATAAGGAAACACCACAATGACCATCAGAGGCATGATCACCAATAATTTCAACAGAAACGGGTTTCTGAATATCTGCTTAAATTCTTTTTCCAACAAAAACCTCAACATAATGTTTGTTGTTTAATGCGGTAATTTTATTCAATCGTGCCCGTCCGCCAACAGACAGGCCGAAATCTTTCAACACAATCTTACTTTAAAATTCTTCCACGCCACCGTTATCAGTACAAGTGCCATCACGACGATGATGCACAATTCCTTTATAAAAAATTGTACCCCCACGCCTTCTATCATGATTTTCCTTACAATAGCGATATACCATCTGGCCGGTATAACATCGGAAATCCAGCGCAATACCCAGGGAATGTTCTCAATGGGGAAAATCAAGCCCGAGAAAACCAGGACAGGCATCATCAATCCTATACCGGAAACCAGCAATGCAGACATCTGTTTGTCGACCAGGGTGGATATGAGCAAGCCCAGGGATAGGGCAACAATAATGAATAAAACCGACGAAAGCGCCAGCCAAAACAAACTTCCCCTTATAGGTACTCCCATAACGAATACGGCAAGTAAAAGAATAATTACCAGAGTTGTTATGGACAAGACGAAATAAGGTGCCATTTTCGACAAGATGATTTGAATGGGTTTCATGGGAGAAGCAAGCAAAACTTCCATTGTTCCCATTTCTTTTTCACGGACAATGGAAACGGAAGTCATCATTGCACAAATAAGTGTCAGGATGAGTCCCATCACACCCGGCACAAAATTGTAGGCACTTTTGGCTTGAGGGTTATAAAGCATCCTCGTCTCCGTCTGTATTTGAACCGGGATATCGTAGCGTTCCAATAATTCCATCTGGTACGACGACAGCACTCCTCCGGCATAACCGGTCAGCATATATGCCTGATTCGGATCTGTCCCGTCTACAATCAACTGTATGTTGGCTTCTCTTTTATGCAGTCTGGCGGAAAAATTCTCCGGAAAAACAATAACCATATCCATATTCCCACCCTTAAACACATCGTTTATCTCAGATTTTGTATCCAGCTCTTTTATCACTGAAAAATATTTGCTCGCACGGAAACGCTCAATGACATGCCGTGTTTCCGTGTCCTTTGAGGGATCGAACACGGCAATCCTCACATCATTCAACTCCGTATTGATGGCGTAGCCCAACAGTATAACCAATATAACGGGCATGACCAACAAGATCAACAGCGTCCGTTTGTCACGAAATATCTGATAAAATTCTTTTTTAATGAACGAATAAAACTGCTTCATAGCTATCACCTCCTCTCAATCGGCCTGTCTTACGGCTTTTCTTGCCAATTGTTGGAACACATCATTCATGGTTTCCGCATGATACTTTGCCTTCAAACTATCGGGCGTATCCAATGCTTCTATCCTTCCGTCGACCATAATCGATACACGGTCGCAGTACTCTGCCTCATCCATATAGTGCGTTGTAACAAAAACGGTTATGCCTCTGTCTGCCGCATGGTAAATCAATTCCCAGAACTGCCGCCTTGTCACGGGATCAACCCCGCCTGTCGGTTCATCAAGGAACACCACTTTCGGTTCGTGCAATATAGAAACAGAAAAGGCAAGTTTCTGTTTCCAACCCAACGGCAAAGCGCTGACAAAAGTATTGCGCTCGGCCTCAAAGCCCAAATACTCGAGCATTTCATCGGTTTTACGGGCAATATCCTTCGTTGTCATCCCGTAAATACCTCCGAAGAGACGTAAGTTTTCCCATACTTTCAGGTCTTCGTACAGCGAAAACTTCTGGCTCATGTATCCGATGTGTTTCTTTATTTCTTCTCCCTGCGTGGCAATATCGAAACCGGCCACGTTACCTTTTCCCGAAGTGGGGTGGCTCAATCCGCACAGCATCCGCATGGCCGTGGTCTTTCCTGCCCCGTTTGCACCGAGAAAGCCGAATATCTCCCCGTGCTTTACGTCGAAAGAGATATGATCCACTGCCGTAAAGGAACCAAAACACTTGGTCAGTTGTTCCGTATGAATTACTTCATTTTCCATTTTTCCCCTTTCTTCCCAATAACATGAAACAGTCTTCTACCGAAGGAGCGATTTTACGTATTTCAACCGATTGGTGGCCCCTGTCTGAAAGATATGCTTCCAGCTCCCCCGGAGAACCCTGACCATAAAACGTAACATGGAATGTTTCTCCGAAAGAAAACGACGATTTTACATGCGGATAACTGCGTAAATCGTCCAGCAACCGATGCATTTTATCCGATTTCACCGACCATAAGACATCCGGATAACGGTCTATGATGTGACGGGGCGTATCCACTTCCAAAAACTCTCCGTTCTGTATCAAAGCGATACGGTCGCACAGAGTAGCTTCATCCATATAAGGAGTGGAAACCATGATTGTTATTCCCTGTCTTTTCAGCTTGAGCAGCATATTCCAAAACTCTTTTCTCGACACAGGATCGACACCTGTGGTGGGTTCGTCGAGAAACAATACTTCAGGCTTGTGTATCAATGCACAACTTAATGCGAGTTTTTGTTTCATACCCCCTGAAAGTTTTCCGGCCAACCGCTTCTTAAACGGCTCTATCTGCTTATATATGTCTTCTATCAGGCTGTAATTTTCATCGACGGTGGTGCTGAAAACCGTTGCAAAGAAATTTAAATTTTCTTCTACCGTAAGGTCCTGATAAAGAGAAAACCGCCCGGGCATGTAACCGATGAGGTTCCGTATGGTGCGATAATCGTTTACCACATCGTATCCGGCCACCCTTGCCGTTCCTCCGTCGGGAAGCATCAGTGTGGCAAGAATGCGGAAAAGCGTCGTCTTACCCGCCCCGTCAGGTCCGATAATGCCATACAGTTCTCCTTCCTCCACCGCGAAGCTGAGTTTGTTTACGGCCTGCACCTTACCGTAACTTTTACAGAGATTTTCAACAGAAACCGCAGCCATAAACTAATTTATTTTAATGTCTCCATACATACCGTTCTTAATGAATCCGTCATTTTTTACGGCCACTTTCACGGCATAGACCAGATTGGCCCGTTCATCACGCGTTTGAATTGTCTTGGGAGTAAACTCGGCTTTATCGGAAATCCACGAGATGGTTCCCCGATATTCCCTCCGTCCTTCCTCTCCTTCATCGGCATAAACTTTCACCTCCTGCCCCAATTTCAGCATGGTGAGCTGACTGGCTGTGACATAAACCCGCAAGTACATATTGGTTAAATCGCCTATTTTAAAAAGGCTGCGCCCCTGTGTGGCGAGTTCTCCCTGCTCTGCATATTTCGACAAGACGGTTCCCTCGCGCGGAGAAATTATGATACATTTGTCTATCTGGTCTTCAATCTGAGCCTTTTGCGCTTCCAACATTTGAATTTGTCCGTCCACTCCCTTATTGCCGTTCTCCAACGTTTCGGTCTGTGCCGCCAATTGTTTTTCAAGCAAAGCGATTTGTGCATTAATATCGTCCAGTTGTTTCTGATTGGCGGCGTCCTCTTTTACAAGATTTTCAAAACGCTTTTTCTCTCTTTTTCCCGTTGCTATCTCCTGTTTGATGGAAGCTATCTGGCGGGAGACGTCATAACGCCGGCTGTCTATCGCCTTGAGGTTTCCCGACAGTTCCAGGCTTTTCAAGTAAAGCTGGAGGGTGTCGATGTATCCCACTACCTGACCGGCATTCAACAAATCGCCCTCTTCCACATCAAGCTGCATGATTTCGCCGTTTCCCTTTGCCGACACGGTGACTTCCGTCGTTTCAAATACTCCGGAAGCATCATATTGTCCGTTATTCTCTCCGCAGGCCGACAGCATACAGGCCGCCGTTCCCAAAATTATGTAAGATAAAGTCTTCATTATTTCATCCCGTTAATTATTAATTACATATTTAAGATTGTATATGGCCATCAGCAATTCTATTTCATGAAGAATCTTATCCTGAATGGCCGACTGCTCGGCATTTATGTCACGCGTAAGGTCAGTTCCCGAAAGTGTACCGTTAGCCATCTTTGCTTCCGAAGCCCGTTTTACGGAATTGCGCAGAGCGATTATCTCGTCATCGTATTTCAGCTGGTCAAAATATTTGTCTATTTCGGTATTCTTCTGTATTACATCGAGAGAGGTATTAAAGAGAAACGTATTACGTTGCGTCTCCACCGAATGGATATTCATCCGGTTTTTCTGCTGTTCGTTTCTTTTCGTGTAGAAGTTGCCGATATTCCATGACAACTTCAATCCCGCCATATAATAAAACCTGAACTCATTTTCCAGCATGTCCAATCCCGGCTTTCCATAACCGCCGGTAACGAAAAGTCCCAATTTGGGCATCAGTCCGCTTGTGATTCGGTCGTTGTCTGCCCGGATACTGCGTATCTGCGCGTCATAAAGAGCCAGTTCCGGACGATTGTTCACCTCTGCCGACGGACGGACAACCTGTGGCCTTACAAACTCGGTCTGCTCGCTTATTTCTTCACCGATCAGCCGGGAAAGCATCGCCACATAGGCCCGTCTGGTATGAGCAAGGCGGGTTTCGTTCTGCTCCGCTTTCAGCAAATCGACTTTCAGCGCATCGTAATCGGATTGATTTGCCACGCCGTTTCGCATGTACGACGCCACCTTGTCGCAATTGCGTTGCAACTCATCTTGCAACAGACGGCTTTGTTTTATCTGGGCATCGGCCAATAAGATTCCGAAGTAAAGCTGATTCACCCTTTCATTAATGGCATATATGCTCACATCCATGTTCCTCTGTTCCACTTCGGCCTGCGTCCGGACAATTTCTTTTTGCGAACGGATATTCCCTCCGTCCCAAATGCTTTGGCTCACATCGAGCGTGGCTTTGTACTGATCCTTGCTCACGGTAGGTATTTCGATGCCGGAAAAGCCCAATTGCTCCGCATCGAAGGGGATTTTCGTCACATCCGACTGGTAAGTGGCCTGTGCAGAAAACATTATTTGGGGCAAATATCCTTTGGAAACATTCGATAAGTTATATTCTTTTGTCTTCTCTATCAAATCGTACTGCCTGATAAGCGGATAGTTTGCCTGCGCCTTTGTGTAACAATCCTCTATGCTGAGTTGGGCAAAGCACAGCCGGCATGCAAAAAGCGCAAAGACGAGGATGGTGGTTCTTGCTGTCATGATTTGTTTTATCTGATTCATTTTTTTCCTGTTTTTTTACCGCGTATTCATCCAGAGGCGTAAAGGAATCAAGGTCTCAATGCCTCCAATATCAATTGAATGTTATGCTCTTTATATATATCATGCAAGTTCTTTATCAAATCGTTGTCCAACGTATCCGCATCCTTACAAATAAATATGGCAGACAACGATGCGGCATCCATGGTTATCAGCAACATCATGAAATCCAAAAAATCGACGGGACGTATATTCCCTTTTGCAATCTCATCGTTCAGCATTTCCTTCAAACGGAACATCTGCTGGGGAGCATTTTTTTCAAGCACCTCAAATATTATTCCCCGATTCTTCTTGTTCGATAAGATTTCCGTTAAAATAAAGTACGGCATCCGCGAATTTTGAGACCAGAGAAAACGGTCGCGGGCATCGCGTATCCCGCGTAAAACATCTACGAAAGAGAGTTGCTTTTCAAATAAATCCTCATAAGTTGGAATAAAGAGCTGCATCTTTCTTGCAAAAATCGTCTGAAATAAATTCTCTTTACTCCGAAAATAATAGTGCAACATCGAATGTGCCACTCCGGCCCTGCGGGCTATCGACAACATCTTGGCATTGCTATACCCTTTCTCCAGAAATTCATCTTCTGCTGCCTTCAGAATAATATCTTCTGTTTTTACATCGTTTATTTTCATCTGTTTAAGCGATAAACAAATTTGTTCGACAACTTTGTCGACACAAACGTAACAATATTTTCGCTTACGTCAAAACATTTATTCATCATTAACAGGAAAAATTTCAGAAACTTTACCGAAAAGCTCTCTCAATGCCCCGTAGCGTGAATATTTTCAAGACGGCATTTTTTCAAAACGAGAGGTTGTTTTTGTCTAAAGAAGTAGAAAAAATTTTCATTTTCGTGCCATTATTCGGAAACTTATGCTATGTTTGTATTAACAAAATGTACCCTAAAATTAATGATTTATGGAAAGAAAGAAATTTTTACTTGCAGTCGTGGCGGTATCCTCTGCATTCGGCCTTTTGTTTCAGGGATGCATAGAGAAAAAATCCCGTATCTCTTTATCGGATATTTATTCTGTAAAAACAGATACCACCGTTTATCTTACAGAAGAAGAAAACTCCCCCACATGCAAAATAAGCATAGATTTCAATTGCATCAAAACGGCTAATCCCGATGATTCCATCGTTAATTCCATCAACACAAAACTAATGAACTGCGTATCCGAAGGAGAACCTGCATCGCTTTCTCCCGATGCGTTCGTGAAAAATATTGTTTCCGGGTATATAAACGACTATAAAAATTCGCTGTCAGAACTATACGAAGAAGACAAACATAACATAAAAAATCCGGATGAGCTGCCGGGATGGTATAATTACGAATACGACATTGATACGGAAATAGGCATCAGCCTGGAAAATATTCTGAATTATGACGTAACAATCTTTCACAACACTGGCGGAGCACACCCCAACACTTTCCTGAAATGGATTAACATCGATACGAATACGGGAGAAATCCTTACGAAACAAGATGTATTTGTTGCAGGCAAGGATAATGAGATATGCCAACTGATACTGCAGAAACTGATTGACGAGACCAACACGCGTATGGAAACAGACGACATGCATACGGCTGAAGATTTGCAGGAATACGGCATCCTGCTGAACTCGGAACTGTATATTCCCGATTATTTCCGCATAGGAGACGACGGCATCACATTCCTGTATAACCGTTACGACATTGCACCCTACTCGATGGGAGACTTCCAACTGACCGTTCCGTACACTGAGATTAAACCTTATATTAACGAGGAAACCATTAACTTACAATAAGGTGTATATGGATATTATTCTGAAATATTTCCCGCAACTGAATGATACACAGAAACAACAGTTTGAAGCCTTGAACGAATTGTACAAGGATTGGAACAGCAAAATTAATGTCATTTCGCGGAAAGACATCGAAAACCTGTACGAACATCATGTGCTTCATTCGCTGGGTATAGCAAAAGTGATACATTTCACACAAGGAACGGAAATAATGGATTTGGGAACGGGAGGAGGATTTCCGGGCATTCCGCTGGCCATATTGTTTCCCGACGTACAGTTTCATCTGATAGACAGCATCGGGAAGAAAATAAAGGTGGCTACGGAAATAGCCGCGGCCATCGGACTGAAAAATGTCACCACCCGGCATTGCCGCGCAGAAGAAGAGAAACGACAATTCGACTTCGTGGTGAGCCGTGCGGTCATGCAATTGCCCGATCTGATGAAAATCATACGGAAAAACATACGGAAAGAACAACACAATCCCCTCCCCAACGGAATATTATGCCTGAAAGGGGGAGAACTGGAACACGAAATCCTTCCCGTGAGACATAAGACAATGGTTACAAACCTGAAAGACTACTTCGAGGAACCATACTTCAGCACGAAGAAAGTGGTCTATGTCACAGTAAATTAATAACCTTACAAAGCCTACCATGCATATGAAAATAAAGCGATTTGAATTCAATATGTTTGTGGAAAACTGTTATGTGCTGGCCGACGATTCATGCGAAGCCGTCGTAATCGATGCCGGTTGTTTCCATAAAGAAGAACAGCTAAAACTGAAGAAATACATAACTGAAAACAATCTGCAAGTAAAACATCTGCTGAATACTCATCTGCATTTGGATCATGTTTTCGGAAACCCGTTCATGCTGCGCGAATTCGGCCTCCGGGCTGAAGCCAACCAACAGGACGAATTCCTCCTAAATAAAGTGCCCGAACAATGCCGCCTGTTCGGTTTTGAAATCAACGAACCTCCCGTTTCGCTGGGGAAATACGTATGCGATGGCGACATCATACGCTTTGGAAACACAGAACTTGAAGCCATTCACGTACCGGGACACTCGCCCGGCAGCATCGTTTATTACTGCAAGACAGAGAAATGTGCGTTCAGCGGCGATGTCCTCTTTCACGGAAGCATCGGACGTACCGACTTGGAAGGCGGCGATTTCAACGAACTGCGAGAACATATATGCAGCCGTCTGTTCATACTGCCCAACGACACCATCATATATCCGGGGCACGGAAATTCCACTTCCATAGGGGCGGAAAAAATGGAAAATCCGTTCTTCAGATAAAAACCTACTCACACGAAACATATTTTGAATAAACATTGTAACCATGAAAACAAATACCTTTGCCCGCAGACACATCGGCATTACGGAAAAAGACCTTCCGAAGATGTTGGAAAAAATAGGCGTAAAAAGCCTTGACGAACTGATAGATAAAACCATCCCCAACGATATCCGGTTAAAAGAACCTTTACCGCTGAAACCGGCAATGACCGAACATGAATTTGCCGCACACATATCTTCACTGGCGGCCATGAATAAAATCTGCAAATCGTACATCGGAACCGGATGGTATAACACCATCACACCGGCTGTCATTCAACGGAATGTTTTTGAAAACCCCGTGTGGTACACATCGTACACTCCTTACCAAACGGAAATATCGCAGGGACGACTGGAGGCATTGCTCAATTTCCAGACCGTCATAAGCGACCTTACGGCCATGCCGTTAGCCAACTGTTCTTTGCTGGATGAAGCAACGGCCGCTGCAGAAGCCATGACCATGATGCATAATTTGCGCAGCAGAAGCCAACAAAAAGAAGGTGCAAACACGCTTTTTGTCGACGAAGAAATATTTCCTCAAAACCTGGCTGTCATACGCACACGCGCCATCCCTCAAGGCATTCAAGTAAAAGTTGGCAGATATACAGACCTGCAATTTACCCCGGACATCTTCGGATGCATCGTACAATATCCCAATAACAGCGGAAGCATAGAAGATTATCAGGCGTTTTCTGCCCGGGCTCATGAGGCAGGATGTAAGGTTGCCGTAGATGCCGACATACTGAGTCTGGCCCTGCTGGTTCCCCCCGGAGAATGGGGAGCCGACATTGTTTTCGGAAGTACACAGCGTTTGGGCACTCCCCTGTTCTACGGAGGTCCGTCGGCTGCTTACTTTGCCACACGCGACGAGTATAAGAGAAACATGCCGGGACGCATCATCGGTTTGTCAAAAGATGCATACGGACACATGTGTTACCGGATGGCCTTACAGACACGGGAGCAGCACATAAAACGCGAAAAAGCCACCTCAAACATCTGCACGGCGCAAGCCTTGCTGGCCATCATGGCAGGATTTTATGCCATATATCACGGTCCGGAGGGCATAAGAAACATTGCCACAAACATATACAGCATCACCGCGTGGTTGGACAACAAGCTGAAAGCATTGGGATATATACAGCGGAATGCGTGCTACTTCGACACGTTACGGTTAAAGCTCCCGTCTCACGTGTCGACGGACGAGATACGTACCATCGCTCTGAGCAAAGACATCAACCTGCGCTATTTCGAAAACGGAGACGTGGGCGTAAGCATTGATGAAACAACAACAGAATCGGATGCAATGCTTCTGCTGTCGGTATTCAGCATTGCCGCCGAAAAACCGATACCGGAAACAGAGGTCATTCCTGAAACGCCCTTTCCACAGGCGAATGCTTTATGCAGAAAGTCTTCTTATCTGACTCACGAAATATTCAACCGGTACCATTCCGAAACGGAAATGATGCGGTATATCAAACGACTGGAACGCAAAGATATTTCTCTGGCACACTCCATGATTCCATTGGGTTCCTGCACCATGAAACTGAATGCGGCCCAAGAAATGTTGCCCCTGAGCAATGCCGCCTGGACAGGCATACACCCGTTGGCTCCGGAGAATCAGGTTCAGGGATATAAAACTCTGATACATAATTTGTCGGAACAACTAAAAATCATTACCGGATTTGCCGGGGTTACGCTCCAGCCCAACTCGGGTGCGGCCGGAGAATACACGGGCCTGCGCATCATCAGAAGTTATCTTGAAAGCATCGGACAAGGTCATCGAAACCTGATTCTGATACCGGCATCGGCACACGGCACGAATCCTGCATCGGCCGTTCAGGCCGGATATGTCCCGCTGACGTGTGCTTGCGATGAAAGAGGGAATGTAGACATCGAGGATTTGCGCATGAAAGCAGAAGCCAACCGCGACAATCTGGCGGCACTGATGATTACTTATCCCTCCACTCACGGTATTTTCGAGGCCGAAATTTCCGAGATTTGCCGGATCATCCACCGTTGCGGAGCACAGGTTTACATGGACGGAGCCAACATGAACGCGCAAGTGGGACTGACCAACCCGGCAACAATCGGGGCCGACGTGTGCCACCTGAATCTGCACAAGACCTTTGCCAGCCCGCACGGAGGAGGCGGACCGGGTGTCGGTCCGGTATGCGTCAGCGAACATTTGCTTCCGTTCCTTCCCGGGCATGTCCTGTTCGGAAATGCACAAAACGAAGTCTCATCGGCTCCATACGGAAGTGCCGGTATATTGCCCATCGCATACGCATATATCTGCATGATGGGAACAGAAGGTCTTACCCGTGCCACAGAAGCCGCAATACTGAATGCCAACTACCTGGCGGCCTGCCTGAAAGATACATACGGTGTGGTGTATTGCGGTGAAAACGGATTTGTGGGACACGAAATGATATTGGAATGCCGGAAAGTACACGAGGAAAGCGGCATCAGCGAAAACGATATTGCCAAACGACTGATGGACTACGGATACCATGCCCCCACGCTTTCCTTCCCCGTTCACGGCACGCTGATGATAGAGCCTACGGAAAGCGAAAGCCTGTGGGAACTGGATAACTTTGCAGACTGCATGCTTCACATCTGGAATGAAATTGAAGAGGTGAAAAACGGCACAGCACCGAAGGACGACAATGTGCTGATTAACGCACCGCACCCCGAATATGAGATGGTGGCCGACGAGTGGCGACACTGTTACAGCAGGGAGAAAGCGGCATACCCCACAGAAAGCGTACGGGAAAACAAGTTCTGGATAAACGTTGCACGGGCAGACAATACACTGGGCGACCGCAAATTGTTACCCACGCGATACGATACCCCGGAATAAAATTGATGCGGGTATCGCACAATCCGGAAACGATTGCCATGAAAATTTAATGAGGAAGTTCTGCTATGTCAAACATAACCGAACTTCCTCATCTGCTTTAAATCAATTTACTCTTGTGAAGGTTTTTCCCCTTACGACAAACCTTCTATCTCGCCGTTCACAATATCGATGCGCAAAGCCTGCGGTTCTTTGGGCAATCCGGGCATACGCATAATATCTCCTGCCACGATGACAAGCATTTCCGCCCCACCGTTTAACACGATATCGCGCACGTGAAAATCGAATCCCTCTGCAACACCGTACTGCTTCGGATCGGTAGAGAACGAATATTGTGTCTTGGCAATGCAAACGGGAAACTTGTCATATCCCAAGGCCTCCGCCATTTTGATTTTCCTCTTTGCCAAGGTGCTATATGTAACACTGCCCGCACCATATAAACGGCAGGCAATGCCCGAGATTTTTTCTTCTATGCTGTCTGTATCTTCGTAAGCAAAACGCAACGGCTGTGAAGGTTTTTCGTCAATTGTTTTTACCACCAGGTTTGCCAACTCCACAGCTCCTTCTCCCCCTTGCGTAAAGGCATTGTTCACGGCAAAGCCGATGCCGTTTGCTTCACAATGCGCACGAACAAGTTCAATTTCCTCGTCCGTATCGGTAGCGTAACGGTTGAATGCCACCACGACGGTTTGCCCGAAAGACTGCAGGTTGCGGATATGCTTGTCCAGATTATCCAGTCCCTTGCGCAGTCCGTCGGCATTCGGTTCTTTTATCTCTTCGAGCGCCACTCCCCCGTGCATCTTCAATCCCTGTGCCGTAGCCACAATCACGGTCAGTTTGGGCTGAAGTCCTGTTTTGCGGCACTTGATGTCGTAAAATTTCTCCGCGCCCAAATCGGCACCGAATCCGGCCTCGGTAATCACATAATCACCAAAGGTCATGGCCAGCTTCGTGGCCAACACCGAGTTGCATCCGTGTGCGATATTCGCAAAAGGCCCTCCGTGTACAAATGCCGCCGTATGTTCGGCGGTCTGTACCAGGTTGGGCGATATGGCGTCTTTCAGCAAAACCGTGATGGCTCCTGCCACACCCAGATCTTTTACCGTGAAAGGCTTGTTGTCGATGGTGAATCCCAGAAGGATATTTTCTATGCGTCTGCGCAAATCGTCTTCGTCTTTTGCCAGACACAAGATGGCCATTATTTCGGAGGCCGGCGTTATGTCAAATCCCGATTCGCGGACAATCCCGTTTGACTTCCCGCCCAATCCGGTTACGATGTAGCGCAGTCCGCGGTCGTTCACGTCAAGTACACGGTTCCATAACACCTCTTTCAATGCAAAACCGCTATCACGGTTCTGATACATGTAATTGTCGAGCAATGCGGCAATCATGTTATGTGCCGATGTAATGGCATGAAAATCGCCCGTAAAGTGCAGATTGATTTTGTCCATCGGCAGCACCTGTGCATATCCGCCTCCCGCTGCTCCGCCTTTCATGCCGAAGCAAGGGCCTAACGAGGGCTCGCGCAAAGCACAAATGGCCTTCCGCCCTATACGGTTCAGTCCCAGTGCCAAACCGATGGAAACGGTGGTCTTTCCGATTCCCGCCTTCGTGGGAGTAATGGCCGTAACCAATATAAGATTGCTCTTCTTTACTTTTTCCTCATCAATCAGGGTATGAGGTACTTTTGCTATATAGCGTCCGTAATTTTGAATTTCTTCCACAGGTATGTCATAAGCCTGTGCCACTTGTTTGATTTTACGCAATTCGATGCTGCGTGCTATTTCTATGTCTGTTTTCATGTGCTCTTTTTGACGAGCAAAGGTAATAATTTCCGTGCGATAAACGAAATAATTTCCACAAATAGATGGCCACGGGATAAGGCCCAGACAAGAAGGGAAGCCATGCTGCATGTATCACTGACAAAGAAAATATTCTGCCTCTGTTTACAGAGGTGTTCCGCAAGAAATTCCTACCTTTGCCGCCAATCGGAAAGAAAGAGGCCTCGTTCCCTCTCTTTCATGCGACACGAAAGGTTTAATTGCACGACAAATACACTGAAACAAAATGACTTCCACAACACAGACCATCCGCCAAAAGACGGGATACAGCTACCGTGAGATATGGCTCATAGCCTATCCCATCCTCATAAGCCTGATAATGGAACAGCTCATCGGCATCACCGATACGGCTTTTCTGGGCCGTGTGGGTGAGGTAGAGCTGGGCGCGTCGGCCATAGCGGGCGTATATTATCTGGCTATTTTCATGATAGGGTTCGGATTTACCATCGGCTCGCAAATCCTGATGGCGCGGAGAAACGGAGAACAGAACTACAAGGTCATAGGAACAATATTCTATCAGGGTATTTATTTCCTGATGGGGGTAAGTGCTCTTGTATTCACGCTTTCGCAGCTTTTCTCGGAACAGATTTTGGGATTTCTCATTTCTTCCGAACACATAAAAGACGCTGCCGTGAGCTATATCAGGTGGCGGGTGTACGGCTTTTTCTTCTCGTTCATAGGGGCTATGTTCCGTGCATTTTTTGTAGGGACGACACAAACCAAGACACTGACGCTGAACTCTATCGTGATGGTCCTGTCGAACGTGGTGTTCAACTACATACTGATTTTCGGAAACTTCGGATTCCCGGCCTTGGGCATAGCCGGAGCTGCCATCGGCTCTTCGCTGGCCGAGCTGGTTTCGGTCATATTCTTCATAGTGTACACCCGCAGGAAAATTGATTACCGGAAATACGGTCTGAACCGGATTCCCCGTTTCCGTGTAAAAGAGTTGCGGCTGATCATGCAAATCTCCCTCTGGACCATGATACAAAACTTTGTGTCTCTGTCCACATGGTTCCTGTTCTTTATATTCATAGAACATCTGGGCGAGCGTCCGTTGGCCATATCAAACATCATACGCAGCGTGTCGAGTCTGCCGTTTATGACGGTTACCGCATTTGCTTCTACGTGCGGTGCATTGGTAAGCAACCGCATCGGTGCCGGATACATCCGCCAGGTTCCCTCCCTCATCAACCAGCACATCCGCCTGTGCTTCGCCGTGGTCATTCCCATCGTGTGCCTCATTGCCCTCTTTCCAGGCATTGTGCTGCACATCTATACGGATTCTCCCGACCTGATAGAGGCAAGCATCTATACGCTGTGGGTGCTTTGTTCGACTTACATCGTGCAGATACCCGGATTTATTTATTTCCAGTCTGTATCGGGAACGGGCAATACGCGCGCTGCCTTCCGGCTTGAATTGGGCGCATTAGGCGTATACATTGCATATATTTCAATCGTGATTCTGATGCTGAAGATGAACGTGGAGTTCTGCTGGACTGCCGAGCATGTGTATGCCTTGTGCATCTGGATATTCAGTTACATTTATATCCGCAGGAGGAAATGGATGCAGAAAAGCATTTAAAGGCCGTATGATACAAACAAAAAGCTGCCGCAGCTCTTTACGGGAACTGCGGCAGCTTTTCTGTTATTTCGATGAAATTAATTCCGATTCGTTTCTTACCGGAGGCGTTCGTATGCCTTTACCAGCATCTCATCTTTTCCAATGGCACGGATAGCCAGCCAGTTTAACACCATAGACACGAAAGGCAGACAAACCGTCCACGACAGGCTGAGCCCCAAGAAGTTGCACTTCACCAGGAAGACTGTCAGTACGCAATAATAACCGATGAGCATGACGGTGCTGAAAATGGCCAGACGTATCTGACGCATGCGCTTCTTATACTGGAAAATGGTTATCAGCGACAATAAGGCCACCACCACGAGGATGGCAAACAATGCCCATACACTGTAATCGGACGTACCGTCCTGCCCCACAACGGCCAGGTTTGTCACCTCCGATACCTGCCCGTTCTCTGCAATGAAACGCCCTACGGGTAAAGCCATCATGACCACCATCAGTATGGTCACAATGAGAAGATAAACCGTTTGAATGCGTTGTATCATAAAAATGCCTTACTGTAATTTTTCTTTTTCCTTCGCAGGGTTTCTGTAATATATTTTCCCTTCGATGTACTCTTGCGTGGCAATCAAGGTAGGTTTCGGCATTTTTTCATAATAACGTGAGATTTCTATCTGCTCTCTATTCTCGAAAACCTCCTCCAAATTATCGTTATAAGAAGCGAATTCCTGCAATTTCTTTGAAAGTTCGTTCTTCATTTCCACAGAAATCTGGTTGGCACGCTTGCCAATGATGGCTACAGTTTCATAGATGTTACCCGTATCTTCACACAATTCCATCACATCGCGGGTCACCGTATTGGTGGGAGCATTTGTTTTTTTAGAATTCATAATGTTATTGATTATCTGTTTGTTGATTATTTCCGTTGGTTAAAAATTTATTTGCATCTTCGTAAATCTTCTCCACTTCCGGCAGGTATTTGCTTTCGGGGAACTCGTTTTTAAACGCGTAATACTCGTCTACGGCAGCACGCATACGGTCTTCTTTCTTCTCAGGTACGCTTTCTTTTGCCATTTCATACTTGGCGCGCAGTATCAGGATGGAGAGGTCTTCGCGGCGCTTCGTATAGGGATACTCACGAAGGATGTTTTGTGCCGTGATAACGGCCGCCTCGTAGTTGTTTCCCGTACTGCTGTATACGGTATTTCCCGTGTACGATCCCAGCCGGTAATACAGTCTGGCCGACAAGTATTCCTTTTCCACCAGTTTGTCCTGCAGGTCGTATATCATGTTCTGCGCTATTTCCTGGCGCTGGCTTCCGGGGAAGTATTCCAGGTACATCTGCAATTCTTCTATGGCTTTGTACGTGCTCGACTGATCCAAACGCGGTTCGGGAGTGTCGAGATACAGAGACTTTCCGCAATAAAAACGTGCCAGTTCGGTATAGGTCCCGCGCGGATAAGTGGTGTAATAGGTATTGAAATAGTGAGATGCCGTTACATAATCTTCCTGATTATAATAGGTCATTCCCAGCATATACAGAGATTCTTCTCCGTTCACGGTACCTTTCAGCGTGGGTATCAGCTCCTCCAGCAAAGCTGCCGTGCGTGAATACTGCCCTTTGGCAAAATAACTTTTCGCCGCCTCGTATTTATACTCGGGATCGGGCATCTTCAGTACCGTATTATATTCGCCGCACGACGACAACACTGCGGCAAGAATAAACGTTATGGCGATATATTTTTTCATATTGTTCACATATAACCGCGCAAAAATACGTCTTTTCGGCGAAAGAAACAACGGATATTTGTTTTTTAATATTATTTTTCGATCTGCATAGGAAGGCACGGATTTATTGCATATCTTTGGGGCTATCTAAAAAATACTGTCTATGAATTTCGAACTCATATCCGACTATCGTCCCACCGGCGACCAACCCGAAGCGATTGCACAGCTCACGGAAGGCGTGAAAGCCGGATTGCCCGCTCAGACTCTGCTCGGCGTGACGGGATCGGGAAAGACATTTACCATTGCCAACGTCATAAAAAACGTCAACAAGCCCACGCTTATTTTGAGCCATAACAAAACGCTGGCGGCACAGTTGTACGGCGAGTTCAAAAGTTTCTTCCCCAATAATGCTGTAGAATACTACGTTTCTTACTACGATTACTACCAGCCCGAAGCATACATCCCCTCAACCGACACGTATATAGAGAAGGACCTGGCCATAAACGAAGAGATAGACAAACTGCGTTTGGCCGCCACATCGGCTCTCCTCTCGGGACGAAAAGACGTGATAGTCGTTTCGTCCGTATCGTGCATCTACGGCATGGGAAATCCTTCCGACTTTTATGAAAACGTAATCGAGATAAAGCGCGGGAAACGGCTCGACAGGAATGTATTTCTGCGCCGACTGGTGGACAGCCTGTATCTGCGTAACGACATCGAACTGAACCGGGGAAATTTCCGCGTGAAAGGCGATACGGTGGACATTGCACTGGCTTATACCGACAATCTGCTGCGAGTGGTGTTTTGGGACGACGAAATTGATGCCATAGAAGAAATAGAACCGGGCTCCGGGCATCGCATCGGCGAGTTTGAAGAATACAAGATTTACCCCGCCAACCTGTTCATGACAACCAAAGAAAGTACACTCAGGGCCATTCACGAAATAGAGGATGATCTGACGAAAAGGGTGGCATATTTCGAGGAGATGGGCAAAACGTTTGAAGCAAAACGCCTTTACGAACGGGTGACATACGACATGGAAATGATTCGGGAACTGGGCCACTGCTCGGGCATAGAAAACTACTCCCGGTATTTTGACGGACGCGCGGCAGGCACACGGCCGTACTGCCTGCTCGATTTCTTCCCGGAGGATTTCCTCATCGTCATCGACGAGAGCCACGTCAGCGTGCCGCAACTGCGTGCCATGTACGGAGGCGACCGCTCGCGCAAGGAGAACCTGGTGGAATACGGATTCCGCCTTCCCGCGGCATTGGACAACCGCCCGCTGAAATTTGAAGAGTTTCAGGCCATGGCCAAACAGGTGATTTACGTCAGCGCCACGCCGGCCGAATACGAATTGCAGCAGAGCGAAGGCATCGTGGTCGAGCAGGTTATCCGTCCCACCGGCCTGCTGGACCCCGTCATCGAGGTACGCCCCAGCATGAACCAGATAGACGATTTGATGGAAGAAATACAGCAGCGTGTGGAAGCAGAAGAGCGTGTGTTGGTAACCACCCTCACAAAACGCATGGCAGAAGAACTTACAGAATATTTACTGCGCAACGGAGTGAGATGTACATACATACACAGTGATGTGGATACGCTGGAAAGAGTAAAAATCATGGACGACCTGCGTCAGGGAATATACGACGTGCTGGTGGGAGTTAACCTGTTGCGTGAAGGACTGGATTTGCCCGAAGTATCGCTCGTAGCCATACTGGATGCCGACAAGGAAGGATTTCTGCGCTCGCATCGCTCGCTCACGCAAACGGCAGGACGCGCGGCAAGAAACATAAACGGGAAAGTCATCATGTATGCCGACCGCATCACCGACAGCATGAAGCAGACAATAGACGAGACAAACCGCCGCCGCGAGAAACAGCTGGCCTACAATGAAGCGCACGGCATCACCCCACAGCAAATCAAAAAAGCACGCAGCAATGCTCTGCTTTCACAACGGGAAGAAACACCAGGCACACAGCCGAAAGAAAAGGCTTACACCGGTGCTTCCGAGCATCTGCACGCCGCTGCCGATCCGATAGTGGAATACATGTCGAAAGAGCAGCTCGCAAAGAGCATCGAACGCACCCGCAAGCTCATGCAGGAGGCAGCAAAGAAACTGGAATTCATAGAAGCGGCACAGTATCGCGACGAGTTGCTGCGCCTGGAAGACATACTGAAAGGGAAAAGCTGAGAAACGCTTTTTCCGTACAAATCCGTATCACATAAATCTTATCCCCACCACCGATGCGGGAGGAAGTGTCAGTATGTTTCCCGACTTCTTCAGGCGTACGGTCTTACCTTTCAGGTCGGCAGAAGTATATGTCACCGTATATTGTCTGATTTTGTTGTACTCCTCTTCGGCCGACAAAACGACCTGTACAGGTTCCTGACTGCCGTTTACGAAAATCATGCACTTGTCTCCTGCGGCATTGGTCAGTGCCACTGCATTGAGAAATCCTTGCGTATCGTCCGTGGTGCATTCCGCTATTGTGTTTTCCCCCTCACCCAGGCCGAGAGATTTCGAGAGCATGGTAAACACGTTTGCTTTGGGAAGCAGACGAGGTTTCTGCGTCTTTACATTCCACACGTACATGCCATGCGCATCGGTGGCTATCCCCGGCTCCGGTTCTCCGCCTTCGGCAAAAGCCTGCATGTAGTTCCAGTGCATGGCTCCCTGCAATCCGTCGCGCATCCAGTTCACCAGACAATTCCCCACAAACAGATGCGAGCGGCTACCCGTATAGGTCACCGAATCGGCAACGGCATTTATCGAAGTGCTCCACTCGGTAAAATAGACGGGTAAATCGCCGAATCCGAATTTACCCAGTTCCTTTTTCACACGCGAAACCGTCTCTTTCTCCGTCGGTATGCCGTAATCGCCATACACGTGATGCGAGTAAAAATTGAAGTTCTCATGAGTAATTCTTCCATCGGCAAAGAAATCGGTGTTGGTCTCTCCTCCCACGCCTCCGTCACCCCACAGCACGACCGATGTTCCTCCCATCGGCATACGGGGAGTAATCTTCCGCACCACTTCCGCGCAGGTAGCATAAATATCGGCCAAAGCCTTTCCGCGCGACGTGTAAGGACTGTTTTCCGTTGTCAGGAAATAGCCCGGTTCGTTGTACACCTCCACCCAGTCGACATACCGGCAGTAACGTTCGTACACCTTACGGACGATGTCGGCATACACATTCAAATCGCGAGGTACTCCGTTACTCTTTCCGTTGTATGAGAGCCACGACGGACAGTAAGCAATGATAAGCATCACCTTCATGCCGCTTTTCTTGGCACGGGCCATCAGTTCGAGGTCGGCATAGTTCCAATTGTCGGGGTTTTGTACATCGTTTTTGTTTTGCCTGTAATCATCCAGGGTGATGTCCTGCGGAAGCACTTTCTCCAGCCATATATCGCAACGGATGCAATTGAATCCCGCATCGACCAGCATGGGCAATATTTTATCGGAATGCGGTAACGAGGGATTCTGACATCCTCCGAAGAGCATGTTGCCGCACGTGTTTGTCACCTTTCCGAAATCGACCGTCACGGATACTTTCTTTTCTGCCGGTGCAGACTTTTCTCCTACCTCCCCCACGGGCGTAAGGGCATACACGTTACCCGCCATCAGGATGAGTAGAGAAAGCAGAATGTTTGTTTTCCTCATAACCGTTTTTCTGCAATACGAAAACATATCATTATTCCTCCGAAGCGAACATCGGATCCCATGCCGGCAGGAGAATGGGTTTCTGCTTGAGTATGTCCAACACTTTTTCGGGGACGTATTTCTTTTCCACCACCAGGCGGAACATGTATTCGTCGAACCATTCGTCGGTCATGATGAGATGCCCCTGATAACCCGAACCTGCTCCCCAGCTGTTCTCCACCATCCATTTGAGGGGTTTTCCGTTCTCGTCCAGGTCTACGGCCATCAGCGTCATGGCATGGCTCGATCCGCTGGCGAAGGTGCGTATGCGTTCGGCCTTGTCCATGCCAAATTCGGTACCCATCAGCGAGGCGTAATCGTAATTGTTCGGATCGAGCACTCCGCGTGTGCCGTCCATGAATTTTCCCACGTCGCACGAGAAATACATCATGGTGCTGTCTTTGATGGATGCGATGGCCATTTCCTTTATCTCCTCCACGGGCAGATTGACGTAGGTCCAGTTCTTCCCGTCGTAGGTATGGCGGTCGTAATCTATCTCATAGCACTTGTAATATTCCCGGCTGGGATCGTTCATTAGCATGACGTAATTGTTTGTCAGGTCGTTTCCCAGGAATTCCTTGTAGAACGACTGCGGGGTGTATGTCTTGGTCTGTCCGTTCATGGTCCATTCAAACTGCTCCACGGGGCGTCCGTATGCCAGTGCCAGCATGCGGTAAACCACGGTCATCATTTCGGTTTTGTCGCGTTCCAGCTCGGAAGCCTTCGCTCCCTTTCCGGCCTTTTCACGCAACTGCAATCCGAACTCCTTGAGCTTCAGTCCCACCAGGTTGCTGATGGAACCCGTGTTGTTGCTGCAATAGGTTTCCGGCATGACCGAAGCGGGTACCAGTCCGTACTTTTCTATGATGTCGGAGATGCCCGTAAACTGTCCTCCGTCGCTTATGGGATGACGGAAGAGCCACTCCACCATCTTGTCGTCCATCGGCCTGTCGCTCGTGTCGATGATGCCTTGCAGAAAGAGGTTGGCTTTCTCCAGCTGATCGTAGAAGAAGCAATAGTTCTGCGAGAACTCCATTTCGTCCAGTCCGTAGCGTGCCATCATCTGTGCGCGCAGCACGTTCAGTCCGGTAAAGAGCCAGCATCTTCCGGAGCGTTTCTGGTCGGTGATGCCGTGAGAGACGACTTTGTTTGAGAAATCGGTGTTGAAGTTTGCCAGGTTCTCCTGGTTCTTTGCCAGCACGCTGATGTCTGTTCCGGCCATGGCGTTGTAGATAGCCTTGTCGGCCGGCGTATGTTTGTAACTGTTTTTCAGTGTTTCGAGCATATCCTGAGAGATGCCTCCCTGCTGAGCCTGTGCGGCGAGCGTCATGCCTGCCAGGCAGAGTAAAATAAAAGATTTGCGCATGTGTGTTGTGAGATTGATTTTTTAAACATTCAAAGATACGAAATTTTTCTGCCTTTTCAAAGGTTTTCCGCCGTTTTCTTTCCCCCTCTGACGATTTTATATCCCAGGCATGCCACAAGGATGCTCATGAGCGGACTGACGTAGTTGAACACGCAGTAAGGCAGATACGTCAGTGTGGGGACGCCCAGCACGGTGGACTGTGTCAGGCCGCACGAGTTCCACGGCACAAGCACCGAGGTGACCGTCACGGCATCTTCCGTCGTGCGGCTCAGCAAGCGGCTTTCACAGCCTTCTTTTTTGTATATGTCTTTAAACATGCTTCCCGTGAGAATGATGGAGATGTACTGGTCGGCCGTGGCAATGTTGAGGAACAACCCCGTCCCCACCGTCGAGGCCACCAGCCCGGAGAGGCGGTGTGTGAATCGCATGAAGCCTTTTGCCATCCCGGCCAGCATGCCGCATGCCGTCATGGCCCCGCCCAGACACATGGCACAAACGATGAGCCATACCGTGTCGAGCATGCCTCCCATGCCGCGCGTAGCCACAAGTTCGTCCAGCTCCGCATTTCCCGTGGCCAGTCCCGTCTGGCCCGTCAGGGCAAGGAGCATGCCCTTAAACATCCCCTCGCCGCCCTGCAGCACCTCCCCTCCCAGCTCGCGCAGGATGTCCGGCTGAAAAACAAACATGCACACCACGGCCATCAGCGTGGAAAGAAACAGGGTGACCACGGAAGGTACCTTGCGGGCTATGAGGATGCCCGTGAGCAACGGGACGACGAGCAGCCAGAGCGAGATATGGAAACGCTCCGCCAGTCCGCCGGTGAACAGCTCGGCCGTGGCCGCGTCGGCCGGCGTATGGTGCCACCCGGCAACGCCGAATACGGTCAGGGCCACGAGCAATGACGGCACGGTGGTAATCATCATGTAACGTATGTGGGTGAAAAGCGGCGTATCCGTCACCGAGGATGCCATCACGGTGGTATCCGACAGGGGCGAAACCTTGTCGCCGAAGTATGCTCCCGAGATGATGGCCCCGGCCACCCATCCGTCGGAAAATCCCTGGGCCTTGCCTATCCCCATCAGGGCGATGCCGATGGTGGCGATGGTGGTCCACGAGCTTCCCGTCATGAGCGACACGGCCGCACAAATCACGCAGCACGAAAGCAGGAAAAACTTGGGGTGCATCAACTGTACGCCGTAGTATATCAGTGTGGGGACAACGCCGCTCAGCATCCACGTGGCGGACAGGGCGCCGATAATGAGCAGGATGACCAGCGCCACCGACACTCCCGCCACGTTGTTTGTCACGGCGCGTTCGATGTCGCTCCACGAGACGCGGTAAAAAACCATCCCGATGCATGCGCACAAGGCTGCCGCCGAAAGCAGGCATATCTGCCCGGCCCCGCCCAAGGCGTCGGCACCGAATATGCGGATGGTGAAGAACAGCATCCCGATGAGAAACGCTACGGGGATGAGCGAAACAAGGGGTGAAGGAAATCTGTCAGGCTTTGTCATCTGGCAAAAAAAGTAATATCGGGTTAAACTCGTGATATTTCCGGCCGCAAATGTCGGAATATTTTTTCAAAAACCAGGCATAAGCCTCCCTTTTATGCCTGCATTTGCGAAAGAAAACTGCATAACGGTATAAAAATACATACTCTGCTTAAAAATAATGAAATTCCGTGCCGCAATGCGGCTTACTTCACCGCTTATTTGTAATTTTGACAAATTTTCATTAAACAGACGTGAGCAAGTTTACGCGCATAAAGCATACGGTACGCATTTCGGTCGTTCTGATTCTGGGGATTTACTTCGGGGTTATCGCCTTGTTGAGCACCTCCTACGTGCAACAGGCCATCACCCGCTATGCAGAAAGGGAACTGAGCCGCACTCTCGGCTCGGAGGTGAAGATAGAACGCATCGAGCTGGGACTGCTGAACCGCATCATCGTGCAGAATCTGTCGCTGAAAGACCTCAGCAGAGAAGACATGCTGCGCGCATCGCGCCTCTCGGCCAAGATAGAACTCTCGCCGCTGCTGCACGGAAAGATACACATCAGCAGCGTGCAGCTGTTCGGGCTGAACGCACGGCTGAACCGCATGAACCCCAAGAGCGAGCCCAACTTCCGTTTCGTGCTCGACGCCTTCAAGCCGAAAGAAGAGAATGCCGAAAAGACACCGCTCGACCTGCGCATCAACACCATCCTGATACGCCGCGGGCAAATCCGCTACGACATGTTCTCCGAAAACGAAACTCCGGGACGGTTCAACCCCGCCCACATCGGACTGCACAACATTTCGGGTACGCTCTCGCTGAAAGCTCTCACCCCCGACTCGCTGAACGCACAGATAAAGCGCCTGAGCTTTCAGGAGAAAAGCGGATTTAAACTGAAGAAACTCTCGGGTAAGGTCACGGCAAACAATCACGCCTTCTCTGCCGGAAAGATACAGCTTGCACTGACGGAGACCGTCGTCTCGCTCGACACGCTGTATGCCTCGTACGACAGCATCCCCTCGCTTGCCAACCCTGCGGACGACTTCCGCTACGGCGGGGTGTTGAACGCACGCATCGTGCCGGCCGACTTCACGCCGTTCCTCCCCAAGCTGGCATATTTCCACTCGCCCGTCACGCTGAGCATACGCATGCAGGGTAAGGGCGCCGAGACCGAGTGTACGCACTTCCGCGCGGCAAACGCCTCGGAAAGCATCCTTGTCGAGGGCACAGGCTCGGTCAGGGACTGGAACGACTGGAGCACGCTGCACGTGCAGGGAAACGTGTCCGACGCCGAAATAAACGAGAACGGCATAGCATGGCTCATCGGCAACCTGACGGGGAAAAACGAACGTCCGAAGGCACTGCAGAAGATGCAGTTCTTCCGCTTCAGGGGAAACATATCGGGATACCTGCCCGAACTGAACGCCACAGGGGTGCTCTCGTCGAACGCGGGCATCATCAATGCCAACGTAACCATGCACACCGAGAAAAATACCGGCCTGCACAGCTACTCGGGGTACGTGGAAAGCCAGGAACTGGACTTGGGGAAACTGCTCAACAACGAGGAGGTATGGGGGAAAACGTCCTTCTCGGCCGAACTGAACGGACTGAAATATTCTGAAAACCACATGGAGTCGTACGTGCGCGCCACCATCGCCTCGCTCGACTACAAGCGCTACAACTACCAAAACATCCTGCTCGACGGGCAATTCTCGCAGGGAGGGTTCAACGGGAAACTGGCCATGGACGATGAAAACGGGCAAATAGAGGTGAACGGACGCTTCATTACCTCGGGACAGACTCCCGACTTCAACCTGAGGGCCACGATGCGGAATTTCCGCCCGAACGACTTGCATCTGACAAAGAAATACACGGGACTGGACGTGTCGCTGAATCTCACGGCCGACTTCAAAGGGCATTCCATCGACGACATGGAGGGCTTTATCAGCCTCGACAGCCTGCGGGTGAACGCTCCCGACAGCGCCAGGCGGTATTTCCTCGACCGGCTGAGCATCACGGCCGCGTCCGACGGGGAAAACAATGCGAAACACATCGACATACGTGCGCCCTTCATGCACGGAACGATACAGGGAAATTATCTCTACCGCACCATCCCGTCGGCTTTCATGCGCGTGCTAAAACGGTACATCCCCTCGCTGCCGACGGAGGAAGAAACACAACCCCGGCAAACGAACGACTTCCGTTTCGACTTCCGCATACACGATACCGAAATCCTTTCGCGCGTGCTCGACATCCCCCTCGAGCTGTCCATGCCCGTAACGCTGGAAGGACAATTCTCCGACCGCGACGAGAAAATACGCATATACGGCTACTTCCCCGAACTGACCTACGACGGCGCGCTGTACGAATCGGGAGCTCTGCTCTTGGAAAACACCGACGATGCCCTGCAATGCCGCCTGAGGGGGAGCAAACGCATGAAGAAAGGTAGTACGGTAAACCTTGCCCTGGAAGCCGGCGTAAAGGACAACCGACTGGAAACAACGGTGGGATGGGGAAACAACACGCCCGACACATACAGCGGTATGCTGAACGCCGTGACGCGTTTCGAGCCTTCGCAGGAAGAAGAAAAGGTACGAACCATCATAGACATCAACCCCGGTACGGTGGTTCTGAACGACACGACGTGGCACGTACACCCGTCGCAAATCGTCATAGACAACCGGAAAGTGGAGATTAAAGACTTCCTCTTCGAACACGGAAGCCAGTACCTGAAGGCCGACGGGCGCATAGGCGACAGTGCGGACGACTCGTGCGTGGTCGACCTGCGGAACATCAATCTGCAATACCTCATGAGCATGATACAGTTCCGCGCCGTACAGTTCAACGGAATGATTTCGGGAAAGGTACACCTGAACCACATATTTGACAAGCCCGACATGGTTGCCCGCCTCGGCGTGCGCGACTTTACCCTGAACGATGCCCTGCTGGGACAGGCCGAAATACTCGGCCTCTGGGACGACAGCATCAAGGGAATACGCCTGCTGGCCGACATGCGCGAGGACTCTCTGCGCTTCACCCGCGTAAACGGATACATCTCTCCCAAACAGAAAGGGCTGGATCTGCACATACAGGCCGGAGGCACCAACCTGGCTTTCCTGCAACCCTTCGTCGACGGCATCTTCACCAACATGCAGGGACGGGCCTACGGCAAGGTGCGACTGTTCGGTCCCTTTGCGAAACTCGACCTGGAGGGTGACGCACGTGCCGACTTCAGCATGAACGTAAACATACTGAACACTTACTTCCGTGGCCAGAGCGACACGATACGCATCCGCCCGGGAGAATTCCGCTTCCCCGACGTGCGCATCTCCGATGCCGAGGGACATCCCGGACGGCTGTACGGACACATCGGGCATACAAACCTGAAACAACTGACGTACGATTTCCACATCACCACATCGGGCATGCAGGTGTTTTACTCGGAGAAGGAAACCCCCGACTTTCCTTTCTACGGGAAGATATACACCACAGGCAGCGTAAACCTGCGCGGAGTGCCCGGCAGCCTGAACATAGACGGTTCCATGCGGACGGACGAAAACACGCTCTTCGCATACGTCACCTCAACGGCCAGCGAAGCGGCCAGCAACCACTTCATCACCTTCGTCGACAAAACCCCGCACCGTAACCTCTCTCTGCCGCAAACCGAGCTTTACCACCCGCTCAACTCGCAGAAAAAGCGTACCGACGACGACGTGAAAAGCGACATCCACATGAACCTCCAGATAGAGGCCACGCCTGCCGCCACCATGAAAATCATCACCGACTCGTCGGCCGGCGACAACATACAGGCCCAGGGAAACGGGAACCTGCGTCTCAACTTCTACAACAAGGGCGATTTCCAGATATTCGGCACATACAACATCGAGCAGGGCATCTACAAGATGAGCATACAAAACTTCATACGCAAAGACTTCGTGCTGCAATCGGGCGGCACGGTCTCGTTCACCGGAAACCCACGTGCGGCCAACCTGAACGTACAGGCCGTGTACACCGTCAACTCGGCTTCGCTGAACGACCTCGTGGCCGATGCCTCCACCAGCCGCTCCACCGTGCGGGTGAACTGCCTGATGAACCTCACGGGTAACCTTACGGCTCCCAATCTGAAGTTTGACCTGGAGCTGCCCACCGTGAACGAGGAAGACCGCGAACTGGTGCGAAGCCTCACAAGCACGGAAGAACAGATGAACACGCAAATCATCTATCTGCTGGGCGTGGGCAAATTCTACACGTACGACTACGCCGCAAACGCCAACCAGTCGGATGCCACCAGCTCACTGGCCTTCAGCACCCTGTCGGGACAGCTGAACAACATGCTCTCGCAAGTCATCGACAACGGCAGCTGGAACCTGGGCACCAACCTGAGCACCGGCGAAAAGGGATGGAGCGACGTAGAGGCCGAGGCCATCCTCTCGGGACGACTGCTGAACAACCGGCTCATCATAAACGGAAACTTCGGTTACAAGGACAATCCCATGCGCAATACAAACTTCGTGGGCGACTTCGAGGCTATCTGGCTGCTCACCAAGAACGGCGAACTGCGGCTGCGCGGATACAACCAGACGAACGACCGGTATTTCACCAAGTCGACACTTACCACGCAGGGCATCGGACTGATGTACAAGAAAGACTTCAGCCGCTGGAGGGAACTGTTCGACTGGTTCTTCCGCCGACGGAGAAACCGAAACGACAATGCACAGCACCGCCCCGGTGAAACACCTCACGATGCATTGCAACAAACCACGACAGAAGAAAACAATTTATAAAACCTACGAATATGGCTATCCAAGCATCACTTCCAAAACAAAACACGGACGGCTGCGTGCCCTTTGCATGGCCCCTCCGAAACACCGAAGAGGACGTATCCGCATATACCCTTCCCGCCGAATGGCACACGCAGAGCTTCGTGCAACTGACGTGGCCGCACGACGGTACCGACTGGGCGTACATGCTCGACCGCGTGGAGGAATGTTTCGTGAACATCGCACGCGAAATCGCCTCGCGACAACCGCTGCTCGTGGTGGCACCGCATTTCCCCCGCGTGCTGGAGGACACGGACTTCCGCCACAACATCCGCTTTGCGGCCTGTCCCACGAACGACACCTGGGCACGCGACCATGCCTTCATCACCCTGCTGCGCAACGACGGAACGCCCCTGCTGGCCGACTTCTGCTTCAACGGATGGGGCATGAAATTTGCCGCCTGCAAAGACAATCTGATAAACGAACGTCTCCACCGCAACGGAGTGCTGTCGGGCGAATACCTCAACCACAGGAACTTCGTGCTTGAAGGAGGCTCGATAGAGAGCGACGGCAAAGGCACACTGCTCACCACGTCGCAATGCCTGCTTTCCCCCAACCGAAACGACACCATGAGCCGCCGGGAGATAGAAGACTACCTGAAACGCACGCTGGGCATGCAGCGCGTGTTGTGGCTCGACCACGGATATCTGGCCGGCGACGACACCGACAGCCACGTGGACACGCTGGCACGCTTCTGTCCCGACGACACCATCGCATACGTGAAGTGTACCGACGAGGGCGACGAGCACTATGCCGCACTGCGCGACATGGAGGAACAACTAAAAACGTTCCGCACGGCCGACGGACGCCCCTACCGGCTGCTCCCTCTGCCCATGGCCGATGCCGTGTACGATGACGACGGCACACGCCTGCCCGCCACGTATGCCAACTTCCTCGTGATAAACCGCGCCGTGCTGTACCCCACCTACGCCCAACCGGAGAACGACCGCCGGGCTGCCGACGTGCTGCGCCGGGCATTCCCCGACAGGGAAATCGTGGGCATAGACTGCCGCCCGCTCATCTGCCAGCACGGCTCGCTGCACTGCGTGACTATGCAATATCCCGAAAACGTAAAACTCTTGAATATATGAAGAAAATCATCCGCGTCGGTTTAGTGCAACAGGCATGCACCGACAACATCAAACTGAATCTTGAGAAACTGCACGCCAACATCGCCTCCGTGGCACAGGCAGGGGCACAACTCGTGGTGCTCCAGGAACTGCACAACACGCCGTATTTCTGCCAGACGGAGGATACCGCGATGTTCGACCTGGCCGAACCCGTCCCCGGACCGTCCACGGGCTTCTACGGCGAACTGGCTGCCGCATACGGCATCGTGCTGGTGACATCGCTCTTCGAACGCCGCGCTGCGGGACTATATCACAACACGGCCGTGGTGTTCGACACCGACGGAAGCATTGCCGGGAAATACCGCAAGATGCACATCCCCGACGATCCGGCCTACTACGAGAAGTTTTATTTCACCCCCGGCGACCTCGGCTTCACTCCCATAGACACCTCGCTCGGGCGACTGGGCGTGCAGGTGTGCTGGGACCAGTGGTATCCCGAAGGAGCACGGCTGATGGCGCTGAAGGGGGCCGAACTGCTGATATATCCCACTGCCATAGGATGGGAAAGCACCGACACGCAGGAGGAGAAACTGCGACAACTGGATGCGTGGATGACCGTGCAACGGGGACATGCCGTGGCCAACGGCTTGCCTGTGATTACGGTGAACCGCGTGGGACACGAACCCGATCCTTCGGGGCAGACCAACGGCATACGTTTCTGGGGAAACAGCTTCGTGGCCGGACCGCAGGGCGAACTGCTGGCACGGGCCGACAGCCTGAAGGAGGAGAACCTGGTGGTGGAAATCGACATGGGACGCAGCGAGCAGGTACGCCGCTGGTGGCCGTTCCTCAGAGACCGCCGCACGGACGAGTTCGGAGAGTTGAAGAAACGCTTTATCGACTGACCGCAACATGTTGTAAACCAATGATGCGCGTAATGAATCCCGGGGTGTCCTGCTTCGGGATTTATTGTGTGTGTTTTCCGTATGTGTGTGTTTTTCACAATGTCAATGACCGCCGTAAACGGCTGTCCCGGTTCCGGACTCCGGCACTTCCTTTACCTTATAAAGATACTACATTCCGCGGGCGAAAGCAAGTTTTTCGCCCGATTTTTTTATGCAACGGCAACCCTACGGAAAAACGTACCCGCATCGGCCGTGAAGTGGCTTTTTGTTTTTTTAACACGGATAGAGATACAACATATATATATATATATATATTTGCAACGCTTTACAAATTTTAATCCAAGTCCATGAAAAAACAAGAAAAGTTGCCAAATTTATCGGATACTGCGGTACCGACAGGCATTCGCATTCCCAGAAACATTTTTATAATATTTCTCATGTTCATGATACAAGCGTCGGCCGCTTTTTCCCAAAGCATAGAAGGGAAAATAGTCGACGCAAGCACACAAGAAGCCCTTTCATACGCAAATGTGGCTGTCATGAATGCCAGAGACTCATCTTTGATAACGGGAACCGCGTCCGATGAAGAAGGAAGGTTTGCCGTGGCTGTTCCCGAAGGAGACCTGTTTGTCCGGATTTCCCGTATAGGTTACGAGCCGTACATATCGGCCGTTACATCCCGCTACATGGGTATCATAAAGCTCAGTCCTTCGAAAGACATGCTTTCCGAAGTGGTAGTGACCGGCAATGTGAAGATGTTCCGCATGAGCGGTGAAGGGATAACGGCCGACGTGCAGAACACCCCGCTAAAGAACATCGGGACACTGTCCGACGTAATCGGGCAGATGCCGTTCGTGTCGAAGAGTGACAATTCCTTTACCGTACTGGGAAAAGGCTCCCCCGCTTTTTATATAAACAACAGGCTGGTGCGCGACAACGGCGAACTGCAAAGAATCCGGTCGAACGAAATCAAGAAAGTGACGGTCGTCACCAATCCGGGGGCGGAATACGATGCCACGGTAAACTCTGTCATAAAGATTGAAACTTACCGCCCCGCCGGTGAAGGCTTCAGCGCCGATTTGTGGACTTACAACCGGTATAACTCCGAATGGTATACGATGGATCGGGCCTCCTTCAATTACCGGAAAGGCAAACTGGACATTTTTGCCGAGATATTTTATGCCAATATGTCTTTCCCCAAAGAGCGTTTTTGGCAATTTGAACTTTTTACGGAGGAAGGGACGCGCTCGGTGGTTTCGAAGCGTACGGACAGCGATATGGTAAAATTTTATACGCCCAAAGCCGGATTCAATTATATGGTTAATGAAAACCACTCCTTCGGTGTGCAATACGAATACTCAAACGCGTATGGCAATTCGCACGACTATTCGATAGATACGGAATCATCCTTAAACGGGAAGGCGGAAGAACCGGTCCACACACGGTTTGCAGGGGATGAAAACAGCTTCAGCCATTATGTGAATGCCTACTATAACGGCCAGCTGTGCGACTGGCTGAATCTGAAACTGGATATGGACTACAAAACCTCAGACGGAAATCGCAAAGATGCTTCGGACAATACTCTAATTGACCAAACTCAGGAAAAATTACGAACTTCTGAGGATAAGAATTATGATTTGTATGCCGCAAAGCTCACATTAAAAACACCGTTGTGGGAAGGAAACCTGACTTATGGAGCGGAAGGTTCATACACAAGAAACGAACAGAATTATTCTGTAACCGAAAATGACGGTATCCCGGGAATACAGCCCAATTCCAACCTTGTGAAACAGAATCTTTATTCGGGATTTGTCTCATTCAACCGTTCTTTCGGCAAGTTATCCGGTGAAGTAGGTCTTCGTTATGAAAATGTAAACATGGAGTATTTAGAGAATGGCAAATTGGTTGAGGAACAAAGCCGCCGTCATCAGCGTTTGTTCCCTTCGTTCCGACTGAGTTATGAGCATAACAAGGATTTGCGTATGGAGTTGGCATATAGAAATACCGTTTCTCGTCCTTCATATCATAGCCTTAGAAGTTCAATTGGTTATATGGGCCCATATCAATATGCTGCAGGTAACCCGTATTTGCAACCTGCTTATACTAACAGCCTGACTTATATGTTAGGATGGAAACAGTTTTCGCTGATGGGCGTTTACAGCAGGACTACAGACTATATCGCAGAATTTGCGGAATTGTATATGCAAAACTCATTTTTGGGTAAAATGATAAATATAGATAAAGCAGATTTCCTTACTGTTGCATTGAATTACAATTCGGCTTTTGGAATATGGCGTCCTAATTATGATATATCGGTCGATAAGAATTTTGTGACTTATGGAAATCCCGGTATCACGTACAACAAGCCTACTTTCAATTTTAATCTTCGAAACGGATTCAGCGTAAAAGGTTGGAACTTTGGTGTCGATATAAGTGGAATAACAAAAGGCAATAGCAGTTATTATTTGACGTATAATACAAAATTCTCTTGGCATACCAATATATATGTAAATACCTCATTCTTCGGCGACAAACTGCTGGTCGGATTAGAGGGAATAGATATATTCAATACCATTAATGATGATAACCTTGGTATATATAACGGATTGAATATGTACACAGAAAACAATATGTACCGCCGTACCTTCATGTTTTCTCTCACTTACCGCTTCAATGCTTCTCCCAAACGCTATAAAGGAAGTAACGCGAGCGACGAAATAAACAGACTGTAAGACGCGGCCGATAATCTTTAAGGTACTGGGCTTTTGAAGCGTGCAAAGCGGCGCATCCCGGAGAATCCCCATCCGGGATGTGCCTATATTGTGCCGTATGTGTTTTTCTTTTTTTTTAGATTGTCAATGACCGCCGTAAACGGCTGTCCCGGTTTCGGACTCCGGCACTTCCTTTACCCTATAAAGATACTACATTCCGCGGGCGAAAGCAAGTTTTTCGCCCGATTTTTTTATGCAACGGCAGGCGGACGATACCTCCGCCCCGCCTGCGGGCGAGATACATGCCTGCATGTTCCGTAAAACTGTTACAAATGCAGAGGATTTGTTTATCGCCCCGCACTTTACGGCTGCGTATCTTTGCAACAGAAGAATCACCGTAAACTAAAAAGGAGGAACCATGAGAAAATTGTTTTTTTTACCATTGATGCTGCTGGCAAGCCTTGCCTTCACCACCGCATGCAGCGAGGACGAACCCTATGCCGACGGACAGGAACAGACCACACCCCCGGGCGGCGGGGACGGCGGAAGCAGTGAGGGGAACGACGAAAACGTGCCGGACGGAAACGTGGACGGGACGAACGGACGTTACCTCGTAGTCTATTGCTCACGCACCGGCAACACGCAGCGCATGGCACAGGCCATCCGCTCGGCCCTGGACTGCGACATGACGGTCGTAGAACCGGAAACTCCCTACGAGGAGGATTACGATGCGATGCTCGACCGCGCACAGGCGGAACTGGCGGCCATCGGGCAAGGCAATTACCCCGCCATCACCACCGCGGTGGAAAGCTTTGCCGGTTACGACATCGTGTTCATAGGCTATCCCATCTGGTTCGGACACATGGCTACCCCCATGCAGACATTCCTGCACAACCACGCCGACTTGCTGGCCGGGAAACGGATTGCCTTATTCGCAAGCAGCGGAAGCAGCGGCATCGGCACGTCCGAGAGAGATGCAGCCTCGCTGGTGCCCGATGCCTCGTTCGAGGAATCCCTGTTGCTTACCTCCGGCACGCTGGACGACATGGGGACGCGCATCCCTGCCTGGCTGGAGGAACTTGGCGCCCGGCGCGGAGAGAACGCATCCGTCCGCATCACCGCAAACGGACAAGTCCTTACGGCTACGATGGAAGACAACGGTGCGGCCCGCGATTTCCTCTCCCGCCTGCCGATTGACGTGACACTGGAGGATTTCAACAACATTACCGAAAAAATCTTCTATCCCCAGCCCGAACTGAGCCTGGACGATACCCCGCGCGGCTGCGCCCCTGCCCCCGGAGACATCACCATCTACGAACCATGGGGAAACGTTGCCATCTTCTGCAAAGAAAGCGGATACAGCAATAGCCTGATAAAGATAGGGCACATCGACGGCAACGGCATCGAGGCTTTGCGCGTAGCGGGAGAAATACAGGCTACCGTCGAAAGGCTGGAATGACAGGCGGCCGTGCATTCGGGACATTCCGCGGGCGAAAGCAAGTTTTCCGCCCGCTTTTTTTATCCCCTTTTCACCCCTCCTGCGGGTGCGGGCGGAGGTGCGGTTTGGGGTCCAAAAGGTCCCGAGGGTCCATAATAACCGCACGTTTCCGCACTTTCGGGTGTAACGTGCTGTAATGCCGGCAGTTGGCTGTTTCAGGGGGTGGCATTTCCGAACGGCCTTTTCCACGGGAATTGCGGGGTGAAGAAATGCGTTTTTTTCGTTTTGCCCCATTGCCGTGCTTTGCGCATTTATGCGTATTTTTGCAACCTGCGCGCCGCGGGTGCGGTGCGGTGAAACGAAACATTAATCACAAGGTATATATGCTGAAAACATTGTTTATCGTGGGGATGGGAAGTTTTGCGGGAGGGGTGCTGCGCTACCTCCTCTCGCGCTGTGTGCAGGGCGGATGGGTGCATGCCTTTCCGCTGGGAACGTTTGTGGTGAACGTGGCGGGATGCTTCGCCATCGGGATGTTTTGCGCGCTGTCGGGGCGTGCGGGATGGATGGACACGCACATGCGGCTGTTTCTCACGGCGGGGCTGTGCGGGGGATTCACCACGTTTTCCACGTTTGTCAACGAAGGCTTCCTGCTGCTGCGGGGAGGCGACGTGCTGTGCTTCTGGCTGTATGCGGTGCTAAGCCTGGCAGTGGGGCTGGCCATGCTGTATGCGGGATACGCGGTTGTAAAAATATTCTGACAAAACACCCTCCCGCGAGGTGACGGCAATGCGTGCGGGATGGCGGTGTTTCGTGTGCGGAAGCGTCCCGAAAGACGGCGTGCGCAGGGATGCCACGCGCCGGCGTATTTGGTTATTTTACAGCGGGATGTGCGATTTTTTGCGGGAACGTGCGGTTATTATGGACCCTCGGGACCTTTTGGACCCCGAACGGCACCCGGACACGGCCTACCGGTTGTGCCAGAAGGCGGGGATGAACATGAGCAAAATTCCGAACAATTCCAGACGGCCGATGAGCATGAGGAACGACACCACCCACTTTCCCGCCTCGGGAAGCCCGCTCCACGAGAAGGCGGGGCCGAAGCTCCCGAAGGCCAGTCCGGCGTTTCCCAGCGCCGAGCATACCACGCCGAAGGCGTCGCCCAGGCTGACGCCGAAGCACATCAGCAGCATCCATCCCACCAGTCCGCAGAAGATATACAGCAGCAGGAAGGTGGACACCGTGGAGATGACCTGCGGCGAGACGGTCTGGCGGTTGACGCGCACCGACATCACCGCGCGGGGATGCAAGAGCCGTCCGAACTCGTTCCACATGTTCCGCGCCACGATGAGCAGGCGCATGTTCTTCACGCCTCCGCTCGTCGAGCCTGTACATCCGCCCGAAAAGATGGCATAGGCCAGCAGCAGCCAGGTGAAGGGCATCCAGTGGTTATAGTCGTCGGTGGCAAAACCCGTCGACGTGTGCAGGGTGACCACCTGAAAGAGCGATTTGCGGAAGGCCTCCTCGGGGGAATAGCCGTTGTGCCACACCAGCGTGACGGCTATGACGAGGGTGAGAACCATCACCGAGACGAAGAACCACTTCACCTCGTCGTCGCGGAAGAGCTGCGACACCTTCCCTTTCAGGCACATGAAGTAGAGCGAGAAGTTCACACCCGAGAGGAACATGAATATGCAGATGACGTACTCGATGAAGGGCGAGTTCCAGTAGGCCACGCTGGCCTGCTTGGTGGAGAACCCTCCGGTGGAGGTGGTTGCGAAGGCATGGCACACGGCATCAAAGAGGTCCATGCCGCCCACCACCAGCAGCACGGTCTCGGCAGCGGTAAGCAGCACGTAGACCGTCCAAAGCCATTTGGCCATGATGCTTATCTTGGGGTGTATCTTGTCGTGCGTCACACCCGTAGCCTCGGCCGAGAAAAGCACCTGGTTTCCCACGCCGAAGATGGGCAGCACGGCGATGGTGAAGAACACGATGCCCAGTCCGCCTATCCAGTGCGTGAGCGCCCTCCAGAAGAGCATGCCCTTCGACAGCTCCTCCACATTGTCGAGTATGGTGGCTCCCGTGGTGGTAAATCCCGACATGGTCTCGAAGAACGCGTCGGCCACCGAGGGGATGGCGCCCGACAGCAGGAAGGGCAGCATGCCGAACAGCGTGAACAGTATCCACGTGAAGGCCACGATGCAGTATCCGTCACGCCGCGTGACGGTGTTCCTGCCCTTTCCTCCCCAGAAAAACATCACTCCCCCCACCGCCACGTTAATCAGCGCCGAGTAGAGGAAATACACATAGTCTGCCTCGCCGAAAGCCAGCGACACACCCATACACACCAGAAACATCAAGGCCTCGATGAAGAGCAGGATGCCCAGCACGCGCACGATGATGCGCCCGTTTATCATGTGCCTGCCCACTCTGCCGCCGTCGGCCTGAAACGTCAGTACATCTTCCATCGCTCGAAAAATAAGTTCCGCGTGCAAAACTAACGAAAATACTGCGAGTTGACGATTTTTCCGTAAAATATTTGCCCGTACATGAGGAAATCGCGCGAAAATTTTGTATCTTTACAAAATAATTGCAAAACAAGAAACATACCCGAAACAACCCAAACAAACGAAGAAGACATGCACACACTGCTCAGACACATACTGGCGTGGCAGGCCGTCATCATCCTGTCGGCGGCACAGGCCGTGGCACAGGCATACCGGTGGACGGACGAACTGCAACTGCTCACACGCATAGACAAACTGCCCGAATACCGCACGGCCTCGTACGTGGAGCAGTTCTCCAGCTACGACCGCACGGGGGGAAACGACGACGGATTCAACGGCACATACTCCTTCCTGCGCAAGGAAGCGGGCGGACTGGTCATTGCCGAGACGGAAGGACCGGGGGTGATATGCCGCATGTGGACCCCCACCCCGAACGACAACCTGCTGCACTTCTACTTCGACGGGGAGGCACAGCCCCGTCTGAGCATCCGCTTCTCCGACCTGTTTTCGGGGAAAGTCGCTCCCTTCCTGAAACCCGTATGCGGAAACGAGGTGGGCGGATACTACTGCTACCTGCCGCTGACCTACCGCAAATCGTGCAAAATCGTGTACGAGGGAGAAAAACTCGAATTCATACAGATAGAATACCGTAACCTTCCGGGGAAAGACGTCCGCACGTTCGACGGCATCACGGGCGAAGCCGACCGGGCACTGCTGGACAGCGTATGCCGCACGTGGGCAGACATCCGTCCGAAGATGCAGACCTACCTGACGGGCCTGTCGGCAGGCGCACAGGCGGAAGAAACCCGGTTCACGCTCAACCCGGGAGAGGAACACACCTTCTTCTCGGCGGAACAGGCAGGACGCATCACGGGCATAGAGATAGACGCGGGAGCAGCACTCGAGGGCCTGCACAAGGACCTGATACTCTCCGCACGGTGGGACGGGCAAACGGCGGATGCCATCCATGCCCCGGCAGCCGACTTCTTCGGATATGCCTTCGGCAAAGCCGCCATGCGGAGCATCGTCATGGGACGGCAGGGCACAACCAACTATTGCTTCCTGCCCATGCCCTTCGACCGCTCGGCCACGCTGAAGCTCGTCTACCTGCAGCGCGAAGGCAGCACGCAGCCGCCCATATCCGTCAAGGCAAAGGTGTATTACAACCGCAACGGGCGGAACAAACGCACCGAGGGACGGTTTTATGCCGTATGGAACCGGCAGGAAACGCCATTGGGCGAGTTTCACCGATTCCTGTCGCACAAGGGAAAGGGACATTACGTGGGCACCATACACGAGGCACAGGGACTCCGTGCGGGCATGACGCTGTTCTTCGAAGGCGATGACAGCACGTACGTAGACGGAAAGATGCGCCTGCACGGCACAGGCTCGGAGGATTACTACAACGGCGGATGGTATGCCCTGCTCGACCGGTGGGACAGAGGGAACAGCCTGCCCGTACACGGCTGTCTGGACTACTCGCTGCCGATGGGCAGAACGGGAGGATACCGCTTCTTCCTGAACGACAAGATGTCGTTTGAGAAGGAAATCTACCATGCCATAGAGCACGGGCCCGAACACAACAATTTCCCCGTGGATTACACCAGCATGGCATTCCTGTACAGCGACACGCCTCCCGCAGACGGGACGGAACCGACGGAAGACCTGCGCACCGTCTACCTCCCCTCCACACACATCTACTTCCCCCAACTGATGAAACTCACCCCCGACGGGGACATCACGATACGGTTCAACCGGGGAATACGCATGAACACCCAAAGCACGGGACGCGTACGCATCATGCTGGACGACGTACCCGAAGGTACATACCGGGTAACGCTAAACTACTTCGGGAAACCGAACGGGGCCGACTTCTGCGTATGGCAGAGGCAAAAGCAGTTGTCCGAGTGGGTATCCACGAAGAGCGAAGCCGAACATCCGAAAGATAATATATATGTAGGACAAATAGAACTGACGGAACAGACCAACTCGCTGACATTCCACGTGAGAAGCTCAAACGAAAACAGCGAGTTTGAACTGAACCTCATCACGCTGGAACGCATAAACACAAACGAACCACAGGACGAACCATGAACAAACTGATCGCACACATCGTCAAGATATTGTCGGGAGTGGACATCGCTCACCTGCAAGACGAAATAGATGCTCTGCATACAAAAAACATCCAACTGACATACGACGTGAAAGATGCACAGGTGGAAATCTCTTACCGGCGCACACAATGGGCGGAAACAAACGAAGCACTCGAAAAGGCCAAAGCCGAAATAGCCGAACTGCAAGCCACCATCGCACGACTGAAGAAAACACCGGAAGGGAAACAGGGAGATCTCTTCTCCACACAAACCGACAACGAGGCGGCGGCAGAACACCCCTCCGCAGCAGAGGAACCACAAGAGGAAGCAGTAGCGGAACAGCCATCCGCAGCAGAAGAACTACAGGAAGAAGCGGCGGAGCAATCAGTCGCAGCAGAAGAACCACAAGAGGAAACGGCAGCAGAACAGCCATCCGCAGCGGAACCACCACAGGAAGAAGCGGCAGAGCAATCAGTCGCAGCGGAGGAACCACAAGAGGAAGCAGTAGCAGAGCAGCCATCCGCAGCAGAACCACCACAGGAAGAAGCGGCAGAGCAATCAGTCGCAGCGGAGGAACCACAAGAGGAAGCAGTAGCGGAACCGTTACCACCGGAAAGCGGTACGGAAGCGACGCAGGAAAAAGACCTGACACAGCAGATTACCCACCTGAAAAACACCGCCCCTTACATACGCATCACCCTGCAGGGCACACACACGCAACTCATCTTCGAGGCTAAAAGCGTGTGCATGAAAACCGGACTCTTCGAACAGGGGGTGGAAGGACACGAAATCATAGAGGACAAAACCCGATTCATAACACTCGAGGAAATAGATTATGCCGAGCCCATGGACAGCCCCTTTGCGGGAGAAGCCGTGGAGTGTAATCTCACAACGGGAGGAAACGGCACACAGATAGTCGAAACACTGGTTACGGCCGTATGCGGATACCACCCCATACGCATTGCATACAGGGAGAAAAACGGACGCACGGCGGAGCACAACCTGCGGCATATCTGCTTCAAACCCATAGACAACGAAAACATCCGCCTGCCGCACAAGGCGCTGTTTGCCGACATGATGGACGGGAACATCAACGCCACACAACTGATGGCGCACAGCGAACGCAACAAAGACATACGCACCTTCGACGTAAGCAACATACACAACATACAGGTGTTCGACGCATACGTGACCGACGAAACGGGCGTGCACACACAGATACAGGGATTGTACGACGCCCTCGTCGCAGGACAGCCCGATATGGCCGATACCATCTACCGGAACATGCCCGAACCCCTCAGACGGGAACCCGATACCATCCGCCGCAGGGCGCACTGCATGGTGGTGGAGGGAAACGACGAACAGGCCCTGACGCTGTACCGGTCCATCCCGCCCGGGACGGAAACGGGAAACGGACAGACGTGGCAGGAACTCGTCGTGGCGGAAATAAACGAACTGACAACGCACGGCGTCGCACCGGAACGCTTCAACGAAATAAAAAACACACTCATCCATGCACATACATAACAGCGTAAAAAGAGTCGTGGCCATACACGACCTCTCGGGAGCGGGACACGTATCGCTCATGACCGTCATCCCCATCCTGTCGAGCATGGGCATCCAGGTATGCCCCCTGCCTACGGCCATCCTCTCGGCTCACACACAATACCCGGCATATTCCTTCCTCGACCTGACGGACGAGATGCAGCACATCATCGACAAGTGGGCGGAGATAAACTACCGCTTCGACACCTTTTACACCGGATACCTGGGCTCGCCCAGACAGGTGCGCATCGTGGAAGATTTCATCGCACGGTTCAAGCGCGAAAACGACCTGGTGGTGGTCGACCCCGTACTGGGAGACAACGGGAAACTGTACAAGGGCATGGACGAAACGATGGTGGAGGAAATGAAACACCTCGTGCGCCATGCAAACATCATCACCCCGAACCTGACGGAGACCTTCCTCCTCTCGGCACAGCCATACAGGGAGCACATCACCGACGGCGAGCTGAAAACCATCACGAAAACCCTCTCCGACGAGGGACCGGAAATCGTCATCGTCACCGGAGTGCCCGTACCGGACAACGCACACCTCACCTCGGTATATGCCTACAACCGCAACGGGAACCGCTACTGGAAGGTGACATGCCCTTACCTGCCCGCACACTATCCCGGCACGGGCGACGCCTTTACCAGCGTCATCACAGGCTCGCTCATGCAGGGCGACAGCCTGCCCATCGCACTCGACCGCGCCACACAGTTCATACTGCAGGGCATACGCGCCACATTCGGCTACGAGTATAACAACATGGAGGGCATCCTGCTGGAAAAAGTGCTTCACAACCTCGACATGCCCATCTACGTGAGCAGCTACGAACTGCTGGAGTGAAGCGCGGAAAGGGATAGTTTTCCCGCAAAAAAGATGAACGGCGTCCGGAAAAAAATTCGCATCTTTGTAACACAAACATAAAGACTCATGCGCGACTTGACGAAACACCTCTTCATCACCCTGCTGTGCACCATACCCTTCGTGTGCGGATGCGATATGATAGAATACCATCCGTACGACCTCGACATCGAGGGCGAATGCGACATGAACAGCCGAAACATAGCACGCATAGAGGCATCGCTGGCCGGACGGGACGAGATTTCCTTCATCGTGATAAGCGACACGCAGCGATGGTACGACGAGACGGAAGACGCGGTGGAGTACATCAACAGCCGGGACGACGTCGACTTTGTGGTGCACACGGGCGACCTCTCCGACTTCGGCCTGAAGCTGGAGTTTGAAAAGCAACGCGACATACTGAACACGCTGAACGTGCCTTACGTGGCCCTGCTGGGCAATCACGACTGCCTGGCCACGGGAAAGGACGTGTACAACCGGATATTCGGGCCGGAGAACTTCGCCTTCACGGCAGGGAAAGTACGGTTCGTATGCCTGAACACAAACGCACTCGAGTTCGACTACTCGGAGGCCGTACCCGACCTGGCCTACCTGGAAAACGAGCTGGACAACCTGCCCGAAGGCATAGAAAAGACCGTCGTGGCCATGCACGCAGGCCCCTACTCGGAGCAGTTCAACAACAACATCGCACGCGTGTTTCAGGCCTACATCAAGCGCTTCCCCGACCTTCAGTTCTGCATCTACGGCCACGGACACACCACACGGATAGACGATTATTTCGAAGACGGCATACTGTACTACCAATGCACCTGCGCACACAAACGCGGACTGCTGCACTTCACCATCAACAGCAACGAATACACCTATGAGGCCATCGATTATTAAAACGTACCTCCTGCTGATGTCCCTCCTCTGCACGGGGACCTCGTACCTGTACGGCGGAAACAACGACACGATACGCACCCGCCGGTGGGACAAACGCGTGCACCAGCGCTTCGAGGGATGGGAACGGCTGAAACCCACACACATCAAGATGCAGTACGCCGGCGGCATGGGAGTCGTCTCCGTGGGCGCGGGATGGGACTACGGGAAACGCCGCCAGTGGGAAACCGACATGTTCGTGGGATACCTGCCCGCACGCTACGCCAAGACATTCAAGCTGACATTCACCCTGAAGCAGAATTACATCCCCTGGAGCATGAGCTTCAACGAGCGGTGGGCACTCGAGCCGTTCTACTGCGGACTGTATTTCACCACCATCGCCGGCGAGGATTTCTGGGGAAAAGAGCCGGGACGGTACCCCAACCACTACTACAACTTCAGTACCAAAATGCGCCCCTACATCTTCATAGGGCAACGCGTAAACCTGAACATCGGCCACAAAACGGTGCGCAACGTTACGGCCTTCTACGAAATAAGCTCCTGCGAGCTGTACATCATCAGCAAGATAACCAACAAATACCTCACGCTGAAAGACATCCTGCGCTTCTCCTTCGGCCTGAAAGTACAGCTGTTCAAATAACCGCCACGGCGCAAACGCACGAAAAGAAAAGACACCCCGCCGGGCAGTCCCGTTTTTTTTCACAAAACACCACCGAAATCATGCCGGAAAAGCACGGTTCTCGTTTTTTTTTCGTATCTTTGAACTCCGGTAAACAAAAAAACATCATATCATCATAATGGAAAACAGAAGTTTAGTAACAATAGCCGAACACTCGAAAGAAAAGATTCTTTACCTGCTGGAAATGGCAAAAGAATTTGAAAAGTGCCCCAACCGCCATCTGCTGGACCAGAAAGTGGTGGCCACACTGTTCTTTGAACCCTCCACACGCACGCGCCTGAGCTTTGAAACCGCCGCCAACCGCCTGGGAGCACGCGTCATCGGATTCACCGATCCCAAAGTGACCAGCTCGTCGAAGGGCGAGACGCTGAAAGACACCATCATGATGGTGAGCAACTATGCCGACATCATCGTCATGCGCCACTACCTGGAGGGAGCAGCCAGATACGCCAGCGAAGTGGCACCCGTACCCATCGTCAACGCAGGCGACGGCGCAAACCAGCACCCCTCGCAGACCATGCTCGACCTCTACTCCATATACAAAACGCAGGGAACCCTGGAGAACCTCAACATCTACCTGGTGGGCGACCTGAAATACGGACGCACCGTACACTCGCTGCTCATGGCCATGCGCCACTTCAACCCCACGTTCCACTTCGTAGCACCCAGGGAACTGGCCATGCCCGAAGAGTATAAACTGTACTGCAAGAACCACCACATCCGGTACGAGGAGCACACCGATTTCAACGAAGAGGTAATAGCCGACGCCGACATCCTCTACATGACACGTGTGCAGCGCGAACGCTTTACCGACCTGATGGAGTACGAACGGGTGAAAGACATCTACATCCTGCACGCCAAGATGCTGGAACACACACGCCCCAACCTCCGCATCCTGCACCCCCTGCCACGGGTGAACGAAATAGCATACGACGTGGACGGAAACGAAAAGGCATACTACTTCCAGCAGGCACGCAACGGACTGTATGCACGGCAGGCCATCCTGTGCGACGTGCTTGGCATCACCCTCGACGAAGTAAAACGCGACACAGAAAAATAACCCCAACCCCTCTAAACAAAACATTATGAACGAAAAGAAAGAACTGCAGGTGGCAGCCCTGAAAAACGGCACCGTCATCGACCACATACCCTCCGACAAACTCTTTACGGTAGTCAACCTGCTGGGCCTGCAACACGTAGATTCGAACATCACGATAGGAAACAACTTTGAAAGCAAGAAATTGGGCAAGAAAGGAATCATCAAAGTGGCCGACCGCTATTTCTGCGATGAAGAAATAAGCCGCATATCCGTTGTGGCACCCAACGTAAAGCTGAACATCATACGCGACTACGAAGTGGTGGAGAAAAAGCAAATCGTCATGCCCGACGAGCTGAAAGGCATCGTGAAATGCAACAATCCCAAGTGCATCACCAACAACGAACCCATGCAGACATGGTTTCATGTGATAGACAAAGATGCGGGACTGCTGAAATGCCACTACTGCGAAAAAGAACAACAAAAAGACAACATCAAACTGATCTGACCTCATGAAGCAAGACTGGAAACCGGGAACCATGATCTATCCCCTGCCCGCCGTACTCGTAAGCTGCGGCAGCTGCGAGGAAGAATACAACGTACTCACGGTGGCATGGGTAGGCACAATCTGCTCAAACCCGCCCATGTGCTACATCTCCGTACGTCCCGAACGGTACTCGTACCCCATCATAAAGAAAAACATGGAGTTCGTCATCAACCTCACCACCAAAGACATGGCACGGGCCACCGACTGGTGCGGGGTGCGCTCGGGGAAAAACTTCAACAAATTCAAGGAAATGAACCTCACACCCGGAAAAGCATCGGTGGTCAACGCACCCATCATCGAAGAATCGCCGCTGTGCATCGAATGCCGGGTAAAGGAAATCATCTCCCTGGGCTCGCACGACATGTTCATATCCGACGTGGTCAACGTAAAGGCCGACGACAAGTACCTCAACCCGCAGACGGGACAGTTTGACCTGGCACAATCGAACCTGCTGGTGTACGCCCACGGCGGATATTACGAAACGGGCGGGAAAATAGGAAAATTCGGCTGGTCAGTAGAAAAGAAAAAATAGGTCCTCATGAGAACACCGGCTTTCATCCTTCTCACACTCCTCACACTGATTTTCGGAGAAAACCTCCGGGCACAGATGGGGTTCCGGAGAAACATCAACCGGACTCCCCACGTCAACATGGGAGTAAAAGCCGGCTTCAACTCGACCATGTTTGCAATAGACCATCTTTCCATCGACGGCAATGAGCTTGAGAACGTGCAGAACAACTTCAAGGTGGGCTACTTCGCCACATTCTTCTGCCGGTTCAACATCAAGACGCGGCACTTCATACAGCCGGAGCTCACCTACAACGTATCGAAGGGAAGCGTATCCATAGCAAACACGATAAACAACACCTCCCTGCTGGCCGAAAACGCCCGCATAAAAACCACGTTGCGGACATTCGAAGTACCCCTGCTGTACGGATACAAGTTCGTCGACACATACCCCTACGGCATGGCACTGTTCGTAGGGCCCAAGCTGGCCTACACGTGGAAAAACAAGAGCAACAGCCAATTTGAGGGATTCCACCAGCAAAGCATCACGGAGTGGTTTTACCCCATCAACTTCAGCGGTGTCATCGGACTGGCGGTCAACATATCGAACATATTCTTCGACCTGCGGTACGAACTGGGATTCAAGAACATGACGGAAAACATCACCTTCAACCCCGTAACGACGGAAAAACCGCACGACGGGGAACTGATTACATTCACCCGCCGCAAAGACGTGATAAGCTTCTCGCTGGGAGTCATTTTTTAGAAACAAATTATTATCATAACAAAAACGAACATTACATGAAAAGAGACGATTTAATTTTCGACATCATCGAAAAAGAACACCAACGTCAACTGAAAGGCATCGAACTGATTGCCTCCGAAAACTTTGTAAGCGACCAGGTAATGCAGGCCATGGGCTCCTGCCTTACAAACAAATACGCCGAAGGGTATCCCGGCAAACGCTACTACGGCGGATGCGAAGTGGTGGACCAGAGCGAACAGATTGCCATCGACCGCCTGAAACAAATCTTCGGCGCCGAATGGGCAAACGTACAGCCGCACTCGGGCGCACAGGCCAATGCAGCGGTATTCCTCGCCGTGCTGAACCCCGGCGACAAGTTCATGGGACTGAACCTGGCACACGGCGGACACCTGTCGCACGGCTCGGCCGTCAACACGTCGGGCATCCTCTACACCCCCTGCGAGTATAACCTGAAGAAAGAAACCGGACGGGTGGACTACGACCAGATGGAAGAAATCGCACTGAGAGAGCATCCGAAACTCATCGTGGGAGGAGGCTCGGCATACTCACGCGAATGGGATTACAAACGCATGCGCGACATTGCCGACAAAGTGGGCGCCCTGCTGATGATAGACATGGCGCATCCTGCGGGACTCATCGCCGCCGGATTGCTGGACAACCCCGTGAAATATGCACACATCGTCACATCGACCACACACAAAACGCTGAGAGGACCGCGCGGGGGTGTCATCATGATGGGAAAAGACTTCCCCAACCCCTGGGGCAAGAAGAACAACAAGGGAGAGATACGGATGATGTCGCAACTGCTCGACTCGGCCGTATTCCCCGGCATACAGGGCGGACCGCTGGAACACGTCATCGCAGCAAAAGCCGTAGCCTTCGGCGAGTGCCTGCAACCCGAGTACAAACTGTATCAGCAACAGGTGAAAAAGAACGCTGCCGTACTGGCTCAGGCTCTGATGGACCGCGGATTTACCATCGTATCGGGCGGAACAGACAACCACTCCATGCTGGTTGACCTGCGCACCAAATATCCCGACCTGACCGGAAAGGTGGCCGAAAAAGCATTGGTATCGGCCGACATCACCGTAAACAAAAACATGGTGCCGTTTGACACACGCTCGGCATTCCAGACATCGGGCATCCGCCTGGGTACGCCGGCCATCACCACACGCGGCGCGAAAGAAGACCTCATGTACGAAATAGCGGAAATGATAGAAACGGTGCTCTCCAACGTCGACAACGAGCAAGTCATCGCCTCGGTACGGGCACGCGTAAACGAGACGATGAAGAACTACCCGCTGTTCGCATACTGAAACCACACTTTCACGGAAAGCATATAAACAAAACACATAAAGCCTATGAAAAAAACAAATCTTACAGCCCTCTTCTTGAGTGCAAGCATCGTACTTAGCGGTTGCGGCACGATGAACAATACCGCCAAGGGCGGACTGATCGGAGCAGGAAGCGGAACGGCTTTGGGAGCAATGATCGGAGGCATAGCCGGACACGGCAAAGGCGCAGCCATCGGCGCGGCGGTAGGCGCGGCAGTGGGTGCCGGAGCAGGTGTGCTGATAGGCAAGAAAATGGACAAGGCCGCCGAGCAGGCCGCCGAAATACAGGGAGCCGAAGTGGAACAGGTAAAAGACGACAACGGGTTGCAGGCCGTGAAGGTGACATTCGACTCGGGCATCCTTTTCACCACAGGCAGCTCTACCCTGAGCACATCCGCCAAATCGGCACTGAGCAAATTTGCCAACAACGTGCTCAACAAAAACAAAGACATGGATGTGGCCATCTACGGATATACCGACAACCAAGGCTGGAAAAACAGCACGGCGGAACAAAGCAAACAGAAAAACGTGGAGTTGTCGCAGGAGCGCGCCCAAAGCGTGTCGAGCTATCTGCTGGGCTGCGGCGTGACATCCGACCAGATACAGGTGGTAGACGGCCTGGGTGAAGACAATCCCGTGGCCGACAACAGCACCGAAGCCGGCCGCCAGGAAAACCGGCGCGTGGAAATATATATGTATGCCAGCAAGGAAATGATCGAGCAGGCCGAAGCAGGCACCCTGCAGTAAGCCCCCGCTCTGTTTGCGGTGCACGCAGACGAATCACACAAACGTCCTTTTGACCGACGGGAAAGGAAAACTCCTGCACCCGCATCAAAAGGACGTTTTTTTATGAAAGGCCGCAAACAGGCATCCCGCATTGACGGACGCCTCTCCCGCCCGCTCCCCCATATTACGGCCAGAAAGAGAAAAAACGTTGAAAATCATTGCATTTTTTAATTATTTTTTGTATATTTGTCTATGTAAAGATCGGGAACGGAAAAGGTCGATGCCGCACCCGCATCCGCCGGCCGTGGGAAATCTCCGGACACCACAAAGGCTATTTTAATCTTTTAACCATAGTCTGCCTGTTTGAAAAAAGGAAAAACGGCAAACACAAAAACAACATTCTATGAAAATACAATTGTTTTATGCCCTTGCACTGGCCGTCGCACTGGCCGGATGCAAAGACTCAAAAAACGTAGAGGAAGTGAAAAAGTACCACTCTCCGCTGGATCATTATGCCCTTGCCATACAGGTAGGTGACGACATCCGACTGCCTGTAAAGCCGATAGTAAGGCATCGCACCAATTTCAACTTTGTAGGCACGATTATGGATCACCTGTATCTGACGAACAGTTCGTTCTACGACACATCACTGGGATGCCAGGGATGCGACTCGTGCATGACGTGCTTTGCCGATGCCGGCCTGGTGGATTACGACGTGAAAAGCCGTACGGACGACGAAGTGATTGCCTCCGTGCATCTCACTCCAAAGGGCGAAAAATATCTGATGGAGAATTGCATGGACGGGTTCAAGGAAGAAAAGGTGGATCGGTTCCGCAACGGTGAAGCAAAAAGTTTTCGCAAAGACGGAATAGAACTCGTCTGCTATGCCTACAAGGACTTCAAGGAGGTAAACATCTTAAAGAATGTTGCGGATAAAGAATTCATTGCAGAAACTGTAGAGCAAGTGGTGGCAACACCCTTTGGCAAGGTTCTCGGCGTGGAAGAAGGCGTGCACATAGGCGACACGATCGGACCGAATCACTATTATTATTACTACCTCGACCAGAGAACCAAGGCAGACACTCTTTTATCGCATTCAGAATTTACCGAAAAGATGAAGCAAGCTTACGACCTTGACGAGTACGGTTCGCTGGAAAACATATTGCGCCATCACTATAATCTGCTGGACAGCCTGTGGACGGTCTACACGGTGTGGTTCTCTTCTTACGGCGGAATGAAAGGAGGCATGTCAATACCCGACAGCCTCGTAAGTTACAATCGGCCGCTACCCGACTGGTTCAAAGAGTCCATAGTGACCACGGAAGGCCAAGGGGAAGACCAGGAATTTGTCGTACGGGGCCGCCATTGCGAACTGGTCGATCTGGAGGATGTGCACAACTGGAAGCCGTTGCCGGGCGAACGTCTGGATGATGATTGGTCAAAATGGCGGATGAAAGAGGTTTATTTCACGGTAAAGTCCTATAACAGCCCGCTAATCCGTCACTGCAAAGGGACGGTATTGCCGGAAGAAGAGACGTATTACACAAAATGCCGCTTCATCGAAATCGGCAACAAAATCTGGATACCCGAACAACACTGCTGGTGGTTCCCAAAAAAGGAAGACCGGGACCAAACAGTCTATTATCCCGCTAGAAATGCCGATGATGAAATAGATGACAAATTCACCTTTCATACCGAAAAATACTCTCCGCTCTCCACATCGTTTTCCGCGGTCTGGAAATTAGGTATTCCGGCAGATAAAAAATAAGAGTTGAGGACATTTTCTTATCTCCCCGCCACGCACGACACCACCCTTACCCCGGTGTGCGTGCGCTTGGGCGCGGAATATTGGAACAGGGTACATGTGTCGAGCACCACTCTCCCCACTGCCGACGAAGCATGAAGCAGGTGAACCTCATCGCCGACAAGGCAGGCAAACCCCATGTGTACGACGTCCAGTCCGTCGACAGACGTTGTCAGGGCCAGAATGTCTCCGTTCCTTATACCCAGTTCACCGGCCTTCTTATTCAGCTCGCCCTTCGGTATGTAGCAAACGCAGCGGTTCCTCCAGCGGCGTTCCACGTCCTTCATACGGCGTATCTCCGACGTATCGTTCCGCAAGGCCGGATAGGCATCGGGATGTCCCGTCATAAAATCGAGTGTGATGTACAAGTGTTTCCCACCCAGGGCGCACGTACGTTCTTCGACGAAGCGCTTCCGCTCGTTGTCGCACACCCAGTCGCTGAAATAATGCAGGCGCGAGGCATAGCCGTCTATCACTCCGCTACGGTAACGGATCTGCCTGAGCCGCTGCTTGAAGCGGGTGAACGCAGGTACACCGTCGGCATCGGCCAGAACCAGTGCGAGGACCGTCTCCACAAACGTCGTGCAATCCACGCTGTCGATACGCACTATCAGGCGCTCCCCGCCTTCCCCCTCCAAGGTACCGGCCGCATAAGGCGTACCCATCATCTGCATGGCGTAAAACAAACAGCGGTTACTGTCGGCGGGAAGGGCACACCCCTCTCGCAGCCACGTCTCCACACGGATGCTGTCTGTTTGCGCATTACCGGAGAGAACGTTTGCCCACAGACACGCTACGGCCAGCAGCAGCCTAATTTTCATTGGCGGGATCTCCTTTCAGCACGGGCAGCGTAATTTGATATTTCACGGCCAGGATGCGCGTAAGGAAGACCGTGATGCCTCCCGCTATCTGGGCGATGTACGAGTCGAACTCCATCTTCAGACAAAGCCAGTACACCAGTCCTCCCACCACACAGGCCATTGCGTAGATTTCTTTCCGGAATATCAGCGGTATTTCATTGATAAACACATCGCGTATCACACCTCCCGCCGCTCCCGTTATGCTGCCCATGATGATGGCTATCCAGCAGGGATAGCCCAAAGCCAAGCTCTTGCCGAATCCCACGACGGTGAACAGGGCCAGTCCGATGCTGTCGAACAGGAAAAACGTGTTGTTCAGCTTGATGAGATATTTCCCGAACAGGATGACAAAAAACATGGCAAAGGCCGTACATATCAGATACATCGGATCGAGCATCCAGGCCGGTGTGACGTCGAGCAGCACATCGCGGATGGTACCTCCCCCGATGGCCGTGGCAAAACCCACCACGTAGGCGCCGAACCAGTCGAACCGTTTGGCCGAGGCCAGGCGGATGCCGCTTATGGCAAAGGCGAATGTTCCTATAAAGTCGAGTATTTGTACAAAAGAAGGCATAACAAAATCCATATCAATCTCTCCCGGTTACCAACTATAATTAAATCCTAACGTAAACGATTCCTTAAACTGGAAATAGCTGTCTCCCTCCTGCCTGTTCACTGCATCGTCGAAACGCGCCAGCATATACAGCTCGGTGGAGAAGAATTTGTTGAACGAAAAACGGAACTTGTTCTCCCACTCCGACTCTCCCCGGTGGTAGTCCGTGTTGTACCATGCCCGGCTCTCCCAGACCAGATTCGGTATGATGTTTGACACGGTCCACTTGACCTCAAAGCGGGAACCCTTCGTCCACTTAAACTTATCGCCCTCGTCCACACCGAAACTTGTGGGGTTTATCCGTCGGTCGGCCACACCTTTTCGCGTGACATTTATCAGGTTGAAAGACGAGTCGAGCACAAACTTGCCCGATTTCTCGAACTTATAGGTCAGACCGGCACCCACGTTCAGTTCGTTCGGCGAGAGTATCGTGGAGACAATGTCTTCGGAATTGGCGTTATGCGTGGCAAACAACTGTGTCTTAAACTCGGCGGAAATCGTATAATACCAGTTGGAGATGGCCTGATATCCTATCTTCGAGTACAGACGTATCTGGTCGTTGTTTGTTTTATACTTGTGCACCGTGTCGGAAGGAGAAGTCACGAAACCCAATTTCCACTCTACGGCGTTTTCGAAAATGAAGCGCCGCTTATTGTCGTAGTTGAAGTACCAGTTTGTGGTGGCCATCAGCGCATTCGAGCTTTCCCCGCCCTGATACCAGTTGTCCGATATATGGTTCTGCGAGAACTGCAGGGAGGTATTTCCCGAGATTCTCCAGAAATTCGGTTTGAACAGCCTCAGGTCGCTACGCCGTGCCCGTACTTTCGCCGGCGAGAGAAGGCTTATAAACTTCACCTCCTTCGGCTTGAGCAGCCACATGTCTTCAGAGGGAGGCGTCACATCTTTCAGGTCTTCCTCGTTGCGCTTCACCAGCTCCGGATATTCGAGATAGAACGAAAGCAACTGTTTGTTGATGCGGCGGTTTATGTCGGCCGTCTTGGTAAACTTCGGAACCTTCTCCAAAAACTTTTCCAGCTCGTTTTTCTTCGTCAAACGGTCCACGGGATGCCAATCGCCCAAGTAAGAAGCCTGCCGGAAAGGCTCCGAATAGTAGGTGGCAGGCATGGCCAGCTTATAGTAGTCGGCATCCGACACGATGTCGACGGAGTAGAGGAAAATGTCATCCCACCGCTCCAGTTTTTCATCGTAATCTTTCCAGAATTCATTTATCAGACGGCGCACATCCCTGAACAGCGGATTTCGCCTGGGAGGCCTCACGACGACCTTTGCCGGAACGGTATCGCCCTTCAGAGTATCGCCGGGGAGATTTCCCTGCCGGAGCTTCAGAGAGTCGGGCAGCAAGGAGTCACCTTTTATTATTAAGGAATCGCCGCTCACGAGCAGGGAATCGGGCAGCAACGGCAGAGAGTCGGACATCTGCGGCACGGAATCGGCCGTGATGAGCAGAGAATCGTTACCGGGACGTAACGTGTCCGTCAGCAGCGACACTCCCGACGTGTCGGGCAACAAAGAATCGCCCGACGGTTCCACCGGCTCTTCATCGTAAAAAACGGAATCGCCCATCCCCATTTTCTCCCTGATAAGCATCTCCGATACCCTGAGCGTATCGTAGGCCATCGTGTCGGACCTGACGTCCTGCACCGCCACAGAATCCTGCTGCGCTGTCTGCGCATAAGCTCCTGCAAACGACAAAATCAATATCAACGATGCAAACAGATGTTTCATTCTCCCCATATTTAATGCAAAAGTAAGAATATCGTTGGAATAATCGAACAAAATCGACAGATTAATACAACAGAAACCACAAATACGGCAATCCGGAAACAAACGTGCAAAAAAACATTTCCCCCGTGCTTCCGCCGGAAACACGACGGCCTCTCCCCTTGTTCGCCGCACCCTTTGCGTACAGCAAACGCCCCAGGCACACCGGCAACAGCCGCCGCCAAACGCAAACTGCAAATGTTTTCTCTCCTTTCATGCTGTTATCTCGGTATTTTTTTGTAATTTTGCAACTTTGAATAAGTGTATTAAGAGAGTAAATCATTTTAAAAATATTCGATTGTGGCAGAAACAAAGTACATTTTCGTAACCGGTGGAGTGGCCTCCTCATTAGGAAAAGGCATCATCTCGTCTTCCATCGGCAAGTTGCTGCAAGCCAGAGGCTACAGCGTAACCATACAAAAGTTTGATCCGTATATCAACATCGATCCGGGTACACTAAACCCCTATGAACACGGAGAATGCTATGTAACGGTGGATGGCCATGAGGCCGACCTGGATTTGGGACACTACGAACGTTTCCTGGGCATCCAGACAACCAAAGCCAACAACATTACTACCGGACGTATATACAAGACCGTAATCGACAAAGAGCGGCGGGGAGACTATCTGGGAAAGACCATCCAAATCATTCCCCACATCACCGACGAGATAAAACGCAACGTAAAACTGCTGGGAAACAAATATAAATTCGATTTCGTCATTACGGAAATCGGCGGTACGGTGGGCGACATCGAGTCTCTGCCTTACCTTGAAAGCATCCGCCAGCTGAAATGGGAGTTGGGTAAAAACGCCCTTTGCGTACACCTTACTTATGTACCTTATCTGGCCGCGGCAAAAGAACTGAAAACAAAACCCACGCAACACTCCGTAAAGGAACTGCAGTCGGTGGGTATCCAGCCGGACATCCTCGTGCTGCGCACGGAGCATGAGCTGAACACCAACCTGAGAAAGAAAGTGGCCCTGTTCTGCAACGTCGACGAAGAGTCGGTGGTACAATCGATGGACATGCCCACCATCTACGAAGTGCCGCTACGCATGCAGGAGCAGAAGCTCGACGAGACCATCCTGAAGAAAATGGGACTTCCCATCGGAGAAACTCCCACGCTGGGCGCATGGAGAGACTTCCTCAACCGCCGGCACAACGCAACGGAGGTGGTAAGAATAGGGCTGGTAGGGAAATACGACCTGCAGGATGCTTACAAATCCATACTGGAAGCACTCTCGCAGGCTGCCACGTACAACGACAGAAAGGCCGACATCCACTTCATAAACAGCGAAAAACTGACCGACGACAACGTAGAAGCCGCACTGAAGGATATGGACGGCGTGATTATCTGCCCGGGATTCGGACAACGGGGCATCGAGGGCAAGTTTGTAGCCATCAAGTATTGCCGCACACACAACGTGCCGACCTTCGGCATCTGTCTGGGCATGCAGTGCATGGCCATCGAGTTTGCAAGAAACGTATTGGGCTACGCCGATGCCAACAGCCGTGAGATGGACGAAAAGACTCCTCACAACGTCATAGACATCATGGAGGAACAAAAATCTGTAACAAACATGGGAGGCACCATGCGTCTGGGCGCCTACGAGTGCGTTATCGATCCGACTTCGAAAACATATCAGGCATACAAGAAAGAACACATACAGGAACGCCACCGCCACCGCTACGAGTTCAACAACCACTTTAAAGCAGAATTTGAAAAGGCCGGCATGAAATGCGTGGGAATCAATCCCGAATCAGACCTCGTGGAAATAGTGGAAATCCCCACACTGAAATGGTTCATCGGAACGCAATTCCATCCGGAATACAGCAGCACCGTGCTGAACCCTCACCCGCTATTCCTGTCTTTCATCAAAGCAGCAATCGACAAATAACAGACATTAACCGAAAATAAAGCAAAATGGATAAAAATACCTTAGTGGGATTTGCCTTGATAGGTGCCGTAATCGTGGGCTTCGGAATCTACAACCGTCCGAGCCAGGAAGAAATCACACGCGCACAGCATTATCAGGACTCTATTCAACAAGTAGCACTGGAAAAGCAGATAGAGGAACAGAAAAAAGCACCGGAGACAAACACGGCCGTAACGGCCTCTTTAGACTCGACATCCATCTTTTATGAAACGGGACAGAAAGAGGAACAACTCGTCACCCTGGAGAACAACGTACTGCAGCTGACGCTGACCAACAAGGGCGGACGAATCTACAAGGCCGTGCTGAAAGAATACAACGACCAGGAGAAAAAACCGCTCGTACTGTTCGATAACCGTGACATCGCGTTCAACATCGGCTTTGAAGGCAAAAACGAAAACATCTTCAGCGACCAGCTGACCTTCGATACGGTCAATGCCACCGACAGCACGGTGACCATGCGCTTGAACGCTTCAAACGGCGGACACATTGACTTTATCTATACGCTACTGCCGGAATCGTACATGGTGAATTTCTCCGTTCAGGCCGTCGGACTGCAGAACTTCTTCTCATCGTCGGAAAGAACCCTCAGCATCGACTGGAAACAACGTGCGCGGCAAATGGAGAAAAGCCACACGTTTGAGCAACGCTACACGTCGCTGACATACAAACCCGTCGGAGAGAGCTTCGACTACCTGAGCGAGACGAAGGACGAAAAAGAAACCATCCCCGCCGTGCTCGACTGGGTGGCGTTTAAAAACCAATACTTCTCTTGCGTATTCATGGCAGAAAATTGTTTTGAAGACGTCACGCTGGAATCGAAACTGGAGCAGAAGGGAAGCGGATACATGAAGAACTATCGCGCAGAGATGAAAGCCGAGTTCGACGCAACGGGCGCCACTCCGAGCAACTTCCAGTTCTATTTCGGACCGAACCATTTCAAGACGCTTCTGGCAAGCAACAAGTTGAGCTTTAAAGACAAAGACCAGGAACTGGAAGATCTGGTCTATCTGGGATGGCCCATCATACGCTGGATCAACCGATGGTTCACCATCAACCTGTTCGACTGGCTGTCGGGCTGGGGACTGAACATGGGTATCGTCATCCTGCTGATGACTCTCATCGTAAAGATTCTCGTGCTCCCCACGACCTACAAATCGTTCATGTCGTCGGCCAAAATGCGGGCACTGAAACCATACATCGACAAGATAAACGCCAAATATCCCAAGCAGGAAGATGCCCTGAAGAAGCAACAGGAAATGATGATGGTGTACAAACAGTACGGCGTAAGCCCGATGGGAGGATGTCTCCCGCTGCTTTTGCAGACACCGGTGTTTATGGCGCTGTTCTTCTTCGTGCCAAACGCCATAGAGCTTCGCCAGCAGAGCTTCCTTTGGGCGGACGACCTTTCGTCGTACGACGACCTGATCAGCTGGTCCACCAGCATCCCTCTGCTGGGCAATCACCTGAGCCTGTTCTGTCTGCTGTTCAGTGCAGCGACGGTTATCAACCAGATTATCGTGATGAAACAGCAGGATACAGGAGCCAATCCGCAAGTGGCAGCCATGAAGTGGATGATGTACATCATGCCCATCATGTTCTTCTTCATCTTCAACGAGTATGCCGCAGGACTGAGCTACTATTACTTCATCTCTACCCTGATAGGTATTCTCACCATGTGGGCTATGCGTAAGATGACGGATGAGAAAAAGTTGCTGGCCACACTGGAAGCCAACAAGAAAGAGACACCCAAGAACTCGCAAAGCGGACTGATGGCCAAGCTGGAAGCACTCCAGAAAGAGCAGGAACGCCTCCAGAAAGAGCGCATGGAACGCTTTAAGAAACAATAAAAAGACCGAAGTCTTTACAACAAGACGTGCAGGACATCACTCCGAATGCGTGTGGAGCAGATTCCTGCACGTCTTGTCTTTCTCCCCCTCCCCTCCTTTCGGCCGACCTAAAAAAACTTAAAAACGCGACCTCTACTGGCAGCGGCAAATAAAAATCCATACCTTTACCGCAACATTTTTACATATCTACAAGAAAGCCGTATGAACTGGATTATTCTGATTGTTGCCGGACTCTTTGAATCCGGCTTTGCTTTTTGTTTGGGGAAGATGAAAGAAGTTTCCGGCACCGAGTGGTACCTTTGGGGTGCCGGATTCCTTGTCAGTCTTGCGCTCAGCATGACTTTACTGGCCAAAGCCGTACAGACCTTGCCTATCGGCACGGCCTATCCGGTATGGACGGGCATCGGTGCAGTGGGAACAGTCATATTAGGTATCGTGTTTTTCCATGAGCCGGCATCCTTTCTCCGCCTTTTCTTCATCACCATCCTGATAGCCTCCATCATCGGACTGAAAATGGTGTCGCACTAAAGTTCACCTCCAACAGGCTCAAGCAACCGGGCGTAAAATGTCACAACCTGACAGAAACTACGCTGTCCCACGCTATCGACGGCCGGGAACCGACGTTCCAAAGACACTCACGGGCCGTCAGTATTTTACGGGAGGTGTCTATTGTCACCACGATAAACGACAGCAGGGTTTCGTCTTCGGCGGAATATTCTCCCTTCATGGGCGAGTCAACCCTGAACACCGGCAGGGCAATGGTGCTGTCTACCCCGTGCCAGGTATAGAACTCGTTGTAATTGCAGTCTCCATGAAAATAAGCTTTAATCTGCGGCCGGTCGTGCAGATAGTGTTCGAGCGTCCTCCAGTTCTCCAGAGGCAAGGAATGGATGTTTCGCACGCAACAGGTATCTGCCAGCAGATTCTCGAAGCGATCGAAGGAATTGATGCCGTGCCCTTCATTGGGATTCGTAAAATGTTTGGCATCAGCCTCCGGAGGATCGTGCGTAAAAATCAGGGTGGGCAGGGAATTGTCCCGCAAGAGTTCTTCATCCAGCCATGCCCGCATAAGAGTATCGGGCCACATTCCCATGAAAACCATTCTAATGCCGTTCCTGACAAGGGAATAATGAATTTTGTCAAGGCCGTAGTCGAAATTGCGGGCATTCACCACCGTGTCGGGGTGCATCATACGGTTGTAGATACCGGCGGCCGAAGCAGCATCCTTCAAGGGAGTCATCGGCTTTGTGTAACCTATTGCATTGGAGATGTCGTGGTTTCCCGGAACCAGATACAAACGATCGGAATAAGCGGCCCAATCTCTGCAAAAGCTCTCCCAGGAAGCCGTTGCCGACTGTACCCCCTTCTCCATTCTGTTGGCAATGTCGCCGGTACAGACCACCATGTCGGGAATGCCGAACACCTCTCCTGCCGATACGCCTCCATCACGCGGAAGGCGTTCTTTCTCAAGAGAGCGGAACGCAGCCAGCATGGCCCTGCTGACCGAGTCTGCACTTGTTTCCGTTCCGCGGAACTGTCTGGTGAGACCGTAATGCACATCGGAGCAATAAATCAGATGAAGGACATCCCTGTCCCGGGCCGTTACAAAGCCACAAGACAGGGATATCCCTACCAATGCAAGTATAAACTTCTTTACCATTCTATTTTCTGGTCTTCAACTTTTTCAGCAGAGGCATTGCTTTCTCCCTCTGTCACAGTCATGATATACCAGTCACCGCTGCCGTCTGCCTCACGGGCGAAGGAGCCTTTATCCTTGCTGTCAAACATTCCGTCATCTTCTCCCCAGGTTTCACCGAGAGCTTCGCTGAGGTTTTTGAAGACATCCACGGAGGTTCCGTCCGGAGCAAACAACTCGATTTTCACCGACTTGTCGGCAGAGAGACCGAATTCGAAGATGGGAAGTTCAGGATTTGTCTCGGCCATATCCGACTTTTCCGACCATATTGTCAGGAATCCATGGGCGGGAATGACCGTTCCGGCGCCGGCTGTAAATCTGGAGTCCTCGGTTTCGTCATCTTTCACAAAATACATCCCGGAGATATTCACCTCGGCATCCGAAGTATTGTAAAGCTCTATGAACTTGTCATTTCCGTTGAGTTCGTTGAGTTTGATAGCATCATAGTCGGCCGTCTCCTCCTCGCCGGAAGCAACATTACTCAAGCCCGGAGTAGGTTCGGTGCATACCGACCAGTTGTCCGAGCCGTCAGGGATACGGGCGTATGAGGAACCGTCCTCCATATCGGGATATTCGATGCTGTCTACCGTATCGCCATTAGCATCGAGAACAGTAACCATGTCACCGCTACCACTAAGACCGAAGACAAAGGTTTCATCCTTGTAGAATACCATCATCGAGCCGGCTTCTATCACAGTGCCGTCGGGCACCACATACTCTTCCTCGGCTCCCTTGTCGTCCTGAAGTATGTAGCCGCTGATATCTACGTCGGCAGCAGAAGGATTGTAAAGCTCGATAAAGTCGGTCTGTACGCCGTCGATGGTAGCTCCCTGCACTTCATTGATCAGAATGGGGGAATCTGCCTCTCCGGGAGTATCCGGCTCTACATTGTCCGGTTCACCGGCATTGCTGCGGCCTTTTGTACCGCCTTGCACTATGGCCCACGACGAACCTCCGTCTTCCGTTCTGGCATAAGTAGAACCGTCCTCCATTGCAGGTACAATCACTTCGTCAATCTTCGCATAGGAGGCGTCGAGTATCGTAATGGCATCGCCACTTCCCGAAATACCGAAGCTGAAATCTCCTTCCTCGATTACCAGGAAACCTTTTGCTGCGATGCGGGCATTGGAAAGAAACGTGTATTCCTCTTCCGCACCTTTATTGTCCTGCACATGATAGCCTGCCAGATTGATTTCGGTTTCTCCGGCATTATAAAATTCAATCCAATCTGTTCCTCCGGAACAAATCTCATTAATAAAAAGTCCTTGTACCTCCGAAGGCTCCGAACCGGGTTCGTTATCGTCTTTACAGCCCGTCAGAGAAATAGCAGCCAGAAAAGCCGCCGCTGTCATAAAAATACTGATGGTTTTCATAATTTAAATAGTGTTATAACGTCTTTGTTTATTGTGTTTGTTTCTGCTTAGAAGGAGACCATGGCCCTCAACTGCAGAACATGAAAGTCGATGCCGTCCGGCCTGGCCACACTCAGAGGCTGATTGCCGACAGTAATCTGCCCTTTGGAATCGGCGTATTTGTCATTGTTCATGAAGAGGTAATTAAGCCCGATGAGGATATTGCTTACCGGATACCAGTTCAGATTGACGCTGTAAGAGTAAGCCGATCCGCCCGTTATCGGAGAAGACGGGTTATGGAAGTCGTTCAGGTCCAAATGGCTTACCCGGGCATTCAGTTCCAAACTTCCTCCCTTGCGGTTGACTTTGACGCCTCCGAATTCGGCATCTTGCGGATTATACCGCCGCTGCCGGCCGATAAGCATCCATGAGGCGGTAGCATACCAGCCCATAAACTCTGCATTTTTAAGGGGTTCACGGATCTCACCGCTTTTTTTATAGCGGCTTAAGTCGGTAAAAAGATACTCTCCGTACATAAGCAACTTGTTCCACCTGAAGGCCAGTTCCGCTCCGTATGTCGCATAATGATTGACGTTTCCGACCTCGGCCTGCAGGAAACGTCTGCGGTCTGTTCGGCTCTCGGGGAATGTTCTGAAAAGAGCCATCCGGTCTTCCTCCCCCGCAGCATCAGGTCTGCGCCAACTGGCATAACCGCCGATGTGCAAGGTCATATCGTCGTTATTTATAACAGGTACAGCAACCCTGCCGGTGAAACCGTATCCGTCACTACCTCTGTTTCGTTCCTTCTGAAGAATATCCACCTGCTGGCCGAACACTCCGCCGGAAACCCACCAGTATTTGCCCCACCAGGTCGCAGCCACGCCGAGGCGACGACCTCCGGCAAGCGCCTCTACCGGCATCGGACGTTCATTGGCTACGATGTAACGAGAACTGGTTACCCGCTCCAAGCTCATCGGCTCTTTAAAATGACCGGCCTGTATGGACAGATGGTCGTTGAACCTGTATCCAAGAAACATATCCTTTATCTCGACCTCGTTGTATGCGAAATCAATATCGAACTCGGCGAACCATTTTTCATAAAGCTCGGCTTTAATAGCAAAACGGGCACGGCGGATGCTCACGCCATTGCTGAAACGAAATACTCCGTCGTCGTCCTCCAAGTCCTTGTTTTGTTTTGATACAAGACCATCAACCGATTCTGTGGGAAAATAAAACGAGGCGTCTGTGTAGATTCTGTTATCCAACCATATATGGAACTTCTTGTCCTTAGTGGACATATTCACTTTTCCATCTTTAAAATATACCCTGGCACTGACTTCCTTATCCTTAATCAAATTCAACGATGACGTATCCTTCTGTCCTGAAGCCTTACCCACCGGAAGCAGAAGCAGAAGCGCCATAGCACATACCTTAAGATTGTCTTTCATACTTTTACCTAAAATTGTCACAAAAATATGTGCTACAAATTTCAAAAACATTACGGCTGTTTATCAAAAACATTTCCATCCCGTGAATTTTCCGTAACGATTCATCTTCTTACAGACCACACCATTTGCCGGCCTCCATCTGCTGCCACCTGCCATTTCCCCGGACATCTGCAATCCGCCTTTTAGATGGCTTTCAGTTCTGCCGTGCTTACATCCGGCTGCACGCCTTCGCCATGATACTGATTTTGCCGAAAACCTTTCACCTGCCAGACATACAGATACGAAAAAAGCACCGTAATCAATTGATTACGGTGCTTTGACTCCTTGAGTGAAGGTTTTAAGCAAATACCTTCTTTTAAACTCGCTGCGGAAGCTGGGGGATTCGAACCCCCGGTACGATAATTCGTACGGCAGTTTAGCAAACTGCTGGTTTCAGCCACTCACCCAAACTTCCTTTGTGTAGCGCATACGGGAATCGAACCCGTGTTTCAGCCGTGAGAGGGCCGCGTCCTAGGCCACTAGACGAAAGCGCCATGAAGGTCGTTTTTTAAAACAACGGTGCAAAAGTAATGCTTTTTACCGATTCTGCAAATATTTAAATAGCTTTTTATGAAAAAATCCTCCGCAGGCTGATATAAAGAAACCGATGTCTGTTCCTATAATTCACATCGACACCGATATAGTGTGACCATCATTCCTAATTTCTTCTCACTTAAAAATAGCAATTCCCATGACTGGCATGTATGCTTCAATACTTTACTCAAACAATTAGTCCCCGTATAGCATCCAATAATTCTGCGCGATGACTAACCCAAGATTGATATTTATGTGTCTTGGCCTGCTCTATCAATGCCGGCAACTCTTTCATGTCCGTACAGACCAACACATCATATTTCTCGTGCATCAGCGTGGCGATTTCCATTTGATGATTATCCACATGTTCGCCATATTCATGAAGACGCGGACATATCACCAAGGGTTTGCCCATCTCCATGCATGAAATGATGGAATTTACCCCGCTATGTGTCACAACGACTTCTGCCTCTTTCATGTAACGGTTAAAATCTTCGTTCGGAATCAGTCCGAATGCCGTAAAGTTTGGTTTGACGGGATAGAGAGCCGATTGCATGACAATCTCTTCCTGCTTATATTCGCCTTGTTCTACCAGCCCGTTTAGTGCCGTGATAATACGCCCGAATGGAAACTTCTGCGTTCCCAGTGGGACAAACAATTTAATCTTGTCCATAGTCACAATATGTCAAAGAACGAAGTTATCTCTTGCCCAAAAACAAGAGAGCGCAACATTAATAAACGGTTCCGCTATAAATCCCTTTAGGATAGACCTTCTTCATTTCCGGCCATTGCACGAAGAAATAGTCGGCAAACGGATAAACCATTCTGCCTGTTACCGACTCACTGTCCAACTTGGCAAAGCTCTCCACATAGATAATCCTCCGCCTGAATATCCGAGCAAACAGGCAAGTGGGATAGGAAGCGCCGGCACCGGTCGTTATGACAGTAGTCGGCTGTTCTATCAAGAAATAGATAAACGAAAGCAAAATGTTCCATCCGAACTTAAAGATGAAAGCGATGCCTTCCCGCTCCTGTTGCACCAAATAGTGATGCGGATGCTTTTCCACAGCTCCCGTAGAAGCCACGTTCTTTTCCGTAACGATGTAATATTTTTTATTTTGCACTAACGGAAGCAGTTGCATCAACTCCATGAAATGACCGCCACAAGAACTGACAAGACAGACTTTGGTGTTATGAGCGCCCATAACTTTTCACTTTATACCAATTATATATTCTTTTTACCAGACTAAACAATCCTAACTTTAAAACCATATTCTTTATAATGGCTTTTATACTATGGTCTACTAATTTGTACCTGGTATCGATCTCTGCCAATGACAAATTAGGATTCAAAAAGTCTTCAATGATTCTTTCTCGTTGAGAGTTCTTAACTGAAGGGTATTTCAGATTATGATTTTCTATCAAAGCTTCTTGTAAAGTTCGCTCTTCTACAAAGCAATCTTGTAGCAAATGTAGCATACGTTCTCCTTTGGCATTATTAGCCAAAACCAATGAAACGCCTTTTAAGGTATCATGTTTGAACGGAATGCCATAACGGCCGATACCCCAAAAATCTCCTAACGTGCAATCTCCTACACGGGGTAAACCGGCATAACAACATTGGTAACAGCATTTTCTGAATATGGCTGATGCGTTAAATGCTTCCATATATAATGCATCTACACCATAAATCGGGCGAAATTTACCGCAAACCGAAACGGATGGGGCAAAGCCCCATCCGTTTCGGTCACGAAATTCGTAACCGTCAACAACAGCCGCAAAGCGGCTCGAAATTTTCTTTAAATAGCTTTGAAATACAGCATCAGAGGGAACTCCGTGACAAATCAAATCCAGCGTCAACAGATTATCATAAGATTTTTTTAAATAACTTTTCAAGCCTGCCACCTGACAAGGTGTTCCACAAAACAAAACGATTCTTCCTTCCCTCAGATAAATCTTGATATTCTTAAATGTTTCTCCGATTTCACTTTGAATGTATTTACTACCTCGCAATGAAGGCAAATCTTTAATATCTTGTATTTCTATATGCCTTACATGCAAACTATCATCGTAAGCAGCTCCGAACACTACCCCTTTTTCTGTCAGTACATATCTGGCAAAAGCAGAAAATGCGCCACCCGAACTGCTTACCTGCCTGTCCGGTTCACTCCAAACGGCATACGTTTTTGGAGCAGTCAATCCGGTTTCTTGCAACGGCACAATGACTGGACACGTCTTTTCACATAATTTACATTCTACACACGCCGAAGAATTTACCATAGGAATAGCAAAACCTTCAGCATCCGTTATCATCTTTATGGCGGAATGAGGGCAGATGCTTGCACAAGCCGCACATCCCGTACAGGTCTCTACTGAAGCTAATTGTGGCATGAATGTGGTATGAAAATCGATTATTTATTATGCGTAAATTGGATTGTACCGGTCACTTTTTTCAAATATGCCATCGATTTTTCCTGTTCCATAGCCAATGTCCTTTTTACTGCTGCATAATCAATCGGAGTTTCTATTACTGAAGTATCCGAGAATTTGTCCAACTTCCGCTCTTCTATTCCCAACATGCGCAAGATGCTACTTATCCGTGAGCCGGCTATATCCGGAGTAATGGTGACAAAAGGGCGCTCAAAAATGATGGAAAAAACGGTTGCATGAAAAGAATCGGCAACTACAAACTGTGCATTCCTGATGAGCCAAAGAAATTTTTCCACAGCAGGGCACCAGCATAAATGTCCCTTACGTACAATATCGTGCCAATTGTAACTGATGTTCCATACCGGGATACTGTATTTCTTGCTCAATTCCATAGCATATCTATCTATACGCGAATCATGGTGCAAATTATAAGTCAATATAAAATCCGTCCGTTTGTCTTGACAAGACGCGTATTTATCCCATTCTTCTTTGGTCAACAACAATGTAGGATCCAGACATTGCACTACATCATCCCTTCCCAATTCACGAATGATTTCCACACCGGAATCCTCCCGCACCGAAATAAACTCATATTTATTTAAAAGCCTTTTTGTCTCTTCCATTTCGCTTTCCGGGAGTTTAGACAGTCCGATACTTGAAGCATACGAAAAGACGAGCTTACCTTTAGGGACAAAATCAAGGAACAGAGCCTTTTCTATCCCCTCATTCCAATGGCTGTTCCATACCTGATCTGAACCGGTACAATAAGCATCCGCATCGAAAGACAACTTCTGAGCCGCTTCCTTATCGGACTGAAATGCCGGTCCTTTCAATGCAATATACTTATCTATAAAGTCACCAAACACATGGTTTTTGCGTAAATAAGAAGGATAAATCAAAATCTTTGCCGCCAACAAGAGTATCGGATTCTTAAGTTTATCGCTTTTCTGTCTGAGCCGTTTGAGTAATCCCTTGTTTGTAAATCTTTCAGGATAGTAATCCAGCACATGCACATCGTGACCTAATTCTTCCAATTTGACTTGCAAAGCCAATGTCTGCAACACACTTCCATAATTTTCTGCCCGATGTAAGGTAATTATGTCTACTTTCATAGTCTCCCTAATATAGTTTTTTTCTCATCCCTTTGAAAATCTTAGTAGGCATTCCCCAAACAATAATATACGTCAAACACCTTCTTATCCAAGAATCTTGATATTTATTCAGCTTTTTGCACATCGGCTTGTACATGGTTTTATCAAGCGAAGTGAACATCATATTCCAAATAAAATGTACAAAAGAACCGTTCCGATTGGTATTCCAATTATCGAATGCAGATGTTGTTACGCCCCACTTATCAAAGTCCTTCATCATGTTTGGCACACCTATAAAATGATACAAAGGCCATTTCACCGTAAAGTCACGCTCCAAAGGATTGCGCTGGATCTCTATGGGCAGGCAATAATAGTAGCATTTCCGGCCTTTGGCCCCGCTGACAATCATGGCTAAATGTTCATAACCGTAATGTTCTTTAGAGAAATTGCTTTTGCCTTTTTCCCAACAGTCACGCCTGAATATGAGTGAAGAAATAAATCCTAATGAAATGGTAAACTTTTGCACAAGCTCGTCCAATGTCAACGTGCCGTCTTTTTCCGCATATTCTCCGTCATGTACTTTCAGGGAACGCATTCCGTATTTCGTATCTTTCCCCGATAACCGATTGCAGTGAATGATGCCTACATCAGGATGTTTGCGGATAATGTCGAGCACTGTTTCTACGAAATAAGGAAAAGGAATGTCATCGTCACCCCACAGTACCACGTACTCCCCTTGCGATTCACCAACCGAGCGTATCAGGCTGGCTCCTACTTCTACGTATTCATCAAAATAACGGTAGCGCACGTCCGGATGCTGCACAAGAATTTCTTTCATATAATTGTCAGTTTCGTCTTTTGACGCATTGCAGCAAACTACCAATTCCACTTCGCCGGCATTGCGCTCCACTTGTGGCAGCATCTGCGCCAACGTTCTTTTCAAATACTCATAACGGTTGAGTGTAGGTATGACAACGGACAAAATTTTACCCATATGTTTTCGCTTATTGAAGGTTAAAAGCTATAGTATCTGCCGGATCGTACAGTAAATCGGTATAGGCCAACAGGATAAAGTCTTCTTTTCCTGTATTTTCCCAGGCATGAGCTATGCCGTTAGGGACAAAAACCGTTATGGCATCGTCGAAACAGACTTCCATCTGCATCTTTTCACGAGTCTGCACATCCTCCAATTTCAATAAAGCCTTACCGCTTACCAACGTAAACCATTCCAGTGCTTTCGGATGATAATGTCCACCCTTTGCCTGTCCCGGTTTACCCATGGTCAGGTAAACTTCACCCGTATGCGCAGGCAATTGTTCTTCTGTTCCTGTTATTGCTTTCAGAAACCATCCGCGGTCGTCTTTGATAAGACGGCGCGGAATTATTTTAATTCTGTCCTTCAGTGCCATATCTCAATATCGGTTTATTACGTCTGTCAGACTGATTGTTGCCTCAAAGCCTGTTGCATTTCTCAACTTCGTTCCGTCAAGGGCAAGATATTTCATTCCTACATCGGCTCGTTGAGCCGAGCCGAAACATCCTTCCGGCACTTCCTTCCCGAAATAATGATGTATTGCAGTTACAATCTCACGCACGGTAAGCGTATCTTTCCCCTGAATGTTATACAGTCCGTCTGGCAGCTTTTTACTGTAAGCCATGTCTATCATTGCAGGCACTTCGCCCACATAGATATACTGACGTGTCTGGTCGCCTGCCGTAAAATGCAGCGGACTGCCGTTTCGGATAGCGTTAATCGTATAAGGAATGAGCCTCAGCGGATTTTCTGTTTCGCCATAAATAGTAGGAATAAAGAAATGCCAATGCGTAAAATCGTGTTTGTAAGACTGAACAAAACGGCTTAGCATACGCTTTGACACCGTGTAGTCATTAGGTGCAGGACAAACGGATGTCAGTACATCATTCTCTGTAAAGAAACGTTCTTCCCGCGTCTCGCCCATCTCAAAAACCGATCCGAAGGTGATAAAACAGCCCTTATATCCCACGGTTTTCAGTTTGTTGCATATCTTCACGGGAGCTGTCACATTCAAGTTATATATCAGATCGTTTCCTTCTTTCAGGTTCGACTGGATGCCTGCGCCGATAGCGTAAACAATAATGTCCGAACAGTTTAAATCATCATAATCCAATTCTTCCGTCATCAAGTTAATGCGGTGGAAAGTGTCATACGAATGTCCTGTCGGTTCATCCAGTCCGTACATATTAATCGAATAGCCTTTCCTGTTACAATAAACAGCAATGGCACGTGAAAGGAACCCGTTGGTCCCCAATATCGTTACTTTCATTTATTTGGAATAAGATAAATATTTGCAAATTTCCTCTACGCAAAGTGCATAAACGTCCTGCGTGTTTTTATATTTTTTGTACCAGTCTACAACAAGCTCAATGCACTGGTCAATGTTCATGCGGGGACTCCACCCCAGTTTGATCTGCGCTTTTGTTATGTCAAGCATCAACAGTTTGGCCTCATGCGGGGCATTCGGATCAGACAGGTCGCGAAGTTCACCGTAACCATAGTTTTCAATTATTTTAGAAGCGACATTCCACACCGGCGTTACACTTTCCATTCTTGGCCCGAAATTCCAACCTTCGCAATATGCCGTCGGCGCATTCCACATCTTCTGTGCCAACAGCATATATCCGCTAAGCGGCTCAAGCACATGTTGCCACGGGCGTATGGAGTGAGGGCTGCGTATGTCTATCGGCCGTCCGGCCTCGAGTGCCCTGATACAATCAGGGATGATACGGTCGGTAGCCCAGTCACCTCCTCCTATCACATTGCCTGCTCTTACACTGGCAAGGCTTTTACCGTGTCGGCCATACGCATCCGGATTGAAAAAACTTCTCCTCCATGAAGATATGGCAAGCTCACAACAGCCTTTCGATGAAGAATAAGGATCGTAACCACCCATCGGCTCATCCTCACGGTATCCCCAAATTTGCTCTTTATTCTCATAACATTTGTCGGTAGTTATCATAACGCAGACTTTTACACTCTCCGTGGCACGAATAGCTTCCATGACGTTAATTGTCCCCATCACGTTGGTCTCGTAAGTCTCCACAGGGATGTCATAACTCAATCTTACGAGTGGCTGCGCTGCAAGGTGAAACACAATTTCCGGCTGATACTCACGGAAGATCTCCTTCATCCTGTTTCCGTCACGGATATCGGCACGTATATCCGCCTTTATTCTGTCTCCTATATTGGAAAGCACATAATTATCTTTATCAGAAAAAGGCTCTTTGGCTACACCAATAACCTCAGCACCTAATTCATTCAGCCAAATAGAAAGCCAACTGCCCTTGAATCCCGTATGACCGGTAAGAAGCACACGCTTCCCTTTATAGAAGCCGTTAAATAAATCAGTCATATCTATTTTTTTGTTATATGATTTCGATTACCACACTTTCCAGGGAGCTTTGTTTTCACTCCACATCTTTTCCAGTTCCATATTATCCTTCAACATATCCATCGGTTTCCAGAACCCGAAATGCTTGTATGCATGCATTTCTCCGGTCTTGGCTATGTCTTCCAGCGGCTGGCGTTCAAACATTACGGGATCGGCATCATCCGGCAGAAAGTCAAAAACCTTCGGCTCGCAAACAAAAAATCCCGCGTTAATCCAGTTCCCTTCGCCATCCGGCTTTTCCTCAAAGGAAAGTACATTGTTTGTTTTCGGATCGATATGCACTGAGCCGAAACGACCGGCAGGCTTATATACGGTCATTGACAATATTTTTCCGCTTTCTTTGTGCTTGGCTATGGTGTCTGTTATATCAAGATCTGCCACCCCATCGCCGTAAGTCAGACAGAATGTTTCATTACCGACATATTGTTTTACACGTTTCAAGCGCCCCGCCGTCATGGTATTCAGCCCTGTATCCACCATTGTTACCTTCCAATCTTCCGAATGGTTCTCAAGCAACTGCATGGAATTATCGGAAAGATTTACAGTCACATCGGTATTATGCAGAAAATAATTCATGAAATATTCCTTGATGACGTATCCTTTGTAACCGCAACAGATAATAAAATCCCTTATGCCGTAGGCAGCATAGATTTTCATGATGTGCCACAAAATCGGCTTGCCGCCGATTTCTATCATCGGTTTAGGCATGTACTGTGTTTTTTCGCTGAAACGGGTACCAAGACCGCCGGCAAAAATTACTGCTTTCATGAGAAATATATTTTTATTTAATTGTAGTCTTTAGAATCGAAAACTGTAGGCTAACTATTTATTCTACACGGGAATTATGAAAATTCATAAAACAATCAATTTTTCATGCGGAATAAAAGTATCAACAATCTACATAAATGCAGCTTTACCAGAAAGAAGAAAAGCTTATGACGCAACGGCAAGAGTTTGTATGGATATGTTTTCATGATTGTTTGTACCTCAGGTTCCATAATAATATCACGGATATTATTGTGCACCTTCAAATAACCGAGTTGATTGATAAAAGCCACTTGTTGCGATATGCACACCCGCACTTTCATTAACAACTGACGGTTCAGTCTTATTCTGAATTCATGTTCAGAAAATCCGACTTCACGCAATTTGTTCTCTTGCGCATGGTAAAGAAACAGTTCTTTCTTGAATCTGTCCGCACGATACGTGCGCGTCAGCGACGTGCCGTTCATGCAATAATAATAATGCGTCTGCGGTATCAGTCCCACACAGCGGCAGCAAGGTAAAAAATCCAAATGCCACATAATATCTTCGGCTATGTAAATCCTTTCCGAAACAAACCGAAGTTTGTTTTCCTCAATCACTTTACGCGAATAGACAGCCCGCCATACAGACATCAACAGTCTGGCATCCGAACGATAATCGGGCGTGGGGCCTACCATATCAAGCAGGACATGCCGCACTTCATCACCCCGACAGAGCACATAATCTGCGTTCTCCTGCACTCTCCTTATATGTTCCGCATCACGGTAAATATTGTAACCACAAAATACGGCATCGCAATCATTCTCTTTTCCATATTCGTACAAGTGTTGAAACATATCGGTATCTACGAAATCATCCGAATCAATAAAAGCCACGTATTCGCCTTCCGCTATCTCCAGACCGGAGTTACGGGCAAAGCCCAATCCGCCGTTCTTTTTATGTACAACCTTTACATTAGGATATTGGGCTTTGTACGCTTCGCAAAGCTGCGGACAATGGTCTGGCGATTCATCGTCTACCATGATAATTTCAATCCCATCCAATGTCTGGTTCAACAACGACTGCATGCAGCGATCGAGGTATTGCTCTACATTGTAGACGGGAACAATGATGCTTACCTTAATGTTGTTCATCGATTTTCATTAAATGGGCCAAAATAGAATCCGGCGATCCAATCTTTACCCGCCAGTCCAACTTATGAAAACACCGTTTCTGCAAACAGCTCTGAAGCCATGTTTCATTATATGGCTGTGACAGATTCATCAGCAGTTCCAAAGTATCCGTATTGTCAGCAGGCAACGAATCAATTTCTTTACGCACATAATGATTGTTCAAATAGATAATGGCAATCAAATAATCAACCAAGAAATAATCAATCAGATAATTATTTTTATTAAAATACATAAGGAAGGCCTCATAAAGAAACTTAGGTAATATTTCTCCTTTTTCACAGGCAAACATAAATGCAGACCATCGCCAACCGTCAAGTACATAACGTGGATTCCCTTTACTGTGGCGAATGCTGTATAGTGGAAGTTGCCACCCCGTGATAGGTTTACTGACATAGATTGTAGCATCCAGCCATATACCTCCATATTTACTAAGCAAGCCAAAACGAATTACATCAGCTAGACAGGCTAAATTGTTATTTTTCACCAGCTTTTCTTCCAGCCCATTTGGCAGGGTTATATACTCTTTATAATTTGTCTTGTCTAAAATGTGCAAAGGATGATTTCCTTTGTTTCGAGAAATAGAATCCAAACACAGTTTAACAATAGGGGGATAATTTGCACCTTGCCACCACATTACCCAGATGGGACAATCATCGCTAATATATGCCGATTGTTTGTTTTCACATATTGCGTTACGGTATTTCTCAATCAATTCCGCTTCTTCCCTACCGAGATAAGCCAATACTGCCTTATGCCGTGACTTCCCATATTTCTTCAAGTACGGACAGAGAGCATACCAAAATGCCTTGGGTTTACAAAAGAAATGCTTTTTGTTTCCGTATTCGTAGGCCACTTTAGAACGGATAGCGGAGAGCTTTCTGAACAATCGTATCGTCATGTTCATTACCTTAATGAATTAAATAAAACTTTTAATGTTTTTTTGTCATTCGTCTTTTAGAGATTATTTATTAATCGCTCTTTCTACAATACCAACAGACTCGCTAAACAAATGTTTTTATCACAAATTCTTTCTTAAATAATCAATTGAAAAGTTTCTTAACTTGGTTAATTGATTCTGTATTTTAACATTGTCTATTACCGTATCAAATCGGACATTCTTTGTACCCATCGGAATTGCACGTTCAGAAACACCACAAAGATTCAGAATACTCTTCATTCTATCATCTCCAAAATCCTTGTCTTTCACAATAGAATAAACCGACTTACCGAAATTCAATGCGAATGCCGTTCCATGAAAAGAGGTTGTGATTACCATTTCTGCATGAGCAAAAAGCCATAAGAACTCCGATGGTCCCAGCCCGTCACGAAAGTTGTAAACAGACGGAGCATGAATTTTCTGTAAAGCTGTAAAATCCACGCAAATCACTTTCAAGCCGGTTTGCCGCACAGCCTCTTCAATAAAATGGGTTGCGTATGGATATGGGTTATACATATACTTCAAGCAATAAACCAAAATAAAAGGCTCATCGGTTTTAAAAGTTGATTTGTCTATCAGTGGTTGATAATCTCTAAGTGTAAGCAGCAAAGATGGATCACAAGTAACGACCGCCTTTCCCGGTAAAAAACGGTTTATGATTTTCATTCCGTTTTCTTCACGTACAGAAATCGCATCAAACGATTTCAACCAATTCGCTACATTCTTCTCGTAATCCGGTTTTAGTGTACTACAAGAAAAACTGGACGCATAAGAAATTTTCTTCTTTCCTTTAGGCACAAAATCCAGGAAATAAGTTCCATCCCCATTCGTGTGCTGCGGATTCCATATTTGGTCACTTCCTGCCACATAGATATCAAATAATGGAGGATTCCCCATAATAGAAGCTTTACTCGGATATGGAGTGGTTAGTTTAAAATTCTCTTTCCAAAACTTTTCATAAAACTTATGTTTTTTCCGCTGTGGAAATCCCTGCAACAGATGTAGCATGAATTGCGGTATCGCTTTCAATCGGTTTCTATGCTTAGGATGAAAGTCGTTCGGATAACGGTAATTTATGATTGTAGCGTCGTAACCCAAGCGACGAATGACTTCCTGTGTGGCCCATGTTTGCAGAGCAGATCCATGATTAACCACACAGTGCATGGTAATAATACCAACTGTTTTCATTTTAAATGGAGTTTGTATTTAAGGATGCTTCCGATACGAAGCATTTGGACAAACCGGTAAATATACCGCAAAGGCAAAGGCGTTCTCAACAAAGCCAATAAGAAATAATAAAAATATGGGCGCGAAAGATTTCCTTTCAATTGTCCTTCTGTAACTACTTCTACTGATTCAGGAATCTTTTCGATGTTGCAATCCGACAATATACATTTGCCTTTATCCGTGAAAGTCAAGACTCCGGTTACCCCTTTCTCATCATCGGCATACTTGCTTCCCCAGAGGTCTCCGATACGGATATCAGCTGCCGATTGCAGATACTTGAACTTACAGTCTTTATAACAAGCTTTATTAAAACATACATCACTGAGGAAAAACTTGTAAAACAAGTCTCCCTCGCTACGCCGAGAGGTATAGGAAGTTTTTTTTTCCCTTATTAACATATTGTAAGAATCATGCCAATTTACCGGTGTACCGGCTTTATCACCATCCAATCCCATAGACCAACTGTCATGCCAGCCGGTCTGTTTATTCCGCCAGGAAGCATAAACTACTTTACCTATTCGAGGCTCCAGTTCTACAATATATTTATCCCAAACCAACTTAGAAGGCACACCATGACAAAAGAAATCCATCAGCACCACATTTTCTTCCATTCGTTTCTGCCGGATATACCGCCACATGGAGGCTATTTGACAAGGTGTACCCGTCACTAAATATTTTTCTCCTTTTTTCATTGACAGGAAAGCATCTTCGGTATTACTTTGAATATACTTCGATCCCATACCGGCTATCAATTCTGTTTCCGAATTTGCCACATAATGTTCGGCTTCCTGTTTCTCAGTATTATAACGGACGGCAAGCACTTTGTACCCCCGGTTTAACAATGAACGGGCAATTTCAAAACCGGTACCACCGGAACTGGCTTTTCTCCTTACCGCATCCTCCTTACTCCATGTAGCAAATCCTTGCAATGCATCGACACTTACTTTCGGTGCTTCATTGTAGTAAGAACAGACTTTCAAGCAAAGACCACACTGAATACACGCCTTCTCGTCAATGATAACAGGCTGGTAAAAACCATTACGGTTCAGTTTTAAGTTAATGATATGCTTAGGACAAATACAAGAACAAAGAGAACATCCGTAACAATAGGTATTGGCTAATTTCTTTATAGATTTATTGTTTTCCATAAAAAGTATACATCTTATACAACAAAATCGTAAATATAAGGAGCGTACTTAGTTCGACACCTATAACTATAGATACTGTTTTACCAAACAAAAAAGCCAATGGGAAAAAACACAAAACAAATGATTTTCTGTATAAGGTAATAACAGTTCCTAAAATCACAAACAAATAATTGATGCAGCCAACAATCCCATAATCTACCATAGTTGGAAACCAAATACTTTCTGCCCCCATCAACATAGGATGATAAGGCCTGACATATTCCCATATATAATTACGTCCATTTCCCCATATTGGATTCTGGGCAAAATACTGCAAGCATATTTCCAACTGTATTTCTCGTAAATCACTGGAAGATCCACCAACTTTTGAATTATCTGAATCAATTATTGAATAAGCAATGTCATAAAATAGGCCACTGAAAGAAATTAAAACTATCACACCCAGAAATAATAATATCTTAGCAGTTTTGGTCTTTAAGAAATCTTTCCAGACAAATATCGGCATAAGACATATCGCGAAAACACAAAACTGACTTCGCGTGCCACTTAACAATACACAGAACGGTAACAACAACAATAAAATATTTTCCTTATTCTTATTAATTTGTACTTTTAAAGTTTTCATATTTAGCAATATGAAAAACATAAGTGCTGACAACATTCCCAATGCAGATGAATAAGGAAGTATAGAATTGCAACGCAAAAGTCCAAAACGTTCAGAAGTCCCCTCTGCCCCCATCATTGCTTCCGATATCCCATATTCATTAAAATAATCTGCAATGAAATTTCTCCCCACCGCCAATTCAACCATCGCATAAACGCCTACAATGGTAAAAAACATCAATAAGTATTTCAAAAAAGAGGTAAGTTGCCTTTTTGAATCCAACAGATGCCATATTATATAAGGATAATAAAAATAGCATATACAATTGACAAGCACGACAGGAAGATTATGGGATATTCCATATATATCGGAAATTATATATCCCACACTTGTAGTAAGTGAAGGTATTAATAACCACTTTGGGTAAGGAATGTCCTTTTTTTTATAATAGCCCTTAAGATAAAATAAACAAACTTGCAACATACTTATTATGTACAAAAGCTTCACATTTGGTATACCCGATGCCAAATTAGGCATAAACAAAAGTGAAGATGCACATAATAATACAGCCTGTCGATACCTAACGAAAGAATAGATCGTTAAAAATAAAAGAACTAATATCATCATATTCGATAAAAGAGTTTAATGATATGTGCAACAGATAAACAGTTATTTCCCAATTACTAAAAGGAAAAACTTATACATATACAGCTTTAGTTTATTCTTGTTCCAAACAAAGGAAAGACGTCGAAATGTCATTCGCGAAAAAAGAACTTTAAGTTGTTGAAGATCTTTTTTTGACATCAGGTGCCGATTTTTAAAAAGGCTGATAACATACGTATTATAAATTATTCCGTCACGTAAATAAGACAGTTCTTTACTTGATAAGATCTTATTAACATTATTAATATTCATCCAAAGTATTCTTATTCTTTCATCCTGTTTGCTATTTATTTTTGACATTACAGAATTCACAGACTGATTGATAAAGTAGTAATAACAACCTACACTAGAATATTTATATCTATGTACTTTAGCAATAAATCCTATGTAAAAAAGAAAATCTTCGCCAACGCTCACACTATTATTAAAATATATTCCAAGTGTAAGATCACGTCTTATGATTTTATTCCATAAAGCATTGTTACGTTTATTTACATAAAAATGAAAATAATCTTTTTGAGTATTGAATATACGTTCCTCTACCGGATAAAACTTTTTACGCTTTAAATTCCCATCACAAACACAATAATTTTTTTCAATAACATCTGCATCTTCATATCCATAAAGCGTCAGATAATCAGTATCTACCATATCATCCGAATCAATAAAAGCCAACCATTCTCCACGGGCATTATCCAACCCTATATTCCTTGCCGAACTTACTCCTCCATTCTCTTTATGAAATATCCTAATTCGATTGTCTTTCTTAGCATATTCATCACAAATCTCACCGGAACGATCTCTACTTCCGTCATCAATTAACAGTAGTTCAAAGTCGGTGAAGGTTTGAGCAAGGATACTGTCGATGCAACGTGGAAGATACTTCTCCACGTTGTAGACCGGAACGATTACTGAAATCTTAGGAGTACTCATTAATGTTTTGCGTAAAGCAAATATTCTTATTCAAATTTTAAGAAGTAATACAGCGCATGCTGATCGGAAGGTTTTTCAGCTCTCCAATTCAATTTGAATATCGATGTGCGTCGGCATACTTTATCCAGTTCCTCATTATTTACTGGCAATGCCATTTTCTTTTGCATATAGTACAAATCCGGACATGAATAAGGAACATCATCTATCAGCTTCTTTATTGCCGGAATATGATTATATCCCAATGTTATAATATAATCCATTAAGAAATAATCAATCATTCCTTTTTCTTTTTTGAGATAAGCATTAAAAAAATCTTTAATAAATGAGTTCAATAAATTTCCTTTTACTCCTCCCATACAGAAGGTTGTCCACCTGTAACCGCTTACGTAAGCATAATCATCAGGACAATTTTGCTTAATGGTATAAAAAGGTTTATCCCAACCTTTCAATCCTTCTGTCAAATAAATTGTTGAATCCAGCCATATTCCACCATAGTCAGCAAGAAGGTTATTTCTTATAATGTCACTAAAGTGAGTATATGAAATCTCTTTGTTCTCAAGTTTTGTGATAATATGTTGAGGGATGGTAACATATTCCTTGTAATTATCTATCGTCACCAGATTTACCGGATGCACTCCTGCATGCCTCTTTACCGAATTGAAACATCCTCTTACAATAGGTGGCATACTCTTTTCCCCTTGAAACCAACAAATCCATATAGGACAATCTACAGATAATGATTCTTCTTTTTGCTCTTTTTGCTTATATTCATTTATTAGTGAACCATAATGGTTTTCAAGATACTTGATTATGACTTTATGTTTTGACTTATATCCACTTTTAAATAGCCGAAAACAAAGTTGATGCAATGCGATCTTATATCCAAATAAACGATACTTTATAAAGAACTCATCAATATATCCCTTTAAACGGTGAATCTTTGACATACAATTTTATTTTAAGTTGTTAACTAAAAATGTTATAGAAGATTTCTTTAGTTTTTCAAGCTGCTTATTTATATTACTCCAATCAATATTTTCAAAAGATTTTTTTTGTAATTCTTTTATATCGTTGCATAAACGATCCTCTAATTTAAATAGACGTAATAAAGAATTGATACGAGACAGACCTCTCCCATAATTCCCCAACACATAAAAACGCTTATTGAAAAGAATTGAAAAAGCACATGCATGAAAACTATCTGTTATTACAAATTCAGCATCAGCAAAAAATCGCAACCACTGCTCAACAGAAATTGCTGCTGCATCAGATGTTAATGTACTAAAAAAAAAGGGATTCATATCGTGTTTCTTTGCAATATCCATTATCTCTGAACGGTTTTCATTTAAATTATCCAAGAGATAAACCAACATATTACCGGCAGGAGGTAAAGTGTTATGCATGGCTATATTTAAATAATCGGATACCGATAATAAAAATACAGGATCTAAAACCATTACGGCAGCAATTCCCATTGATTCACATATACTGATTCCAGCATCTTCACGTACTGAAACAGCATTAAAAGCTGATAAATAATTTTTAATCATTAATATTTCCTCGTTGGAAAATTCTGAAAGATCATCAATGCCAAAAGATGCCGCATAAGAAATCTTTTTTTGCTTTGCGTTTACAAAACTTAAAAACATAACATTTAATCCAAATTCCATATACGGTCTACGCCAAACTTGATCTGAACCAACAATGTATGCATCATATTTTTGTATACGCGAATCATGAATAAATTGTCTTGCAGACTTAACAGCATAAGAAGTTTGAGGTATTTCATTCTCAATAAACCGATGTATTATATACTGGAAATTTCTTTTTTTTCTGTCTTCATTTGCTATTAAAATCCTTTTTAACATATCCTTTATCCTCATCTTCCATGATTTAGGTTTAACAAGTCTAAAACTTTCCACATCATGTCCAAATGTTTTAAGAACACGACATAAGGCATAATTCTGAAGTATTCCTCCATAATTATCATACAGGCGAAGCGTTAAGATTGCTATTTTCATGATATTTTCAGGTCCTCAAGTATTGTTTTGGTAAACATCTTCGCTCCTTCTTTACTCATAAAAAATGAGTTAAGAAAGCACTTATCGTCATTAAACCTTTCATCGTCCATATAATCCAAAAACGGCACATGCTGCACATTGGCTTTACGAACGAACGAATAAATATAGTTTTCCCGGCAATGAGCCGAAAGTCTTTTCCTTAACGATGGATGAACGGGAGGTATCACCAGAACAGGTTTCAAATCTCTTTCCCGGCAAAAAACAATCATCTCTTTCAGTACCTGTATGCGATTCTCTTGTTCTTTACAGTGTTGTCCGGACAAAGGCGCATCCAAATCTTCAATGCCGAACTGTTTCTTCCATGAATCTATGAATGTTGCGGCATTCTTTTCCATATCGCATGCAGGCGAGGGCTTGTGAACAAAATATTTTACCACTTCTTTTACCGTGTGCTTTATGCAAAACAACGGCATTTCACGAATGGGACTCTGCTTTATTTTCAGGGCTTTGATGCGTTCTTTTTCATCAAAATCAAGAATCGTTGCCGGATGCAGAAAAGTATAATATTTTAAGTTTGTCATCTTTGTATATTTCGATGCCAAAGAAGAAAAAGGACATAATGAAATTATGACGGTTGCCCCAGCTTTTAGATAGCTGAAATAATTCTTCAATATATTAAAATCATGCACCAACGACTGCGGACCTATGGCCCAATTCATGCCCGACACGGGTAAACCTTCATAATCGAAAGCGTATTTTCCGCTGTTGCTGCCCAGATTGACAACATCCAGATTGAAACGGTTCAAATACCAGAACTTCTGCACCCCGTTCCAATACCGGTCATACCACTGTGTACGGCGTATAATCTTGTTGCAAACCCTTTCTACCAAATTCTTCATTATTTCACTTTATTATAGTCCGGGACACGATTTCGATTCGGGCAGAGTCTGCCTGTCTTCATTAAAGCCCGATAAACTTTTCATTTCTTCTTTTGTCAGTTCGAAATCGAATATGTCGATGTTTGACTGTAAACGTTCTTTATGTGCAGACTTGGGGATTGGGGTAAAGCCTCGCTGAACATCGAAGCGCAGTATTATCTGAGCTATCGCCTTTCGATATTTTCCTGCCAGTTTTTCAAGCGATTCCCTGTAACCGGTCTCTGCCTTTAACCGAAGATTCATAAGAGGAGAATATATCATAACATGAATCCCGTTTGCCCGGCAATAATCTGCAAGCGGCTGTTTGGTGTTCAGAGGCGAAGATTCAAACTGATTGACCATGGGGAAAACAGAACAACTTTTACGTAATTTCTCAAAATGCCGCTCACGACAATTGCATACACCGATAGCCTTAACCAATCCTTCTTTATAAAGATTCTCCATCTCAAACCATATTTCCTCAAAATAATCGGGATATGGCCAATGCATCAATAACAAATCCAGATAATCCGTGCCCAGGGCTTTAAGCGTATGGGCTGTTTTTTGTCTTACCACTCTTCGTACGGCACCGTCACCTTGCATGAGGGGAGAATTCTTCCAAAAATATAATCCTTTATTTCCCCCCCCCACCTATGGTACCGGGCCGGTATAATTCATCGCTCAACTTTGAGACAAGAAACAAGTCTTCACGCTTCGCATCTGTACTGCTGTATAACGCCTCTAGGCTTCTGCCCAGATCTTCTTCATTATAATAATTGTCTGCCGTGTCAAACAGACGGTAACCACAACAATATGCATCGTGCACGGCATTGAGAAGCGTTTGTCCGTTTAACGGATAAGTTCCCATGCCCACAGCAGGAATTTCCATTCCGTTTGAAAGTAAAAAAGTTTTGTTCATTGTCTTCTAACTTTGCTTCTGATTATCTGCAACAGTCTCGACCGAAGAGGCCGGTCCATTCCTAAATAAAAACTTACAAAGGCTACTGATACGATTGACAGCATACATGTAAACAACAGCCTGGCAAAAGATGCATCCAGCCATTTGTCATGCAACCAATATGGTACGACAAAAGATACAGAAGCGACAAGCAGACATCGTACGTGAACTCTTAACAAGTAATCGCTGACGGAATAAGTAATGTATCTTTTCAGGACGAACACACTTGCAAACTCAGACAGAAGCATGGTAATATTGGCCATCCAGAACACAGCTTCAGGACCTCCTCCCAACTTTAATGCAATGTATGCCAAAGGAAAGGCCAGACAAAGAATTGTTCCCACTATGATGTTCGTCCATTTTATATGGCCCGTTGCATGAAATATCGTTGTGCGGGGTGTCTTTATGGTCTGTATCAGACACAACATAATTACCAGAATCAGAAAATTGACCGTATGGGCCGGATATTTCCCAAGCCACAGCGACAAGAGATAGTCTGCTTCCAGACAAACAGGCAACGATATCATCCACATCAAATAAAACGAGAAACAACTGCTTTGTTTTACGAGTTTCATCATTGCCTCCAAGTCTCCTTCCGCATAAGATTTGATGATTTGCGGACGAACAGCCGTCAAGAAATTATTACTGAACTGCGTAATGGCTCCTTGAACCTGATAAGCGATGCCTCGCGCCGCGTTTACTGTCGGGCCAAAAAACATATTCAACAATATGTTCAGTCCCTGACCTTGTGCAAGTACGGAAACATTTCCTATCAAATTATATCCTCCATAAGAAAACATTTCCCTGAAAAGATTCTTGTCTTTATACATGCGTATTTTACAGGACGGATAATGCCCGTTGCAATAATATCGATAGAACAGCATAATACCTACCTGCACAAGGCACAACAACACGGCATAAAAAACAAGTTGGTCGATAGGTGACACAAGCAACAGGAAAACAACACCTAACTTCAGCAACACTTCTGCAATGCCGACGTACGCATAGATTTTCATATCCTCGTAGGCTATGATCGTCGCATTGTAGGGAACTTGTGTCAAGCTGAAGAAGCATGTAATAATTGATATCTGATAAACCCAGAAAGCCGCACTCAGTCTGTCGGGAGGTACGGTCATCTTTTCATAAAAGAACCACAGACCGACTGTTTCTGCAAGAAGGATGATAAATACGGCCATGGCAATATGTATAACCAATGCCGCGTTGAATATCTTATTCAGCCGCTCAAAGTTCTTTCTCCCCAGCTCAAAGGTTATGTAACGGGATGTGGCACTTCCAAGTGAACCGTTAAGAAAAGTAAACATGGTAACGATTCCTCCCACTACATTATAAAGGCCGTAATCTTCAAAGCCGAGAATCTGTAACACGACACGCGACGTATAAAGGTTGACACCCATTACAAGGAGCATCCTGAAATACAGGAACAGCGTGTTCTTGGCTATCCGTTTGTTATCGGACATAAATCAATACCATTCTATGTTTTCCTTCAATATCTTTGCCGGAGAACCGCCAACCAGACTGTGCGGAGGTACATCTTTTGTGACCGTGGCGTTGGCTGCCACTACAGAACCTTCTCCTATTGTAACTCCCGGCATGATGGTACATCCCGAACAGAGCCAGACATGATCTCCGATATGTACGGGAGCATGATTGCGGTAATGATGATTGATTATCACATGAGGGCCGTTCCAGTCGCGGATTGACACGTTCCTTCCTATACGCACGCCATTGCCAATTGTCACTTCCTTGGCGCACATGACAGTCAACCCTACATTGCAGGCACCTTGACCTATGGTCAGTTTTCCGCCATTTACGATTTCTATGTATGCACCGTAACGCAGATTATAAGGACCATTACCGTAACGTGTCAAAGGCCCTCCATGTATTTCTAAAGTCGTATTTGCATCCATTCGCAGACAGGTGGGCATACGCATGCCTTTCACCGGATTGTTGCCATACAAAAAGGGAGCTTTTACTATCATCCTTGCGGAAGGATGGATGTCAAAGACCGCACCGGGCATCGTGTAAATTACGTTTTCCGACCTCCAGTTGCTTTCCGTATTGTTTCTGTTATTGATTTTAATAAAGTCGATATATGGTTTTACATGAAAACCGAAATAACGATATAAATGGTAATACCGTTTCAGGAATGCCTTTAACTTTTGCTTGAAAATAAAATGTGCATTTCGTTGCAACGGGAAATACTTTTGCACAACATCATCAAACGTTCCCTTGTCAAGATCTTCAAAAAACTGTTTACGGTCTATCTTGGCTGGTTCTATAGATTTTTTTAATGCAATATTTCCCGGAAATATACTTTCAAATTGCGTATATTCCCATTCCAGTTTATCTTTTATCTGCTCAAAATATTTCTCACCTTTTCTTGAATTTAACAAAATCATCGAAGTCCCGATGTTATTATCAAGATTCTTGTCTATCTTTTCAATGCCCCAATAATCCGCAATGGTAACATCCGCCATGCGGGGGAATCCTTTGTATTTACACGCATAACAGGAAGGACGACAAAAAACATTGGTATGGTATCCGCGACGGAAATCATCGTCCATCTTTATTCCATAATACACCTGCCCGTTATCAAACACAACTTTGCGGGTAAGGCTGCGCCACCCGAGTTCCTTGTTTTTCGCTTTAACACTGACTATTTTTCCACCATATTTGCGTTCCAGGGAATCAAGATATTTCCTGTAAACCTTCGGTGAGTTCACTCCACGGCAAATAAAATCGACTATTATGAGATTATCGTAGTCTTTTCGCAGGAATGAACGGAGAGCTGCCATCTGACAAGGTGTTCCGCATGCCAGCACCTTTTCTCCTCTGCGCAGCAAGTCACGGATGTTTTTATACAGTCCTTCAGCATTACTTTGCAGGTATTTTGAACTCCTCAATCGGGGCAAGTCATTCCGATTATCCGATATATAGTTATGAACCAGGAATCTCTCATCATAGACAGCCCCGCTTACATATCCGCCTTGTTCATACATACCGTCGGCAAGAGCGGAAAATGCTCCCCCAGAGGTGCTGTCCCATCTTACGGACATATCCTTGTTTATGGCTGCTATTGTGCGAACAGGCGTTTCAAAATCGTTCTTCTTCAGTTCATCAATATGCAGTTCGGGACATACTTTCTCGCATAGTCCGCAGTCTATGCATTTCGTCTTATCCACAACGGGATACCAGAATCCTTCTATATCTGTTTCAAATGTTATGGCATCTTTGGGGCACACATCACCACAAGCATTGCAGCCGCAACAATTGATCTTGTCTGTTATTTGTATCATAAAAACAAAGAGATGTTTGTAAGAAAACAGTAAAATTTTTTTATCCTTAATTTCACTTGAAAATACCTCGTGCATAAATTCTATCTTTCACAGCGTCAAGGCTGGAATCACTGCGATTGGTTATGAAGTTTTTACGCATACGATTACTTTCTACAACGATAATCTGATTCTTATTTTCCGGCACATCGGTATGACTACCGGAAACTGTTCCGCATTTTATTCGTTTTAATCTTTTTATAGGAAAATCTTGTTTAAAATCGATTACGGCAAGTGTTATTTGCTTCACGACTGTCTACGAACATGTTTTATAGGAAAAGGGTTGCAAGGAAAAGGCCAATCTTATACAAGGGTATGCAGTGTTGTTTCTACGGCACGTACTTGGTTTCTGCTGAAAGTATCGGACATTTGGCATACCTGCACATCTCAATGTAACAAATAGGATATGTTTTTCAGAAAAAGACTGTTTTCTTTGTTTTACTTCCTCGCCGGTCATGCCGTAAAAGGACGCATTATTTACCACACATCCTTCAGACATGCAGCCATACCGTCCGCAGATACCTGCGCCATACGGCCAGGTGGGTGGTGGAGTTTATTTCCTTGCATATCCGGATGCAAGTTGTTATCAGCTCGTCTTTTGCCCGTTCTTTTTCTTCGGCCGTAGCCGTAACAGCCATGACATTCAACGTATGTCCTCCGATTTTAAGACCTTCGACGGCTCTTATTTTCGAGGTTTCATCGGTCAATATACGATATAAGGCAGGAGCATAGTTGCGGAACGATTCAATGAGTTTATTCGTTTCTTTGTTCGCATCCTCGCCGCGAAGCGACAATGTTGTGCCGTTTACCAGTCGCTCGTTGGCCTTTCCTGACGTACGAAAGTATTCATCGAGGAATACATCCCAGTTGGCAAACAGAATAAACATATCCTCTTTTCCTTCTCCGGACGCAGAGGGCATGATACCGATGTGGGCATAATACATTGTGGTTACCGTATCGTCTTGTTCGCGACTTGGGTAATATACCTGCTCCGTGATGCCGACTTTCCGGATGATTTCGGTAAAATCTTTATGCGGAAGTTCGGTTTCATCCTCAACCGAATCGGGTTCCGTACCTGATGTGGGGGTTAAAAACGGACGAATGACAAGCTTCGGCCAAGTGGTTTTTACATATCCCCGATTGTCATGCTCGTAGCGCACGAGGTTAAGGATCAGCCCGGCTTCTCCGGCACTCAACTGTGTCAAACGATGACTTAATCTTTCGTGTCCCTTTTTAAGGAGTTCCCTGCACAGATTGACGAGCGAAGGTTTTGCAACCATTTCATCCATCAAGTCATACAGCGCCGGGAGAGTCTGCTCACCATATCCGCAATCCTGCAATATGCCCACGAGCAAATCTACGGCACGTTCCTTTCTTGTGCCGACCGTCTGCCGATCGCCCTCCGCATTGTGCAGACGAACCACATGCAGGCTCCAGATATTCGGAATGGAAACCGTGTAATAGTGGTCGGAGCCCATTGCTTTCATCTTAAACACCATCCGCTTGTCACGACGAAAACGCGCCAGGTAACCTTCACGTCCGGCAAGAGGCCCGTCTATTATTTTGACAATCTCATTAGGCTCATTTGTCTTCGGATTGAATATATAATCGGAATAAGGACGCTCCAGGATTATCACCTGATCGGCATAATTCTCATTGAAATCCTTAAAAAGACGCATTTGTTCTTCGGGTATCGTAAGCAAAGAAGCCTTGCGCTCCCCTTCTTTTTTGGGAGCATACAGGATTGTTCCTTCGGGATAATATCTTTCTATGAATTCAGACACGGCCTCCTGAGTGGAAAGGACGAATACAAAACCCGCAAACAGTGGCAACGGTTTTTCCTCGCCGTGCCGGCATACATTCACCGTCGTATGCACAGGACAATAGACTTCAAGCATATTTTTCGCTTGTTTCATATACTGCTCCAGCATGCCTGCCAACTTCTTCTCCTGGTGAGGCAGGCTGCGCACGATGAACCACCGGAAATCTATCTTGTTCTGTTTATCGCGCGGGGACATGTCTTTTTACGGAAAAACAAAAAAATGGTGAGGTCAGGAAACTTAGCAGCCGACGGGGAATCTGTTTAGTGAACTACATTATCCAAATTCCTCTCATGACCATCGCATAAGAGTTATGAAATACCTTCTTTCAGGTGTAACGACAGCATTCCGGACGAATCTCAGCAGCAATGAACTGTCGTTGTTATGTGGCAAGACGAATAAAACGTTGCATATCCTAAAGGAACTGTTTTCATGCCACAAAATGTTTAATAATCATCTAACTAAGTCTCTCATGAATTGCCATTTTCATTTCGTTTCACGTCATGAAACAACAATTCGCAGGCAAATGTATAAAAAAGAATTGAAGCAAAACCGTTTTCGCGTAAAGAAAATTCATGGAACGCTTTCCGGTAAAAAACAAAACAAAAAAACGCCCGACAATGTTTTTCCTGTCAAACATTGCCGGACGAATATTTCAAAAAGTATTTCCGCTTCAGGTTTTACCTCCCCGGTGTTACTCCAATTTATGGATGACAAGTCCCGAACGCAGCTTCGGTTCAAACCACGTAGTTTTGGGAGGCATGATGTTTCCCGTATCGGCTATATCCATCAATTGCTTCATCGAAACGGGATAAAGCGCGAGAGCCATTTTCATCTCACCACTGTCTACGCGGCGCTGCAATTCCTCCAATCCGCGAATACCGCCCACGAAATCGATGCGTTTGTCCGAACGCAAATCCTTGATGCCGAGCAGTTCGTCCAATATCAGATTCGAAGAAATCGTCACATCCAGTACGCCTATCGGATCGTTATCGTCGTACGTTCCGGACTTTGCCGTCAGGCTGTACCATTTCCCGTCCAGATAAAGAGAGAAATTATGCAGGGCGACCGGACGATAAGGCTTCGTACCTTTCTCCTCTACGTCGAAATTTTTCTCCAACCGCGTCAAGAACTCTTCCGGAGTCATCCCGTTCAAGTCTTTCACCATACGGTTATAGTCGATGATGGTCAACTGATTGGCCGGGAAACATACCGCCATGAAATAGTTATATTCCTCGTCACCTTTGTGATTGGGATTCTGCCGTGCTTTCTCCGCTCCCACCAATGCGGCTGCCGCACTGCGGTGATGTCCATCGGCAATATACAGGGAAGGCATGCCGGCAAAAGCCTTTGTGATGGCCGCTATATCGGCATCATCATCGATTACCCAGAAGGAATGTCCGAAACCATCCCCCGGGGCGATAAAATCATAAACAGGAGGTTGTGCGATGTATTTCTTCACGATTTCCTCCAAATCCCGGTTCTCCGGATAAGCAAAAAAGACAGGTTCTATATTGGCATTGTTCACGCGTACGTGTTTCATTCGGTCTTCTTCCTTATCCCGGCGGGTAAGTTCGTGTTTCTTTATCACGCCGTTCATGTAGTCGGGCACGTAAGCAGCCACTACAAGGCCGTATTGCGTTTTCCCGTTCATGGTCTGGGCATAGATATAATAACAGTCCTTTTTATCTTGAACGAGCCATCCTTTCTCTTGAAAGGCGAGGAAGTTTTCGGCAGCTTTGGCATATACCCTCGGATCATGCTCGTCGGTACCTTCGGGAAAATCTATTTCCGGCTTGATGATATGATATAACGATTTCTCGTTGCCCTCGGCTTCTTTTCTCGCCTCTTCCGAATTGAGCACATCATAAGGACGCGACGCCACCTCTTCCACGAGCTGTTTCGGCGGCCTGATCCCCTTGAAAGGTTTTATTGTTGCCATACGCTTTCGTTTTTTATCGTTACTTGTTTACCCGGAACTTCTCGCAACCGTCTTTAAAGAATGCCACAATCTGCTTTGCAGCAGCAATGCCGGCATTGATGTTGGCTTCGGCCGTTTGCGCTCCCATCTTCTTGGGAGTTGAGAAATAACGTCCGGCAAAACGAGAAAGAAATTCCTCATGATGTGCCGGCATTATGTCCGTCACATACTTCAAATCGGGACGGTCTTCCATCAGGCGAAGCAATTCCTCCTCGTTGATGACCTCTTTCCGTGCCGTATTTACAAGCAATCCGTTTTTTGGCATACGGTTTACCAAATCATAGTTGATGGAGTTCTTTGTCTCGGCCGTCGCAGGGATGTGCAGTGAAACCACATTGCATGTGGCATAAAGCTCCTCGGCAGAGTCGACAGGTTTCACGCCGTCTGCTTCCATGGCAGCTTTCGGGCAATAAGCATCGTAGGCATAAATGTCCATTCCGACGCCTTTGGCTATCCTGGCCACATTGCGTCCTACATTCCCGTATGCATGTATTCCCAGCTTTTTCCCTTTAAGTTCGCTTCCGGACTTCCCGTTGTAAAAATTACGCACGGCCATAATCATCAACCCGAAAGCCAGTTCGGCTACGGCATTGGCGTTTTGTCCCGGTGTATTCATTACACAAACTCCGTGTGATGTGGCCGCCTCCAGATCCACATTATCGTATCCGGCTCCTGCCCGAACGACAATCTTCAGCGACTTTGCAGCGTCGAAAACTTCTTTATCTATCACGTCGCTGCGTATAATCAATGCGTCGGCATCGGCAACAGCCTCCAGCAATTGACTTTTTTCCGCATATTTTTCCAGCAAGGCAAGCTCATAGCCCGCTTCTTCCACTTCTTTCCTTATACCATCTACAGCTATCGGTGCAAAAGGTTTTTCGGTAGCAATTAATACTTTCATAAGCGTAGACTTAAGTTTGTGTTTCCTACATTAATGTTTTTTCTCAAATTCCTGCATGCAATCTATCAGGGCCTGCACACTTTCTATGGGCAGAGCATTGTAACAAGACGCACGGAATCCGCCCACCGAACGGTGACCTTTAATTCCAACCATGCCTTTTTCTGTTGCAAAGTTCAAGAATTCGGCTTCAAGTTCCTTGTATTCTTCACTCATTACAAAGCAGATGTTCATGTACGAACGATCCTCGATTGCCGTTACCGTACCGCGGAACAATTTGTTACGATCGATTTCCGTGTATAGCATGTCGGCGCGTTGTTTGGCACGACGCTGCATTTCTTCTACCCCGCCCTGTGCCTTCAGCCAACGCAATGTTTGCAATGCGGCATAAATAGGAACAACAGGAGGTGTGTTGAACATGGAACCCTTTTCTACATGCGTACGGTAATCGAGCATGGTAGGAATGTAACGCGAAACCTTACCCAACGCATCGTTTTTCACAATGACAAAAGTTACTCCGGCAGGAGCAAGGTTTTTCTGTGCTCCACCATATATGCAAATGTATTTGGAAACATCCACCGGACGAGAGAATATGTCGGAAGACATGTCGGCTACCATCGGGATGTTTACCTGCGGATCGGCATGCAATTCCGTTCCGAAAATCGTATTGTTTGTCGTAATGTGCAGGTAATCGGCATCGGAAGGCACGCTGAAATTCTTCGGGATATATGTAAATCCGTCTTTTTCAGACGAAGCAACCTCTACGGTTTCGCCAAATCCTTTAGCCTCTTTCAGGGCTTTTTTTGCCCAGGTCCCGGTATTGAGATAAGCAGCTTTCTTCTCCAGGAAGTTATACGGAACCATACAGAACTGTAAGCTTGCGCCTCCCCCCAAGAAAAGAACCGAGTATCCTTCGGGGATTTGCAGCAGTTCCTTAAACAAAGACACTGCCTCGTCCACTACCGGTTGAAAGTCTTTTGCCCGATGACTGATTTCCATCAACGACAGCCCTGAGCCGTTAAAATCGAGAATGGCCTGAGCTGTTTTTTCAATAACCTCGCGAGGCAGAATTGACGGTCCCGCATTAAAATTATGCTTTTTCATAAAAATGTGTGTTTAATGTTCTACATTTTTTGTTTTACTACAAGGTCGCAATTTAAAGATTTGTTCCATAAAAAACAAATGATTTGCGGTAATTTTACAAATTCACCTCGTAAAATCTTTCATTTTTACGGCAACAACAGATGTAAAGCAACAATTAAAAAGCAGCACATCACACAGGCAAACGCCATCACTTGGCCGGTTCTATCAGAGCTTTCACGCCTTTTATTTTTTCATTCTGCACCGCCCTCAACACTTGTTTCGCCTTCTTTCTTACAACGGCTGCATAGGCATGGCGGTCTTTTACGTCTACTCTGCCAAGCTCGTCCTTGTTCAGATTTCCTTTTTTTGAGAGAAATCCCACAATATCTATCTTGTTTATTTTATCTTTCTTCCCTTTACCTATATATAAAGTAACGTATTCGGGCACAGGAGGAGCGGGCAATTCGGCAGGAAAGACAAAGTTTTCCAACTCGGCCGTTACGTATGCAGGCTGGGCTTCCTCGGCATGAAGTATCAGATAGACGCTCCCTACGGCATTCCATCTTGCCGTGCGACCGTTACGATGCACGAAACCTTCTTCCGACACCGGCATGTGATAATGCACCACATTCCGTATTTCCGGTATGTCCAACCCGCGAGCAGCCAGATCGGTCGACACGAAGACATGGCAACTGCCGTTCCGAAATTTATACAATGCGCGCTCACGGTCGTCCTGCTCCATGCCTCCGTGGAATATTTCGCAATACATTTTCTTGGAACGAAGATAGGCTCCTACCCGTTCCACGCTTTCCCGGTGATTGCAAAAAACCAGCGTGGGCTGATTGCCGATACAGCATAACAAGCGGAACAAGGTCTCCAGCTTGTCTTTCACGGGCGACATTACCTTATAGATATGCAAACGTTCGGACAGCGCGTCCGACGAAGCAAGGAAATTCAGCTTCACCGTCTTGTTCAAGCCGGCAAAACGGGGTATTTCTTCGGCATCGGTGGCCGATAAAAGGAAACGCCGTCTCACACCGGGCAGTTTCCCGATAACATCGGCCATTTCTTCCTGGAAACCAAACTCCAGACATTTGTCGAATTCATCTATCACAAGGAGACGAACCGAAGAAGCATCGAAATTGGCTTTCGTCAAATGATCGTTCATTCTTCCCGGCGTGCCGACGATTACCGACGGATGCAACGCATTCATCGTGCGATGTTCCTCCATTGCCGGCCGCCCTCCGTAACAACTCATGATGGCAAAGCCCGTGTTCATCGCGCGAAACACTTGCTCTATCTGCAATGCCAATTCCCGTGAAGGCACCAACACCACGGCCTGCACGCCGGAAACATCCCCACGGAGAGAAAAAGCCAACGGCAGAAGGTAAGCCAATGTCTTGCCCGTCCCCGTAGGCGAAAGCAGTATCAGGTCGTTTCCCTCCTTGTATGTATCGAAAGCAGTCTGCTGCATTTCGTTCAAGCTGTCGATATTCAGATTGTCGAGTAAGGTTTTAAGCTCCATAAGCATTCGTCTTTTTGAAAATTATATTTTACGCAAAGATAAAAAATGTCCCGTTGCCCAGGACAAAACGAAACAACGTTTTTTCATGAACAACGGGACGTTCTTCCCCGCACAACGAGGGAAACCGGTTTATTTGCGCTCGCAATACACGCCAAATTCGGCTACCGATACGGAACCTTTTGCCTTTACCACATTAAAGCGTACGGCATCTCCCCATACAGTGTCGAAGCGATGTATCTTCACACGCGAGTTACTGTTACCTTCAAGCAGCGGTTTCCATACACCGTTTGCGCGGTACTCTAATGTATATTCTTCTATTTGCGGATCTCCTGCTTCGGTAATCACAACCATATTGAATGCCTTCTCACGGCCAAGGGTTACGTAAATCCAAGGTTGTTTTACCCGCCAGTTTGACCACCATGACGAGCCGAAGTCGTCATCATTTGCAAAGTCCATAATCGCCGAGTCGTTACTCCAACTGCTCTCTGCAAGCTGGTTTTTGGCAAGATTCGACGAGATAATCGGAGCAGGAGCCTCGGGTACTTGCGGCAAGTTGCTTTCCTTTTTCCACATCTTTCCAATCTTCTTCAATGCTTCCAACGCATTTTCATCCATCAGACCGTCACGGTTGGGGGCTACGTTCAGGATAAAATTACAATAAGCCTTGCCCATCGGAACGATATTGTCGTTAACCATCTGTGCAGGATCCTTCACATCGGTAGTAGGGAAACTCGTTTTCCAGAACCAGTTGGCCTGTAAAGGCAGGCAAGACAAGGCCGGCAACTGATTTTTTTCTTTGGAGATGTGTTGTCCCGCTCCCTGTTCGTATGACTTAATATCACCGTAAAACAAAGCTTCTGCCGGATACTTTGCCGCATTCAAATCCATTACCAGACAGTTAGGCTGGATAGATTTGATAAGATAGTATATGTCTTCGAAAGGAACTTCATCGTAAGAAATACGGCTCCAAGGCGCATCCCATCCGTCAATGATGATGGCGGTTATCTCACCATAATTCGTAAGCAGCTCGCGCAACTGCTCTTTTATCATTTCAATGTGCTCGCGCGTAATGTGATTCGGACGCAGTCTGTGATGCGTATCCAGGATAGAATAATACAACATCACCTTCAGCCCTTCCGCACGGAAGGCATCTGCATATTCTTTCACAACGTCGCGTTTGAACGGACTGCTCATCACGCTGTAATCGGTTGTTTTCGTATCCCAGATACAAAAACCGCTATGATGTTTCGTGGTAAGGCAACCGTAAGTCATATTTGCCGACTTTGCTGCTTTTGCCCACTGGCGGCAATCCATCTTGGTCGGATTGAACAATTCGGGAGAAGCATCCGGATCAGGCCAGTCTTCATCAGCAAATGTTGGCATATTGAAGTGGATAAACATACCAAAACGTAAATCAACAAACTCCTGTTGCAGCTGATGCAGTGATTTAACTTGCGCCATGCTTATCTGAACAGCCAGGCAGCAAAGCAATAAAAGAAATGTTTTTTTCATTTTTCTAAATGTTTTTGCATGATTAATTTATAGGATTAAAAAACCGCGCAAAAGCTATATATTCCTACTCATATAGCCAAACAATTGAAAATAAAAAAACAGAAAATTATTCATCCAAGCCGAGGCATTAAAATATGATACGTGAAAGATACTCCTATACATAATTTTCGCCCCATCTAAAGATGGCCGGCTTCATCCTTCTGACCAGGCAGGTTTTCCATCAGACGAGGTACGGTTTAGGGGTTCCGCACACGAAAAGCCAGACATTTTATCGAATTCTTTTACCCGTTTTTTCCCGACAGGCATAAAAAATGCCTGACATTCGTTTACACGTTTGCCAAGCATTTCATTCATACAAACAGCTATATTTTTCCTAACGGTTCGTACCTGACGGCTAAAATTTACTCCACATACAGGACCAAACCTTTCAGATATTCTCCTTCCGGATGGTAAATGTTTACCGGATGATCGCCCGGCTGTGTCAGCTGATGCAGGATTCGTACGCTACGCCGGCTTTGGGCTGCCGCCGTAAAGACTGCGTTGCGGAAATTTTCCTTGCTCACCACCTGCGAGCATGAAAACGTAAACAATATTCCCCCCGGACGAATCTTTTCGAATGCCTTGGCATTCAGTTTCGTGTATCCTCGCAAGGCATTGCGCAAAGCATCACGATGTTTGGCAAACGCCGGCGGATCGAGGATGATAAGATCATACTGATCACCCATCCGGTCGAGGTATTTAAACGCGTCTTCCACATAGGCTTTATGACGGGTATCCCCCGGGAAATTCAGCGAAACGTTTTCATTGGTCAAATCAATCGCCTTGGCAGAGCTGTCAACGGAATGCACGGAAACAGCTCCTCCGCGCATGGCATAAAACGAAAAGCCCCCGGTGTAGCAGAACATGTTCAGCACGTTTCTGCCCTTTGCATAGCGCTCCAGCAAGCTCCGATTGTCGCGTTGGTCAACAAAAAAACCCGTCTTTTGCCCTTTCAGCCAGTCGACATGGAATTTCAGACCGTTTTCCATTGCAATATTCCCGTCGTCACTTCCTTTGATGAAACCGTTTTCTCTTTCCAAAAGATCGGCTTTAAACGGCAAAGTCGTCTCGGACTTATAATAAATATTCCGAATTGTTTCTCCCATAACTTCCGATAAAGCATCGGCAATATCCTTACGATTTAAATGCATCCCCGCCGAATGTGCCTGCATCACTGCCGTACGATCGTACACATCAATAATTAATCCCGGCAGATTGTCGCCTTCCCCGTGCACCAAACGGTAGGTGTTATTTTGAGGATTGCCTATCAGTTGCAGGCTGACACGCAAATCTTTTGCCACCCGAAGGCGACGAATCCAGAAATCACGGTCGATCGTTTCCTGCTTGAACGACAGGACACGCACCGTAATACTGCCTACCTGATAATGACCGCATGCAATGAACTCCTTACCCGAGGTATATACATCCACCACTTCCCCTTCATAAGGTTCCCCTTCGATGCGGGCAATGGCTCCGGAAAATACCCAGGGATGGAACCGTTTCAACGATTCTTCCTTGCCGGGCTTCAAATAAACTTTCTTATATGACATAGAAAAACGCTTTTATATATCTTTTTTCTCGGAAGATTCGTCGGGGACCTTTTCCATCCGGAAAGCATCCCGGTTACGCAACTCTTCCAAATAATTATAAATTTCAACACAGGCCCATGCATCGGTCGCCGCATAGAGTTGTTGGGCTTCGGTCAGTGTTTCGGCTTCCCAATTGGAAAGACGTTGCGACTTCGATATGCGCTTTGCAAAAAGCAGTGCAAATATTTTCTGAAGGCTTTTCTCTTCGATGCCGAAACGCTGCACATAATCTTGCAGCTCCACCCAGTTTCCCTTACGCGGATCCTGCGTGTTCAACCGCTGAAGCACGGTAAAATCATCACGCAGGGAAAGCCCTACTTTCAGTACGCTGTTCTGGAGGAATCTCTCAAGAAAATCGGGCAATCCCAAATAATTCAAGCGGAACAGGAAACACGTATCGTAAGTGGAAATCTGCAATAATGCCACTTTATGCTTCTGTCCCTTGCGAAAAGAAGGACGTGTTTCCGTATCTATCCCCACCACAGCGTGAGTGTTCAGATAATCCACTGCCATTCTTGCGTCGTGCTCGGTGCAGATTACAAAAATACGCCCAGTAAAGTTTGTTTTCGGCATGGCCGAAACAAGTTCTTTAGAAATCTTGTTGTGCAATACAATCATTGGTTAAAACCTCTTTGTTCTTCCTTATCTTCATCTGTATCAAAAATCATCCTCTTCTTCATCTTCCCATTCGCCGGTGTCGCTGTTTCGCCCCGCAGCAAAAGAAGAGTCGCCATACTGCCGACTGCCTTCCGGCTCATTTCCGTCAGCATATTTCACATCGTGCAAAGCACGCATGGCATTTACCAGCCGTTGCCCCCAATATTCCGCAAAAGATTCGCGGCAAACCGCCAACGCATCATTCATCGTTCTATCCAATCCCAGCTGATATACGCACACAAAGTCTTTAAGCGGCTGGTAAATATCCGCCAAGGTTTCCGATATATTTTGCTTGATAGGCATGTCACTGTAAGCCATGTCTACGAGGAAAACATCCAGATAATCGTCCTTATCGCCCAGCAAATCCGCTATCGATGAACGCACACGTTCATAGTCCCCCTCGGTAACAAACGTCTCAAGTTCTGCCTCATCCACCCGTTCGCAAGCGGGTATCAATTGAGCTTTCAGGTATAATAAAGGCAGCAGTTTCAGCATCTTATCAACAAAACCACTACGTTCCATCTCCGGAGTCCGCTCCAGAAAACCACAAAATTCGGCAGCCACTGTCACAAATTCTACCGTATTTTTATCAAATATAACCGACAGCTTATCTTTCATATCTCGCTTTATTATTATGCAAAGGTAGAAAAAATTTCTTGTTTTTAGTTTTATTCGTACATTTGCATGAAACTATCATCCGATAAGAATACCTATGGTCAAGAAAAAAGAAAACAAAAATATAGATAAGGATAAACGAATCGATAAAGAAAAAATTATAGCGGCTACAAAAAATGAAAACCTGCATTTTATCATCGGATTACTGTGTGTGATAGTAGGCGTTTACATGTTGGTCGCATTCACCTCGTTCCTTTTTACGGGAGGCAACGATCAAAGCATCTTGCAATACTCGGATTCCGGAGAATTAATCCAGACAAACAACCACATACAAAACTATGCAGGAGCGCGAGGAGCGCAGCTTTCGCAATTTCTCATAAACGATTGTTTCGGAATTCCCGCGTGCCTCATCATCATTTTTCTCATTGCAGCGGGCATGAAACTGATGAAAGCTTTTCAAATCAAGCTGTGGAAGTGGTTCTTCTGCTGCTTCATTCCCATGATATGGCTGTCGGTTGCCTTGGGTTTTGCCTTCGGAGGGCTGATGCAAAATTCTTTTATTTATCCCGGAGGAATGCACGGTTACAACATGAGCCAATGGATATGCTCACAAATAGGCGCGCCGGGATTAATCCTGATATTACTGGCCACAGCCATCATCTTCTGCTTATGCGTGTCGTCACGTACCATTCCTGCCATAAGAAAGCTGTTTCATATCCGCTTGCCCAAGCCGGATACCGAAGCGGTACAGGCCGATGAGAGCAATGACAATACCCCGCAGACTCAAGTAACACCGCCAGTTTCTCCTGAAAAAGACGAGGAAACGCCACAAGAAACTTCTTCCGATACTGCGGAAGAAGTACCGTCTGATAACTCTTTCGAGCCAATCCCTCATTTGCAAGACGAAGAAGAAATACATGCAACGCGGGAACCGGATTTCATCATCGAGGACTCAAAAAAACCGGAAGATGAAATTATACAAGGTGAAATAGAGCAACCATATAACCCGCGCCTCGACTTGGAATATTACAAATTCCCCACTCTCGACCTCTTAAATTCCTACGATAACGAGACACCGACCGTCAACGATGAGGAGCAAAATGCCAACAAAGACCGCATAACACAGGTGCTTCGCAACTTCGGAGTCGAGATAAACACCATAAAAGCCAGCGTTGGCCCCACGGTTACATTATACGAAATAACACCCGCAGAAGGCGTTCGCATATCGAAAATACGCAATTTGGAGAACGACATCGCCTTGAGCCTTTCGGCATTAGGCATACGCATTATTGCTCCCATCCCGGGGAAAGGAACCATCGGCATCGAGGTGCCGAATGCCAATCCTCACATTGTTCCGATGTATTCGGTGCTGGCAAGCAAGAAATTCCAGGAAACAAAATTTGAACTTCCCATCGCTTTGGGAAAAACCATAACCAATGAAGTCTTCATGGTCGACCTGACAAAAGCTCCCCACATGCTGGTGGCCGGAGCAACCGGCCAGGGAAAATCGGTGGGATTAAACGCAATTGTCACATCATTGCTCTACAAAAAGCATCCCAGCGAACTGAAATTTGTCATCATCGATCCGAAGAAAGTCGAGTTCGCCATCTACGCCCCGATAGAAAAACATTTCCTTGCCAAACTTCCGGACGCCGACGATGCCATCATTACAGACGTAACAAAAGTAGTGCAGACGCTGAACTCTCTTTGCGTGGAAATGGATACACGGTACGATTTGCTTCAACAAGCCGGATGCAGGAACATCAGGGAGTACAATGAAAAATTCATTAAACGACAGTTAAATCCGGAAAAAGGGCACCGGTTCATGCCATACATTGTTATTATTATCGACGAATTCGGCGACTTAATAATGACGGCCGGCAAGGAAGTGGAGCTGCCCATTTGCCGAATCGCGCAGTTGGCCCGGGCCGTTGGCATCCATGCCATCATCGCAACACAACGACCGACAACAAATATCATCACGGGAACCATAAAAGCCAACTTCCCCGCCCGACTGGCTTTCCGCGTGGCTTCCATGACCGACTCGCGTACCATACTTGACCGTCCCGGCGCTCAGCAACTGATAGGCAAGGGCGATATGCTGTATCTGCAGGGGAATGATCCGGTACGCGTGCAATGCGCTTTCGTAGACACGCCGGAAGTTGAACGCATTGCCGAGTATATCAGCAAACAACAAGGGTATCCCACCGCATTCATGCTGCCGGAATATACAGACAACAATGCCGATTCGGGTAATGCAGCAGAAGTAGACATGAATCGTTTGGATCCGTTGTTTGAAGAAGCGGCCCGGCTGATTATCTACCACCAGCAGGGATCAACTTCGTTGATTCAACGCAAATTTGCCATCGGATATAACCGCGCAGGCCGAATAATGGACCAATTGGAACGGGCAGGCATCGTGGGCCCTGTCAACGGAAGTAAGGCTCGAGAAGTATATTGTATTGATGAAAATGACCTGCAAGCGCGTTTGAACAATCTGAAAGGATAAAATCTTTTCTTAATTCATTAATAAAGAACATGAAAAAGTTTTTGCTTCTTTCCCTTTTGCTTACGCTGAATCTTTTGCCGTCCATGGGACAGCAAAATGCCAAAGCACGGGATATTTTAGACAAGACTTACCAAACTTACCAGCAGACGGCCTGCCTCAACATTACATTCGAAGGCACTCAGCAAGGCAAAATCCTGCTTCAGGATGACTGTTTTTACCTGGAAAGTAACGGAATCAAAAGTTGGTTCGACGGAAATACCCAATGGAGTTACGTAGGACAAAACGAAGAAGTAACCATATCTGTTCCAACTCCCGAGGAGATACAAAGCATCAATCCATACGCTCTTCTCGGGATGTATAAAAAAGGATTCGGATATTCATACGAAGGGCTGAAGGTCCGTAACGGAAAAGAAGGCTATGAAATAAGACTTACACCGATAAATCCGGAGGAAATCGCCGACATCTTTTTAATAATTTCCACCGACTTTTATCCCACATACATCGAAATCAATATGCAAAGCGGAGATAAACAAAAAATCATCGTCACGTCGTGCAAAACAGAAGACAAGAAGCCGATAGAAACTTTCCGCTTTCATACAGCCGATTTCCCGAAGGCTGAAATCATAGACATGCGATAAATCTGAAAATAACGATCGTTTAACAAAAACATAAAAATCCAAACATCATGGCAACAGAACACGTAAAATGCCTGATCATAGGTTCAGGCCCTGCAGGATACACGGCAGCCATTTATACCGGCCGCGCCAATATTATGCCCGTTTTATATGAAGGAATCCAACCGGGCGGGCAACTCACCATAACAACCGAAGTGGAAAATTTCCCCGGATACCCGGAAGGAGTGACCGGGCCTGTGCTGATGGACGACCTAAAAAAACAGGCCGAACGGTTCGGCGCACAAATACGCAGCGGAATCATCACAACGGCCGATTTAAGCAAAGCTCCCTATAAATTTACAGTCGACGACGAAAAAGAGATCACAGCTGACACGGTAATCATCTCAACCGGTGCGACGGCCAAATATCTCGGCCTCGAAGATGAGAAAAAATATGCCGGCATGGGTGTCAGCGCCTGCGCCACTTGCGACGGATTCTTCTACCGGAAAAAGGTTGTAGCCGTAGTTGGCGGAGGCGACACGGCGTGTGAAGAGGCCCTTTACCTGGCCGGGTTGGCAAGCAAAGTTTACCTGGTGGTTCGCAAACCATACCTGCGTGCATCGAAAATCATGCAGGAACGTGTGATGAAACATCCGGGCATCACAGTCTTGTTCGAGCATAATGCCGTAGGCTTATTCGGCGAAAACGGCGTAGAAGGCATGCACGTAGTAAAACGAATGGGGGAACCGGATGAAGAACGTTACGACATAGCCATCCACGGATTTTTCCTTGCTATCGGGCATCAACCGAATTCCGCCATCTTCAAGCCCTGGGTAAAAACAGACGAAACAGGATACATTATTACAGAAGGAAACACGCCCCGCACAGGCATACCGGGAGTGTTTGCCGCAGGCGACGTGGCCGATCCCATCTACCGCCAGGCTGTCACAGCCGCAGGAAGCGGATGCAAAGCGGCTATCGAAGTGGAACGTTATCTCTCGGAACTGGGACTGCTTTAAAAAACAAACCAACGACCATAATAAAATACCGAAATGAAAAAGGCTTTCAAAAGAATCATCTTTGTCTGCATTCTGTTTGCAAGTTTTGCAACAACCGCCTTCGGTCAAGAATCTTCCGCCATTCCTGTCGATCCGAATGTGCGTATAGGCAAACTGAAAAACGGGTTGACTTATTACATACGTCATAATGAATTACCCGAAAAACAGGCCGATTTTTATATAGCCCAGAAGGTCGGTTCCATCCTTGAAGAGGACAATCAAAGAGGACTGGCGCATTTTCTGGAGCACATGTGCTTTAACGGCACGACACACTTTCCGGGAAATACATTAAAAGAATACCTGGAATCCATCGGGGTAAAGTTTGGAACAAACCTGAACGCCTATACCTCTGTGGACGAAACCGTATATAACATTTCGAATGTTCCCGTAAGTCGTGAAGGAATCATCGATTCGTGTCTGTTGATTTTACACGACTGGGCAAACGATCTGACACTCGATCCCAAAGAAATCGACAAGGAACGCGGAGTCATACACGAGGAATGGCGAACCAGCATGGGGGCCATGATGCGCATGTACGAAACGACGTTCCCCAAGATTTTTGCCGGCAGCAAATACGCTTACCGCCTTCCCATCGGCACAATGGAGGTGGTTGACAACTTCCCTTATCAGGATCTTCGCGATTATTACGAGAAGTGGTATCGTCCCGACCTGCAGGGCATCATCGTGGTGGGCGACATCGATGTGGAACAAACGGAGGCGAAAATCAAAGCTCTTTTCGGCCCGATACCGATGCCGGAAAACCCGGCTGAACGCAAATATTTTCCCGTTCCCGACAACAAAGAGCCTATCATCACAATTGCCAAAGACAAGGAACAAGAAACCACACAGATATATATTTTTCATAAGCACGATCCGGTTCCTACGGAACAAAAGCAAAACATCGACTATCTGGTGCATTGCTATCTCATCAAAATGGCAGAATATATGTTGAGCGCCAGGTTAAACGAGCTCGTACAAACGGCCAATCCCCCATTTATCTGGGCAGGAGCTGGCGACATCGACTTCATCCTTTCGAAAACGAAAAAGGCGTTTACGGGCATAGCCGCATGTAAAGAAGATGCTATCGGCACAGCTTTGTCATCGCTGATGCGGGAACTTGAACGGGCGCGCCGCTTCGGATTCACGGAAAGTGAATATGAACGAGCCAAAAGCGACCTGCTGCGTTGGGTGGAGACCGCATACAACGAACGAAACAAAACCCAAAACAACGATTACGTACAGGAATATGTTTCTAACTTTATCGACAATGAACCCATACCCGGTATAGAAAATGAATATAACATTATTTCATCCATCATACCGCAAATCCCCGTCGATAAAGTAAATCTTGCGTTCGAACAACTGATTGGCGATGACAATTTGGTCGTATCCTTGTATTGTCCCGACAAAACGGGGATGAAATATCCTACGGAGAACGAGATCATAGAGCTGATAAACCAGGTAAAATCGGAGAATATAGAGGCTTATGTCGACAAAGTAACGAATGAACCGTTACTGAAAGAAACGCCCTCTGCAGGAAAAGTTGTCCGCAAAGAAGCCGGACAATTCGGCAGTACGGTTCTGACATTGAGTAACGGGGTACGGGTTATCCTGAAATCTACAGACTTCAAAGCCGACGAAATCACGATGCAAGCCTTCAGTCGCGGAGGAAGTTCGTTGTTCGACGACAAAGACGTGGTTCAGTTCGGCCTGATAAACGACGTGGTTCCATTGGGAGGAATGGGCAGTTTCAGTACCATAGAGCTGAATAAAATACTGGCAGGCAAGCTTGCATCCGTATCAACATCGGTAAGTTCACTAAGTGAAAATGCAAGCGGCTCATGTACACCTCAGGATCTTGAGACCATGCTACAACTGACTTACCTGTCGTTCACGGCACCGCGCATGGACAATGAAGCTTTCGAATCGTTCAAAACGCGCATGAAAGCACAATTATCAAACATGGAAGCCAATCCGGACATCGCCATGAGCGATACGCTGCGAAAGGAAATTTACGGAAACAATCCTCGTATTTTCCGATTAAAAGCCGAGATGATCGACCAATTGGACTACGCAAAAATCATGGCATTATACAATGACCGATTCAAAGACGCGAGTGATTTTACGTTCATCTTCGTGGGAAATATCGAACAAGATACCGCCATTCCGTTGATAGAAACCTATCTTGGAGGACTTCCATCGATAAATCGAAAAGAAAACTTCTGCGACAGACACACAGACATCGTGAAGGGACAGCGAAAAAATATCTTTCACAAAGAACTTGAAACGAAAAAAGCAAGCGTGGTCATCATAAGAAGTGGAGAAATGCCCTACAATCTGAAGAATTGCCTGATGGCGGATATTTTGTCGCAACTGCTCACCATGGAATACACGGAAACCATTCGTGAACAAGAAGGCGGCAGTTACGGTGTATATGCCGGCGCAGTCTTTGAAAAATATCCCAAGGAACATACCGTCCTGCAAATCGCTTTCGACACCGATCCCGCCAAACGTTTACAAATGACAAACCTCGTAAAGGAAGGACTGGATAAGTTTGTTGAAGAAGGACCAAGCGCAGAAGAGCTGAAAAATGTAAAAGAATATCTGACTAAAAAATACAATGCCGGACAGAAAGAAAACGCATATTGGCTGAATGCGCTCTACACCTATTATTGGGAAGGCGTGGACTTTGCAAGCAATTACATGGAGACTTTAAACAACATAACGAAAGACGACTTACAGAAATTCATGAAAGAATTCCTTTCACAAGGAAATGAAATAGAAGTCTGCATGACTTCGGGAGAAACAAACTAACCGGAGTTTTCATAAATAAATCCTCTCATGAAACGGCATTGGCAGACAAATATCGCATACGGGATTGTACTCTTTCTGATGGGAGTACAGCCCGTTTTTTCTCAAACAGAGAAGAAAGAGGAAGAACTCAAGCTGAATTCTGAAGCGATCAAACTCATCCAATTCAACTTCAACGGACAGGAAACTCTCCCGGAGCAGGAACTCATTGAGGAACTTCAAGGAAGAAACTGGATGAAATTCAAGCACGATGCCTACATTTCCCTGTACAAAAACGACACGACTGCCACCGGAAAGAAGATGAGATTTATACGGATGCTGCCCTACTCCATCTGGACAAAATTCGGCGAAGATCCTGTTTACGATGTCATATTCAGCCGGGAACGGAGGGAAATCATGACGTTCGTCCTCGATCCGTTCCGCCGGAATTCCGTAAACGGAAGCAAGTGGGCTTCTGCATGGCCGAACGATTTTTATCGGAGAAACGAGCCGAATTCCGCAAACGGAAGCATCGGCATAGAAACCGATTTCAACAAACTGTATTACGAAAACCTGACCAAACGCGGACGTGCCATCAAGCATAACCGCAAACATGCCAATGCCTGGAAAACATATCAGGCGTATTTGCCCACAAAAGAGGACAGAAAAATGTATCCCACCTTCTATCGTTCCCCCGAAACAATGAGCGATTCGGTTTCAGCCGACACGACGTTTTTGCCAACAGACAGCATACACAGCACCGAGACTCCTTTTCTTCTGTCGGCTTTCCCGGCTTATCCGATACTTCCCATCTACACGAATCCGACCAATTCGCTAAATGTTGCTCCCCGTGATTCCCTTCATAAAGACCAAAAGAAGGATGAAAAAAAGGGACGCAGCCTCAGTCTTTACGAATATATCCGCCAACAACAGGCACTGGACTCTATACAAAAACAGAAAATGCGGACGAAAAAAAGATTCAAACGCGAGAATGCTTACGAAATAGAGCAGCAGAAACGCTTCCTAAAAGAACAAAGGAATTGATAACGGACAACTATCGTTCGTTCTCTTCGGGCAATAAATCGTGTTGAATATTCCCCATGCTTCCCCATAAGGAATACCGCGCTTCGGGGTTCATCTGCTCCAATGTCTGCAAAACGTTCTTCATCTCCGCACGATGGGAATCCCTTTCATAAGGACAATTCTTTACCTGCTTGCGATAATTCCGCAGGCGGGCCAGCGACTCCAAATCGGCCTCATGAACCAAACACATCGGGCGAATGATTGTCATATCGAATTTTCTCATGACCAGGCGCGGCGGCATTGTACTGAAAGCGCCCTGAAAAGTCATATTCATCAGAAGCGTTTCCAGTATATCGTCCATGTGATGCCCCAAAGCAATCTTGTTGCATCCTTGCTCTTTCGCTATTGTAAAAAGCATCTTGCGGCGATTCCACGAACAAAGGAAGCAGGGCGATTTCCGCTTGTCTGTCGACGCATCGAACGAAGTCTCACAATGCACAAAAGGAACTCCCGCATTCTCCGAAAACGAACGCAAATATTCCAGGTCAGACTCATAAGCAATGTTTTTCATCGACACGTGGGCCGCCACCAAAGAAAAACGAGGCTTGTAAATTTTCGCACGCCGTGCCAACAGCTCCAGCAAAGCCAGAGAGTCTTTACCTCCGCTCAGTCCGACCAGAATCCTGTCGCCGTCCTCCAGCAGGCCATACGTGGCAATTCCTTTCACAAAACGTTTTTCTATACGGCGAACCAACTTTATCTCTTCCAAATTCTTCTCCATCTATACACAAAAACAACCGCAAAAATACATGAATTCTTCGAAACAAACCGACGAAAGAACAACAAGATTTCCATTACCCACTGCAACCGGCACATCAGAAAATTCCCTCCTTTAAATAAAGATTTCGAAAATAGCTGAAAAGATTATGCCCAAATTAAAAGAATATTTGTATTTTTGACTTCAAAGAACAACCATACGATTAACCAAATGATTAAACGGTTTATTATCATATTGTCTGCATTGGGTTTTACCTGCGCTTCATTCTCCCAAACACTGACACAGGCAAAAAAATGGTTTACAGAAGGCAATTTTGCCGAAGCCAAACCGGTGTTTCAGAAACTTGTCAAGCAAGCACCTTCCAACGCAAGCTATAATTTCTGGTACGGAGCCTGCTGCTATGAGACAGGAGAAAAAGAAGAATCCCGTCCCTATCTGGAAAAAAGTGCAGCACGCAAAGTCATCAATGCATATCTTTATTTGGGGAAATTATATTACGACCTGTATCTTTTCGATGAAGCAGTAGAGAATATTGAGAACCACATCTACTGGTTAAAACAAAAAAAACGCGATACGGAATCGGCAGAATTGGAACTCGAGCGCTGTCGTCGCGGCGCGCGCATGATAAGAGGTACCGAAAAAATCAATGTAATAGACAGTTTTGTTGTCGATCGTTCCTCATTCCTTGCTTCCTATAAACTCAGCGAAGAGAGCGGAACCATTACTCCGGGAGAAAACGGAACGGGTTTTTCATTCACAAACCAGATGAAAGATAAGATGCTTGTTTCGCTTCCGGGAGATGACGGAAAGAAACATTTGTACTCATCCATCTACATGATCGACAAATGGAGCCGGCCGGAAGCCGTAAAAGGTCTGGATGGATCGGGAGAAAATGCCGATTATCCGTTCATGGCATCCGACGGGATTACACTATATTACGCAGCCGAAGGAGGAGAAAATTTAGGAGGATACGACATTTTTGTTACACGATACAACTCGGACGACAACGCTTATTTCCGACCGGACAACGTTGGCATGCCATTCAACTCGCCGTGGAATGACTATATGTATGCCATCGATGAACTCAACAATCTGGGGTGGTTCGTATCCGACCGCTATCAACCGGAAGGAAAGGTGTGCATCTATGTCTTTATCCCCAACGAGACCAAAGAAATATACGACTACGAAACTACCGACCGAACGCTGATAACCGATGCGGCAACGCTGAAGAGCATCGCCAAAACACAGTATGATCCCGAGCGGACACAGGCAGCCCGTCGGGCATTGGACGAAGTCATGTCGAAACCGAAAAAGCAAGAAAAGAAAAATGATTTCCATTTTATTGTCAAAGACGGCACGGTTTATACGACACTGAACGATTTCCGTTCCGAAAATGCCCGCAAGCAATTTCAGACACTCCTGCAAAAACAAAAAGATTTGCAGGCGCTAAGCATGTCACTCGAGAAGTTACGCGACACATACAGCCGGGGTAACCAGAACGAAAAAAACAAACTTTCAGCAGAAATACTGGATAAGGAAAAAAGAGAGAATGAATTAAGAAACGAATTAGAACAGCTTGAAATAACCATCAGAAATACAGAAATAAAAAAAATCAAGTGAAACCAATATAAAAACATGCCATAAGATATGGAAACACTTATCATCATTTCACTAATCATAGCCGGACTTCTGATGTTTATAGTCGAAGTGTTTTTAATACCGGGCATCAGTATTGCAGGCATCGCATCGGCAATCAGTTTCATCTACGCCATATATTATGCCTTCGCTCATTCGGGCGTACAAATCGGTTTTATTACAATAGGCGTTGTGGCCATTACGGTTCTCTGTGTGGTTATTTGGTTCATGAAATCAAAAACAGTCGATCGACTTGCTCTAAACAAAACGTTGGATTACAAACCCGATCCCCTTAAAGGTCTCGACATAAAGGAAGGAGATAGCGGAATCTCCCTCACCCGTCTGACTTTGATAGGGAAAGCCGAGATAAAAGGCCACATTATCGAGGTACAATCATCAGATGGATTTATCGATGAGAAAACGCCGATACAGGTAAGCCGTATCATTGATGGAACCGTTTATGTGCAACCTTTAAAGCAATAAATACTAACCTTTAAACCATAATAATCATGTCGGAACCAATTTATCTTCCCATCATTTTAGTTGGTGGCGCCATTATTTTACTGGCAATATTCTTTCATTACGTACCGTTTTTCCTCTGGCTATCGGCCAAAGTATCGGGGGTACGCATCTCTTTAATTCAATTGTTCTTAATGCGCATCCGCAATGTTCCGCCATACACTATCGTTCCGGCAATGATAGAAGCCCATAAAGCCGGCCTTTGCAACATCACCCGCGATGAGTTGGAAGCTCACTATATGGCCGGAGGACACGTAGAAAAAGTGGTGCATGCCTTGGTGTCTGCATCGAAAGCAAACATCGAACTGTCTTTCCAAATGGCAACAGGCATCGACTTGGCCGGGCGCGATGTATTCGAAGCCGTGCAAATGTCGGTTAATCCGAAAGTAATCGATACTCCCCCCGTCACCGCTGTTGCCAAAGATGGTATCCAGCTTATAGCCAAAGCCCGCGTAACCGTACGCGCAAACATACGTCAATTGGTGGGAGGAGCCGGAGAAGACACGGTACTCGCCCGCGTAGGAGAAGGTATTGTTTCCTCAATCGGTTCTTCAGAAAACCACAAATCCGTGTTGGAAAATCCCGACTCCATCTCAAAACTGGTGCTGCGTAAAGGATTAGATGCGGGGACGGCTTTTGAAATTCTCTCCATCGACATCGCAGACATTGACATAGGCCGCAACATCGGAGCGTCACTTCAGATCGATCAGGCCAACGCCGACAAGAACATTGCTCAGGCAAAAGCAGAGGAACGCCGCGCAATGGCTGTGGCCCTGGAGCAGGAAATGAAGGCAAAAGCCGAAGAAGCACGTGCCAACGTAATACAGGCCGAAGCCGAAGTGCCCAAAGCAATGGCTGATGCTTTCCGAAGCGGGAACCTCGGAATTATGGATTATTATCGCATGAAAAACATCCAGGCCGACACAATCATGCGAGAAAGTATTGCACATCCGGAACATCGTTCTCCCGGACAAGAACCAATAAGCAACAAAGAATAACATGAAAAAATATTTTCCTCCTTCGGAATTAATCATAAACGAAGACGGATCCGTATTTCATTTGCACGTAAAACCGGAACAACTTGCCGACAAAATTATTTTTGTCGGCGATCCGGGACGTGTAGAACTCGTGGCTTCTTTTTTTGAAAAGACGGAATGCAAAACAGAAAACCGCGAGTTCAAGACCATTACGGGTGCTTACAAAGGAAAGAGGATCTCGGTTATTTCCACCGGAATCGGCTGCGACAATATCGACATCGTGCTGAACGAGACAGACGCTCTTGCCAATATCGACTTTAAAACAAGGGAAGAAAAAGCTCAGTTGAAGCAATTGGAAATCGTACGCATCGGTACATGTGGAGGACTGCAACCCGATCTTCCTGTGGGAACGTTTATTTGTTCCGAAAAATCAATCGGATTCGACGGCCTGTTAAACTTCTATGCCGAACGAAATGCCGTATGCGACTTACCGATGGAACGGGCTCTTCTGAATCATTTAGGCTGGAGCGGCAATCTGTGCGCCCCCGCCCCTTACGTAATCGATGCCGACGAAGAACTGACCAATCGCATTGCCGGAGATGACATGGTGCGGGGAGTCACCGTATCGTGCGGCGGGTTCTTCGGCCCCCAAGGGCGGGTATTGCGAATACCTCTTGCCGATCCGCATCAGAATGACAAGATAGAAGACTTTACATATCGGGGACTTCGCATCACAAATTACGAAATGGAAAGTTCGGCCGTCGCAGGATTGTCAAGACTCATGGGGCATAAAGCAACCACAGCATGCATGGTTATTGCCAACCGTGTGGCACAAAATGCCGACACTGCCTACACGAAACGCATGGAAGATCTCATTGAAACAGTATTGGAACGCATTTAAAACAATCGGAATGGAAGCAAGTTTCAAACAAGAAAACACTACGGACAAAACAGAACGATACAATGTTTTTTTAAAACAACTTTCTTCTCTCATAGAAAACGAAACACACGAAGTGAGCGTACTTGCCAATGTCAGTGCAGCCTTAAAAGAAGCATTCGGGTTCTTTTGGGTAGGCTTTTATCTGGTGGAAGGCGATACGTTGATATTAGGCCCGTTTCAAGGCAGCGTAGCCTGCTACAGCATTCGCAAAGGGAAAGGCGTATGTGGAACAGCCTGGTCGAAAAAAGAAACACTGGTCGTCCCCAACGTCGACGAGTTTCCCGGACACATTGCCTGCAGCTCATTGTCGCGTTCGGAAATCGTTGTCCCCATCTTTTCAAAAAACGAAGTGAAAGGGGTGCTTGATATAGACAGCGACATGCTTGCCGCATTTGATGAAATCGATAAAAAGTACCTGGAACAAGTGGCAAAACTACTCGGCAAACAACTCTACGGATGACAAGGAGCATTCCGCCCCGCGACATCCCTTAACGGTTTTTGTTAGCGGATTACTGACGGAGAAAGCGCATATCGTACAGCAAAAGCCTACTTCATAAAGACAAAATATACCGCAAAAATCAAACAAACAAAAGCGGCAAAATGATTCCAGTGCAGGGCTTCTCCCTTAAAGAACACCGTTGTGAAGACGGTAAAAACGGTAAGTGTAATCACTTCCTGGATAACTTTCAGTTGCATCAGCGAGAAAGGTCCTCCGTTTCCCGCGAACCCTATGCGATTGGCCGGCACCTGACAAGAGTATTCAAGGAAGGCTATTGCCCAACTGAAGGTAATCACACCGATAAGAGGCAACGATGCGAACCAACTAAACTCTTGACGTAATTTCAAATGACCGTACCAAGCAAAGGTCATAAATACGTTAGACACGATTAAAAGACCGATTGTATAAAATGCTTTCATGACTTCCTTTTAATTTAGGGCATTGATACTCTTTCGTAACAATACCCGGTCGTGATGTTTTTTCGGCCGCAAAATTAAGAAAAATGCCGATATATATTATTTGACCGATAAAAAAGATTTCGTAATATTGCGATTATGATTTGCGCAAAATTGCGCCCTCCTTATCGTCAAACAATACATCAAACCTTAAAAAAACAAACCATTGTTCCCGATATGAAACGCATACCTTTTCTCTGCATCGTCTTTTTGTTTTGCAGTACATACGTGCAAGCCCAGAAATGGCTTCCCGCATCCCCTAACCCAAAAGAGGAAATACGCTTGTTGGAATGCCGATACCATAACGAGTATTTAACCTCTTGCAAAGAAATCTCCGACGGTTCGACCGACTGGAATGTCGTCGTGAATACGGAAAAAGTATCCGACGGACAACGATACACATTCCGTTTCACGGCGCTAAAGGACATGTCGGAAGCAGGAATTGCCGTAGCTTTCGACCGTTATCAATGGTCAAGCGATAACTATGTCATGATACCGGCCTCTGTGTACAACGGCAACAGACAACGCATCGTAAACCGAAGTTATGCCACAGGACTCGATCCGAGTGATTACGATCGTCCCGATATTGCTCTTACTTCAAACCCCATTCCACAACTATCTCCCGACTTCGGCAGCCGCTCTCTTCTCGAAGTCAGCGTATGCAATGCCGCAACTCCGGCCATAACTTTCCTCGACCGCCAAAAAGAGGAAGGCATAATCTTACTGACAGATCAAGGCATCTTGCACGAAAACAAAGTAATCGATCACGGACTTATTGCAGAAGAGTCGGCCGACAGAAGTATGGCCTCTTTCGTTATCAGTGCGCCGGGAGTACGAGAAAAAAAGCCCGAGTTCATCGGATTCAGTGCCAGTCCCGATCGCGGCATCTCCGTGAAGAAAGGAGAAGAAATCGTTATCCGCGTAACCCGATTGGCTTATCCGTGCAGAAACGTCCCCGAATTGCTTGAACATTTCATGCACGAAAGAAAGCATCACATCCGGTGCAATGCCCCGCGGAACCTCATCCCCATGAGCAAAGTGCTGGACATTATGGAGAAAAACATAGATTCCCGCTACTATAAGAAAGACAGCATAGAGTTTTATCGTCCCGAGTCGGCCGACTGGATGTCGTACGGATGGATCGGAGGACTCATCAATACTTATCCGATGCTGGCCATCGGTGATGAAGAACACCTGCGCAGAGTGGCCTGCACGTTTGATTTCTCTCTGCCAAGGGCGAAAGGGAAAAGCGGATATTATTACGATATTCTGTTGCCCGACGGTACGGTTTTAAACCGCGATGCCGCGGCCGTGGTACCGAGAATCGGGCTTACCCGCAGAAACGGAGACGTCCTTTACTGGATGATAAAGCAATTCGATCTGCTGAAACGCATGGGGAAAAAAGATTTCATCAAGCCCCAATGGGAAGAAAACGTATATGCTTTGGCCGAAGCATTTGCCAATACATGGAAAAACGAAGGCACGTGGGGAAACTACCTTCACGTGGAAACGGGAAAAGTGGCCGTTTATAATACCACAAGCGGGGCAATGGTTGTCGGAGGACTGGCTCTTGCCGCAAAATATTTCGGCAATCCTTCTTTCGCAGACATCGCCGTGCAGGCGGCAAAGGAACTCTATCAACAGTTCAGCATCCGGGGATTTACGTCCGGAGGATGCGGAGACATCCTCCAAAACGCCGACTCGGAAACGGCCATCGCCCTGTTGACCTCTCTAATCACTCTTTATGAAATTACCGGAGAAAGCCAATATTTACGGCAAGCGCGCGATTTGGCCAATCTGTGTGCCACGTGGACCGTATCGTTCGATTACCGTCTACCTGAAGAAACGCCACTGGCAAAGCTCGGAGCCAACCTCACGGGAGCCATATGGGCAAGCACTCAAAACAAACACGGAGCACCGGGTTTCTGTACACAATCGGGCGATGCCCTCTTCAAACTTTACCGTGCCACAGGCGATACGCTGTATGCCGAACTCCTGCGGGACGTCATTCATGCACATGCAGAAGGCATTCAACCCAACGGAAAGATATCGGAACGTCTCACATATTGCGACTCGGATCACCGGGGATCACGCGCCGACGGATGGGCAACAGGCTGGAACGAGACAAACGGAGCCCTCATGGCTTTAGAGATTCCGGGCATTTACATTCGTACAGATTGCGGTAAATTATATGTATTCGACCACGTGGAAGCGGAGATCATACGGAACAATAAAAAGGAAATAACGCTACGCATTACGAATCCGACGGAATTTGACGCGTGTATAACCGTCCTTGCGGAAAACGAAAAGAGCGCGGCTCTCCCATTGGGAGACAACGCCTTCCTCACATGGAATAACAAAGTCGACGTAAAAGCGGGCCAATCGGTGACCTACACCCTGAAGAAAAATGAGTGAGAACAGTTGCACGAAATGTAGAAAATCACAAGCGCAATGCAAACCATTTTCCGTATGTCAGCATCCTCCAAACCCATTCCAACGGTCCGAAGCGGAATACCTTTAACCAAAGACGACTGAATATTATCTGAAAAAGAAAGACAAACAATACAATCAGTTCCGTCTGTGCCAGGCCGATACCTGCTCCCCATCCCAGTCCGATGCCGTAGAAAAGAAGCATACCGATGAGGGACTGACCGATGTAATTCGTCAATGCCATTCTGCCCGGAGCAGCAAGAACCGGGAAAATTTTCAGCTTCGGACAGGCAAGAAGCAGCAGACAAATGCCCGAAACATAGGCAAAGCCCAACAAATAGACGCTGACAAAATACAGAAAAGAATGCATTGTCAGTCCCAAAGGATGGTGATACATTGCACTCCATGCATACACGATCGAAAGGGGAAGCCCTATCAACATGCCGTAAACAAACAGTTTCTTCAACAAGGGTTTCCACTTCGACAGGTCGGCATACATCCGCTTTCTACCGATATAAAAGCCTATCAGAAACAGGCCGAACACCTTAAAATAACGATTCCCGTCGATAAACTCCTGTAAACGAACCAATGCTCCCTGCACAAGAAACTCGAACACACCGCCATAATCGCGCGCATCACGCAGCCAGTAAGCAAAGTTTTCGTCGGTAATGCCGTATTTCGCACAGAAATATTGCTGCCACTCCACCACACGAGCCGAAGGATATATGCCCGTAACTTCCCAAACAAAATCTATCACTACGGGAAGAAACAGAAAAAATCCCGCCCACGAAAGTATGGCTTTGTCGGATACATTGCGAAACAACGTCAGCAGCAGTCCCAACAAAGCATAGAGCATTAAAATATCTCCACTCCAGATGAACATCAGATGAATGAGCCCTATCACTACAAGAATGGACATTCTTCTGTAAAAAATGCGGAAACCGTCGGCTCCTTTTTTCGCGGCATTCGAGATGATAATTGAGAATCCGATGCCGAAAAGCAGAGAGAATATCGTATAAAACTTCCCGTCGACCAACATATATTGAAGGAAACGAACTACCCGATCGATCCCGAACGATGACATGGATTCTGCCGTTCGGGCATCCAGAAAGTTGTATAAAGAGAACTCGGGAAAGTTGGCCAAACAAATCCCCAATAAGGCAAATCCCCGCAAAGCATCCAGAATAATATACCGTTCCGACGAGGACACCGGGACGGCCGAATCAATTGTATGTTTCATTTTCCTTCGTTTTTCTTTTCCTGTTTACCAGCATTACACTCACAAGTATTACCGCCAACCCGAGCAACTGTATGCATGTTACCTCTTCTCCGCCCAGACCGCCACCTATTATCACTGCGACCACCGGATTAACATACGCATGCGTTGCCACTTCAGTAGCAGGCCGTACTTTTAAAAGCCACACGTAAGCCGAATAAGCCAATAACGAACCGAACACTATCAGATAGGCCAACGATGCCCAAGCCGATGCGGGAATTTCCCTCCACTCCGTCCGTGAAAAACCATCAAGCACGCAAGCACACAGCCAAAACATTGCACCGGCAAAAAGCATCTGCCACGCCGAACCGGCAAAACCATTCACTTCTTCTTCTGCAGAAGAACGATATTTTGCATAAAGCGTACCGAGTGCCCACGAAATGCAACCGCCTATCAGAAGCAGAATACCGTATTCGCGGTGACGGTGCACTACCGCCTCCATGGAAAGCTGTTCCATATAAAGCAGGGCAACACCGGCAAATCCCAACAAAATGCCGGCAATGGTTGTCATGCTGCGAAAGTTTGTTTTCCACATGGGCGCATCGAAAAACATAATCCATATTGCGGTGGAGGAAGCCACAATGGCCACTAAACTACTGCTGACATAACGTTGCGCCAACATGATAACTGCCATATCGACAAACAACAATACGATTCCGCTTACGGCAGAACGCCGTATAAGTCGCCAACGGAATACCTTCTCTCCCCGCAAAGCACAAAGAAACAACAGCAGAAGTCCCGCCACAGAAAAGCGCAACGCCCCCAGCAAGAAAGTAGGAAAACCATGTAAAGCGACTCCAATAAAGTAATAAGTTGATCCCCACACCACATAGATTAGGAAATAAGCTACAAGAACTGATATATGGTGCTTCGGTAAAGGCATAATATGATTACAGTGAATATTCTGATCTGACGAAATCGCAAAAACGTTTTAACCCGTCCAACATAACCGAACGAGGACATGCAATGTTCCACCGCATAAAGCCTTCTCCTTCCTTTCCGTACATCGTTCCGGCATTCAGCCAAAGCTTGACGTCTTTAAGCATGCGGTTTTCCAACTCCTCCGAAGGGGTATTCAAACAAGAACAATCCATCCATACAAGATATGTTCCCTCTAAAACGGTCAAGGGGAATTCGGGCAAATATTTCAAGCAGAAGTCCTTCATGCAATCATAATTGCCTTTCAGATAATCAAGAAGCTGAACCAACCAATCCTCTCCCTCGGTATAAGCAGCAATCGTTGCCTCCACTCCGAAAGGATTTACATCGCAAACCTCATTGATATTGATAGCCTTATCAATCTTACATCTCATTCCTTCATCGTAAACAACGATATTGGCAATCTGCAGTCCCGCCATGTTAAACGACTTGCTCGGCGATATGCAGGTGACCGAACGATGTAAAAATCGTTCGGAAATGGAAGCAAAAGGAATGTATTCATGCCCCCTATAAACTAATTCGCAATGTATTTCATCGGAAACAACGGTTACATTGTGCCGCAAGCAGATGTCGCCTACCCGCATCAATTCCTCTCTTGTCCAAACTCTCCCGGCAGGATTATGAGGATTGCACAGCAAAAACACTTTCGTTTTCGGATCGGATGCCTTACGTTCGAAGTCATCAAAATCCATACGATACGTATTATTTGCATAAACCAAAGGACTTGATATGATTTCACAACCGTTGTTCCTGATGGAAGAAAAGAAGCAATTATACACAGGCGTCTGCACCAATACTTTATCGCCCGGCACCGTCAGAGCCTTAATCACGGCGGAAATTGCAGGAACCACGCCCGATGTATATATCATCCATTGCCTTTCTATTCTCCACGCATGGCGGCGTTCGAACCAGGCAGTCACGGCCTGATAATATTCTTCGGGCACGCGTGTGTAACCGAATATGCCGTGAGACACCCGTTGTTGCAAACGATTGATGATAACCGGCGCCGTGCGGAAGTCCATATCTGCCACCCACATGGGCAACACATCCTTATCTTCCGCACTATCCCACTTGTAAGAACAGGTATTGCGGCGGGGTATTATTTCGTCAAAATCGTATTTCATGATTCAATACAGGGAGAATAAATTATTTCCACACATCCAGCTTGCAGTCGGCCGGTGCCTTGATATGTTCATCAAGAATGATTTCCCCGTAGCTGTCGGCCGTTATGTTTCCCGTACGAGGATTCTTCACGCTGTGAATAGCACTGCGAACAGTAGCCTGCACACTGCTGTATTCAAAAGCCAAGTCGCAGTCGTCTGCCATCACACAATTCTCCATTATCAGATCATGCGCATAACATAATGGTTGGGTGCCGGAAATCTTACAGTTCACCAAACGCAGGTTTCGGGAATGCCAGCCAAGATATTCTCCGGTAATTTCCGAATCGTACACCGTTACATTCTCCGTATTCCAGAAAGCATCCTTCGAGTCGATGACTGCATTTCTTATTTCCACATCCTTACAGTACTGGAAAGAATAGTTCCCCTGCTGCCTGTAATTTTCAATACGTATGTTCCGACTGTGCATAAAAAGGTAATCGGCATGTGCCACTTCCACGTCTTTCAGTTCCACATTACAGCAATGCCACAGTGTTTCCTGCGCATCGGGGATCTGCACATTCGTCAACTTTATGCCATCCATTTCCCGGAACATTTTCGGAGCTTCTACGCGTGTATCAATCATTTCAAGGTTACGTGAATACCACAATGCGGCTCTTGCTCCCTCGGTAAACAAACAGTTTTTTACAAGAAAACCATCCACATGCCAGAAGGGATACTTCCCTTCGAAACGACAATGCAGGGCTTCTATGTTAGAACACTCTTTTAAAGCCGATTCTCCGGCATGAATCGTCACATTTTCCAAGCATAAGTCATGAGAAGCAAACAGAGGACGTTCTCCTCCAAATTCGGTGTTTGTTATCAGTTTCATATACAATATCGAATAAATATTATTTTACGTTACAAAAATAATCACCGTAAATGACAGTTCTTGTAGACAAAGCACTGATAAAATTACCACATTCACAGATTCTATTTTCGCATCACGAAAATACATTTCTGCACTTAAAACATTTTATTTATTGATATTTTTTATTGATAAAATGGGCCTATTTCAATTTGTTTAACGGATGCTTCCGCACAAAAGATTACCGCCCGTCCATAAGGCTCTCCGCCGGAAAGTCTGAAACGACCAGACATCTTTAGTGAAATGCCACATGACATCACACAAGAAGTGCCGGGAGTTAGATGAAAAGCACACGTTCTTTTTCTTGCGCACGGTCGTGTTTCTGCCCAAACGCCTCGAATTCCCCTGGCAGCATTCAAAGAAAAAGTGCCGACACGCTTTGAAACCTGCCGGCACTCTTCCCCATATACCATTTTAATAATGATGTCCGTCTTTTCCCATTTCTTCGGGCGTTATCGGCTTTTTATCTATTGCCCGCCAAGCATAGACGATGTAGGCCAGCACAAAGGGCACCAATATGGAAACATAAGTCATCGTCTTTAGCGTAAACTGACTGGAACAACTGTTGGCCAGTGTCAGGGAACTTTGCAAATCGGTTGCCGACGGATAATAAGCCGTATCGTTATATCCCACGCACAACAACAATGCCAATACCGTAAGAACCACCCCTGTTCCTGTAAACCAAATACCACGCGTATAAACCGGGTTCACGATACTTTTCACAACTCCATATAATACACCTGCCACCCCAACGAGAAACAAGACTATCAGGACGGGCATCGCTGCAAAGTTTTGTGCATATTTAAAAGGTTGCATCACGATTTCCTGTGTTTCAGGGATAACGGCGAACCCTTCCTTCAACAACGTGCGTATCACAAAAGCAAGGAAGAACAACAGAAAAGGAACCGCATCTGTTATCAACTGACGACGGCAACGACCAATCAATTCCTCACTGCGTATGTTATTGATGAAATAAAGGTTTCCCAACAAGCGGGCGAGAAAAAACACGGCAAATCCCAATATGATGTTCCACACATCGGCAAAAGCATCCAAACCATGCCAACCATTCGCCCAACTGCTGATGACAGGCATCCATTCGTCTGCCATATTTGCCTTGTCGACAACGAAGTTCGCTCCGTTAAAGAACGTGGCAACCGCAGCACCCAACAGCACCGGACCAATGATTCCATTCAATACCAGGAAAAAACGATAAGTGCGTTTTCCCAACAGATTGCCCAGCTTCGACTGAAATTCGTACGATACTGCCTGCAACACAAAACTGAAAAGTATAATCATCCACAGCCAGTATGCACCGCCGAAACTCGTACTATAAAACAAAGGAAAGGACGCAAAGAACGCTCCGCCGAAGGTTACCAGCGTGGTAAACGTGAACTCCCACTTCCTCCCTGTGGAATTTACCAGCATTACGCGTTCTTCTTCCGTACGGCCCAAGCGGAAAAGTAAAGAATTACCTCCCTGCACAAAAAGCAGAAATACCAGTAAAGCTCCCAACAGCGACACCACGAACCACCAATAATGTTGTAAGAATGTATATGTCATATCTTTATTTTTTATTTTAAACTATCCGATATATCAATGAAAAAACACCCGGTCATGCTTCCGGACCTTTCCGTATGGCTTTCAGCATAATCCCGATTTCTGCAATCAGCAATACGGTAAACATTACCAAAAATATAAAGAAAGTGGTCTGCACCGTTCCTACTTCCAACCGTGAGATTGCGGCATTTACCGGAAGCATATCCTGTATGGCCCAAGGTTGACGCCCTACTTCTGCCACAATCCATCCGGCGTGACTTGCAAGATATGCGCACGGGATACTGATAATTGCGAGCCATTGCAGCCACCGGAAGCGGTTAAGCTCCTTCTTCCATGCCAGAAAGAGTACCAGCGCAAAGAATGCAATGAAATAAACGCCGAAGCCAACCATGACACGGAATGCCCAGAACAGCAGCCAAACATTGGGTATCAACATTTCGGGATGGCCGATGTAACCATAACCGAAATAAGCGATATTTGCATCAAGTTGCTCGCGGGCAGCCTGCATCGCCGCAGCATCATCGGCTTCTTTTGCCTGTCGGAAAGCACTGAGAGCCTCAACTGCCAGGCGTCCACGCTCCGCCTTTTCTTCTGCCGACAAGGCCTTTGTCCCGTCAGGAAGGGCGTATCCGCCCTCCAATATATCATTGATTCCGGGAACGAAACCGTTCATGTCGCGTGTAGCAAGGAACGAAAGCATTTTGGGGATTGCCAGATCTCCCACCACTGTAAGCGGCGCTTGTGTACCTCCCTCGTATAATGCTTCCATTGCAGCCAACTTCATAGGCTGGGTTTGTGCCACCTGATACGCCGATTTGTCGCCGGTTCCCATGGTAACCAACGTAGCGAACAGCCCCACACAAGCCGCCACTTTTATGCTCGACACGGCAAATTCCTTCTCACGCTTGCGCAACAAATACCAAGAACTTACCCCTATTACAAAAGTTGCTCCCACTATCCAACTGCTAAGAACCGTATGCAGGAACTTCATTACGGCCACCGGCGAAAAAGCAACTGCCATGAAATCGACCATTTCGTTTCGTACGGTTTCCGGATTGAATTCCATTCCTACCGGATACTGCATCCACGAATTGGCTACAAGAATCCACCATGCAGAAAACGTTGCGCCGATACCCGTCAGCCAGGTAGACGCCAAATGGAATCTTTTTCCGACTTTTTCCCATCCGAAAAACATCACGGCTATGAAAGTTGCTTCCATAAAAAAAGCTACAATGCCCTCGATGGCCAAGGGAGCGCCGAATATGTCTCCCACAAACCATGAGTAATTACTCCAGTTCGTCCCGAATTGAAATTCCAAAATCAACCCGGTAGCCACCCCAATGGCAAAGTTTATTCCGAATAATTTCATCCAAAACTTTACCGTACGTTTCCAGAAATCTTTTCCGGTCAATACGTACAAAGTTTCCATAATGCCCATAATAACTGCCAACCCCAACGTCAGAGGTACAAACAGCCAATGATAAATTGCCGTCAAAGCAAACTGGGCTCTCGACCATTCGATCAAAGACAAATCAATCGTTGCAAGCATACTATATCGCTATTTTATCTGTTATTAATCTATTACACGCTCTATCAATTCCGTCCCCACATACATTCCTTTTTCTTCATCATCGCGGCCTTTCAGAAAATCGGGGAAGAAAAACAACTTCAAAATAAAGAATATCACAAAAAGTTTCAGCAGGATTATTACCCAAAGCACCCTGCCCCACGTCATCGAACGAAAGCCCTCTTTGTAAAATCTCCATATACGAATGAATTGATTGACAGCCATAACACTTCTATATCAACATAACAAAGTAATATTTTTTATCGGTAAAAAACAAGAATTCGTCCATGAAATTTATCCCAAAATAGAGTTTAATTGCCCGAAAACAAAAGCCTGCATATATTTGCGTACAACAATCAAGAAATCAAAAGATGAAACAAAACGCTTTAATACTTCTCGGGCTTTTCATAATGTCCTCGCCATCTTTCGGACAAACCAACGGGAAATGGACTTTAGAAGAATGCATTCAATATGCATTGGAAAAGAATATCCAACTGCAACAGAACAAGATCTCGCTGCAAGAAAGTGAAATTGATGTAAAAACGGCAAAAGCGGATCTTTTCCCAAGCCTGTCGTTCAACACCGGACACAACGTCGTAAACCGTCCGTTTCAAGAGAACAGTAATACCGTAAGCGGCACGGAAATCATCTCAAGCAACAACAAGACTACCTACAATGGCAACTACGGATTAAATGCACAGTGGACGGTATGGAACGGAGGGAAACGGAAAAACACGTTGAAAGAACGCAAAGCTGCCAAAGAAATAGCAGGAATGACCGTAGCAGAGAACGAGAATTCTTTGAAAGAACAAATCACCCAACTGTTCATACAGATACTTTACGCAGACGAATCGGTCAGCATCAACCAAAGCACACTTGAGGTTAGTCAGGCCACTTATGAACGGGCAAAAGAGCTGTTCGCCGCAGGAGATATTTCAAAGGCCGACTTGGCACAAATGGAAGCCCAAGTCAGCAATGACCAATATCAACTGATTACGTCTGAAAGTTCGCTCCGCAATTACAAATTACAACTCAAACAATTGTTGGAACTGGACGGAACAGAAGAAATGGAGCTCGTATTGCCCGATGTAAACGAAGCAAGCATCATGCTGCCTCTCCCGAGTCAGACAGATGTTTATCAGGCGGCACTGGCACTAAGACCTGAAATTCAAAGCAGCAAATTAAGCATAGAATCTGCCGAATATGCCATAGCCTCTGCCAAAGCAGGATACTATCCCACCCTCAGTCTTTCGGCATCTACCGCAAGTACAACGAACAGTTCAAGTTCAAATTCATGGGGACAACAGATGAAATACGGCTGGAACAATATGATAGGACTGAATCTGAGTATTCCGATCTTCGACAACCGACAAAACAAAAGCAACGTTCAAAAAGCACGTTTGCAGTATAACAGCAGCCAAATGGAGCTGATAAACCAGCAAAAAGAACTGTATGCTACGATAGAAAGCCTGTGGCTGGATGCCGCAAACGCCCAGCAACAATATGCGGCAGCCGACGCAAAACTGAAAAGCAGCCGCACGAGTTTCGATCTGGTGAACGAGCAGTTTAACCTGGGAATGAAGAATACAGTTGAACTACTTACCGAGAAAAACAATTTAATGAGCGCACAACAGGAACGCATACAAGCCAAATATATGGCTGTACTAAACCGTACATTGCTCAACTTTTACGCAGGAGAAGAAATAAAATTATAAAAACAATATTCATATATGACACGAAAGAAATTAACAGGAATAATCGTTGCCGTGATTATCATTGCGGTAGGATGTGCCGGATTAATAGGGGGAAATAAGGCAAAAAACAAAATTACCTTCGTAACCGAACCCGTACAAAAAGGGAATATACGCAATTCGATTACCGCAACCGGCACAATAGAACCGGTAACCGAAGTGGAAGTTGGTACACAGGTGTCCGGTATTATCGACAAAATCTTTGTGGACTATAACTCAATTGTCAGCGAAGGTGAAATCATAGCCGAAATGGATAAAGTAACTTTACTGAGTGATCTTGAATCGGCAAGGGCAACAAACGATGGAGCAAAAGCCGAGTATGAATATCAAGAAAAGTTATATAATCGCAACCGAACACTGCATGAGAAACAACTCATCAGCGACACCGACTACGAAGAATCCGTTTATAATTATCAACGCGCGCTCAGCACTTTCGAACAAACGAAAGCCGCTTTGGCAAAAGCCGAACGAAATCTTTCGTACGCCACCATTACTTCTCCCATCAACGGGGTTGTTACCAGCAAAGACGTGGAAGAAGGACAAACGGTTGCCTCGGGATTTGAAACTCCGACTCTCTTTACCATTGCTGCCGACCTGACAAAAATGCAAGTGGTTGCCGACGTGGATGAAGCCGACATTGCGGGAGTAAAAGACAGTGCGCTGGTAAATTTTACCGTAGACGCCTACCCCGATGATGTGTTTGAAGGACGAGTTAAACAGATTCGTCTGGGCAGTACGAACAGTAGCAGCTCATCTTCCGACACAAGCAGCGAGACAGTTGTAACATACGAAGTCGTCATTACGGCAGACAATCCCGATCTGAAACTTAAACCACGCCTTACTGCCAACGTAACCATCTACACCCAGACGAGAGACAACGTTGTGGTTGTTCCCAATAAAGCCCTTCGTTTTACACCAAACAAGGAATTGGCCGGAGGAAAGACGATACAAGACTGCGAAGAAAGTCCTAAAATCTGGGTATTAGAAAACAACAGTTTCGTTGCACATCCGGTAAAAATTGGGCTCTCCGACGCCTCAAATACCGAAATAATCGAGGGCGTATCTGAAGGAACCGAAGTTGTTACCGAAGCCATATTGAAAAATTCGATGCCGGAAACCGTACAATCCGACGACAGTGAACGCAGCCCGTTCATGCCGGGACCTCCGGATAAAAACAAAAAGAAATGACATTACGCATGGAAAATAAGAAAATTGTCATAGAACTGCAGAATATTAAACGCAACTTTATCGTGGGCGATGAGATCGTTCATGCTCTTCGAGGAATTTCTTTTACGATACACGAAGGCGAATTTGTAACGATCATGGGAACATCGGGCTCCGGCAAATCAACCCTTCTAAATACATTGGGATGCCTGGACACGCCCACGAGCGGAGAATATTTACTGGACGGAGTTGCAGTAAGAAGCATGAGTAAACCGCAACGCGCCATATTACGCAACCGAAAAATCGGATTTGTTTTTCAAAACTATAACCTGCTTCCCAAAACAACGGCAGTGGAAAATGTAGAACTTCCGCTGATGTACAACCCGGCCATCAGTGCTGCAGAAAGGAAAAGAAGGGCCATCGAATCACTGATAGCCGTAGGCTTGGGAGACCGGCTGGAGCACAAATCCAATCAGATGTCGGGAGGACAAATGCAACGTGTGGCCATCGCCCGGGCATTGGTAAACAATCCTGCAGTAATTTTAGCGGATGAAGCAACGGGAAACCTCGACACGCGTACCTCGTTCGAAATCCTTGTTTTATTCCAAAAACTGCATAAAGAAGGAAGAACCATCATATTCGTCACCCATAATCCCGAGATCTCCCAATACAGCAGTCGAAACATTCGGTTGCGAGACGGGCATATTGTAGAGGACAGTGTCAATACGAATATTCTTTCGGCCGAAGAGGCTTTAGCCGCTTTGCCGAAAAGTGATGATGATTAGTGTTACAAGGATCAGTTAAAACGTCAAGGCGCTTCTCATGAAACGCCGAGACGTTTTACAAAAAACATCGAAACATTTAAAAGAAAACAATGAACGGAACCAACTTATTTAAAATAGCCTTCAAAGCCTTAGCCAACAATAAAATGCGTGCATTCCTTACGATGCTGGGAATCATCATCGGCGTGGCTTCCGTCATAGCAATGCTTGCCATCGGACAAGGCTCGAAACGAAGTATCCAAAAACAAATATCGGAAATGGGATCGAACATGATCATGATTCACCCGGGCGCCGAGATGCGAGGCGGAGTACGCCAGGATCCTTCTGCCATGCAGACGTTAAAGTTGGAAAACTATGAAACGCTGCGTAACGAATGTATGTTTCTCTCGGCCATCAGCCCGAACGTATCTTCATCCGGACAACTCATTGCAGGCTCAAACAACTACCCGTCTTCAGTCACGGGAGTAAGCATCGATTACCTGAAAATACGCCAGCTTAAAGTGGAAGAAGGCGAAATGTTTACCGAAAACGACATTCGTACGGCTGCAAAAGTATGCGTGATAGGAAAAACCATCGTCGACAATCTTTTCCCCGATGGAGGCGATCCCATAGGAAGAGTGATTCGTTGTAACAAAATACCGCTTCGTGTGGTGGGAGTGCTCGAGTCGAAAGGATATAACTCTATGGGCATGGACCAGGATGACGTGGTTCTTGCTCCCTACTCCACCGTAATGAAACGCTTGCTTGCCCAAACATATTTAAGCGGAATATTTGCATCTGCCCTGACGGAGAACATGACCGAGGAGGCAGTCGATGAGATTTCTACAATCCTAAGAAGGGAACATAAATTAAAAACAACGGATAATGATGACTTTACCATCCGCACGCAGCAGGAACTGAGCAGCATGCTTAATACGACAACCGACTTAATGACTACGTTACTTGCCTGCATCGCCGGCATATCATTACTCGTCGGAGGTATCGGAATTATGAATATCATGTACGTTTCCGTTACGGAACGTACACGGGAAATCGGGCTGCGCATGTCGGTAGGCGCGCGGGGCATCGACATATTAAGCCAGTTCCTCATCGAATCTATCCTGATCAGTATCACCGGAGGCCTCATCGGCGTACTCTTAGGCTGCGGAGCTTCTATCCTGATCAAAACGATAGCTCACTGGCCTGTATTCATTCAACCCTGGAGCGTATTGGTTTCTTTTGCCGTATGTACGCTGACGGGGGTATTCTTCGGATGGTATCCTGCCAAAAAAGCTGCCGACCTGGATCCGATAGAAGCATTACGATACGAATAAAACAATTTAAGATATTGAATCGGGAGCTTGTGAAAGTTTAATGATTCAACTTTGTTCTTCATAACTTTGGTTTCCATGTCCGACCGGAAGAAAATGTTATTTTTTTGGAGAAAAAAACGTTCATTTTACCCGGTCGGACTTTTATCTAAAATTTTTATCTTTGTTCATCTTGAAAAATGTCTTTATCCATGACACAAAATATATCCAAAAATTATCATCATCTACTGGCCTTTTCCATTCATTTTCTCTGTTGGGGAATGTTTTACGGCTTCCCGTTATTTTTCGATCAAAGCGCATACGGCACAATCGACTGGAATAGTTTCTTCATGCATTCCATCGTCCCCACGTCTTTACTTATCATCTTTTACACCAATTATTTTCTATTCATACCGCACATTCTCTTCACGGATCACATAAAAAAATTCCTTTTTGTCAACTTCATATTTATATGTATTCTCGCATTTGCCATGCGCTGTTGGAGCAATCTCTTCTTTCCTATGATCAATGGATTCAATCATCCAGAACCACCTCAGTACATCTTTTATTTAAGAGACATGGCAAGTTTGATATTTTGTGCCGGACTAAGTGTGGCCATCCGCATGAGTATCCGCTGGAGAAAAGCTGAAAACGACCGAAGAGAAGCCATAAAAAGCCGTACCGAAGCCGAACTGAAGAACTTGAGGAACCAATTGAATCCGCACTTCCTTCTCAATACGCTAAACAATATTTACGCACTCATTGCTTTCGACACGGAGAAAGCCCAACAAGCCGTGCAGGAACTAAGCAAGCTGCTTCGCTATATTCTTTACGACAACCAGCAACTGTTCGTCCCACTCAATAAGGAAGTTGATTTCATTCGTAACTATATCGAGCTGATGCGTATCCGTGTTTCCGCACAAGTAACGATATGTACAGACTTCGACACCAAGCCGGAAAGCCGCACACCCATCGCGCCTTTACTCTTTATTTCCCTAATAGAAAACGCATTCAAGCACGGCATTTCACCCACCGAACCCAGCTTTATCGACATAAGAATTTCGGAAAGTGACAATAAGATTACCTGCATGATAAAAAACAGCAACTATCCGAAAAACGAAACGGACAAAAGTGGTTCGGGAATCGGGCTGGAACAGGTCAGAAAACGGCTGGAAATTCTCTATCCTTCATCGTATAAATGGGAGAAAAACATTTCCCCCGACGGGAAAGAATATACCTCCATAATTACAATTTACCCTGAGAAACAACTTAAACTTTAAACGCCATGAAACTGAGATGCGCCATTGTGGATGATGAACCGCTGGCTTTGGGACTGCTGGAAAGCTACGCAAAAAAAACAGACTTACTCGAACTTGCGGGAACTTACTCGAATGCCATTACGGCAATGAAAGAGTTGCCCGAACAACCGGTTGACCTGCTTTTTCTCGATATACAGATGCCCGAACTGAACGGACTGGAATTCTCCCGAATGATTCCTGCAGACACGCGCATTGTCTTTACCACAGCTTTCGGACAATATGCCCTGGACGGATACCGCGTCAATGCACTCGATTACCTGCTGAAACCCATCAGTTACACCGATTTCCTGCAGGCAGTAAACAAAGCCGTACGCTGGTTTGAATTGAAACAAAAGGCTGATGCACTTCCTGCAACGGAGAAAGCACCGGATTTCATCTACGTAAAGAGCAATTACAAACTCATACAAATAGAATTAAGCCGCATACTTTATGTGGAGGGACTGAAAGACTATGTAAAGATCCACCTCGAAGATGAAAGCCGCCCCATCCTTTCTTTAATCAGCATGAAGGCAATGGAAGACAAACTGCCTTCCGAACGTTTCATTCGCGTGCACCGTTCTTTCATCGTACAAAAGTCGAAAATAAAAATCATTGATAAGGGAAGAATCGTATTCGGAAAGGCATATATTCCCATTTCCGAGAGCTACAAGCAAGAGATTCAAAACTACGTTAACGAACATTTTGTGTAAGCAAATTTCCTTATTTCTGCAACGTTTTAATAAATATTTCAAATTTATCTTCTGTTTTTTTGTATTTATAATTAGTTTTTCCTACATTTGTGAACATAAAAATCTTAATCAAAAGTAACAGAAGTTGTGAAACTTCTTCATAGTTTTAGTTAAGTCTAGTTTAGTTTTTGTGTTATGATTAGCTTCCTGCATTAGCGAATGCAGGAAGCTATTTTACGTTATACCGGTTTCCTAATCGGGAAGGTTTTACCCAAAGCCGTCCGGCATCAAAAAATATTTCAGGACGGTTTTCCCTCCCGGAAACCCCGAAAACAATCCGTCACCCGCAAGCATATCAAAAATCGATGCACAGAATCGGAGGAAAAGTCGGTTACCTTTTTGGGAAACCGCCACGGCGTTTTTCTCAAAATCCGGCATTCTTACCGTTCACTCTCCGCACAATCCCGGTCAATCATTCTCAATGCGGCAGAACTTACCACGAAACTCATCAACCACTTTGCGCATTTCTTCCGGTAACAATGCAAGCGTTTTTTTCGCCATGGCTTTCGGAACGCTGTAACGGGCCTCTGCCATTGAACCGACAATCGCGCCTATCGTATCGCTGTCTCCGCCCCACGATATTGCTTTTCTTATGGCATCCTCAAACGAACGGCTCGCAAGAAACAATTGCAAACATAGCGGTACGGTATACTGACAAGTCACATCAAAACGGCCGCGAACGAATTTCTTCGTCAGAAAGAAAGGATAATATTCCTTCATGGCCGCCGTCAGCTCCTCGTCAGATACCCCTTCACGCAACAGAAAAATGGCATGGGCCACCGATACCGCCCCTTTTATTCCTTCCGGATGATTGTGCGAGATAACGGCCGTAAGCTCGGCCTCCCGCCTGACTTCTTCCAACTTTTTGAAAGCATAGGCCACGGGAGAGACTCTCATCGCCGAACCGTTTCCGAAACTGCCGTAAGGCTTCGGATTGTCCGAGGCTATCCAACGCGAAAAAGAAGCTCCGTAAGCACCTTTCCGATGCGGATATTTCCTACACCATTCCAACATGGCATCCCGATATTTTCTTCCTCTTAAAACAGCATCCGCTACGGCTATTGTGCAGATTGTATCGTCGGTAAAAGTACTTTTCCGCGTAAAGAGTTCAAAATCGTAATCGAATGTATTTTTAGACTCAAAGCGCGAACCGACTATATCGCCCGTTATTGCTCCCAACATAAGCTATCGTTTTTTATTTTCACTTCGTACTTCATGCGAACAAAAAAGGAGCCTTTTACCCGTGGCTCCTTTCAGTTTTATATTTTTTCAGCACCGTTTACGTCTCATTCCGGCTTCATGTTGGTATAAACGGTCTGCACATCATCAAATTCTTCCAGGCGTTCCACCATTTTATCGATGGTTTCGCGTTGCTCCGGCGTGACATCTTTCAAATCATTCGGCACATAAGTAAATTCTCCGCCGACATCTTCAAATCCACATTCCTCCAGATGCTTCTGAATCATTGCATAACTTTTCGGATCTCCATAGATGGTTATTGTTCCTTCTTCCGGATCTTCATCGTACTCATCATCCACATTATAGTCGATAAGATCGAGAATAAGTTCTTCCATGTCCGTCCCCTCTTTCTTCTTAAATGTAAATACACATTTATGATCAAACAGAAAAGCCAACGATCCCATCGTGCCCAAATTACCACCGAACTTATTAAAAACCGAACGAACATCGGCAACAGTCCGCGTAGGGTTGTCGGTCAATGTATCCACAAATACGGCTACTCCGTGCGGTCCATAACCTTCGTATGTCATACCTTTGTAGTCGCTTTGATCTTTACCCAGCGCGTTTTTTATGGCACGGTCGATATTATCTTTCGGCATATTCTCGCGCTTACACGTAACAATTACCGAACGAAGAGCCGGATTATTCTCAGGTTCCGGTCCACCCGCCTTGACAGCAATCGCAATTTGTTTACCCAAACGAGTAAAAGTTTTTGCCATGTGTCCCCATCTTTTCAGTTTCGTTGCTTTTCTATATTCAAACGCTCTTCCCATTGGATTAGTATTTTTAATGTTATTTTTGGTTTTCTCTTTGCATTATCTCAGTTTTGCACCCAGTTTATCCTGCAGATTAGTTATCAGTTTCTGCATGATCTTATCGATCTGTTTATCGTTTAATGTCGCATTTTCATCCTGTAACAGGAAACTTACCGCGTAGCTCTTTTTCCCGGCCTCCAGGTTCTTTCCTTCATAAACATCGAAAAGTTCTACAGCCTTCAACAGCTTCTTGTCTGTTTCATACGCTATTCTTTCTATTTCTCCGAAGGAAACTTGTTTATCAATCAACAAGGCCAAGTCACGTTTCACTGCCGGATATTTTGAGATTTCCTTGTAGCAGACCGTATTCTTTCTTACAGCCTTCATCAACTCTTTCCAGTTCAAATCGGCAAAGTAAACATCATTTTCTATATCAAAAGCCTTACGGATTTTCTTCGTTATTACGCCCAATGTAGCCAAAAGCTTTCCGCCGCGCGTATGAACCGATACGGCAGCCGAGTAAATATCATTCGTCAGCGTACCGAAAACGACTCCCCCAAAATTCAACCCCAAGCGCCGGAATATGTTTATCACATACGCTTTTAATTCATAAACAGAGGTATCTTCATCCGGATGCGCCCACGAATTGCATACGCGTTTTCCCGTAATCCAGAGTCCCAGATGCATTTCTTCTGAATAAGCAGACAGGATTTTTTCCGCATTACGCTTCTCTTCATTAAAATGATAACAGTGACCGAACTCGAAAAACTTCAGGTCGGCTTTCTTCCGATTTGCATTATGACGGATGCTTTCCAGCCCGCCAAACAGTAATGTTGCGCGCATCACACACAAATCATTACTCAACGGATTCATCAGACGGACGAGATTCTCCGGTTTATATGTCTCCAGCCCTTCATAATAAGCTGCAGACGTCAGTGAATTATTCAGGATTTCATTAAACCCGCATCCCACCAACTGTTCCGATACCAGATTCTGCAATTTCACAGACTGATCCTCATCGCTCTTTACAGTCAGGCTCGACTTCAGAGAAGAAGGTATCTCCACATTGTTATAACCATAGATACGAAGTATGTCTTCCACCACGTCGCACGGACGGCGAACATCCACTCTGTAAGGAGGAACAAGCAAAGAAAGGCCGTCGGGTGTCTCGTTCACTATTTTCATTTCCAGGCTTGTTACAATGCTTTTCACCGTTTCTTTCGGAATTTCTTTCCCTATCAATCCGTTTACATACGCATAAGACAGTTCCACAGGAAAGTATTCTATGGGCGAAGGATAGCAGTCCTTTATATCGGAAACTATCTGTCCTCCGGCAAGTTCCTTGACCAATATTGCCGCTTCTTTCAAGGCATAAATTATACCGTTCGGATCAATTCCCCGCTCATAACGGAAAGAAGCATCCGTACTAAGGCCGTGACGACGTGCGGTCTTGCGTATCCATGTGGGATGAAAATACGCACTTTCCAGAAAAACATTCTTTGTTTCCTCGGTTGTTCCCGAATCCAATCCTCCGAAAACTCCTCCGATGCACATCGGTTTCTCGGCATCGCAAATCATCAGATCGCGTTCCGACAAAGTACGTTCCACGCCATCCAGCGTCACGAATTTCGTTCCTTCCGGACATGTCTTTACAACAATTTTCCCGCCTTTCACCTTGTCTGCATCGAAACAGTGCATTGGTTGGCCGTAAGCATGCAATATATAATTCGTAATGTCCACGATGTTATTTATCGGACGAACGCCAATTACCCGCAATTTATTCTGTAACCATTCCGGACTTTCCTTCACGGTTACATTTTTTATTTCCAATCCGGCATAACGCGGACAGGCTTCCGTATTCTCTACCACCACGTCGATTCCCGCTTCGGAACTGTCGCTTTTGAAAGATTCTACCGACGGACGCTTCAATACGGCGCGGTGTCCGTTCTGCAATAACCAGGCGTATAAATCGCGCGCCACGCCGTAATGGGAACAAGCATCCGCACGGTTCGGCGTAATGTCGACTTCCAATACGTAATCGCTCTTGATATTATAATAATCTTTGGCGAGCGTTCCCGGAACAACATCCGACGGAAGCACGATAATGCCCTCATGACTTGTCCCGATTCCTATTTCATCTTCTGCACAGATCATGCCGTTTGAATCCACTCCCCGCAGTTTCGACTTCTTAATCGTGATACATTCTTCGCCATCATAGAGTTTCGTTCCGATAGTTGCCACCACGACTTTCTGGCCTTTCGCCACATTTGACGCTCCACAAACGATTTGTACCGGTTCGCCCGCGCCGAGATTTACCGTAGTGATATGCATGTGATCGGAATTAGGATGAGGTTCGCATGTAAGAACTTCGCCTATAACCAAACCTTCCAATCCGCCTTTTATCGATTGAACTTCTTCCACACTACCTGTTTCCAAGCCGATGGAAGTAAGTGCGGCTGCCACTTCATCAGGAGTCATATCGAAATCGACATACTCTTTCAGCCAATTATAAGATATATTCATATTTGTTATTTTTTTATATTCATGGAAATTGATGCGCAAATTTAATACAAATATTTGGGAATAGACAGAGAAACGCTCATGATTTTTCATGCCTCAAACCTCCATACGAGCCTCGATACGTATCCGACTTTCCTTACATGACAAAACAGACGTTTCGGGATGTTCCGACAAAAACATCACCACCTTTTCAACAGAACCGTGCAATCTGCTTCACAAAACGTTCTGTTCTTTTACTTCGCCCGACAGATAAGGCCGACTGTCAGAACGGGATGTCCGGTATCGGTCCTCCAAACGGATTATCTGCAGGAGGCATTGTTTCCACCGGAGGAGGAGCAGGCATATCATGACCGGAACCGTTGTTCATCCTGGAACGAAACACCGGAGCCGACGATTCTTCGCCCGGAGCTGGTATAATCATATCGTCATCCGGGTTCTGGAAACGAGCGTATTCCGCACGGAAACGCAGTAAGACATCTCCCACCGCCCCATTACGATGCTTGGCTATTATAATTTCTGCCATGCCATGAAGGTCGTTTCCTCTCTCGTCCGCGTAAATCTTGTAATACTCGGGACGATGAATAAAACAAACCATATCGGCATCCTGTTCAATGGCACCCGACTCGCGCAAGTCGCTCAGCTGCGGGCGTTTCCCGTCAATTCCCTCACGATTCTCCACACCTCTGTTCAGCTGACTCAAAGCCACTATCGGTATATTCAACTCTTTGGCCAGGCCTTTCAGTGAACGCGAAATCGTACTTACTTCCTCCTGTCGGTTTCCGTATGACATTCCGCTGGCATTCATCAGCTGAAGGTAGTCGATGATTATGATTTTCACTCCATGTTCTCGGACCAAACGACGGGCTTTCGTGCGCAACTCAAACACCGACAATGAAGGAGTATCGTCCACATAAAGCGGTGCATCATACAGTTCTTTAATCTTATAATCGAGCTGCCCCCACTCGTAAGGCGCCAATTGACCGCTCTTAATTTTCTCACCCGGTATCTCACACACATTGACGATTAAACGGTTAACCAGCTGCACATTGCTCATTTCAAGGGAAAACAATGCAACAGGCACTCTATTGTTTACAGCCATGTTTTTCGCCATTGAAAGGACAAACGCCGTTTTTCCCATGGCCGGACGGGCAGCAATGATAATCAAGTCGGAATTTTGCCAGCCGGAAGTCATCTTGTCCAACTGATGAAAGCCGCTTTCCAGTCCGCTTAATCCGTCGGCGCGTGCCGCAGCCTTCCGAAGCATTTCATACGCTTCTTGAATAACCGGATTAATCTGTGTATAGTCTTTTTTCAGATTTTGCTGGGATATTTCGAACAAACGCCCCTCGGCTTCCTGCATCAGGTCGTCCACATCCTGCGTTTCGTCAAACGCTTTTGTCTGTATATTGCTGGTAAAAGTTATCAACTCTCTTGCCAGAAACTTCTGTGCAATAATGCGTGCATGATACTCTATATGGGCAGAAGATGCCACTTTCCCGCTGAGCTGTGTGATATAAAAAGGGCCTCCTGCTTCTTCCAAATCGCCGCGCACACGCAACTGTTCGGTCACCGTCAAAATATCTATCGGCTTCTGCTGTATGGCCAAATCGGTTATGGCTGCATAAATCAGCTGATGCCTGTGTTCATAAAACGATTCGGGGCGAAGTATTTCACTCACCAAAGAATATGCATCTTTCTCAATCATCAGTGCACCCAATACGGCCTCTTCAAGCTCGGGAGCTTGTGGCTGTAAGTGTCCATACTCGTCTGTCTGCTTACTTTTTACCGCCTTTGAAACGCGTGTAGTTCTTCTTATCTCTGCCATGTCTTCACTTTTATTGCGAAACAAAGATACAGTTTTTTAAAAAAGCGCCGTTACAAACACAACAATAAAATATACACAGGCGGCAACTTTAAGCACGGTTCCAAAAATGAATCCGAGGAGTGCGCCGATACCCGACTTGAAAGCTTCGCCAAAGCTGCGGTCACCAAGCAACTCTCCCACAAGTGCCCCGATAAAAGGCCCCAGAATGAGTCCCCAAGGAATGAAGAACAATCCTATCACAGAGCCGACGAGCGCGCCCCTTGTTCCCCATCTTGAGCCTCCGCTATACTTGCTTCCCAACATAGGGACCACGTAGTCTGCCACCTGAATAACCGCCACCACGGCAAACCAAATCCACAATTCGCTTGCAGAAAACTGAACTTTTTCCGTAAAGTGCAGCAACAACAGACCAAAATACGAAACCGGAGGACCGGGAAGCGCAGGGAGTATGCAGCCTGCCAAACCAATAAGCAGACACAATGCCCCTATTATTATCAGAAAAACATCCATAACTTTATCAATAAATTTCCTTTCATAAAGATATAACAAATACCGTTCGTTACAGAAAAAAAGACATTCTTTAACCAAAAGAAAACGAATTTCAAAACTTTCGCGTATATTTGGCCATACAAAAGAATAGGATCAGATGATTTATTTCCCGAATGCAAAAATAAACCTCGGACTGAACATTACAGAAAAACGTCCGGACGGATACCATAATTTAGAGACGGTTTTTTATCCGATAAACCTGCAGGATGCCTTGGAGGTCAACGTGCTTTCCGATAAAAGCATTCCGTACCGACTGCGCATAAGCGGGATGCCTGTAAGCGGCAGTCCCGAGGATAACCTTGTAGTAAAGGCATATCTTTTACTGAAAGACAGGTATGATTTGCCGCCTGTCGACATTCATTTGTTCAAACATATCCCCATGCAGGCCGGTTTAGGCGGGGGTTCGGCCGACTGCGCCTTCATGATTAAACTGCTGAACGAGAAGTTTTCTCTCGGAATGGACGAAGAAGAAATGGAAAGATATGCAGCCGAATTAGGTGCCGACTGCGCCTTTTTCATTCGCAACAGGCCTGTTTTTGCCACCGGCATAGGAAATTTATTCGAACCCGTTCCGCTTTCGCTGGAGGGGTACTCCATCATTTTGGTAAAACCCGAGATTGCCGTTTCCACACGCGATGCCTTTTCCGGCATTACCCCCGCGCGTCCGGAAACATCGCTGAAAGAAATCGTACGGCAACCCGTAGAGACTTGGGCAAAAACAATGAGAAACGATTTTGAAAACACCGTGTTCCACAAATATCCGGAGCTGGCCTCCTTAAAAGACAAGCTATACGATTTGGGGGCGATATACGCATCCATGAGCGGCTCCGGCTCGACCGTTTACGGTATATTCAGGGAAACACTGGAAAACGTAGACGAACTTTTCGGCGGATGTTTCTGCCGTCAACGGGCTCTCAAGTAAATGTTTCCCGCAATGGATGCCGATTGCCTGCCCTATCACCTGTTTTCATCTCCGATAAACGACATCCCGTTACCGGAGCAATTTACCTATCCTTTTCTGTACACGCCTCATCCTCTTGTAAAAATAGCGGCACACGAAACACAGGTTTACCTGCAATCGCGCACAGACTGGAGCGATGAACTGCAAAAAGGCAAAATGTTTGGCGTGCTGATTATCTCGGCTTCCAACGGAGACATCGGTTTTCTGGCGGCATTCTCCGGCAATCTGGCCGGCAGCAACAGGCATTCCTTCTTTGTCCCGCCCGTATATGATTTGCTGCAACCCGACGGTTTTTTCAGGAAAGAAGAGCGTATGATTTCCGACATAAACCGCCGCATCACGGAAATGCTTGAAAGCGAAGCATACAAAACATCCCGACAAGCTCTGCAAGATGCCGAAACATTTTTCCAAGAACACATCGGACTTTTAAAAGAAGAACTGCGGAAAGCCAAGGAAAACCGTGCAAAACTAAGGGAAAAACAACCCACCGAAGCAGAACAGGAAACGATGATACGTGAGAGCCAATTCCAGAAAGCCGAATTCAAACGTACGGAAAAACAACTGAAAAGCGCACTTTCACTACAACAAGAGAAAGTGAAATGTTTTGAAAAACAAATAGACGAACTGAAACATGAGCGCAAACAGCGTTCCGCTGCCCTGCAGGAAAAACTGTTCAAGCAATTCCGGATGCTGAACGCCCGAGGCGAAACAAAAGACCTGTGCGAGCTGTTCAAAGACACGCCGCAAGGCATGCCTCCGGCCGGAGCCGGCGAATGTGCCCTGCCCAAGATGCTGCAATATGCCTACCTCAACGGGCTAAAACCTTTAGCCATGGGCGAGTTTTGGTGGGGTATGTCCCCGAAGAATGAAATCAGACATCACGGCCGGTTTTACCCTTCGTGCACGGGAAAATGCAAACCCATACTGAAACACATGCTGGAAGGACTGGATGTTGCACCCAATCCGTTGGAAAAGAACCGACACACAAATACCCCGCTTGAAATCGTTTACGAAGACGAATGGCTGATAATCGTAAACAAACCGGCCGGCATGCTCTCCGTCCCCGGGAAAAATAGCGGGGATTCGGTTTACGACCGACTGCGTAAAATGTATCCTGACATTACAGGCCCCATCATAGTTCACCGCCTGGATATGGACACATCGGGCCTGTTGCTTGCGGCAAAGACACCGGAAATCCACAAAGCCTTACAGGAACAATTTGAGAAAAGAACGATAAAGAAACGGTACACAGCGGTTTTAAGCGGTACGATTCAAGCAGAAGAGGGCACGATAGACCTCCCGCTCTGTCCGGATTTATCAAACCGACCGCAGCAAATCGTCGACCACAAGCATGGAAAACCGGCCATCACTCACTATAAAGTAACCGGACGGAAGAACGGGAAAACCCGCATTTCTTTTTACCCGCAAACCGGACGTACACATCAGTTACGAGTACATTCTGCCCATTCAAACGGATTGGGCATTCCGATTCTCGGCGATCCTTTATATGGAATACCGGCAGAACGTCTTCATTTGCATGCCGCCGAATTGGAATTCACCCATCCCGTTACCGGGGAAAGAATGAAAATATGTAAAGAAGCCCCCTTTTGAGGATTAAAAAATGTTACTGCCCGATAAACCTTTTCGCCTGCCTTTCATCAAAAGGACAAATCGATCGATAAAACAACAGAATGTTTAATTTAAAGAAAAGGAAAGCAATGAAAACTGTTAGATTTTTTGTGACTATGACCATAGCAGCCCTATTCTGCTGCGGAAATATGCAGGCCCAAAGAGGAGGGAATTCACGTCCCGGGAAAAATATGACGCCCGAACAAATCCAAGAGATGCAAATAAAAGCAATGGAAAAACGTTTGTCTCTCGACGATGAAACTGCGGCTAAATTTACTCCCTTATATACGGAATATCTGGAAGAACTCGGCAAACTTGCTCCATCTATGAATAAAGAAGACAAAAAGAAGCTGAGCGATGAGGAGATTCTTCAAAACATAAAAGACAGACTGACGGCACAACGCAAGATGGCCGAGCTGAAAGAATCTTATTTCGATAAGTTCAAAGAGATACTAAGCACGAAACAATTGGAAAAATTCTATACCCCCGGAAGACCGGACGGAAACATGCCTATGGGAGGAATGCAGGGAAGAAGAGGATACAGTCCCATGATGCAGCAACAACCACCTTTCTCTGATTTTCCGGAATAACCGTGAAATGACAGAGTATTTGTAACAACTTTTTTCAAGCAAACAGGCAACCTTTACGACAAATATATTCCGTAAGGTTGCCTGTCTGTTTAATGATTTTCATCGTAAAGAATCGATGTATGCCTTCAATTCCGGCATTTTCTTTCTGACCTCTTCGTATAATTTATATTGAGCACGGGCACGAACAAGATTATGTTCCAGGTAATCTATCCGATAATATACATCCCCATTCAAATAATCGGTGAGAAAACGTACGGCCTGCATGTAGGGAAACAATGCAACGGAAAAGGGCAATAATTCTATTTCAAGAGGAAGAAGAAACGATTTTGCCGAAGAAAAATATCCCTTTGCAAACGATTCGAAGATTTCTTGATTGAAAGATATTTTCCCTAAATCCGGTTCGTCTTCCGGAGCTGTATTCGCTGCTGAACGCAAAAAATCGCCAAAATCAGAGAAAACAAAAGCAGGCATTACGGTATCCAAGTCGATGATGCAAAGAACTTCCCCGGAACGGTCGAAAAGCATATTGCTTATTTTCGTATCGCAGTGGCAAATCCTTTTCGGCAATTTCCCTTCTCTATAATACCGCTCGGCACAACACATTTCCACGGAGTTGCGATCAATGTCATCCACAATTGCACGCACTCCCGACAAACGCCCTACAGCATCCTTCTCTACCGCCTCATGCAACTGGCTTAAACGATACTCCATATTGTGAAAATTGGGAATTGTCTCAATCAGCGGCTCGTCCAAATCGGACAGCATCGCCTCAAACTCTCCGAATTTCAATCCGACCAGTTCAGCCGAACGCGGGGTTAATTCATCACGAGTCTCCGAACCTTCTATAAATGCAGACACACGCCAATAGAGCGCTTTATCCCGGTAATACGACAAACCTTCGTCGGTTTTCAGAAAGCGCAAGACCTTCCGGTCAATGTCCGGTTCCCCTCTTTCCTCAAGTTTTCGGCGAATATGCGACGTAACCAACTCTATGTTTCTCTGCAAGCCGGGGATATCCTGAAACACAACATGGTTTATACACTGCAGGATATAGCAACGAATTTTATTTTCACCTGCAACATATACCTTATACGTGCGGTTTATCAAACCGGTAGGTATGGGATCAATCATCTTTACTTCGCCAACTTCGGGAAAATGACGAAGTATTTCTTTTAGGTTTTCCATGGTTCTGTTGATTTATTAAAACAATATGATCGTTAATTGACAAAGATATAGAATTTATTTGCCTTTTTCCTATTCCAAGAAGCTCTTTTACTTTCCCGACAAACATGGCATCGTTTTCCCAAAAAGTCCCTCGCAGGAAACAATGTCTAACCGCAGCAAAAGAAAAGAAGAACCGGATATTCTTGTCCGATTCTCCTCATATTTAAATAAAAAGAAAATATTCCTGATTATCCACCAAAGTTATCGTACATGATAGACGACTCGTCCACTCCCAAATTGTCCAGCATGTTTACAACAGCTTTCGACATCGGACCGGGACCACACATGTAATATTCTATGTCTTCCGGCGCCTCGTGATCCTTTAAATAAGTATTGTAAATAACCTGATGAACGAATCCCGGAGTGTATTTTACTCCCGCGGCATCAGCAGCCGGATCCGGGCGATCAAGAGCAAGATGGAAATGGAAGTTGGGGAACTCTTTCTCCAACTGCAAGAAATCCTGCATATAGAATACTTCATTCAAAGCACGCGCACCATAGAAGAAATGCATCAACCGATTGGTTGTATGCAATGTTTTGGTCATATGCATGATTTGTGCGCGCAAAGGAGCCATACCTGCTCCACCACCGATCCACATCATTTCCTTATCGGAATTAAATATCGGATGGAAATCACCGTAAGGTCCGCTCATAAGAACCTTGTCTCCCGGCTTCAAGGTGAAGATGTATGAAGAAGCGATACCGGGCATTACGTCCATAAATCCGCTACGATCCGGCTTAAACGGCGGGGTAGCGATACGAACGGTCAGCATAAACACATCGCCCTCTGCCGGATAGTTTGCCATAGAATAAGCACGAATGGTCGGTTCCGTATTGACACATTTCAAAGAGAACATGTTAAATTTCTTCCATGACGGCAGATATTCATCACCAATCAGCGATTTGTCAATATCTTTATCGTAGTCCATTGAGAATGTCGGTATCTTAATTTGCGCATAAGATCCCGGTATAAAATCCATATGTTCCCCGGCAGGCAATTGAACTTTAAACTCTTTAATGAAGGTTGCCACGTTCTTATTGGAAATAACCGTACATTCGTATTCCTTAACGCCTAAAACAGATTCAGGAATCTTGATAGACATATCGCCTTTCACCTTCACCTGACATCCCAAACGCCAATGATCTTTTTGTTGCTTCCTGCTGAAGTGACTCACCTCCGAAGGAAGTATTTCTCCTCCTCCTTCCAGCACCTGGCACTTACACTGCCCGCAGGAACCTTTTCCCCCACAGGCAGAAGAAAGGAAAATGTTATTGACAGCCAACGTATTCAATAACGTAGAACCGGACTCTACGTCCAATACATTGCTACCATTTATCGTCAGCTTTACATTACCCGACGTCACTAAAAATTTTTTAGCAACCAACAGAATTATTACAAGCACAAGAATCGTCACAAGGAATACCCCAATACTTGCCAAAATAAAATTCATATCCATTGTTTTATCCCTTTCTTCTTTAAATGTTCAAACCAGAGAAACACATAAATGCCATCGCCATCAAACCGACGGTAATAAACGTTATTCCCAAACCTTTCAGAGGAGCCGGGACGTTGGAGTACGCCATCTTTTCACGAACAGCCGCCAGTCCGACAATCGCCAGCATCCAACCTATTCCGGAACCCAAGGCGTAAGATATGGAATCCCAAATGTTTCCTATGAACTTCGGATCCGAAGGTGTCAGATTAATGCGCTGTTGCATAAACAAAGAGGCGCCCATGATTGCACAGTTTACGGCAATCAACGGCAAGAAAATACCCAGTGAAGCGTATAAAGACGGGCTGAAACGCTCCACAACCATTTCCACCAATTGTGTAATAGCCGCTATTACTGCAATGAAAAGAATGAAACTCAAGAAACTTAAATCTATGCCCAATATACCATCAGCAGCGAGTACTTTGGTTTGCAACAAGTAATTGACCGGCAATGTCACTACCAAAACAAAGGTTACAGCAATGCCAAGTCCTACCGCGGTCTTCACATTCTTTGAAACGGCAAGATACGAACACATGCCAAGGAAGAATGCAAAAATCATATTGTCCACGAAAATGGAGCGAACTAATAAACTTATAAAATGTTCCATAATATCTTAATAAACTACAGAAAAGAGTGCATTGTTTTCAGAAAAAGATTTCCGACTTTCTGTCACTCTATCCTTATCTTTTTATTTATTCATTATCTTGCAACTCTTTATGTTTGGCACGTTGATACCAAATGAGACAGGCTACAATAATCAAAGCCATCGGCGGCATCAACATAAGACCGTTGTTTACATAGCCGGCATTCTTGATCGCATCGTAATTCAAGATGTTGAATCCCAACAATGTTCCCGAGCCTAACAGCTCACGAATGAATGCTACTATCACCAAGATCTTGGCGTATCCCAAACCGTTCCCCAGTCCGTCCAAACAAGATTCCCACGGACCATTAGCCATGGCGAAGGCTTCCAGACGTCCCATCAGGATACAATTGGTAATGATCAGCCCGACATAGACAGACAACTGCACGCTTACATCATAAGCAAAGGCTTTTAGCAACTCACTCACGATGGTCACCAAAGCAGCGACCACCACCAATTGCACGATGATACGAATGCGATTGGGTATTGTTTTACGAATAAGTGAAATGACAACATTGGAAAATGCTGTAATTATTGTCACCGAAAGTCCCATAACAATAGCCGGTTCCAGTTTGGACGTTACGGCTAATGCCGAACAAATACCCAAAACCTGAACGGTTACGGGGTTATTCATACTTATCGGAGTAGAGAATACTTCTTTGTTTTTTGCTGAAAATAAACTTCCCATGTGATTATCTCCTCCTTATATTATTCTTTTGTTGTTAAAAATTTAGTGTATTGCCCCATGCAGTTTTTCAGCATCTGATCTACGGCAAGCGAAGTAATTGTTCCTCCGGAAATACCGTCTACCTGATATTCCGGCTTTTCAATCTTTCCATTCTTCACCACGCCTAAACCGACAGCATTGCCTTCCATTACATTTTTGCCCTTAAATTCATTCTGAAAGTGCTCGCCTGCAATTTCGGCTCCTAAGCCCGGAGTTTCCGAAGCGTGAGAGAAATATGTTCCGAAAACCGTATTCTTATCTTCGTTTAACGCAACATATCCCCAAATAGCTCCCCACAATCCGGTTCCATAAACAGGAATTACATATTTGGTTTCCCCGTCGACATCACAAATAAATATATGTGCACGACCATTTTCTTTGAATTCTTTTTCGTATCCGGTAATGAATGTTCCTTCATAAGGCTTCAATGTCCCGTCTTCAGCAACAACCATATCCGATTTAACGACTTCCGCAAATTTAGATTCTGCGTCCTCGGTATCTTTAATTCCCAGTGACGATAGAATCTGTTTCTTTGTATCCAGTTCTACATTCTTCCCCTGAAGATCGCGTAAAGACGAGTTTACGAACGCCAACAGAAATGCTACGATAATAACCAATACCGAAGCATAAATGATAGTATATGAGTTACTATTTGTATTCATTGTATATTCGGTTTATCATTTGTTAGACATAGCACGCTTCATACGACGGCTTATATTATTTTGAACAACGACGTAATCAATCAACGGAGCGAAGATGTTCATCAGCAAAATAGCCAGCATCATACCTTCCGGATAACCGGGATTCAACACACGGATAATAATGGCCATCGCACCGATAAGGAATCCGTAAATGTATTTTCCGTTTTCCGTACGCGAAGAGGTCACCGGATCCGTAGCCATAAATACGGCTCCGAAACAGAAACCGCCCAGACATAAATGTTCATACCAGGGCATGTTTGCGATAGCTGTATCGGGACCTATCACATTGAAAAGCCATCCCATGAAAGCTCCGCCTACAAAAACAGACAACATCGTCTTCCAACTTGCCACACCTGTCCACAATAAAATGACTGCTCCAATGGCAATTGCTATGACACTTGTCTCGCCGATTGAACCGGGGATCAGCCCGATTACCATATCCCATGAGAAAGCCGGAGCCTCTGCAACCTTGGCAATTCCCAAAGGTGTCGCGGCCGTCAGGCCATCCACTGTCTTTCCTAATCCGAAAATACTGTCGCTTGCTACCCAAACTGTGTCGCCGGACATCTTGGTAGGATAAGCAAAAAACAGGAAAGCGCGGGTAATCAATGCCGGATTGAAGATGTTCATTCCCGTACCTCCAAACACTTCTTTTGCAAAAATGACAGAGAAAGCGGTTGCAACGGCCAGCATCCATAACGGACAATCTACCGGTACGATCATCGGAATAAGCAGGCCGGATACAAGGAAGCCTTCCTGTATTTCTTCCTTTTTCCACTGTGCTACGACAAATTCTATGCCTAAACCTACTACATACGATACGATGATTTTAGGTAAAACGGCCAAGAAGCCATAGCCAAACATCTCGATGAAGCTGCCCTCCAATCCCGTTGCATGATAATGTTGATAACCTACATTATACATACCGAACAGCAATGCCGGCAATAAAGCAATAACGACAAGCGACATAATACGCTTGCTGTCTATTGCATCGTGAATATGTGTTCCCGTCTTCGACGTCGCATTTGAGACAAACAAAAAGGATTCGAATCCCTCAAATACGGAACGAAGCGCATGAAACTTGCCTCCCTCCTCGAAGTTTGGCTTTATCTTGTCGATATAATTTCTTAATGCTTTCATTTAAATATTACTTAAATTTATTTTGAACAAAGGCATCGGCCGATGAAAACGGTTCATTGTTTTTCCATAAACACTTCGTCGTTCAAGTGCTTTATCCGCCTTCGTTTCTTTGTTTTATTAACACATTTCTCGACGAAGCATGTCCAATCCTTCGCGGACAATGCGCTGCAATTCCATCTTGGAAGAGCATACGAACTCGCAAAGAGCAAAATCTTCCGGGGCAACTTCGTAGATTCCCAACTGCTCCATTCGGTCTATGTCACCGGTAATGATTGCTTTTATCAAATATTCCGGGAGGATGTCCATCGGTAAAACCCGGTCGTATTCATTCGACATAATCATGTGTCTTTCCCCACCTTTCACCCGGGCATCCAACGTATATTCTTTCTTTTTCTTCAACCAGCTGAAATAAGAATGGCTAACGCTGAAGTCTTTACAACGAGGCCTTATCCATCCCATAAACTCATGAACGTCGTCTCCTTCCGGAATCACGGTCACCTGACTGTGAAATGCTCCCAAAAAGCCGTTGGCAGATATTTGTTTTCCGGTCAACACGTTTCCACTGATATAGCGCAACGTCCGGTCTTTTGTTACATTTCCCGCCAATACGTTTGTCAACAAAGCGCCGACTTTCAGTTTGCAGTACGCCGGGTTCTTCACTTCCGAACCGGTTATTGCCACGGTACGAGTAAGGTCTATGCGACCGGTATTCAGCAAACGTCCTATAAATATCACGGCTTGCGGATCTATCGTCCACACCGTTTCGCCTTTATTTACAGGAGCAATATGATTGATTTGTACGCCCACATTGCCGGCAGGATGCGGTCCGTCGAATGCAGTAACCGTAACATTCTTAGCCTGCGTCAAGGCCGTTGATGTTTGTTTTACGCTTACATTCAAAAATGTTCTGGCTATTTTGGCTAACGCATCGAGTCCCGTCTGGAAATTCGTCTCCTCGCCTTTTAAAGCGATCTCGAAATCGGGAGCAAGAGGATTGCTGTCGAATGCAGAAATAAAAATAGCTTTCGGCGAAATCGTCGGATCTGCTATCACATCATACGGCCGCTGCCTGATAAATGCAAAAAGTCCGCTTGCCAACAACGCGGTTTTCACCGAGGCAGCATCCATCGAGCCTACGTTCTTCTTTCCGAATTCTTCAAAGTCTTGTTCCTCGGCAGCTTCAACCGTAATACTCATCACTTTTCGCCGGGCACCACGTTCCACACTCGTAACGACGCCACTCACCGGCGAAACAAACTTCAGTTCAGGATGATTCTTGTCTATAAACAAGGGTCCTCCGGCCAAAACATATTCCTGTTCTTTCACCACAACTTTCGGTGTAACTCCTGTAAAATCATCAGGAAACACAGCATAAAATCCCGGTTCTTTCACATTTATCACTTCCGAGTTGGCCTTTCCCTTCAGGTTTATATCTAAGCCTTTACGTAATTTTATTACATTTGCCATATCGGGTTATAAAAATGGTTTTTATGATTTGACGGCAAAAATAATTAAAAATTAGCTGAAAAAGAATATTCCGTATTACTAAATACTTAAAAAAATTCCCTGAAACACGCTTTTTATCTTTTCTGAAAGACAAATGTAAAATCGCCGTCTTTTCTGAAAAACATTTCCTTCTTCTCTTCGTAAAATGAGGGAAAAGAAAAACAAAGAACGGCGTCTTTGAAATGAAACATTCAAAAACGCCGTTCCGCTTTATGGAGTATTTTTCAACAAATCTGCCGGCAGTCTTCCATTATTTTGCTATGCGTTCCAACCATTTCAGCATAACAAGCATTGTACACATCGAGATGCAACATGCAATTACAAACACCATCCAGGTCAACCAAATGGGAATCGACTCATAAAGCAATGCACCGATGAACAGCAATTGATTGCCCAAAGCTGTGGCACACAGCCAGCCTCCCTGCATAATGCCCTGGTACTTCGGCGGAGCAACTTTCGATACAAACGATATTCCCAGCGGAGAAATATACAACTCGGCCACGGTCAGTACCAGATAAGTTGCCATAAGCAGCACCGGAGTAACCTTAACCGGTGATGAACCCAACTCAATGATTTCCTTGTGCAACGGCAGGTCGCTGACAAACGAACCGACAGCCATTATCAAAAATCCGGTAGCCGCAATTCCCATTCCCACCGCTATTTTCTTAGGAGTAGACAATTCTTTGCCTCTCGCACGCTGATTGGCAAACACAGCCATGACGAGCGGTGTCAAACAAACCACGAAGAACGGGTTCAACGACTGGAACAATTCTGCCGAAATGGGCATGCCGAACAGATTAAGGTCTGTATATTCCTTTGCAAAATACGTCAACGTCAATCCGTTTTGATGGAAAGAGAACCAGAAGAAGATGACCACTGCAAAAACGGCAAACAAGGCAAGAATACGCTGTTTTACCTCTTGAGGATCCATTTCCACGGCATTCTTTGCCGAGGAATCGGATGTTGTTTCTTTGGCAACAGCCTTATTCATGTCGGGGAAACGCTTCTTGTTCACAAGATAAATTGCCAAAGATATGAGCATAGCCACGATTGCTACAGAAAAAGCATAATGAAATCCTGTGGAAAAGACATTCAGATACGTAGCAGCAAAAGCCGTCAGATCTGTCACTTCGCCTCCGCTCACCTGAGCAGCCAATTCGGTCAATGTCCCGGAAGCCTCCGGCGAAAGCGTGCCGTTTAACTGTCCGTGACACAAAGCGGGCAGGTCGGCATTATACATAAAGCCGTTAAAAGACAGCCACCAATTCCTTACGCCAACAGCCGCAAGAGGAGCAAATATTGCACCGACATTGATGAACATGTAAAAAAGCGAGAATCCCGAGTCGCGCATTTCGGCATATTTGGGATTATCATACATCTGCCCTACCAAAGCCTGAAGGTTTCCTTTAAACAAACCATTACCAAAAGCTATTACAAACAAGCCCACACAAGTTACGGTCAGCGTAAGCGTTTGGTTCTTAACCGGTGTATCGGACGGGACAGCCAATATGAGATATCCCAAAGCCATCAGCACCAAACCACAAAGAATCGTGCCTTTATAGTTCCGGGTCTTATCGGCAATTAATCCACCGGCCAAGGCCAAGAAATAAATTAAAAAGTAAAAAGTAGCATAAATAATGCCGGCTTGCGATCCGGTCAATCCGAACTTCGCCTGTAAAAAAAGCACAAGTATCGCCATCATGGTGTAGAAACCGAAACGTTCTCCCAAGTTAGCCAGCGATGCTGCGACCAATCCTTTTGGATGTTTATCGAACATAAGTTAATAACGATTTTAAAAGTTTATACTAAAATTATATTGTCAGCAAATATAAATACATTCTTCAAATTCATAAAATTCCGCAGAAAAGAAAACACTTCTTCAGGACATTCCCTACCGCCGGCCGAAGAGTTTCTAACGCTGGAACACGTCGGGATATTTATTGATGAAATAAACCGGGGTACAACTCCACGCATGACAATAACTATTCACGGGGAAAAATCCGTAAGGCGACAAAGCGTCATTGTTCGGATCGTACACTTCCCAGAACGTATCGGCCCCATCTTTCACCATACCACCCCAATAATCTTTAAGCAAACGCCGGGCTTCTTCGTTCAATCCGCACTTTAACAATGCCTCCACCACGTAATGATATCCGTAAGGAGATCCCGGGAAACAGGCTTCTGGCATGGCCAATACCTTTTTCATTGCTTCGGCTCCTTCCTCAGAAGACAATGTTTCCGACAACACCATCCAGGCTTGCGACAGGTAAGACACCTGCTTCGACTCGCCGCTTATTACCACGCCTTGCGCCTTATCGTAGAGGTATTTCCGTGCGGCTTTCTTCATCTTTTTTGCAATCTTCGGCCACTCCGCAGCATCTTTCTCCTTTCCCAGCAGACAAGCAAGCTCATAACTTTTATTCAGAGCGAGAATCGTCAGTCCCTGCATCGAGGCCTGTCGGTCATAACCATCCTTCCAATCGAAGACAAGCCAGTAAACAGGTTGCTTGTGCATATCGTAAATCATATCGGGAGAATGCTGTCTTAATGCAAATTCTATCTGACGAACGACCACGGGCCACAAATCGTTTGCGGTTGTTTTATCGCCGGTTGTCTTCACATATTCCAGTAATGCGATGTTGTATATCAGGGAATAATCCAGACAATGCGTGTTTTCTTGCGGATGGGGCTCGGGATATTCCATCAGCGTTGCGTGCAGCAATCCTTCCTCGTCTGCCGCCGCTCCCAGCAAATACAGGCAGCGTTTTGTCAAATCATGCTGCTTATACGAACAGGCATTCGCCAATGCTTCCAGATAAAGATCGCCAATCCACAGCCGTTGGTCGCGTTTCGGCCCGTCCTCATATACGGTCTGCATGCATTCTTTCAAGGTTATCAGACCTATTTCGTTGATACGTTTTATCAAAGGATCGGTAGTTTCTGCCAAACCCGTATCGTGCATTACCCTCACGGAACTTTGTGCGCGAAATGAAATATCGTCGAAAGCAAAATCATACGACGAGGCCCCCAAAACATCTACCTTCAGGTAACGGAAAGATACCCGCCTTTCTATTGTTTCTTTTACGGGAACCGTCATCAGGGTGATGGTTTCGTCTTGCAGCCATGCCCGCGACAGTCCGCCATGATAAGGATCGAAAGGTGTATTGAGTTCGCCGGGGACTTCGGCAAAAGTAAACTTCAGACGCACCGGTGCATCGGCCGTAGCTCCTCCCAACAATTTCAGCGAGAACGTAAGGTTTCCCGTCAGATGTTGTCCGAAATCGAGTATCACTCCGGAATGTTTCTTCAGGGATTCCGAAAACAATACATCCGTACTGCCGGCATGTTCCATTCTCCAACCCTGAAAGGCGGCATCGTCTTTCACGGATTTTACGATGCGTACAGGCTTGCATTCCGTATATATCAATGCAGGCTTGCATGCTTCTGCCTTCTTCAACCACTCGCGGCTGTCCTTAAAATAAGAACTTTGTGCAAAAACCGGCATACAACAGCATAACAAGGCCGGCAAAAATGATAACAGGTTTCTCATGGTTTTCTATTTTTTCCGTAATAACTATATCCAACATTCTCCATTGCGCTTGAAAAAGTCCGCAAAGAAATCTTCCGGACGATGCCGTCTTTTTACCTGGACAACGCAACGTTCCCGCGAAAAGGTCCCGGACTATTCTTCAATCTCACTCAATTCCAGCCAGCGCATTGTCTTTTCGTCCAACTCATTGTTCAGCGCGTTCAAACGTTTCGATTTCTCCGTTAGCGCGTCAACGTCCAGGGTTCCGCTGCAAAGAGCCTCCTCGATTTGTTTTTTCTCTTCCTCCAACGCAGCAATATCAGCCTCCAGTTGTTCAAATTCCTTGCGCTCTTTAAACGTCATCTTCTTCTTTTCATTCAGCCTTACGCGCTGCGTTTTCGTTTCATTTTCCTCTTTTTTCTTCTTCTCGTAGGCAATCTTTTCGTTTTTCCACTCCCTATATTGTGAATAATTCCCGGGAAAATCACGAATATCTCCCTGACCATTGAAGACAAGCAAATGGTCGACTACCTTATCCATAAAGTATCGGTCATGACTCACAACGATAAGACATCCTTTAAACCCGCGCAAATACTCTTCAAGAATCTGCAACGTTACAATATCCAGATCGTTGGTCGGCTCGTCAAGGACGAGGAAGTTCGGGTTACGCATCAGCACCGTACAGAGAAAAAGCCGCCGGCGTTCTCCTCCACTTAACTTATACACAAAGCTGTATTGCTTCTCCGGAGTGAACAAAAAATACTGAAGAAATTGGGAAGCGGTGAAGCGTCTTCCGTCGCCCAACTCGATGACATCTGCAATATCTGTAATTACATCGATTACTTTCATCTGTTCATCAAACTGCAAGCCGTCTTGCGAATAGTAACCGAACCGCACGGTTTCACCGATGTCCAGCGTTCCGCTATCCGGTTTTTCCTCACCCATCAGCAATTTGATGAAGGTCGACTTCCCGGTTCCATTATTTCCTACGATACCCATTTTCTCATATCTTGCGAAAACATAAGAGAAATCTTCCAAAATCTTTACGTCGCCGAAACTTTTGTACAGGTGATTTGCCTCAAAAATCTTCGATCCGATATATGAAGCTTTTACATCGAGCTTCATGTTTGTGCCATAATTTCGCTGCTTGGCTACCTTTTCAAGTTCATAAAAAGCCTCTTCTCTGTAACGGGCTTTATGCCCGCGTGCCTGAGGCATACGGCGCATCCAGTCGAGTTCTTTTCGATATAAATTATTGGCACGGGCAATTTCCGCATTTCTCGCCTCGATGCGTTCCTGCTTTTTCTCCAGGTAATATGCATAATTACCCTTATAAGAATAAATTTTATGGTCGTCAATCTCAAGAATCCCGGAACAGACTCTGTCCAAAAAATAGCGGTCGTGCGTCACCATAAGCAGACTTAAATTCCCTCTGCGCAAATATTCTTCCAACCATTCCGTCATGTCCAGATCCAAATGATTGGTCGGTTCATCCATAATCAGCAGGTCGGGTTCGGTAATCAACACATTTGCCAGTGCCACACGCTTCACCTGTCCTCCGGAAAGACTGGCCATTTTTTGTCCGAAGTCCCGGATCTTCAGCTGTGAAAGAATCTGTTTTATCTTACGTTCATAGTCCCATGCTTTCTCCTTTTCGATGTCTTCCAACAATTTTTGCAAGCCCGGATTCCCGGGAGTATCCAGACATTTTTCATACTCTTTTATCAGGTTTACGACAGGATTTCCGTGAAAGAAACATGCTTCAATGACGGTTATGTCGCCGGGATACTGCGGGTTTTGTTCCAAATACCCCACGCGTAAATCGCGACGAAAGGTTATTGTTCCCTCATCGTAGCCTTCTTTTCCCGAAAGGATATTCAGCAATGTTGTTTTTCCGCTGCCGTTTTTGGCTATCAGTCCCAAGCGTTGACCTTGCGAAAGGCTAAAAGAGACATCACGAAAAAGCAATAAATCACCAAAAGACTTCGTAAGAGATTCTACTTGAAAACATGGAGTCATATCGCTTTACCTTACTTTAATATATTTTCTACCGCAGATATTATACGGTCATATTCGGCCTTCAACAGACAGGGCTGATTTTCTTTCAGTTTTTCCCGGATAATTTCCGTAGGATAAACCATCAGGTCTGTGTCGAGATAACGCAATGCGGGAAACTCTTTCTTTCCGTCGATTACGGTAACCCACTCCATCCCGTCTATTTCATTTACCAGTATCGTTCCAAAAACAATTCCGAAATTTTCCCACACAGCCGCTTGCTTTTTATCGAACACCCCGCTGTCTATCACCGTTTGAATGCTTTCAATATCCTTTTTCCCCGCAGTAAAGTCTTTCGCCAACTGCTTCTTTATCGCAGAAACCGCCCATTCATAAGCTTCATTAATGACACTGATTTCAAGAACACGTACGGGAATTACCTCTTTCCATAAAGGCTCTTTCTCGCCCCGCAGCCTTAAACTGCGAATAATGTTCTCGCCCGCGCTGAAATCATCGCCGGCCTTTACGGTAAACGAACACTCCACCGAGACGGCCCCCTTGCCGGTAATCCATAAATGTGTGGTGTAATGTCCTCCATTTTCCTGAAACGTTTCTGCCGAATACACGCACTCCCAGTCGCCCACCCTTCTAAGTTTCGCGCCTTTTGTCTGCTGCAATTCGGAAGTCATGCATTCCTTTGCATAACGGGAACCCGGTCCGCGAAACGCAGAAATACGAAAATTACCCGTCCACACGTCGGGATTGTAAAAAAGGAAACTGCTTTCCGTGTCCTCAAACTCACGCCATGAATCGGGATATTCCAGGGAAAACCATGAGCCGGGAGAGATATATTTCATCATTAATTCCTTATATTTTTATAAATTAGTGCATTTATTTAATGGCAAGGCATTCGATCTCTACCAAAGCCCCCTTCGGCAATTCCTTGACAGCCACAGCCGATCTGGCCGGAAAGTTCCCCGTGAAATAAGTAGCATACACGGCATTCATGGCGGAAAACAGGCTCATGTCGGACAGGAAGACCGTAGTTTTCACCACATCATCCAGCGTAAATCCCGCTGCACACAACACGCTCTTTATGTTTTCAAAGACTTGTGTGGTCTGTTCCGCGATGCCCCCTTTCACAAACTCTCCCGTTGAAGGATCCACAGGAATTTGTCCCGACAAAAACAACATACCGTTAATTTCAACAGCCTGACTGTATGGTCCGATAGCCTGTGGCGCATTTTCTGTAAAAACGATCTTTTTCATACCTTTTATTTATTACGTTCCTCAAAGAAACAGAACACCTCTGCCCTTTTCATTTAACGGCAGCTAAAATACAATTTTTTCCCTATCGAAAAAACAGGTATTTGCAAAAAAAGCACAGATTAATTGGAAAACATAAAAAAAACATCTACTTTTGTCGAGTAAAAGCAAGCAATCTTTTTATAAAAACATCGATATTGCTTAAAGAAAATTACACGTCAAACAAAGAAAAACAATCAGTATTATTCGTAATTATTGGCAAGCGAACCTAAATATGTACAAGCATAAAATGTACAAATTATGCCTATGCCTTTATATAATTACACAATTCATTACACATAATTTATGTATAACATCATTCAATTAAACGAGAAAGACTTGTCTGAATTGCAGGAGATTGCCAAAGAGTTGGGGCTAACAAAAACCAGTTCACTCCGCAAAGCCGAATTAATTTACCGCATATTAGACGAACAAGCTATTGCAGGAGCTGTAAAGAAATCGGCTGCAAGCGACACGGAGGAAGCGCGAAAAAAAGAACAACCGCGCAAACGTTCCCGCATCAGCATAAAGAAAGAAGGCGACAAAGTTTACACCGCTACCAAAGACACAGCGAAGAAATTGGAAACAAACACGCCGACCGCTTCCACACCCGCCCCTTTATTCAAACAACAACCTGCCCAACAGACTGCCACAATATCGGCATCCGACAATAAAACGCCGGATGCAACCGTTCCTGCTGCCGATGAAAAACCAAAAGCGAAACGCACGAGAAAAACAACAAACAAGGAGAAAACGGTAACAGACACTCCCAAAGAATCTGAAACAAAAAAGGATGATAAGAATACGTCAACGGCAAAAAGCAAAACAAAAGCCGAGACAAAGAAAGAAACGGAAGAGCCTTTGATTAATTTAATACAAAACGATGATTTTATCCCCATCGAAGACCTTCCATCGGAAAAGGCGGAACTCCCAACGGAACTTCTCGGAAAATTTGAAGCAACAAAGATGACAACCCCGCCAAACATCCCGTCGGCAAAAGAAAACAAGCCGACAAAAAACCAACAACACCAGCAGCGTCACAACAACCGAAACAATCAATCCAACAACAAAACGCCGCAAAATGCAAATGCCAACCCGGCACAAGTAGCCAAAGACAACGTTTCTCCCAACGAATACACGGGACAAAACAACAATCCCAACGGGACAAACAATCAACAAGCGCCCAAGGCTACAGAAAAACCATACGACTTTGACGATATATTACAAGGAACAGGTGTGTTGGAAATCATGCCGGACGGATACGGTTTTCTCCGTTCTTCCGACTATAATTACCTGTCTTCTCCGGATGACGTGTATGTCTCTCAATCACAAATCAAATTATTCGGCCTGAAGACCGGCGACGTAATAGACGGAACAATTCGTCCTCCCAAGGAAGGAGAGAAGTTCTTTCCTCTGGTAAAAGTCTCAAAAATCAACGGATTGGATCCAAATTTGGTACGAGACCGCGTGCCGTTTGATCACCTCACTCCGCTTTTTCCGAATGAAAAATTCAAGCTTTGCAAAGGATACAACGACAGCCTTTCCGAAAGAGTTGTCGACTTATTCTCTCCCATCGGGAAGGGACAGCGGGCATTGATCGTGGCGCAACCTAAAACAGGTAAGACCATTTTGATGAAAGACATCGCCAATGCCATCGCAGCAAACCATCCCGAGGTATATATGATTATGTTGCTCATTGACGAACGCCCCGAAGAAGTTACCGATATGGCACGGAGTGTCAACGCAGAAGTGATAGCCTCCACGTTCGACGAACCCGCCGAACGCCACGTAAAAATAGCGGGAATCGTACTGGAGAAGGCGAAACGCATGGTGGAATGCGGGCACGACGTAGTGATTTTCCTCGACTCCATCACTCGTCTGGCCAGAGCTTACAACACGGTTTCCCCCGCATCCGGAAAAGTTCTCTCGGGAGGTGTGGACGCCAATGCCCTTCATAAACCGAAAAGATTCTTCGGAGCAGCCAGAAACATCGAGGGAGGCGGTTCGCTGACCATCATTGCTACGGCACTAATCGATACGGGTTCCAAGATGGACGAAGTGATCTTTGAAGAATTTAAAGGCACGGGTAACATGGAACTTCAGCTTGACCGCAACTTAAGCAACAAGCGAATCTTCCCGGCTGTCAACATCGTTGCTTCAAGCACACGGCGCGATGACCTGCTTTTAAACAAAACAACTTTGGACCGCATGTGGATCCTTCGCAAATATTTATCGGACATGAACCCGATAGAAGCGATGGATTTTGTAAAAGACCGGCTTGAAAAGACAAAAGACAATGAGGAATTCCTCATGAGTATGAACTCATAAACTCACGAAAACATCCCGATGTTTTATAAAAAAGGACTGCATCTTTTTTACAAAGAAATCAGATAATCTTTTGTAGAAAAGATGCAGTCCTTTTTATTTTAATACCACCCTTCCGGAAAGATTAAAAGGGAAGATCGTCTTTTTCATCCGTTGCATTGAAATCAACCGGTGCAGCCGGCTCTGCATTCACCGACGGAAAAGATCCAGCCCCCGGAGAAGTTTGTGAAGCATTCCCTACACGTTCCACCTTCCAGGCCCTGAGAGAGTTAAACCAACGATTCTGCCATTCGCGGGCATCAATGTCGAAAAACACATTCAACTCTTCACCCACCTGAATATTAAACTGCTGTATTTTATCTGCTCCAAAGACTTCAAAACACATTCTGCGGGGATATGTTCCGGGAGTTTCTATCACATATTCTTGAACTTTCCACTCATTTCCCGTTTTTGAAACGCCGCCTCTCGGTTCAAGAACGGCAATCACTTTTCCTGATAATTCCATAATTCATTCATTTTTATTCGGCACGAAATTAAATCTTTCTCGAAAAGTAAACTAATTTTTTAATTTCTTTTTTGTCGAGCATACGCAATCTTTTCGTAACTTTGGCAAATAAATAAAACAGAATAAACTCATTCATTCGTAAAAACATCTATAAAATAACAGAACCATGAAATTTATTGTCTCAAGCAACGCCCTGTTCGGGCATCTACAAGCCATCAGCCGTGTCATCAATTCAAAGAATTCTTTGCCCATATTAGACTGCTTCCTTATGGAAATGCAAGACGGGACTCTGTCACTAACGGCCTCAGACAATGAAACAACACTCTCCACTTCGCTCGAAATAAGCGAATACGACGGGAACGGACGTTTCGCCGTTTCATCAAAAACATTACTTGAAGCACTGAAAGAACTCCCGGAACAACCGTTGGATTTCCAAATCAATCCGGATAATTTAGAGATAACTGTTCAATATCAGAACGGGAAATATAATCTGGTAGGCCAAAACGCAGACGAATATCCCCAGGCACAAGAATTGGGAAGCAACGCCGTGTCGCTGACAATCCCTGCTGAAATCCTTACCGCAGGAATTAACCGAAGTTTTTTTGCAACGGCAGACGATGAACTACGCCCCGTAATGAACGGAATCTATTTCGACATTACAACCGAAGACATTACGCTTGTGGCTTCCGATGGGCACAAGTTGGTTCGCTGCAAAACCTTCGGCGCACGAGGAGAAGAAAAAGCCGCTTTCATCCTGCCGAAGAAACCGGCCAACCTGCTGAAAAGCCTTCTTCCAAAAGAACAAAGAGACGTAAAGATAGAATTCGACGATAGAAATGCCATGTTCTCGCTGGAAAATTACCAAATGGTATGCCGCCTGATCGAAGGAAGATACCCAAACTACAACTCGGTCATCCCGCAAAACAACCCGCATAAGGCCATTATTGACCGTATGACATTTATAAGTGCGCTCAGACGCGTCTCGGTCTTCTCGTCACAAGCCAGCAGCCTTATCAAACTGAACCTGACGGAAAACTCCATGAAGATCTCGGCTCAAGACATCGATTTCTCCACTTCGGCAGAAGAAACAATAGCATGCTCTTATGAAGGGAAGCCGATGAGTATCGGATTTAAATCGTCCTTCCTCATAGACATTCTCAATAATATCGCCTCACAAAACGTAATTATTGAGTTGGCTGATCCGTCGCGTGCAGGAGTTATCGTCCCGGAAGAACAAGAAGAAAACGAAGATTTGCTCATGCTGCTTATGCCAATGATGTTAAACGATTGATTAAATCAGGCAAAAGAACGAGAAAAATGAAACTGAACTTAAAAAGACCTTTGATATTTTTCGACCTGGAAACAACAGGAACAAACATAAACAATGACCATATCGTAGAAATAAGTTATTTAAAGATCTACCCGAATGGCAATGAAGAAAGCAAAACAATGCGCATAAACCCGGGAGTACATATCCCGGAAACGTCCTCCGCCATTCATGGAATATACGATGCAGACGTTGCCGACTGCCCGAAATTTAAAGAAGAGGCCAAGAACATTGAAAAAGATTTTGAAGGCGCCGACATTGCCGGATTTAATTCCAATCGTTTCGATGTCCCGTTGTTGGTCGAAGAATTTCTGCGTGCAGGCATCGACATCGACCTGAGTAAACGCCGGTTCATCGACGTACAGGTCATATATCATAAGCTTGAACAACGGACATTGTCGGCAGCCTACAAATTTTATTGCGGGAAAAATCTTGAAGATGCCCATACGGCCGAAGCCGACACACGTGCCACTTATGAAGTACTAAAAGCACAATTAGACCGTTACCCCGAAGTGTTGGAGAACGATATTAACTTCCTTTCCGACTATTCTACGTTTACCAAGAACGCAGACTTCGCGGGCCGCATCGTATATGATGACAACGGAGTGGAGATTTTTAACTTTGGGAAATACAAAGGGATGCCCGTAGCCGAAGTATTCCAACGAGATCCGGGATATTACGGATGGATATTAAACGGCGATTTCACCCTGAACACAAAGGATGTTTTAACCAAAATCAAATTGCGCCAAAGCAAATTGATGTAAGAAAATGATGCAAGGAAAGAAAATTGTATTAGGCATAACCGGAAGCATTGCTGCATATAAAGCGGCAGTTTTAACACGAGGATTGATAAAAAAAGGTGCGGAAGTGCAAATAGTCATTACCCCCGCAGGAAAAGAATTTATTACTCCCATCACATTGTCGGCCTTGACGAGTAAACCGGTAATCAGTGATTTTTTCTCACAAAGAGACGGAACATGGCACAGCCACGTGGACTTGGGCTTATGGGCCGATGCCATGCTTATCGCTCCGGCAACAGCATCCACCATCGGAAAGATGGCGAACGGCATAGCCGACAATATGCTGATTACAACTTATCTCTCGATGAAAGCTCCCGTATTCATCGCGCCGGCCATGGACTTAGACATGTATGCGCATCCGTCTACACAACGAAATTTGGAAACATTGCGGAAGTTTGGTAACTACATCATCGAGCCGACCACGGGAGAACTTGCCAGCCATCTGACAGGAAAAGGCCGGATGGAAGAGCCGGAGAAAATCATCGAACACTTAGAAGCCTTCTTTACGAAACGGCAAACACTGCAAGGACATACAATCATGATCACGGCAGGTCCCACATACGAAAAGATTGATCCCGTACGTTTTATAGGAAATTATTCTTCAGGCAAAATGGGCTATGCCCTTGCGGAAGAGTGCGCACAAAGAGGAGCAAAGGTAATTCTTATCAGCGGGCCGGTCAGCCTTACTCCAAAACATCCGAACATTCAACGCATAAACATAGAAAGTGCAAAAGAAATGTACGAGGCTGCCATCGAAGCTTATCGGCATGCCGATACGGGAATACTGTGTGCCGCAGTGGCAGACTTCACCCCCGAAACAGTCGCCGACGGGAAAATCAAGCGCACACAAAACGGACTTTCCTTACAACTGATGCCGACGCATGACATCGCGGCGGCTTTGGGACAGCAAAAACGCCACGGCCAACGGCTGATAGGATTTGCACTTGAGACAAACAACGAGGCGGCAAATGCAAAAGAAAAGCTAACGCGCAAAAACCTCGACTTCATTGTTCTCAACTCTTTAAGGGATGAAGGAGCAGGATTTCGTTGCGAAACCAACAAAATTACCATCATTGATTCCAACAAAAAAACGCCTTATCCGCTGAAAACAAAGCAAGAGGTTGCAAGCGATATTGTAGACAAACTCGTGTCGCTGTATAATAAAGATTCATAAAACCAGGTAATGTTACAATCCATTCATATAGAAAACTACGCGCTGATAGAACGGCTGGATATTGATTTCACGCCGGGCTTTTCAGTGATTACAGGCGAAACAGGTGCCGGAAAATCCATTATTTTAGGAGCAATCGGCCTGTTGCTGGGACAAAGAGCCGACACAAAAGCCATAAAAAACAATGCTCCGAAATGCGTAGTCGAGGCACACTTCCGAATAAAAGATTACGGACTCGAATCTTTTTTCAGCGAAAACGATATTGATTACGATGCGGAAGACTGCATCCTGCGACGGGAAGTTTCAGCCAACGGAAAAAGCAGAGCTTTCATAAACGACACCCCCGCCACGCTCTCGCAACTGAAAGTTTTGGGAGAAAGCCTGATAGATATTCACAGCCAGCACCAGAATCTTTTGCTCAACAAAGAAGAATTTCAGCTGAACATTGTGGATATTATTGCGCAAGATTCCGGCGAATTATCCGCATACCAAATGCTTCACGCGAACTATAAACAAGTATGCCGTCAACTGGACGACCTTATATCCAGCGCAGAAAAAGGGCGTCAGGACGAAGATTTTATCCGTTTCCAGTTGGAACAGCTCGAGAATGCTGATTTAAAAGAAGACGAGCAAGACACCCTGGAACAAGAAGCAGACCTTCTGAACCACGCCGAAGACATCAAAGCTTCCCTATATAAAGTGTCGGAAAGTATAGAAAACGACGAGGCAGGCATACTGACGTCTGCGGGAGAATGTCTGCAAACTTTACAAAACATTCTGCAAGTGTATCCTCAGGCCGGCGAATGGTACGAACGATTGAACAGCTGCTACATTGAATTGAAAGACATTGTTCGCGACATTTCAAACGCACAGGAAAACATAGACTTCAACCCTTCCCGACTGGATTACGTAAACGAACGGCTGAATTTGATTTATTCTTTACAACAAAAGCATCACGTCAATTCGATAAAAGACCTCATCGAACTGACCAAACAATACCGGGAAAATCTGCAAACAATTACGTCTTTCGATGAAAACATCGAAGCATTGAAAAAGGAGAAACAGGAGCTTTACGAAAAAGTCCTCGAACAGGCATCCGTTCTTTCACGTTTGCGCATGCAGTCGGCAAGGAAAATCGAAGAAAAGATGCAGTCTCTCCTTATCCCTTTAGGCATGCCCAACGTGCGTTTTTCCATAGAAATCACCCCAAAGAAAGAGCCCGATTCAAAAGGGATGGACCGCATTGCATTCCTTTTCTCGGCAAACAAGAACGGGAAGATGCAGAACCTTGCAGATATCGCCTCGGGAGGAGAAATCGCACGCGTCATGCTTTCACTAAAAGCCATGATAGCCGGAGCAGTAAAGCTGCCCACTATCATCTTCGATGAAATCGATACAGGCGTGTCAGGCTCGATAGCCGAGAGAATGGCAATCATCATGCAGGACATGGGAGAACGTGACAGACAAGTGATAAGCATTACGCATCTTCCGCAAATCGCCGCGCGCGGTACGACACATTATAAGGTTTACAAAGAAGATACCGACACGGGAACGAACAGCTACATACGCATGCTCACTCGCGAAGAACGCGTTCATGAAATTGCAAACATGTTAAGTGGAGCCCAACTGACCGAAGCGGCACTGAACAATGCCCGGGAACTATTGGGTTTCAAATAACCGCTTTTTATTTGATAAATATACACTTATGATAGAAAAAAACGAGATGATATTCGGCATAAGAGCCGTTATAGAAGCAATAGAAGCAGGAAAAGAGATTGATAAGATTCTTATAAAGAAAGATATGCAAGGCGAATTGTCGAAAGAACTTTTCACCGCTCTGAAAGATACGTTTGCACCGGTGCAGAGAGTGCCGGTGGAACGTCTTAACAGAATTACCCGTAAAAACCATCAGGGAGTAATCGCTTTTATCTCTCCCATCGCCTATCAACGCACAGAAGATATCGTTCCTTTCCTGTTTGAACAAGGAGAAAATCCGCTGTTCATCTTATTAGACGGACTCACCGATGTGCGAAACTTCGGAGCAATAGCCCGAACCTGCGAGTGTGCCGGCGTCAATGCCATCATCATTCCCGCCAAAAACAGCGTCAGCGTAAACGCCGATGCCATCAAAACGTCCGCAGGAGCTCTTCATACCCTGCCCGTATGCCGGGAAAAAAACCTCACCCAAACCATCAAATACTTGAAAGATTGCGGATTCAAAATCGTAGCAGCCACCGAAGAAGGCGACTACGATTACATAAAAGCCGACTATAAAAATCCGACCTGCATCGTCATGGGCGCGGAAGATACCGGCATTCCTTACGAACACCTATCCTTATGCGATGAATGGATTAAAATACCGTTATTCGGGAAAATTCAGTCGCTTAACGTTTCTGTGGCCGCAGGAATATTAATATACGAAGCCATAAAACAACGAAAACTAACAGAAGAATAACCATAAGCATGCTGAACATGAAAAAAAACATACTCATTCTCTGCTGTCTGATACCGTATAGTTTGTGCGCAGCACAGGAATTACCCAAATGGGTTAATAAGGCTCGTAAAGCCGTCTTTTCCGTAATAACCTACGATAAGAACGATAAGATTTTAAATACCGGAAACGGCTTTTACATCGACGAAACGGGAACTGCCGTCTCCGATTACAGCCTGTTTGAAGGAGCAGAACGCGCCATAATCGTTACAACAGAAGGAAAAGAGCTGCCGGTTAAGTACATCATGGGCGCCAGCGATATATACGATGTCGTTAAGTTTAAGGCAGAAACAGATAAAAAGCAGGAGTATCTTGTCCCCGCTCCACAGCCTGCTGCCGTAGGAGAAACCGTATATCTTCTTCCCTACTCCACGCAAAAATCGGTATCGGGCCAAAGCGGAAAAATAACAAAAGTCGATTCTATCAGCAACGATTCGTTTTATTATACCCTCGACATGCAGACAACCGACAAGACCGTAAGTTGTCCGTTGATGAACGCAAACGGAGAAGTGTTGGGATTGATTCAGAAAAACGTATCAGACGACAGCAAGGAAAGCTTTGCCATCGGCATAGGTTATGCCCAATCTCTCTCCATCGGTGCCTTATCGGGCAACGATTTCACACTAAATTCCATAGGAATCAGAAAAGGACTCCCCGAGAATGAATCAGAAGCATTGGTCTATCTTTACATGATATCTTCTAAATTGGACAGAGAAGAATACATATCCTTACTCAACGAATTTATCGCTATGTATCCCAAAAACCCGGAGGGTTATGTTCGTCGCGCCACCGCACAAGCTACATTCAACGACGATGAACATTACCAACTGGCAGAAGAAGATCTGGAAAACATGCTGAAAATAGCGGAACCGAAAGAAGAAGTTCACTCAAGCATAGCCAAGTTTTTATACAATTATTTATTGGGAATCGGGGCACAAGAACCCTACAAAGAATGGACATACGAAAGGGCTATCGACGAAATCAACGCAGCCATCCAAATATCTCCCGCCCCCATTTACTATCAGACAATGGGTAATATTTATTTTGCCATGCAGAAATATCCTGAAGCCTTGGCCGCTTACGACTTCGTAAACCGCTCGTCTTTGGCATCGGCAAACAGTTTCTATTCGGCAGCCCGCACGAGAGAAAGAATGGGAAGCGAAGATAAAACGGAAATTATTGCCCTAATGGATAGTGCAATCGCCAAGTTCAATCCTCCATATGGTCGAGAAGCTGCACCCTATATATACGAACGTGCACGGATAAAGAGCGAGGCCGGCCAACACAGGGAAGCCGTTTTCGACTATAATTTATACAGCGAAGCCATGTTAGGACAAGTATCTGCCGAGTTTTATATCACGAGGGAAATAGAAGAGATGCAATGCAAAATGTATCAACAAGCGCTCGATGACATAAACAAAGCGGTAGAAATGGAGCCGAACAATTCGGATTACTGGATGGAAAAAGGCAGTGTGCACCTCCGAATTAACCAGCCGGACGAAGCAATCAAAGCATTGGAGAAAGCAATTTCCCTAAACGATAAAAACGCTGCGGCCTATAGAATGTTGGGATATTGCCAGATATCACAGAAAAAAGAAGCTGAAGGCATGACCAATTTACAGAAAGCAAAAGAACTGGGCGACACGGTAGCCGACGAACTTCTTCAGGAATATCAAAAAAAATGAATGCCTCATGAATATAGCAATCATTAAATATAATGCGGGAAACATCTTCTCGGTTGAACATGCATTAAGGCGATTAGGCATAGAACCTATTGTGACAAATGACAAAGAGATACTCTCCAATGCCGACAAAGTTATCTTTCCCGGTGTGGGCGAAGCGAGAACAACCATGGAATACCTGCGCAAAAACCGGCTGGACGAACTCATCAAATCGCTGAAACAACCGGTTTTGGGCATTTGCCTGGGCATGCAGTTAATGTGCAAACATTCCGAAGAAGGAGACACCGAATGCTTAGGATTGTTTGATACCGACGTGTTACGCTTCATACCCAAAGAGCACGATGATAAAGTTCCTCACATGGGATGGAACACTCTGACGAATACAAACAGTCCGCTGTTCGAAGGGTTCGATAAAGAAGAATTCGTTTACTTCGTACACAGCTACTATGTACCCGTAAACAACTTTACCGCCGCCCAAACGGAATACATCCTTCCGTTCAGTGCGGCACTGCATAAAGATAATTTCTACGCCACACAGTTTCACCCGGAAAAAAGCGGAAAAACCGGAGAAAGAATACTGAAGAATTTTCTAAACCTCTAAAAAACGTTTCACGAATTATGATTGAACTGATCCCTGCCATCGACATCATTGACGGAAAATGCGTACGGCTTTCACAAGGAATGTACGATTCGAAGAAAATATACAACGAGAATCCTGTGGAAGTAGCCAAAGAATTTGAAGCAAACGGTTTGCGACGTTTACACATTGTCGACCTCGACGGTGCCGCATCGCATCACATCGTCAATTACCAAACACTTGAACAAATTGCCGCAAAGACATCGCTCATTATCGATTTCGGCGGAGGAATCAAAAGCGACGAAGACCTGATCATTGCATTCGACAACGGCGCACAAATGGTCACACTGGGCAGTGTTGCCGTAAAACAACCGGAACTGTTCATGCAATGGCTGGAAAAATACGGACCGGAACAAATCATTCTCGGAGCCGACGTAAAGGATAATAAAATCGCAATCAACGGGTGGAAAGAAGAAAGCCAACAAGAGCTTATGCCGTTTCTGAAGCAATACATCGAACAGGGAGTACGCAAGGTTTTATGCACAGACATCCAGTGTGACGGCATGCTGACAGGACCTTCCATCGAACTTTACAAAAGCATCATGAAAGAATATCCCGAGCTTCATCTCATAGCAAGCGGTGGCGTTTCCTGCATCGAGGACATCCAAAAGCTGGATGATGCCGGCATTCCTGCGGTAGTTTTCGGGAAAGCACTGTATGAAGGGCGTATTTCCCTTAAAAAGCTCAGCATCTTTTTATAAAAACAACGTGACATGTTAGCAAAAAGAATTATACCTTGTTTAGACATCAAAGACGGGCAAACGGTAAAAGGCACCAATTTTGTCAACCTCCGACAAGCCGGAGATCCGGTAGAGCTGGGCATGAATTACAGCGAACAAGGCGCCGACGAGCTTGTCTATTTGGATATAACAGCCAGCCATGAAGGCAGGAAAACGTTTACCGAACTGGTAAAACGCATCGCAGCACACATAAACATTCCGTTCACGGTGGGCGGCGGCATCCACGAACTTCACGATGTGGAACGTCTTTTAAACGCCGGAGCCGACAAAGTTTCTGTCAACTCTTCGGCCATACGTAACCCGCAACTGATAAACGACATAGCGCGAAACTTCGGTTCGCAGGTGTGCGTCGTAGCAATTGATGCCCGTCAAACACCCCAAGGATGGAAATGTTATCTCAACGGAGGACGAATAGAGACCGAACACGAGCTGTTTGACTGGGCAAAAGAGGCAAACGAACGCGGCGCAGGCGAAATACTTTTCACCAGTATGGACCATGACGGTGTAAAAAAGGGGTACGCAAACGAAGCACTTTCCCGCCTGCATGACATATTGAGCATCCCGGTCATCGCTTCAGGCGGCGCGGGCAAACAAGAAGACTTCAAGGATGCTTTCACAAAAGGAAAGGCCGACGCGGCTCTGGCAGCCAGCGTATTTCACTTCGGAGAAATACCGATTCCGGAATTAAAAAAGTATCTTTGCAAGGAAAACATCAACATCAGAATATAAAAACGCTAAAATACATACAACCTATGGAACTGAATTTCGACAAAATGAACGGCCTGATTCCGGCCATAATACAAGATAATTCCACTCAAAAAGTACTGATGCTGGGATTCATGAACAAGGAAGCCTACGAACAAACGTTGGCCAGCGGGAAAGTAACATTCTTCAGCCGTACCAAAAACCGTCTGTGGACGAAAGGGGAAGAAAGCGGTAATTTCCTGAACGTCGTTTCCATCCTTCCCGACTGCGACAACGATACTTTACTGATAAAAGCCAATCCCTGCGGACCGGTTTGCCACAAAGGTACCGATACTTGCTGGGGAGAAAAAAACGAAGAAGACGTACTCTTCCTGAAAGAATTGCAAGACTTTATAGACAAACGTCACGAAGAAATGCCTGAAAAATCGTATACAACCAGTTTGTTTAAGTCGGGAGTCAACAAAATGGCGCAGAAAGTTGGAGAAGAAGCCGTAGAAACCGTTATCGAAGCATGCAACGGTACAGACGAACGGCTGATATATGAAGGAGCCGATCTTCTCTATCATCTCATCGTATTGCTTACATCGAAAGGATACCGCATCGAAGACCTTGCCCGCGAACTTAAAGAACGCCACAGCGCAACCTGGAAAAAACATTGATAAAACATGGATGTACAACCGCTCATCGACTATAAAAAAGTAAACATCAACCAGCAAGGTTTCGACATCCTGACCGAGACCAACTTTCAACTTTATGCGGGAGAATTCGTTTACCTGATAGGAAAAGTGGGAACCGGAAAGTCCAGCTTTTTAAAAACCATCTACGGAGAACTGGAGATCAGCGACGGAGAAGCTACCGTGTTAGGCTATGACATGCGAAAGATAAAGGCCAAACACATCTCCGAATTACGCCGGCAGTTAGGCATCGTATTTCAGGATTTTCAACTTCTCATCGACAGGAACGTACACGACAACCTGGAGTTTGTACTGAAAGCAACGGGATGGAAAAACGAATCGGAAAGGGAATTTCGCATACAAGAAGCCCTGAGCATGGTAAAAATGGAGAATAAAGGCTACAAAATGCCGAACGAACTTTCGGGAGGCGAACAGCAACGCATCGTAATAGCACGCGCCATCTTGAACAAGCCTCAAATAATCCTGGCCGATGAACCTACCGGAAATCTGGATGCAGAAACAGGAAAAAAAATAGTGGAAGTGCTCAAAAAAATCAGTGAACAAGGCTCTGCTGTTATCATAACCACGCATAATTTAAACCACCTGAACGATTTTCCCGGGAAGGTTTACCGCTGCGAAAATCATCATCTCTCGCGAATCGATACTCACTGAAAAAAGGACTTGCGACAGAAATATTTTCAATACTAACACTCAAAGTTTTATACTTTTATCGCTATATTTGCAACGTATTAGTATATTCATAGAACAATTAAATTTTGAAAGGCAAAATGAAAGTTTTAAAGTTTGGAGGAACATCTGTAGGCTCTGCACAAAGAATGAAAGATGTTGCCAAATTAATTACTGACGGCGAACAGAAAATTGTTGTATTATCAGCCATGTCGGGTACGACAAACACTTTGGTCGAAATCTCGGATTATCTGTATAAAAAGAATCCGGAAGGCGCAAACGATATCATTAACAAGCTGGAGAATACATACAAACAGCACATTAATGAGCTTTATTCAACCGAAGCATATAAACAAAAGACACTGGAATTTGTAAAATCCGTATTCGATTATATCCGCTCTTACACGAAAGATATTTTTACTTTGTTCGAGGAAAAAGTCATACTTGCACAGGGAGAAATTATATCAACAAACATGGTTACAAACTACCTTTGCGAACAAGGTGTAAAAGCTGTGCTGATCCCTGCCTTGGAATTTATGCGGACAGACAAAAACAGTGAACCGGATTTGAACTACATCCGCGAGAAAATCGCATTACAATTAGAGGCAAATCCCGGTCAGGAAATCTATATTACCCAAGGATTCATTTGCAGAAATGCTTACGGAGAAATCGACAATCTGCAAAGAGGCGGAAGTGATTATACGGCATCATTGATAGGAGCTGCAATAAACGCTTCCGAAATACAAATATGGACGGACATTGACGGCATGCACGATAACGATCCTCGCATCGTAGAAAAGACATCTCCGGTACGACAGCTGCACTTCGAGGAAGCTGCAGAACTGGCTTATTTCGGAGCAAAAATACTGCATCCCACATGCGTTCAGCCGGCAAAATATGCAAACATTCCTGTACGTCTGCTGAACACAATGGAACCCAGCGCACCGGGAACGCTCATATCCAACGACACGGAAAAAGGAAAAATTAAAGCCGTAGCGGCAAAAGATAACATAACCGCCATAAAGATTAAATCGAGCCGCATGCTGCTTGCATACGGTTTCCTGCGGAAAGTCTTTGAAATCTTCGAGAGCTATCAGACATCCATTGACATGGTTTGTACCTCGGAAGTAGCAGTATCCGTGTCAATAGACAACACGAAACACCTGAACGAAATAGTTGATGATTTGAAAAAGTACGGCACGGTTACCGTCGACCACGACATGTGTATCATCTGCGTAGTAGGTGATTTGATGTGGGAGAACGTCGGGTTTGAGGCAAAAGCCCTCGATGCTATGCGGGATATTCCGGTACGTATGATCTCATTCGGCGGGAGCAATTATAACATTTCCTTCCTCATTCGGGAAGCCGATAAGAAAAAGGCATTGCAATCGTTGAGCAATGTTTTATTCAACAACAAATAATTTATCAAACATAACAGGCGGATGCTGATAAAAGGAAATCAGTCATCCGCTCTTTTTAATCCATTCTTCCCAAAGACTAATCTTCAAAAAAACAACAAATGAAAGGACATTTTCCCATAAACAAGTTCAAAGATATTGCAACTCCCTTCTATTATTACGACGGAGATCTGCTAAGAGAGACATTGAACACCGTCAAAAAAGAAGCCGGCAAATACGATAAATTCTGTGTTCACTACGCCATTAAAGCCAATGCAAACCCAAAAATTCTCAACATCATCCGCGAAAACGGTTTAGGTGCCGATTGTGTTAGCGGCGGAGAAATCAAGGCTGCCATAAAAGCAGGCTTTCCTTCCAACAAAATTGTTTACGCCGGCGTAGGAAAAACCGATGATGAAATCAATCTGGGATTGGATTATGACATATTCTGCTTCAACGTAGAATCTGTACCCGAACTCGAAGTTATCAACGAACTGGCGCAGGCAAAAGGGAAAATCGCCCGCGTGGCTTTCCGCATCAATCCCGATGTCGGAGCACATACACATGCCAATATTACCACAGGACTGGCAGAAAACAAATTCGGAATCAGCATGCAAGACATGGATCGCGTCATCGATCTCGCACAGGAAATGAAGAATGTAAAATTTGTCGGCCTGCATTTCCACATCGGTTCGCAGATCCTTGACATGGGAGATTTCGTCGCTTTGTGCAACAGAATAAATGAATTACAACAAAAGCTGTTCAACCGGCAAATCATTGTCGAGCATATCAACGTAGGAGGAGGCCTGGGAATTGACTATGCCCACCCGAACCGTCAACCAATTCCCGACTTTGCCCAGTATTTTGCAACCTATCACAAGCACATGAAATTGCGCCCGCAGCAAACACTTCACTTCGAGCTGGGACGTTCCATCGTGGGACAATGTGGAAGCCTCATCACGAAAGTTATCTATGTAAAACAAGGCGTTAACAAACAATTTGCCATAGTCGACGGAGGAATGACCGATTTGATTCGCCCTGCTTTATACCAGGCTTATCATAAAATAGAAAACATTTCTTCCGAAGAAACTCCGGAAACATACGATGTGGTGGGCCCGATTTGCGAATCCTCCGACGTTTTCGGAAAAGCAATCGACCTGAACAAGACCAAACGAAACGATTTGATTGCCATACGTTCTGCCGGAGCTTATGGTGAAATCATGGCTTCCGGATACAATTGCCGACCGTTACCCAAAGGATATCTTTCGGATGAATTTGTATAAAGATCCGCTTAACCGAAAGGATACAGTGTAACGTTCTTTCCGCATGATAACGATTCTCAAACTAAACGGCACGGATCCCCAATTATATCAATTGGTTGCTCCGCTTGTAATGTCTCCGCCTGTACTGCGATTTAACCATAACTATCCGTTTAAAACCGGAAAAAACTATATATGGTATATTGCATCATCACAAGAAGGAGTTGTGGGATTCATGCCCATGGAGAATCGTTCAGGTAAACAAATCATTAATAATTATTATGCAAAGTCCCTTAATGGAGAGGAAATTCTATCCCTGCTACTTGATCACATAACAGCCGATACCGAATACAAGGGACCGTTATTAGCCATCGTACAAACCATACATCAAGACATATTCGCAAGAAAAAATTTCAAAACAATTCAACAGTGGAAACTATACGCCAAAATGGAACTGACAAGATGAACCAATCCTCTCAAGAAAATAAGAATGTGTATGAACTTACACAAGAAAGACTTGAGATCATTTTTAAGGAATTCGACAACATCATTGTTTCATTCTCCGGCGGAAAAGACAGCGGCGTTCTCCTCAATTTATGCATAGATTATATGCGTAAACATAACATAAAACAAAAAATCGGTGTACTTCATTTGGATTATGAAATACAATATAAAATGACAACCGATTACGTAAACCGCACATTCGAACGCAATAAAGATCTGTTGGAAATCTATCATATTTGTCTTCCTTTCCGCGTAACCACCTGCACTTCCATGTATCAACCGTACTGGAGACCGTGGGATCCGAAACTGAAAGATGCGTGGGTGCGCCCCATGCCTGCCGATGCTTTAACCATAAAAGACTTTCCCGAATTGAAAAGCGACATGTGGGATTACGACTTTCAAATATACTTTTCACAATGGCTGCACCGAAAAAAGAGGGCAAACCGCACATGCTGTCTGATAGGCATACGCACTCAAGAGAGCTATTTCCGCTGGCGATGCATTTACAGAAGCCCCTCGTCTTCATCATACAATCACCTTTCATGGACATACAGATTAGGAAGTGATATTTATAACGTCTACCCGATATACGACTGGAAAACCACCGATATATGGATAGCAAACGGAAAATTCAAGTGGGATTACAATACGTTATACGATCTGTATTACAAGGCAGGAGTTCCTTTGGAGAAACAAAGAGTGGCAAGCCCCTTCATCAGTGAAGCAATAGAAAGCCTTTCTTTATATAAAGCTATCGATCCTGATACATGGGGAAAGATGATAGGACGGGTAAACGGCATCAACTTTTCTGCCATTTACGGGGCAACACGTGCCACTGCACGCAAAAAAATTACCCTGCCCGAAGGGTATACATGGAAAAAATTCATGTACTTTCTACTGTCTACATTACCAGAATCGGCCCGAGACAACTACCTTCGCCATCTCTCCGTAAGCCAGAAATTCTGGAAGACAAAAGGCGGATGCCTCAGCGATAAGGTAATACAGAAACTGATTGATCTCGGAATTCCCATCGAAATCGCGCAGAAAAGTAATTACAAGACGACCAAACACCCGGTAAAAATGGACTATCAAGATGACATAGACATCCCGGAATTTAAAGAACTTCCCACCTATAAACGCATGTGTATATGCATTCTTCGTAACGATCACGCATGTAAATATATGGGATTCTCGCCCACAAAAGAACAAATAAGCCAGAAAAGCCGCATCATAAAAGAATATAAAAATATATGGAAACAGTAAGCAAATATAAGAGTCCGATATATAATGTCAAGGCCATTCCCGTGGAAAAGGTAGAAGCAAACGACTATAATCCAAACATTATGGCTCCGCCCGAGATGAAATTATTGGAATTGTCGATATGGGAAGATGGTTTTACAATGCCGTGCGTATGCTATTACGATAAAGAAAACGACAAATACATTTTGGTAGACGGCTACCACCGATATACTGTTTTAAAGACATCGAAACGGATATACGAGCGCGAAAACGGCCTGTTACCCGTCGTTGTTATAGAAAAAGACCTCTCTCATCGCATCGGTTCAACCATACGTCATAACCGGGCACGCGGCACTCATAACGTAGAATTAATGTCGCATATCATAGCAGAACTGGATAAAGCGGGCATGTCTGACAAATGGATTATGGAAAACATCGGCATGGACAGAGACGAACTTCTCCGCCTCAAACAGATTTCCGGCCTTGCAGAATTGTTTGCCAACAAAGAGTTCAGCATCCCTCAAACCCGCTTCCACATGCACGGCTCTGCCGGACCTGAGAAAAACGACGAAACGTTTCCCTCGGAATGATTCCCGTTTTCCGCCTAAGAATCGGCAACTTTTCCCTGCTCCAAGCCGCTCTTTATTCTTTCCAAAAGGAAGATACATCCCTGCATCCTCGGGTTTTCCCGGCAAATACGTGCCTGTTCAAACAAACGTTCCAGCGTATCCCGCAAATCGGGCGCATACGTTGCCTTATCTATCCGATAAGATTTTGGCAGATCTTTGTCGCTGAACCAAGCAATCAACTCGTCCAATTCTTCTTCTGTATACAACTTTATTTCCGACTTTTCCATATATTTTTCTTTTAGAACGGATAACCTACTGCAAAATGAAACGTAAAATCACGGGAGAACTTGGGAGAAATAATCGGGAAACGATCGCGCCCTGTGTACATCGGATTTACGGCTTTCATTCCGCCGTCGAAACGAAGTATCAGGAAATCCAAATCGAAACGGATACCCAAACCGTACGCTACAGCCAGTTGCTTGTAGAATCGATTAAACTTAAACACGCCCTCTGTCTGTAAGCCTTGCGAACGAATATTCCAGATGTTTCCGGTATCGATAAAAACAGCCCCGTTCAGTTTCCAGAACAAATACGTACGATACTCCAGGTTCAAGTCAAGTTTAATATCTCCCGTCCTATTTACATAATCAATTGAATTGGAATTTCCTCCATAACTTCCCGGCCCCAAAGAGCGGACACTCCATCCCCTTACGCTATTCGCCCCGCCGGAAAAATAAAGTTTCTCGAAAGGCAGGCTCTTTGAATTCCCGTAAGGGAAACCGATACCGAGGCCGACATGAAAAACCAACGAATTACGATCGTCAATCATGAAGTTCTTTGCATAATCGAAATCCGCCTTAATGTATTGAGCAAAGTCAATATTGGCCAATTGATAGGCCTCTCCATACTTAGGTTTCTTATGAACCAGACGAGAAAAGGCATAAAGTAAATTACCAGCTTCCTCAATGTTGAAACGAATCGAGTACGAGTTTCGTTTAGAAGTCTTCAATGCTGTCGAGCCTGCACTGTTATATGTGTACGTATAACCTAAACGAACAATAAACAAGTCTTCGTAGCTGTGACGCAAAAGCGGGTTTATCTGATCCATCTCATCGAGATAAGCATCGAATGCCGACGAGGTAAACGGCATATAAATATAGTTTATATCCAACAAATCGAAACGATGCGTCGTGTTCTGCCTCTTCGTCCAGTGATAACTCCATGAAGCCGAAGCCAGGGTTCTCTCGAATTCGGGACGTATCTGCCAGTTATACTTTACGCTGACTTCCGACGTTGCTCTAATACGGCGCTTGAAATCGCTTGAAAGAAAGGGGAACATAAATTCCGGAAAGTTCAGGCTCATTTCCGCACCATATTCCGTATAGTTACTATTAGAATAGCCTTCCAGTCCGGTGATGGCCTCGTAAGCTCCACGCAGTTTGACCGTAAACACTTCGGAACCCTTAAATAAATTCCGGTGCGTATAGGCAACCGATGCGGCAGCTCCCAGGTCGCCCGCCGAGTTTGTTCCCTCTATTTCGAATGAAACCGACTGATTTTTATTACGGGACAAGGCTATGTTGGCATCCAGGAACAACGAATCATTCTCCGTAACTTCGGAGAAACGTATGTTGGAGAATTTCATGATAGACAAACGTCCCAGCGACGAATAAGTATTTTGCACGTCACGATTCCTGTACAAATTGCCGGAATGCAGATAATTTAAATTGGATATAACCTTCGGACGAAGGAATAAATTATCACCGTAATAGATATTAATTCCACCAGAACGACTGTGGTTCAGATGCTGAAAATCGCTTTCTTCCAACACAGACGCATCGGAATCCAACAAATAATTGATGTTCCGCAACCAATACTGCGAATGTGCAGAAGGAACATCATCCCGTTTCCTGCGGTAAGGCAACAGCTGCAATGTGACATCCACCCGATAGGTATTGAGTACCGTATCGGCACGAAATGCTATAAAGTCCTTGTTGAAACGGTAGTATCCATGGTTTTGCAACAGCTCGGTAATGCGCTGCCTTTCCGCATCCAATACGTTTACGTCAAAGCGCATTCCCGGGTGAAGCAACATATGCGTCGAATCGGACATGAAATATCCACGTATCTTTTCATCGGGAATATCGTAACTCACGTTGTCTATCATATAGGGCTTTCCTGATGAGATGCGGTATCGAACTTTCATTTTATTGCCGTCCGTCTCTTCCTGCAATTCGACAGAAGCTCCCATATATCCCATATTTTGCACGGCTTTACACAATTCGGCACGCGTTGTTTCCGCCTCATTTTTATCGTATATCACTGGGGCATCTCCCAACTTCCGCCAAAGACGGTTTATCCACTTCGTGGAATCTTTTCCCGAAGCTCCATAAATGTATAAAGGAACCTTAAAGAGACTGAACCATTTTGCGTTCGGAGTCTGACGCACATAAGCCTTCATCTGAGACGGCTTGATTTCTTCATTGTCCGACTCAATCTTTACATTATCCAGCAAATAATGGCCTTCCGGTATAAATTTACTTACAGAACATCCTGCCAATATCACGGAAAACAACAATAAATTTATATAGCGACAAAGAATTTTCTCCATACGTGGCAAGACATATCTACGCAATTTTTGACAACAAAGATAATATATAATTAAAAATAACTTCTTAGCTTTGTATGTAATAATTGTTATTTGCCCACAAAATATTTTATGCTTAGCAAAAACAAAACGAAATATATCCGCTCTCTTGAACTGAAGAAAAACAGAAAAGCCGACGACGTCTTCATAGCCGAAGGTCACAAAGTGGTAAATGAACTGCTGGGCGTTTTTCCCTGTCCGCTACTCGTTGCAACACCGAGATGGCTTAATGCAAACAAAAACACACGTGCAACGGAAATAATCGAAGTAAGCGATGAGGAACTGGCCCGCGCCAGCCTGCAAAAAGCTCCGCAGGATGTACTGGCTGTATTTAAGCAACCTCACCATACTTTCAGCAGCGATATTATAAAAAACTCACTTTGCCTTGCCCTCGATAACGTGCAAGATCCGGGAAACCTGGGAACAATTGTCCGCATTGCCGACTGGTTCGGCATAAAGGACATCTTCTGTTCCGAAGAAACTGCCGATATTTTCAACCCCAAAACAGTACAGGCCACCATGGGAGCCATCGCCCGTGTTAGGATTCATTACTGCAATCTGCTCCGCTTGATTAAAGAACTGGACGAGAATACCCCGGTGTTCGGAACTTTCCTTGACGGAGAAAATCTTTACAAGCAGGAATTATCCACGCACGGACTCATCGTAATGGGAAACGAAGGAAACGGCATAAGCAAGGATATTTCCGCAATGATCAATCGCCGACTGCTGATTCCCAACTATCCGCAAGGGCATGACACAAGCGAATCGCTGAATGTAGCTGTGGCAACGGCCATTATCTGTGCTGAATTTCGTCGGAGAATTTCTGAATGAAAGCGGCCTTACCCCAGAAAAATGTCCCGATATATCAGTCAATATATCGGGACATTTTTTGAAGTTTCCTTCCGTCATACTCTGAAAATTCGGCTTTTCCCTGTAAACTCCATACGGGACACGTCAAAATCGCTCACGGCGTAGACACTACATGATGCGTTTTCGGAAAACGGAATAGCGGAAAGACGCTCATAAAACGATGTAAAAGTCTCTTCATTTTCGCGCACGGGAAGATTGGGAGAAACAACAATCAGACCGCTAAACCATTCGGTCCGGCTAAGCTCTTCCGCCAAAGGATATCCATCGACAACATGTCCCTGTGCATCAATCTCCAGCACATAATTTGAGAGAATCTCCTTCCGCCCGACTAAAAGAACCCGGTTTGCCGCAACCCGTCTGCACATGCCCATCGCAAAACACGCCATTAATTTTTCACATCCAACGAATCGGGGCGGAACACGTTTCTTTTTGTTTTGTCATGATAACGCATCAAACGTATGTCATTGAGCAATACAGTAGCCTCTTCTTCCTCGGGATTCATGTAATAAACATACCCGCTTATGTTGTTTATATCGAACAAAGAATCCTGCTGCACGCGCAACTTTTGCAAACCCGACGCATTAATTGTACGCGTTATTCCGTAAGTGCTATCGTTTTTAAAGTAGAAACAAAGTCCCATCACGGCTTTACCCGTAGCGCTTTTCCGCGGAAGAAAATTAAAATCTGCTGACAATTCCAAAATATCGCTGGGATGAAATGTCGTATCGGCGTGCAAATTAAACACAATTTTATTGGTAAGCGGATAAGTAGAAAGCCAATATACCGTACGATCCTGCCAAATGTCTACCGAATCTCCTGCAAAAGACACCACTATCTGCCCGCCTTGATTTCCTCCCTGCGAAGTGATATATCCCCGCGCGGTCTCGAAGCGTTGCTTCAGATTACCATAAATAGCGACAAGCTGATCGGTATGTCTCGTGTACCACACCATGGAAGAATCAAACTGTTCCTCCGTTACATGATGCTTTTCGAATACATATTCCAGATAAGCTTTCTTCTTGTATTTCTCCGAGAAATCCAAATCTGCACTCATAAGCGTGGCCAAATGATAGTCATACAACAGGTTCTCCATTGCCTCGGGCTGAATTACATTTCGCGGAACCTTCCGCCCGCAGCCTGCAATACTGCAACCTACAAGAAGCAACACAAGGCCGTATATCAGATTTCTCTTCATCTTATTTTGAATGTTTCGCAGTATGACGAGTCTCTTTATTCAAATAACCGCTATAAAAAATGAGTAATGCTATGATACCGCAGCTGATGGACGCATCGGCAAAATTAAATATCGGACTGAAAAAGATGAAATGTTCTCCTCCGACAAACGGCATCCAGTCGGGCCAATACGTATCTATTATCGGAAAATAAAACATATCTACTACTCTTCCGTGCAGCCACTCTGCATAACCTTCTCCCAACGGAACCCACGTAGCAACCTGAGAAGTTGTACTGATGCTGAAGATCTCTCCGTAAAAAACACAGTCGATGATGTTACCCAAAGCCCCGGCCAATATCATCGACAAGCAAACAATATATCCGTTTTTTACCCGGCTTTTCTGATTGACAATGCGATGCATGTACCAAATGATCAGGATAACCGCAGCAATTCGGAACAAAGTCAGAAACAGTTTATGCATAATTTCCAGTCCGAAAGCCATGCCATTGTTCTCGGTAAAATAGATATAAAACCAATCTGTAACATGAATTTTCTGATACAAATACATATTGGTCTTAACACAAATCTTTATGATTTGGTCAATCAGCAGGACAACAAATACAATCAAGGCCGCCATGCGTCCCTGAGACATAAGTTTCTTCATATACAAAATTCACAATAAGCATATCTCCTCCTGCTGTCACCCGCCAACAAACAAACCGGCAACGGCAGAAGGAGAAAGCAGCAACTTATATCTATTGTTTCTTTTCTCTTTGTTTTGCCTCGATGCTTAATGTAGCATGAGGGACGGCACGGAGTCTCTCGGCCGGAATCAATTTTCCGGTTTCACGGCATATACCGTAAGTTTTGTTCTCAATACGTACCAATGCAGCCCGCAGGTTTTGAATGAATTTCAACTGTCTGGCAGCCAGACGGGTGGTTTCTTCTTTCGACAACGTGTTGGCGCCTTCTTCCAAAACCTTATAAGTTGGAGACGTATCATCCGTATCATTTCCGTCAGTATTCATGATCGTTCCTTTCAACTTCTCGTAATCTCTTTCCGCAAGCTGAAGTTTTTCCATTATAATGGCACGGAATTCTTCCAGTTCAGCATCGGAATATCTTGTCTTCTCAGCCATAATTTGTGTTTTTTTATGGTTAATAATAAACTTTATTCAGCCGTCTTTCAACTGAACAGAGCCGTTCATATCACAATTTTGTTACTTTTATCATTAAAGAAAAGTCATCTAAATTCAGTTCTATCCCGTCGGGAACCTCATCCGCCAAGACCAATGAATTTGCCAAGACTTGAGTGCAAATATATTTATTATATTCATTCACGGCATCATCTGTCCGTGTATTTTTAGATAAAACAATCTCAATCTTGTCTGTAATCTCAAGCCCGCTGTTTTTCCGGATATTCTGGATTCTGTTCACCAACTCACGAGCAATGCCTTCACGCTTCAGCTCTTCCGTCAGAGTCACTTCCAATGCTACGGTAAGTTTTCCTTCGTTCGCAACCAACCATCCCGGAATATCTTCACTAAAGATTTCCACGTCGGACGTTTCTATTCTTGCTTTTTCTCCGGAAAGATCGAATTCATAATAGCCATTTCTTTCGAATTCGGCAATCGCCTCTTGAGACATTTCAGCAACAGCTGCCGCTACCGCTTTCATTTGCTTGCCAAATTTCGGACCCAACTTCTTGAAATCGCACTTCACTTTCTTCACCAAAGCACCACTTTCGGCGTAACGTATTTCTTTTACGTTCACTTCATTCAAGATCAAATCTTTCACCGCTTCGATACGAAGTTTCTGTGCTTGGTCAACAATCGGGACCATGATGCACTGCAAAGGCTGGCGCACTTTGATATTTACTTTACGGCGTAATGCCAGAATCATGGAAGTAATATCCTGGGCAACCTGCATTCGTTCTTCCAGTTCTTTATCGATCAGTTTCGTATCAGCCACAGGGAATTTTGCCAAATGTACCGAACATTCGGAACCACGACCGGTAACCTTTATCAAATCCAGGTATAAACGATCGGCATAAAACGGCGCAATCGGAGCCATCAGTTTCGCGACTGTTTCCAAACAGATGTAAAGAGTCTGGTAAGCAGACAGCTTGTCTGTCGACATTGCACTGCCCCAAAAACGTTTCCGGTTCAGACGAACATACCAATTGCTCAAATTGTCATTCACAAAATCCGTAATCAAACGTCCGGCTTTTGTCGGTTCATAATCGGAATAACAAGCATCAACCTTTTCAATCAAGGAATTGAGCAAAGATAAAATCCAGCGGTCTATTTCAGGACGCTCGCCCATTTCCACATCTTTCTCGGCATAACAGAATCCATCCACGTTGGCATACAGAGCAAAGAAAGAATATGTATTATATAATGTGCCGAAGAACTTGCGGCGAACTTCGTCCACTCCATCTATATCGAACTTCAGATTATCCCAAGGAGATGCGTTTGTTATCATGTACCAACGCAGAGGATCGGAGCCAAACTTCTCGATGACTTCAAAAGGTTCCACGGCATTTCCGAAACGTTTAGACATCTTATTTCCGTTTTTATCGAGAACCAGTCCGTTGGATATAACGTTCTTATAGGCAACACTATCGAATACCATCGTAGCAATGGCGTGTAAAGTAAAGAACCATCCGCGCGTCTGATCCACTCCTTCGGCAATAAAATCGGCCGGATAATAAAGACGTTTATCTATCAATTCCTTGTTCTCGAAAGGATAATGCAGTTGTGCATACGGCATTGCTCCCGAATCAAACCAGACATCAATCAGGTCTGTCTCGCGCTTCATCGGCTTTCCTGAAGGAGAAACCAGCACGATATCGTCTACATACGGGCGGTGCAAGTCTATCTTATCGTAATTTTCTTTTGCATATTCCCCGGGGACAAATCCGTTTTTCTTCAACGGATTTTCTGCCATGACTCCGGCTTTTACCGATTTCTCTATCTCTACATACAGTTCTTCCAACGAGCCTATGCAGATTTCTTCTCCATCCTCACTGCGCCAAATGGGCAACGGGGTTCCCCAAAAACGGGAACGACTGAGGTTCCAATCGTTCAGATTTTCCAACCATTTCCCGAAACGTCCACTACCGGTTGACTCCGGTTTCCAATTAATTGTTCTATTTAATTCGATCATTCTCTCCTTCATTGCGGTAGAACGAATAAACCAACTGTCCAACGGATAATAAAGTACCGGTTTGTCCGTCCGCCAACAATGCGGATAATTATGCACATGTTTCTCTATTTTAAAAGCCCTGTTAGTCTGCTTTAAGGCCATGCAAATGACAATATCCAACGATTCTGCTGCCGAAGCCGCCTTTTCGTCGTATTTCCCGTTGACCGTAAATTGCGGATCGTACGCGTTTTTCACCCACGCTCCCTGATATGCTTTATAAGCATCAACGTCAACACATTCACGAACAAAACGTTCATCCAGTTCATCCAACAGATAAAATTTACCGGTCAAATCCACCATCGGACGGGTTTCGCCCTTTTTATTTATCATGTACAAGGCAGGGATTCCTGCGGCACGTGCCACAAAAGCATCATCAGCACCGAAAGTGGGAGCAATGTGCACGACGCCCGTTCCGTCTTCCGTCGTAACGTAATCGCCCGGGATTACCCGGAAAGCTTTGGCAGATGCTTCCTTCCATGTACCGTCTTCCGCCATTTCTACGGGTTTAACCCAGGGAATAAGTTGTTCATATTCCATGCCAACCAGATCAACACCCTTATATTCTCCAACAACTTTAAAGGGAATTATTTTGTCACCCGGCTTGTAATCTTCCAAAGGCAAATCCTCTCCTTTCTTGTTAAAGTGCGCATAAAGCAAAGGTTTCGCCAGGACTACCGTGATTTTCTCTCCCGTATATCCGTTGTAACTCTGCACGGAAACATAGTCAATCTTCGGGCCGACACAAAGAGCCGTATTCGACGGCAAAGTCCAAGGCGTCGTTGTCCATGCAAGAAAATAGGGAGTTCCCCACTCAGCCATCTCGGGCTTTGGATTTTTTATCCGAAACTGAGCAACCACAGTTGTGTCTTTCACATCGCGATAGCAGCCGGGCTGATTCAGCTCATGCGAGCTTAAACCGGTTCCCGCAGCGGGAGAATATGGTTGAATGGTATAACCTTTATACAATAAGCCCTTATTGTAAAGTTGCTTGAGCAACCACCATAAGGTTTCGATATAACGATTGTCGTAAGTAATGTAAGGGTTCTCCAAGTCTACCCAATAGCCCATCTTGTGAGTAAGATCGGTCCATTCTTTCGTAAACTTCATCACATCCGTACGACAACGTTTGTTATAATCGACCACAGAAATCGTTTTCCCGATGTCTTCCTTCGTAATACCCAATGCCTTTTCCACGCCGAGTTCCACCGGAAGGCCGTGAGTGTCCCATCCGGCTTTGCGCTTCACCTGATAACCTTTCATCGTTTTAAACCGGCAAAAAATATCTTTTATGGAGCGTGCCATCACGTGATGAATACCCGGCATTCCGTTTGCTGAAGGAGGACCTTCGTAGAATACAAACGAAGGGCAGCCCTCGCGTTCTGTCATACTTCGGGAAAAGACGTCATCCTCATCCCATTTCTTCAAAACCTCTTTATTGACCTCCGACAAATTGAGTTGCGAATATTCAGTAAACTTTCTGCTCATATTGTTTATTTTATAATCATATGCTTATTTTTACAACAAAACGTATTTCTCTGTTTTTAGGTTGCAAATTTATAAGAAAAATAGATATAAGGAAAACAAAACGAGGAGTATTAAACGAATATGTTATGATTAGCTTGCGAATTTGCCTGCAGACATCCGAAAAAACGAGGTATATTTTTCATAAATTCGTACCTTTGTGGCGCACTAATCGTCGAATTCTTTTTTAGGAACAAATTCATGACACTACATAACCAACCCGTTGCCCCACACAAATCGAGCGAATGGGCCTTAACGCCCCTCATCGTGTTTCTATGCCTGTATCTTGTTACTTCATTTATCATTAACGATTTTTATAAGATACCCATCACGGTGGCTTTTGTCGTATCGTCCGTGTATTCGCTGTTCATCACGAAAGGATTAAGCTTGAACGACCGCATCCTGCAATATTCAAAAGGCGCTGCCGATACAAACATTATGCTGATGATTTGGATATTTATCCTTGCCGGCGCTTTCGCCCAATCGGCAAAAATGATGGGAGCCATCGACGCAACAGTAAACTTGACGCTACATTTGCTTCCGGGCAACCTGTTGTTTGCCGGAATCTTCCTGGCATCCTGCTTCATTTCCCTGTCCATCGGCACTTCCGTTGGCACAATTGTGGCACTGGTTCCCGTAGCCATCGGGATAGCCGCGAAGACGAATGCCGACATTCCTTTCGTTACCGCCATCGTCGTAGGGGGAGCTTTTTTCGGAGACAACCTGTCTTTCATCTCCGACACAACGATTGCTGCCACCCGGACACAAGGATGTGTCATGAGAGACAAATTCCGCGTCAACTGCATGATTGCCATTCCTGCGGCACTGATTGTGCTGATTTATTATATCATTTCCGGCATAAACATCGAAACTCTGCCTGACAGCCAACCCATAAACTGGGTAAAAATCATCCCATACATCATCGTATTGGGAACCGCCATTGTGGGAATGAATGTCACTATTGTACTTCTTCTGGGATTGGTATCCACCGGCATTATCGGCCTTATATACGGCGATTTCGACATATTCGGCTATTTCGGAGCCATGGGCGACGGCATCATCGGGATGGGAGAACTCATTATCATCACACTGATGGCGGGAGGTATGCTGGAAATAATCCGATACAACGGCGGAATAAACTACATCATACAGCACCTCACCCGTCATATACGGAAAAAACGCGGAGCCGAACTTTGCATCGCAGCCTTGGTTTCTCTGGCCAACTTCTGCACGGCCAACAATACGATTGCAATCATTACCGTAGGACCTCTGGCCAAAAGCATAGCCGAACGGTTTCATGTAGACAAACGCAAGAGCGCAAGCATCCTCGACACATGCTCTTGTGTGGTGCAAGGACTGATTCCTTACGGCGCACAGATGCTGATTGCCGCCGAACTGAGCGGCCTCTCTCCCATCAATATCATCGGATATCTGTACTATCCCGCGGCATTGGGAATCGCCACCTTATGCAGCATTCTGTTCAGATTTCCCCGGAAATATTCATGATACAAAAGAAAATACCCCGCACAAAAAGAAATTCCCTTAAGTAAAAATTCCCGCTGCTTCCACCGGAGCATCGGGAACTTTTACTTCAAAGCCCGCGTATGGTCTAACGAAAGCCGTACGCAAAACTTTCCCACATACCTTATATTATGTACAAATAATCATTATTTACAGTTCGGAAGATAAAAGCTAAAGAAATAAAAAAATACGACAACCTATTTGAATATTGGAGAAACATTTCTATCTTTGCCAAAGAAATAAAATTGTAACAATTACAAAGTTAAAGAAAAATATGACCGTTTACGAATACTTATTAAGTTATCAAATTAAGCCATCCGTACAACGTATTGCGATAATGGATTACTTGCTCAAGCATAAAACCCATCCCAGTATCGATGAGATTTACATTGCTTTGTGCAAAGACATCCCCACACTTTCGAAAACGACCGTATATAATACACTAAAATTATTTGTGGAACATGGAGCGGCAAAGCTGTTGACAATAAACGAACACAACGCTTGTTTTGATGGAGAAACAGCACCTCACGGACATTTTCAGTGCAAATATTGTGGGAAAATATACGATATACCCTTGGCTTTTGACCGGGAAGTTTCGGAAAAGCTGGAAACAAAAGGATTTCAGATAGAAGAAACAAACTTGTATTATAAAGGGGCATGTCCCCAATGCGCCGAGAACAATGTAAAAGAACAATGAATCAACCAACTTTTTAAACGTATATATCCTCAAATCCGCAACTACGCGCCTATATGATACAGAAGCGAAAATAATCTGCATCGTTAGTAAAAAGGGGGCACAGTGCATCGAATGTCACCATAAAGACATATAAACGCCCCTTACCCCACCA
>CALUET010000001.1 GCA_944319745.1 uncultured Phocaeicola sp. | reverse complement strand
CAAATAGTAGAAAAGGTAATAATTGAACACACCAAGTGGAGTACAAGCACAACAAGCCTGATTTGAAGTCATCTCATTTCCTGCAATCGCAACCTTACCAATCGTTGCACCATACATTGCAATAAGGACATCACCGACTTTATTCAATCTTAATGAACATTCCCGTAATGCTTTTTCAGTAATCTTTATTTCCGTATCATAAACTACTCCATTATTAAGCTCACCAGTTCTTAACCACAGGATGTTTCCTCCGTAGTATTCAGAATTTCCCTTTGCAGGAGTCGCTCCAGCACCCCAATCTCCAATACAGCCCATTCTACACCACTCCCACCCTTGTGGAATTTCAAACGGAATCTCCTCGTCAATGCACTTCACCTCCCCTGTGGCGAGAAACTTCTCATAATAGGAACTCAAAGCACTAATCGCTCTCTACATTATTTGTGATAATAATTTGTTTAACTAATAATGTAAAGGACATGAACAATGAAGATTTTGAATTGTATTTGCGTCAAGGAAATATGGCGGAAAATACTATCAATGCTTATCTTTATGCCATCAAGGAGTATTATTCTCGGCATAGGGAATTGAACAAGCGGAATTTGCTCATCTACAAAACTTATCTCATTGAAACCTTCAAGCCAAAGACTGTGAATCTGCGCATACAGGCTATGAATAAATACCTTGAGTGCATAAAGAAGCCACGCTTGCGATTAAAATCGGTCAAAGTACAGCAGCGTTCATATTTGGAAAATGTGATCAGCAATGCTGACTATATCTTCCTAAAGAATAAACTGAAAAGGGAAGATAATCTGACATGGTATTTTGTAGTGCGTTTTCTCGCTGCGACTGGTGCAAGAGTCAGTGAATTGATACAGATAAAAATAGAGCATATTCAGATTGGATATTACGATATTTATACCAAAGGAGGTAAGATACGCAGGATTTATATCCCCAAAACATTACGAATAGAAACGACCGAATGGCTAATCAAGACCAATCGCATAAGTGGTTATCTATTCCTTAATCGTTTCGGAGAGCGTATCACTACAAGAGGTATTGCCCAGCAGTTGAAGAACTATGCTGTGAAATACGGACTGAATGAGAAAGTCGTTTATCCTCATTCTTTCCGTCATCGGTTTGCCAAGAATTTTTTGGAGAAGTTCAATGATATATCTCTGCTTGCCGACCTCATGGGACATGAAAGCATAGAAACTACTCGCATTTATCTGCGTCGTAGCAGCTCCGAACAACAGGAGATTGTTGATAATGTAATAACATGGTAAACAGACCGGTATAAAAAGAAAGGATGCTAACCAGAAATTGTTGGCATCCTTTCTTTTATTGAGAGATTATTTTTTATCAGTATTAGTTATGGGCTGATTCCCGTACCCTAATAAATCAATATGCACCGAAGTTGATTTATAGTTTCCACTTTCCATGCTCTTGATAAAGTCATCTCTTGTAATTCTAAAAGCACTTGAAATATAATGAAAGTGAGGTTGACCATCTTTATGATTCTCTTTACCTCCAATGCTATTATATGTTATAAAGAAACAATGCCATTCATCACCTCTGTCTAAAAAATGGGCAATAATAACTTTGCGTTCATTAATCATCTTCTTGACCTGTCCTTCAGTTAAGTCTGTATCTCCTATAATTTTAACCGCATCTTCTTTTGTGATATCTGCAATTTTAGGCTTTCTTTTATCCGTTAAATCCTTAGGTAAATTTTCAAATCGGTATCTACTATAAAGATAACCATGTTCATTGAATGATTTGAAAATTAATGCAATTAATTGATCTGGATTGATTGACAACCCTTTCAATAAAGAAATTTGATCTTTCTTTCTAGTTGTTTCAAGTAGTGTCAAAAAGTTTTCTGGAATTTCTGTTTGTTCTTTGGCCTCCCAGAATTTTTCTTTTGCAATTTCTTCTTTTGCATATCTCACATAAAAGTCAAATGATATTTTTTACGAGAGAAAAGGATTTTTCATTTGTAATAAATCACGATAGGCAATAGCTCTTTTATGCAGTTCAAAATTTTTATAATATTCAACAGGGTTTACTTTTTCGACTTTATCATCCCAAAATATTCTATAAAATCCATTGCCGTTTTCATCTGTAATTTTTGTGGTTTTAGAAATCATTTCCATTTCATTGGTCAATTTTTTTTCTTCTACTTCTTTGATTAAACAGCATTTTTTATACTTTAATCCACTACCACAAGGACATTTGTCGTTTCTACCTATTTTCATTATATAGTCTTTATCGCTAATTGTTTGATATCTAATAACACACAAAAGTACGAAATAACTTATATAAGCCATTATTATTCATGTTAAAGATTAGATTTGGTTATCTTTTTCTATTTCCTCTTTTCTGTTCACCCCACGGAAGGTCAGATGATGAGCCACCTCCTCCGGTACCAACATGAGCCTGTGCAGGACCACCGGCTGCAAGGGTGAAAGCAGCTCCCAACAACTCCATCTGCTTTTCACTTACCTGTTCTTGCGGCTCGAATACTGCGTTGACAAATTCCTCGTCCGCAATCTGGCCGTTAAAATGTTTTTGGGCCACATCATAGTCTATCTGGAATTTGATGTTCTCAAAAAGTTGCTCGCCGACCCGTGTCCAGATGTGAAGCGATGGATTCCGATAGTTTGGTACATTGAGGCGGACAAGTTCGGCACCGGACGAGAGGCTGTAACGCTGGGGATTGGCCTTGCGGTCGAGCAAACTTATCTGCTTTCGTTGCCTGTCTATGATTGTATCCTTCTCCTTAAACTGCCGTTCTGCCGCTTCCGCCTGATGAATGGCCTTGTCTATTTCTTTTTGATAGCCGCTCCGTAGTTTCTCGATTTCTGATTTATGTTGTTCCTGCAATCGCGCCTTTTCTGCATGAAGAGCCTTAATCTGTTTATTAAGTTCGACAATCATCCCGTCCTTGTCAGTCAGTTCTTTCTTTGCTCTGGCAAGGTCTCCCTTGCCGAACCACGCGAGGATGGTGTTCCTGCCTTCTTGCGCCTTCTCCACATCGGCCTGCAGTTTGGCTATGTCCTCTTCGTATCGGATAACCTGCTGCCTGTAGTAATCCGAATTCGCCTGATGCTTGGCGGTAGAGCCGATGATGCCTCTCTGCAGCCCGAACGGTTTCATGGCCTTGGCATAGCTGTTCTGGTATTCATGTAATTTGGTACGCCGCATCACATCGTCCGCTGACAAACGGGGACCGGACTTCGTTTCATATTTCCTTTCGCCCTCCCGCTTCCTGCGGAGACGTTCCCCGGTTACAATGGGCACAACTGTGGCGTGCAGGTGCGGGGTCTTCTCATCCATGTGCAACACACATGAGACAAGATTCTCGTTCCCGAATGTGTCCTGTAGCCATTTGAGATTGGCATCGATCCAACTGTCCAGTCTGCCGTCATTGGCAATTTTCATCATCTGTTCATGCGTTCCGGTCAGCATTACGCGTATGGCCTTTGTCTGGTTCTTGCTGACTTTGCGGCGCAGTCCGGCTGTGTTGATGCGGTGCTGTATCGCTTCTGTGCGGCAGGTCACCCCGTCTGGAAACTTAATCAGTTCACGGTTAAGGTTTGTCCGGTCTGCATTGGCATTGACCGGCACATAAATCTTTCCCTTGGCATCCTTCCTTTCTATATGGCATGACATTCCACTGTCATTACCGCTGCCACGCTGCAGGTGGCAGACTGCGTATTGTGTATTACTCATATCTGTTCGTTATTTTATTGTTATTCTTGTTGTAAAATCCCGTCATACAGCCGGAGGCATACCAAGGAGCCTGAGAAGTGTCCTCGGCCTATGGGCTTTTTGACTGCCGGACGCGGAGCGGAGACGGTGAAAATGCCCTAATAAGCTACGGGATTTTACAACCCCTTTCCCTTAAGACAGCAAGCTGTCCGCTGCTTTTCGTTATTCCGTTCTCCCTGCATCCACCAGTTCAAGCCCGAAGTCATCGATGAAAGTCTGCAATACGGGGTTGCGTTGTATCATCCTTGTAAGAATCATCTGTGGTGTATCTTCCATCAGCAGGAAGTCAGCAATGTCCAGTCCGGCCTCACGCTGATTGTCGGTCGCCGTTCTTTCCAACACATCGGAACAGGTGGCACGCTTGCAAATGGATTCCAGCATCTGCAGCCTGCGACGCCATTCGTCCGTTGCCTTGAGATCGGGAAATAGAATAATTTCCCGTCCGTGCAATACCTGCATGGCTTCGCTGTTGAAGCACCCGTGCATCCCACCGGTGGCAAGCCAGATGAAGTCAGGTATGAAAAGGGCTGCGACAAGTGCAGTCTTTTCGCTCTCGACAATGGCTACAGGCTTTGCGGTCTTTGTGGCGGAGGTGTTCGACAGCAGGTGTTCACCGAACAGACACTGCTTCATTCTGAAATCCGCTATTTTTCTTACCGAATGTACCCAACTCACCTGGCTGAACGGAGTCTTGATACGGTGTCCCGTATCTGCATCATACCCCATGATCTTGCCTGCCCGTACATTACCGCCGGCATCTATCTGCCAGAATACGGCAGCCCCGTTCCACATCCTTGATGTGCCGACCTTGTAGAGGCGGAACAGCCTGTCCGTCTCTTCCCTGCCAGCCACCTTGGTGAAGTAGCGGTATAAGGGGTTGATGTCGTACCTGCGCATGGACTGCTCCACCCAATCGGAGGGAAGACAGAAAATCTCTGTCTCCTTTCCGGACGGTGTCTTTGTGGAAGGTTTTACCGTTATGGATGTGTAACCGTCCCTTTCCTGTCCGTTCAAGATTTCCCTTGCTGAAGGATTGTCCCGGAAATACTCTTTCGGGGTGTAGTGGTAGCCGCAGCTGTTGATGTGGTCACAGATGCCCACGTGGTCGGGAAACGAAATCCTGCCTGCTTCGTCAATGTAATGTGTGAAGCAGGCTTTCCTGCCGCATTCCGGGCAAACAGTCTTGCTGCCCGGCCGGTATTTCTGAAGATGGAATCTGTATTCGGTCATGATGCTCTCTTTTGTGGATTCCTGCAAATGAAAACCGCCATTTGCAGTTTGCAGTTCTTGCAGTCTTGCAGGAATTTTACTTTTCCGGCATTCTGAAACTGCAAAACCGCAAAGACTGCAGGCTGCAACAAGGGGTCATCCGTTGCAGTTTCGGGTTGGCGGTTCATTGTCGATTTCATTAGATTTACCAGATTTATCATATCTGACTTTCTCGTAATGTCCGGCTTTGGCTTTCCGCAGCAGCCTGCTCCGGCACAGCTCCTTGAGGTAGTTCATCACCGTGCGTTCGCTGACATTCTGCTGTTCCCTGCCTATGGCGATGGCCGTCTTCGTGTCGAAGGCGTCCGGCAGCAGGGAAAGCAGCACCTTGGGAGGTTCCTCGCATATGTCTTCAGCCACGAAGGAGCGGATACGGCAGTACGAGTCCTCGAAATAGTCGTTCAGCCTGATGGCGGCTTTTACCGATACTGCATCTACGGACTGCAGGTGGCTCTCACCGGAGGCATAGCGCATCACCTGCATGACAAGGGCAAGACGGGCCACCTGTACCGGATGTTTCATCTCCCGGCTGTCCACCTCGGCATCGTCCTCTATCCGGTTGATGCGTTCCACTTTCATGTTCCACCATGAGAAGAAATATTCCCTTGCCTCCCTGTCCATAGACAGCACATGGGGCAGCTTTTCTTCCTCCCCGGTGTCATAGTCCAGGGCAAGAACCTTGAAAAGTATCTGCTCCCAGCGTGCCGCCGACAGAGATGCCCTGTCCTCCCCGCCGTCATCCCAATCGGTCCATTTTGACACTTCCCGTGACTTGGGCAGCACGAACAGGATGCGGTCGAGCAGGCCGTTCTCCTCGAAACCTTTCGTGAGCAGTTCATGGACACGCTTTGTCTGCGTGGTCCCGATAATGTTGATGCACGGCTGTTCTATGTGGACAGGCACCGGGCTGCCAACCCTTGTCACATCCAGAGCCCCACCGCTCCATGCCGTAAGCAGCTGTTCAATGAGCTGTCCGTTGGTGTAGCGGTTGGCGGAGTTGAACATGCCCATTATCTCGTCCACCAGGATGACCACACTCCTGGGATTGTTGTTGTGTGTCAGCAGAAGCGATTCTGGAGTGAAATCTGACACGACGGTACGCCGCAGTACGGGTTTCTTTCCGTTTTCCCCGGCCGCTTTCCATGCCTCCAGTTCCGCCTCATACGCCTTGAACATGGCATAGTCTTGTTTCCGTATGGGACGGTATGCCGCCTCCAGCGGCGGTGTCTTGCCCAGCCCCGGCCTGCCAACGAGGATGATGTAGAGGGCGGCATTGCTTTGCCACTCGCCTTTGATGCGGATACGGTAGGTCCCGCCCAATGCTGCCGATACCGCCGACAGCATGGCCGTCGCGATGAACTCTATCTTGTAGTTCTCGTACCGGGCCATGTCGAGGATGACAGACTGCACGGTCTGTGGAAAGACATCCAGAGGGAAACCCGTATCGCTGACATGCTCCGCTTCCATGCGGATCATGTTGCATATTTCAATCCGGCTGCTTTCCATGTCAGATGTTCTTCTTTTTGCAGTAGGATGATACACTCTCTGACTTGCCGCCCGTCTGTACACGGTGGACATCGGATTTGGCGTACATGTTCTTGTTTCCCACCTTGACAGGCACAAGGTAGCCTCTCTTCGCCCACAGGTTGAGCGTACCCTCGCACACGTTCAGCAGCTCGCGCACCTGTCTTGTGTTGAGCCATGTCTCTTCCGCCGCACGCGACATCGCCGCATTCCGTTCTTCCTGCTGGGCCATTATCGTACGCTGTACGATGGACTCTGCAAACATCTTCAGGTCGGCGGGCGAAACTTCCAATTTTACGTTCGCGCCCTGCTCGACCAGACTTTCTATGGTGATCATATAATCCGTTTTTTGAAATCAGTAATGACCATCTTCAAAAGTTCCCTGATGCATTCCTTCCGATGGCTTATAAAAGAGAAGCACCGCCAACCTTCGGGAAAAGGTGACGGTGCAAAAGTATACAGGAATTGAAAGTGGTTGATATAAAATGCTTTGTCTTAAATTGTCATGACAAAACGAGTCTGTATGACCATGTAAAAGGGTCCATTTTACCCTATTCGATGGCAGCTACCGCTTCGTCTGCAGTGGTTATGTCACGGATTGTCTGCGACAAGGTGCGGAACAGTTCACGGTTCTCGTCGCTCTCTATAAGGGGTGCCATCTGGTCTTTGCCGTCTTTGATTACATGTTTTGCCGTTTTCAGGAACCCGACGGCTTGCCGTATGGCGCTTTCGCTTTTCAGTGACGGCAGGTCATGGAACTGCAGTGTCATCCCGATGCTGTATTCCTTTGCGGCATGCATCCCGTCCACCAGCTGCAGCTCTTTCAGCACATAGAAGGGAAGTGCCTGGTGGACGGCACTCGTATTTATGGAAACGAAACGGCGGATGCATTGCAGTACTTCCTCCCTGTTCCCGCACTTGAGATAATCTGCAAGAGGACGCTCCTGTATCTTTTTCTTTCCTGCTGTCCGCTGCGTTTGCGATGGCGTGCCAATGTCGGAGCCTGTCGCTTCTGCCTGTCTGCCGGTATCACTACAGCCCATCCCGTCCTTTACGGACTGCAAAGCCCATTCACCGATGCAGCCTTTTTCAATCGCGTCCTTCATGGCGAAATGTCTGTCCCAGTCTTCATGCGTGCGGAAACCGTTCTTTATGGAGACTTCGATAATCTGCCTGACAGCAATGGAGCAACCCATCCTTTCGGCGTTCCCTGCCTTGGGATGGCGGGCCTGTTTGCAGACCATGTCCGCCATGGCCTCGAAGCTCTTGCCGTAATACAGCCAGCTCAGTACAAGAGGTGCAGACAGTGTCACATGGCGTTTTCCCAGGCTCTGTCTGAAAACGTATTTCATCCTGCTCCAGAAGGAGGACGGAGGGGGAACCGCATCCTCTTCCCTCTGTTTCCTGTAAAGCTCCACTATCTGTTCCGGTACCGCGTCCTTCCTGAAATGCAGGTCTATATTCCCGAAACCGTCCACGCTGTCGTCACGCCATGACAGCTGCCATTCCTTTTTGATGCCGGGCAGCTGCCTGAATATGGCACGGCATACGGCGAGGTATTGCATTTCGTTTCCGTTTGCCATCAGACGCGCGAAGCGGCTGTATTCCTCCCTGTGCGACTCCTTCCATTGGAGGATGTCCGCCTTGAACTGTTCGTATGTCTGTTTCTGCTCGTCCATATTCATACAATATCATTGGATTTCGAAAATACAAGGGGAAGAATGAATGGATTTAATCCAACAGATTCACCAGCTCTTTCTTCATTTCGTCATCAATCTTGCGGTACCGTGCAAAGGCACGGCTTCCTTCCGAATGTCCGGACATGGAGGCTATCAGGTTCGGGTCCTTGACCTGTTTGTACAGGTTGCCGATAAAGGTCTTGCGTGCCGTATGCGTGGATGCCACCTCATAGAGCGGGCGTGCCACATCCTCGCGTGTCTTGGGGTCGAGGACTCTTACCATGCGGTCGATGCCCACATATTTGAGTATCTCCTTTATCTTCTTGTTGTATCCGAAGTGTGAGAAGCGGGGAAGCAGGGCTTCCTGCAGATCCTTGTAGCGTTCCAGTATGTCCAGCGCCTTCTGATTGAGCGGAACCCGGACGGTGCCTGCATGTTCCATCTTCGTCTTCTGCGGTATGTATTCCACGAAGCCGTCCACGATATTCGCCTTGGTCAGCCTGTTCAGGTCGCTTACCCGGCATCCGATCAGACACTGGAACATGAATATGTCACGATAGACCGCATAGGTCTTGCCCAGACCGCTCAGATCGGCATGGTACACCTTGTCCCGCTCTTCGAGCGTCAGATAGAACGGGTCGCCGTACATGGGCTGCGCGATCTGGTACTGGTCGAACGGGTTGTTCCTTGTCAGCCCCCGTCTGATGCACCACTTGATGACGGTACGGATACGGTAAAGGGTGCCGGACATGCTGTTCTCCGAACGTTTCTGTTCGACATTGCGGCGTATCTCGTTCTGATAAAATACCGGATACATGTCCACATACTTGTGTTCCTCCTGCATCCACAGCTTGAAGTCCCTGATGTCGTCCGCCGTGACGGTATCGATGCAGAGGTGGAAGCCGCGCTGGTGCATGACTTCATGACGGAAACGTTCATAGCGCAGCACCTTGTTGAGATTGTCGAGATGGTGTTTCCGGGTTTCGTCCGCAAGCGGGGTCTCGTCAATATATTTTCGGATCTGGTATGAAAGCAGGTATTCGTCGGCCTTGTTGCCCCCTCTTGAATTTATGTTGGGATGTTGGTATTCCTCTATCAGGTTTTTGAGCCAGCTGCCGTCCACTCCCCGGTGGTATTCCTTGGTGATAAGATGTGTGATCTGCTGGACATCCTTGTCGAAGTTCATCTTCTTTTCCTCCGACACCAGCGCCACACGGGGTTTGTAGCCCTGTCTTTCCGGACTCCAGTGGTTCGGGTTGATGGACAGTTCGCTTGCGGCCTTGATGTCCACGCCTCCGACATCACGCACACGGAAATAGACACGTGCCTGGTCGGTGATGTTGTTCTTGGCGGCGGTCTTTCTTATGAATGCGGTCACTTTCATATATGTATCCTCCTTTAGTTTATCATGTCCACGAGCTTGCGTTTCATCTCATCGTCTATCGTCCGGTAGCGGTTGAACGCCCTGCTGCCCTCCACATGCCCGGACATGGAGGCGATGAGGTTGGGGTCCGGTACCTGTCGGTACAGGTTGCCTACAAAGGTCTTGCGTGCCGTGTGGCTGCTGGCCACCTCATACAAAGGTTTCTGTACGGTGTTGTATCCGTGCGTGTCAAGTATGGTCACCATACGGTCTATGCCGCAGTGTTTCAACAGCTCCCTTATGCCCAGGTTATAGGTATGGATGGGTTTGAACGGAAGAAGTCTTCCCGTATCCGTGCCGCCGTAGCGTTCCAGTATTTTCTGCGCCTTGGGATGCAGCGGTACCCTTACGACTTTTGCCTGGCACTTCTTGGTCTTCTGGGGCATATATTCCAGGAATCCGTCCCTGATGTTGTCTCTCGTGAGCCGGTACAGGTCGCCCACGCGACAGCCTACATAGCAGTGGAAGACGAAGATGTCACGGATAACGGCCAGTTTCGGGTGGTCGCTCAAATCCGCATCATACAGGATGTTCCTCTCTTCGGAAGTGAGGTAGAACGGATCTCCATAGGTAGGTTCCTTGCATCCGTAGAGGGCATAGACCTCGTTGTCGGAATATTTCATCTTCTTGCACCAGTGTAGGAAAGTGCAGAAGAGGTTCATGATGTTGATGATGGTCGTGTTGGAAAGCGGCCTGGGCCTGTGGTTGATGAGCATGCGGGGAGCATAGAAATCGGGGTGTTCCTGCCGCAACAGGTATTCATTCGCGACATAATCCCTGAAATCGTTCATCTGCTCCAGCGTGACAGTTTCTACAAAAAGGGTAAAGTCCGTCTCGCCCAGAACCTCCCTCCGGTAATCATGATAGCGCGACATCTTGCGTCCGAAGCGTATGATATGTTCTTTGGTCCTTTCCGCACCGTCAAACTTTTCCAGATACTCGTGGACACGGGCGAGCAGATTCGGATGGTTGCGCTCAAAAGCGCGTGAGGGATACAGGACATCCTCGATGACCTGTTTCAGCCATCCGCTGTCCGCCTTGTCCGAGAAGGTCTTCTCCGCCCGTTCGATGATAGAGGCTATCTGTAAAGGAAGGTTCTTCTGCTCTGCTGCAGACACTGCCGTCGTGCGTCTGTAACAGAGCGCATCTACATCCCAGTATGCATCATGCACCACAAGGGGAGAAACGACCTTTATGTCCACGTTCTTTTTCCTGACCCGGAAGCAGATGTTCGAGGTCGATGAAGAAGCCTTTTTCAGATAGACGGAAACTTTCATCAGCTTTGTTTTTTGAATACTACGCAAAGGTATATAAATTCCCGTAAATGTTCCCATATATCCCGAAAAAACTTACAACGAATTAAGACTAATTAAAAAGTGCTTCCCGAAATTGATACCACATAAAATGCAGTATATCAGTGGTTATATTTGCAGATGTTTAGCTTTTCTTTTCATTTTAGGCTGCATTCAACTTCCCGAATATCACATATTGCAGTTCCACGCTTCTATTTTAACAAAACTTTTCTGAAGGAACGGGAAAGGTGTTAAATAAATAATCAAAATGGGATTTTTTTATTTTGACGGAAAAAAGCCTTCTATTAATCATCAGATTATTCAAGGCGAGAAATGTGCAGTATTTCAATTTTCAATGAAAGCCACTAATTTTGTAATAACTTGTCCTATTGCTCCAATTCCAGAATCTTTTATAAGTTTTCCTTCTTATAATCCTTATTTGAAAAGATGTGTAAATATAGTTTACGGCGAGAAGGACTTTGCAGATGACATTCAAAAACTTATTGATATAATAGATTATGAAGATAAAGGAGAAGAAGCCTTTTATTACGCTTTTGATGTTTTCGTCACTGAACACATAAATGAGTTTAATAGACTTATTGATACCGATCTTTTTCGAATTATTTCTGAAATTATTTTGATGATGGAAGCTATTTTAAAAGCTCGGCTAAAAGAACAAATGCCAGAGCAAGACAAAATAGATATTGCACAATCTTATATAAATCGTACTTTAATAAAATTTGCTGATGATTTTTATATAACTAAGTATAGGTGGAATCATTTCAATTTTGAGCCTTATTTGGTGAAATATTCAGATACATTTCGTTAAAGTTTTATATATCAATATTATATTTTCAAAACTACAATGGAAACATATGATCAATTTCCCATAAACCTTTTAGAGTTTCAAGGTCCTATTATAATACCATCAGTCGAAGTTATTACAGATAATATTAATATTTGGGAAAACGGAGGTATTATAGAGCATAGTGTAACTCCAACTTCTATAATTTTAGATGCTCAATCTGAAGGAGTAAGTTATATAATAGATAACCCCCAATTAGGGAAGTTTATCAATTTAAATGGTTTCTTTCAAGAGAAATCCGAAAATAAAGATAGAATTTTATTAAGTACAGATTTATTTGCAGGTGGAATAGGAGAATATATGTGTCCTGACATGTTATCGCTATTTTACAAGCAGGGAAAGTTGGCAAAACTGCAATTTACAATAACTAATCCTTCGCGAATCGTTGAATGTATTATCCCTATTCTTGACTCAATGAAAGTTACTCCCTATGAAGATGATTCATATGAAACCAAAGTTAAATTATGCCATTTGTTGTGTATCATTGCTATATCAAAAGCTAATGGATTTAGAAATTTATCTCAGCAACGGTTAATAGAAACTATTATGAAACGTGAAAATATGACAGAGGAGCAACTTAACCGTGTGAATAATAATGCTGCATCTATTAGTTTTATAGTACCTGTTGATAATTATAAAAAGTTACTTAATATGATATGGTTACTATAATGATTGCTGGTGGACAAATGACAGATGAAGAAAAAGAACTTATTGGCTGTGTTGCGTATAAATTTGGATTTGAGCCTGAAAAAACTCTTAATTATTTGATACAAATGATCTTTAATAAAATGTAAGCCATATTCTTATGCAAATAAATCATTGAATTTTAAAGCAAAATAAAAGCACAACTCTGATTTGTTTATGAATTGCGCTTTTATTATTATTTGTACACATTGTTTCACTAATTTTTTCTTTCTTACAATTTGTTATTAGGAGGAATCAATGAGTAGTACAATTGGTATGTGATTGAAAATGTATCGGGATGAGTTCGTTGCAAGGAGCAAACGTATCATTTCAGTGCTTTGGGATGTAGCGGAGCCACACCGTGCCGTTGCCTACGCGTTGCACGCTTTGCAGGTCGAGCAGGACGGGATTTGTCTCTTTATCCTCGATGCCGTCGAATACACACGTCATTCCTTTCCTTCCGTCGATGCCCGGACCTATCATCACGCTGATTTCGTCAAGCAGTCCTGCTGCCAGGAATGCCCCGTTTATGTGTCCGCCTCCCACCAGTGCGATGCGTTCTATGCCGAAATGTTCACGGGCAAGCTGCATGGCCCTGTGCAGGTCGATGTGCTTTTCTCCGGCGGCAATCCAGGAAATGCCCGCCGTGTCCAGATAATCCGTGTAGACTTTCGGACAACTTTCCGCCACGACTACCAGCAGTGGCTTCCCGTCGATGGTGTTTCCGGAGTAGGTCAGTGTGCCGTGCGTGTCGAGGGCTATTGTATAACCTTCGGCTTTTTCGGCCATGCGATACCCCTCGTGTCCGATGGGAGTTTTGTCGTGTGCATGGAACGGACGCCCGTCGGCATAATGGAGTTGCAAGGTTACGCGTCCCATCATTTGCGACGGACAGGCAAGGGTGTCGAGAGCGTCGTAATAAACCTGTGAGGCTTCTATCTTTTCCGTCATGTCGCAATCTATGCGTCCGTCTACGGAAATCATCATGTGTGAGATAATGAACGGTTTCATGTCTGTCGGTATTTTTCTGTTTTTTATCTGTTGTTTCCGGAGAAACGCCGGGGAGTCTTGTTTCCCCCGTGTCAAAGTCCTTTCATACAAAAGTAAGTATTCCATGAAGATTATGCAAACAGGGTAATTGCAATAATTCCGATGTTTCACGAATTAGATTTCGTATCTTTGCAATATGTTTGCGAGGAAAATACAAAAATACATACAGGAGAAAAAATTATTTGCTCCGTCGGATAAGATTCTGGTGGCGTTGAGCGGCGGGGCCGACTCGGTGGCCTTGCTCTGTGTGCTGCGGCAGTTGGGCTATGAGTGTGTTTGTGCCCACTGCAATTTCCACTTGCGGGGCGAGGAGTCCGACCGCGACGAGGCTTTCGTCCGTGCGTTGTGCGAAGAACGGAACATCCCCTTGTGCGTGACACATTTCGATACGGAAGCCTATGCACGGCAAAACAAACTTTCCATTGAGATGGCTGCCCGCGAGTTGCGTTACGCCTGGTTCGAGCAGATACGCGTACAGACGCATGCTGCCGTGACGGCCGTAGCACATCATCGTGATGACAGTGTGGAGACATTTCTGCTTAACATGGTGCGCGGGACGGGTATCAACGGACTGAAGGGCATCGCTCCCGTAAACGGACATGTGGTGCGTCCGCTTCTGACGATGGGGAGAACAGAAATTCTCGATTACCTTGCATCGCAGAAACAACCCTATGTGACGGACAGCACCAACCTTGAAGATGTGTATGCGCGTAACAAGCTGCGCCTCGATGTGCTGCCCGTGTTGCGCGAGATTAATCCTGCGGCTGATGAAAACATTGCCGGGACGGCCGCTCGTCTGGCCGAAGTGGAGAAGATATACCGCCGTGCCGTGGAGGAAGCCTGCCGCCGTGTGACGGACGGGGAGGGTAGGATTCGTATCGGACGTTTGCAGGAAGAAGTGTCTCCGCAGTGCGTGTTGTTCGAACTGTTGCATCCCAAGGGGTTCAATGCTGCGCAACTGGCGGATATTTACCGCAGCCTTTCGCACGGTTCGGGCAAGCTGTTTTACAGCGAGACGTTCGTTTTGCTGCGCGACCGTGAGTATCTGCTGCTTCGTCCGCGCGATGAAAAAGAGGAAAAGCCCCCCGTGCTGCATCGTTCGGTGCGGATGAAGGATGCAGGGTTTGTGCTTCCGCGGGACCGTCATGTGGCTTGTCTGGATGCCGATAAGGTCAGTGAGCCGCTAACGCTGCGCAAATGGCATTCCGGCGACCGTTTCGTGCCGTTCGGTATGAAGGGCTTCAAGAGCGTGCGCGATTACTTGCGCGACCGCAAACTATCGCTTTTCGAAAAAGAAAACCAGTATGTGGTGTGTGCCGGCAACGAGATTGTGTGGGTGGTGAACGAGCGTCCCGATGGACGTTTCTGCGTCACCGACGAAACGAAGACGGTATTGCTGCTTTCCGTTTCGGCGGAAGAATAAAGGAAGGGAAGACGGTATTTTTTTTCAAAGGCCGTGCCAAAGATTTCGCTTGTGGCACGGCCTCTGAAAAAAAGTTGAGATATACGGGGTGAATGTTATCCTTTGAATTAATCGAAATGACAGCGCTCCGTAAATTGTTTTATCAGGCTGTCTGGAAGAATAGCCTTCGCCTTCCACTGCGGATCTCCGTAAACCCCGGCTTGGGAATAGTCGAAAGGTTTGAATCCGATCTTCTTCACCGTCTTCGTGTTTCGGAAACGGAAATCAAAATCCCGGGGATTTACAAACGCAGGATCTGCAACAATAGAGTGCTTGTCTTTCCCCAGTTTCTTCCACTCGCTGAAGCTGTGTCCCTGAAAATCGGGATTCTTTGTGCGTACATCCCAAAAACAATTACGATCTATGACCGTTTGGGCATTTTGCCAGGCGCCTTTAATCATATCCATGTACAGAAGTCCGTCATCGAAATAAACAATATTATTGACGAACGAAAAAGAAAGATGGTCCTCCACTCTGGTCAACTGTAACTGTGAAAGCTTGTTCAGGGCAAAAATATTATTCCGTATTATGTTTTCTTTTCCGTAATGTTGATGGAATCCTGCGTTCTTGCAGTGATAAACCAAGTTATTCTCCATTCGGATTCCATAGGATCCCTCGTCTGTGTATAATCCCCATCCTCCGTAGAAGAACGAATAAATATCGTGAATGACATTGTTTGAAACCGTAGTTCCCTCGGAAGCCCCAAGAGTATATACGCCGCCCATGTCGCATAATTCACCCCATCCCAGGTGGTGGATGTGGTTGAATTCTATCTTGTTCCTCTTGGAAGGGCTGGGAGCGTATCCCCACACCCAACCCACAGAGATGCCGGTGTAGCGGAAGTCGGCTATGTCGTTGTGGGTAATTTCATTGTCGCTTCCGTGAAAAATAATTACCCCTGTTGCATTGGGAAAAACATATCCGCCGTGCTGGATGATATTGTTGTGGATGGTAATATGATGCGTTGAGGCAAATCCGTCCTCATCTGTTTGGGGCGATGCGTAATCTCCTATTTTAACTCCCCCTCCTCCTAAGTCATACAGATGGCAGTGTTCCACTTTGGAGTATGAGCAATTTTTGCGGAACCAAATCGCGTGTTGCCCGATATGGGCGATGTCGCAGTTTATAAACTCAATGTTCCGTACATTGTCCAACATAATGGCTGCATCGACTACCGCTGCCCCTTGAGACGGATCGTTGCCTGAGGGAGGCGTACGATATGCGGCCCCCTCAAAACGGATATTCTCGAAACGGACAGAAGATACCGGCTTTTCGTCGTTTCCCGCGATGCAAAGTAATTTTTCGGATACGGGATACACGCATTCGGTGCTTTCAATGGTCTCTCCCGGCAGCGGCATATAATACAAATATCCGTCACGCTGTAAAAACCATTCGCCGGGTTGGTCCAATGCATTCCTGTAGTTTTCTATCACGTAACGGCTTTGTTTGTCTATGACATTCCAAAACTGCATGACGGAACCTCCAAAGAAGATGGTGGAATCGGCAACGTTTACATGCTGTATTCGTTTACGCGTATTATCCCACTTGTGATAGGCAACGATCAGGGCGTCATTCAAATCGCTCCGTTCTATCGCGTTTAGGACTGAATGGTCCTCAGCCCTGACGACTAACTTTTGCGAGGCAAAGGCAGGCTGCCCGTTCAGGGAATCCAGAACCGTTTCTTCCACTCGTTCGGGAAACATGAACGTACCCCTATTGGGCGTCTGTGCCCTGAACCGGCGTTCTCCGTTTATGTATAGTTGTTCGAAGTAAAAGCCAAGGTCGGCCACTTCGGGTATGAACACACGCCAAAGGCCCGGTGCAACTTCCTCGAAGCGGGATGCCTTTCTGCCGCCGCAAATAATCGGCCTGTCGTTTCTCTCTCCCCGGAAAACGATGGGAGCTGAAGGTTGGCCGGAATCATTGTCTGTCAGCTGGAACGCATGTGTTATAAAGTAAGTTCCCGGCTGTATTTCCACAAAAACGGTATCCGTGAAAGGCTTCTCTTCACGCATTTCGCGTATTCTGTTTCGTACACCTTCCAGTGTTGCCAAGGGTTGGTCTTTACTTCCTGTATTGGAATCTTGTCCGTGAGGCGATAAAAATAATCGTTCCTCTGCAGCCAGGTTTCCGATGAAAGAAAATACCATGATGAAAAAGCAAAAAAATAATTTCATAAGATATCAGTATTTAGATTTATTCATTGTTATGTATCAAGTATATGATTGTGATATTCCTGTCAGTCTGTCAGCTGGATTTTTCCCCATGCTGCCGGTTCCAGTTTCGCTTCAAGGGGAATATCCTTTACCAGGTTCGTGTTTTTGTTGTTCCAATATATCCGCGCTACGTTTGCATTTCCATCCGTGTTGGATAATATTATGCCCAAATCGCCCTTGAATATGGTTCCGTTTTGCGGATTTATTCCTGTTTCTTTCCAGGGAATAGCCAGTGTCACTTCTGCTTTGTCGGCAGATGTCCGGACGTTGACCTTGGCATTGGATGTCTTTACCACAGACTCGAACAGGATTGTTGCGATGGGAGAGGAGTAAGTATGCTTTTCGGAATTGGAATGTCCGGATTTCTTTTCTCTCATCTCAACCACGATGTTTTCTCCTTTAAAGGAACCACAGACAAAACGGACGTCACCCTCCGTGGCGTGATTGTCGTCTTCGTCTGCAGAAGGCCTGATGCATACATCTACGGCATCCCCTCCTTTAAAAAGGTTCTTGAAATCGTTTGTCTGGTTCTTCCAGGGAGAATGGTCTTGAATGTCGAAGTGCACATAGAAATTGTCCTCGTCCCAGCAGAGTTTCACATCCGCACGTTCGTCCAATCCCTCACGGCTGATTGTGGTAGGTTTTATGTTCCAGTCGATGTTTCCTGCCTCGTCGCGTAAAGCACGTTTCACCATCCATACGGATGAGGACGACTGTTTTTTACTGTTTTTTTGCTCCAGTGCTTTCGCTTCGTCCAACAATTTATCGCTGACATTTATAGTCGTCGGCTGTATGTAATGAATGTTTTCCAACCCTTCCATCTTGACAATCATGGAAGCTTGCCTGGCGATGGCACAAGTCATGCGTATAACCCCGTCATCCTGCCGTCCGGTCCATCCGCAAAAATGCTCGCTCCCGCCGGGGAATACCCCCATTTGCATCTGCCTTAGTTCCTCTTCCGTGTTGGGTAACGACGGGCCGGGCAGGCGGCAATCCTTGAAGAAGGAAGATATAAACAGGCCGTCCGTTGTAAACCAATAGTCCTCGCCCAGGTTGCCTCGCACTAAAAATACGGCGGATGCATCTCCGCAATCCGGGATGATGCCGCACACACGCGTAGCCCCGATAACCAGTCCGGGAGAAGGCATTGGGGCAGAATGAGAGCCGTGTACCTGGTGATAGGAAGAAGGATATTTCCATAATATCTTTCCCGTATGCGTATCGAAGGCAAAAAAACATTTCTTAAACTCCTTCGGCCCTTCTGCGGGTGCGGGCAGTTCAGGCCCCCGTCCGACTGCCAGAGCCGTGTTCGTATGCAGGATAGGGTATATTTCTTCCACGTTAATGTCTCCCAATGGCAGTTTCTCCCAGCTGTTTCTGGTATAAACCGGGGCACCCTCTTTTGTGAAATGATGGGGTTTTACTTTGAATACTCCTTCTTTCCCTGCAACTAAAAAACTAAGGTCCCGGGTATTTGCGCGGCGGTACCATCCTTCTCCGTCTATCGGCAATGCGGTTTCTCCCGGAGTGCCATTGTCATTTGGACCGTTTTTGATGCGGGCTTTCACTTTGGCCGGTACAATTTCGCATTCTTTTCTTTGTACTTTCCCGTCGTCGTTCTTATCCGACCAGATGGCGAGATCTGCCGGATTCAGGTCTTTGTATTCTCCGATGCATGGAGAGGTTAAATTGTCTTTTGTGAGGTTGCCTTTCAGCATGGCGGTGATCGAGCTTAGGCGGAATACGCCGCTTACGGCCTTCCAATCGCCGTCTTTCCCCCGCATAAACACGCCTAATGCCGATGATTCATTGTTGGGAGATACGAAATATTCATGCTTCTCTCCGGATGCCTCACTGTAAAACACATGGCCGTTTTCAAACAAATCGCCCATGGGAACGCCCAACGTCACATCTCCCTTCTGAGGATTTACGACGACTCTCTCCATCTTCCATGTATGATTCTTTTTATCTAAAGACAGTTCGTTTCCTTCGATATAGCTTTTGGAAGGATCATTGTCGTGCAGCCATGCGTAAGCTCCGGAATAAGCCGCGTTGCCGATATAGTCGCATAAAAACTTCCCGTCGGTATTCCATACCGAAACTCTGCGCGGCAGATAGCTGCATTCTGCTACCCACAGCTTGCCGGACGCATCAATATCTATCGAAGAAATGGCCTGCATACCCTCAGCTTCGAATTTTCCCGCTCTGGCACGTCCGCCTTTTTTCCCGATTGTGTTCAGCAGTTTTCCTTTCGGGGAGAACTTTTTCACCTGCATGTCTGCTCCGATGTCTGCCACATATAAATTGCCCGAGGCATCAAATGCCAGATCTATCGGGCAGGTTGGCCCTTTCTTTAGAGGAACAGGGGTATGTGTCTTGCTGTTGATGTCGTAAACATACAGCTGTGTGTCGTCGAAATAATATACGTCGTCTTGTTTTATTTTAAATCCTTTGATGTTATTCACCGGTTTTTTGAATTCCGATTTTTCCTTTACTTTCCCGGTTTCCGGATCAATCGAATACAATACGCCGTCTTCCCGCAAGATAAGCAAATAAGAATCGGATGCGGCTAAGGCGACAACTTTCGGCAAAGAGTTTTCGTCTGATTCGGAATCGGAAAGGTTGCCGTCTGCAGTCAGAGAAATCATTTGGGGCAATTGTTTCCGGCCATCCGTCGCGTTTCCATATAAATCGACCAAATTCAGCGGCATCGGCAGCACCGAATCTCCTTGTTCAAACGGGGCAAACGTCCCGTCGTTTGCATGCAATCTTAGCAACTGACTGCCGGAAGCGCCCCAATCATTTGGAATGGAATAGAAATAGTTGCTATTGGCCGATGCGAGACTTGCTCCTTTGATTTCTCCCCAAAGCTTTTTTCCGTTCAGGTTTACGGCAAATGTAGCTGTCCCGCCTTCTGCGAAATTGCTCACTAAAATCATCCGTTCACCGGATGAAACCACTTTTCGTATGGGATAATGATCGGCTCCCCAGTCGCCTGTGCCATCCAATGTGGCCCAGGGTGGAGTGCCCGGATTGTAGAAACTCATTTCATACTGTCCGGTGAGTTCTTTATCCAAATACAATCCTCTGACTGTATATTTGCCCGGATTTACGTATTGGTTGTAATGGTCTTTCCCATCCCACATTACGCGTATTTTCCGCTTTCCGCCGGGTAGAATCTCTGTTGTGTAAAGTTCGGGCGATTCTCCGCCGATGAGATTCCTGACACGGTTCCCGTTTTCGTCGTCAATGGCGAGTGTAAACGAAAAGACATCGGCAGGTATTTCTGTTTCGATGGCGATTGTTCCCTGCTTTTTTCGGCTTTCCGGTACATATTTCCGTTGTTCGGGTACGCTTCCCCCGATAAGTGTCAGGTCGCCCCAGGCATCTTTTGCTGTCCAATAAAATTCCCGGTCTGTCAATCCGGGCTGCATGTTGTCGACAACCTTGTGTGCCGGCCAGCCTTTTCCCGTTTTGTCACCCCAAAGAAATTCCAGTCCCATACATATCTTGTCGCCGCTTTTCATCGTGCGGCCTTTCTTGTCTATCAGGTTCCAGGGGATTTTTACCTCATGTGTAAATCCTTTTCCGTCCGACATTAATTTGTAGGCCGATTCCACTCCCTTACCTAGTATGGTCCCCTTGCGGGGAGCTATCAGGCATTCGTATTCCAGATATTTGCTTTCCCATAGTTTTGAAGGATCCAGACGGCAATATTCCATCGAGTTGTATTCTCCCAGATACGACCAGAACGTAAGCCAGAAAATGTCTTCTCCTATCTTTACCCGCAATTGCTCCGCATCGGCTTTCCAACCTTTATCCGGCGTTTCTTTTCCGTTGATTTGACTGTTCAGCGGCATGGGATCACGCCATTCGAAAAATAAATACAGATTATCTTTATCCCACATTGCCGCTGTTTTTATGGAATAGTCGTTTCTTATGGAAAAGTCACCGAAACTTTGTATCTGACCGGAGAGGTCCCATTCTTGTGCCGTCCCGTCAATTTCTACGCGTTGTGTGGCGGGAACGGCAAATATGCCTTCGTTCTGCGACTGGTTGCCTATCATGTTTTCTTGTGAAAACCCCGTGTGGCCGTGCATTAAAGCAATGCACAGCATGAAACAAAAAAGTATGATTCTTTTCATGTCCGGTTAATTTATTCCAGGAAAATGACTTTATTGCAGGGTGAAAGACAGTACCCCTCCGTTTACAATCTGGTCGTTTGTAATAGAGTATTTTTTGCTTTTTTCCCCATTGATGGAAATTTTCTCTATGAAGTGTTTGTCGTCGGCGTTGTCTCCGGCTGTTATGATGAATTTGTCTCCCTTATAATACTTATCGTGGAGCTTGATCGTTACTTTATCGAACACCGGGCATGTCAGCTGATAAGTGTCTTTGGCCGGGCAGTCCGGGTATAATCCCATCATGGAATAAACCAGCCAGGCAGACATTGTCCCGCAATCATCGTTACCCGTAATGCCGTTGTGATCGTTTCCGAAATAAGTGTCTATACATTTTCTAACCCAATATTGGGTTTTCCTTTCCTCACCTTTCACGTAATTGAACAGGTATGGGTATGCAATGTCGGGTTCGTTTGCAATGTTAAAATTATTCGTTTTAAAACATTCTTTCAGTTTCCGGATGAAGTTTTTCTCGCCTTTGTACAATCCGATGAGGCCTTTGATGTCAAACGGCACGAACATGCTGTAATGCCATGTACATCCTTCTACAAATCCAACCTGGTTCCACCATTCTTTTTCGTCTTGAGGAGATGCGTTAAAAGGTTCAACCCAGTCTCCATTCGTCCAGCGTGGACGCATGCACCCCATGTTTGTATCGAAATAGTTTCGATATAATTGAGAATATTTGCGGAACAATTGGTAATCTGCCTTTTTGTTTAGTGCAAGCGCCATTTGCGACATGGCAAAATCGCACATGCAATATTCCAATCCGGTAGATACGCTTCCCCATACCCAGGGGCCTTCTCTTGTTTCATTCTCCCTCAATTCTGCAATGTATCCTTTTTGTATGTGCTCGTTATATCCGGGCCGGGTGGTAGAGGCCATGGTCGTTGCATTTTTCTTCATGGCCTCGTAAGCCAATGTTACGTCGAAATCCCGTATTCCCCGCAGGTATGTGTCGGCAATCACGATGACAGCCGGATCGCCTACCATCACGTCGGTTTCCATTCCGCACAGTTCCCATTTGGGAAGCCGTCCCGCTTCCCGGTACATGTCCAATATGGATTTAATCATTTCCGACTGGTATTCGGGATAAACCAACGAGAGAAAAGGATGAACGTTGCGGTAGGTATCCCATAGCGAGAAGATGGAGAAACGGTTCCTTCCCTGTATGTTTTTGGTCTGACCGGTCATATAGGCAGGATAGTCTCCGTTGACATCGTTTAATATATTGGGATGAACCAGCATGTGATAAATGCCTGTATAAAACATCTGCTTGTATTTCTCATTGTTACCCTCTACCTGTATTCGGGATAGCTTGTCGTTCCATGCGTCATAAGCGTCCTGACATACTTTCTCAAACCCGAATCCGTTTTGCTCGTACTCCAGGTTCATCCTTGCATTCTCTATGCTTACATAGGAAATGCCTATTTTTATGACAATGTCCTCTTCCTTTTCCAGGTTATAAGAAAAGAATGCTCCGATATTGTTTCCGCTGTTTTCGCGGGTGAAAGAATTTAAAATCCGGTTTTCCTGCCAGCAGCCGAACCGGTCCGGCTCCCTGTTTATCTGAACGACAAAATAGATTACGCTTTGTTTTCCTGTCCCGCAGAAGTTGCCAATCATCTTATGTCCTTCCAATTCCGTGGGGGAGTTTATTTTCAGGTATGCTCCGGGAATGTTTGATACCGAGCGGCCTGCGTCAAAAAGGATGTGGGCTTCTCCTTTGGGGAAAGAGAAGCGTTCAATACCTGTCCGCAGGGTTGTTGACACTTCTGCCTTTATGTCGTATTTCGGCAGGTCTACACTGTAATATCCGGCGGTTGCTTTTTCGTCGGCATACGTGCAGGAATATTTCTCCGGATCTATTTCAAGTTTCCCAGAGATGGGCATGATAGTGAGTGCTCCCAGGTCGGGACAACCCACTCCGCTCAGGTTGGTATGGGTAAAGCCGGAGAAATAACGGTTGCCGTATACGTAAGTGGGATATGATTTCTCTCCAACTTTCAGTGGCTTGGGGGAATTATTCGGGCATACCGACATCATGCCGAACGGACAGATTGCTCCCGGATTTGTATTCCCTCCCTTTGATGTTCCGATAAACGGATTGATATAGTCTGCCGGATTCTTTTTTATCTCTTGCGATTGTATCGCACCTGCAAAGGAAAGAGACAGGAAAAAAATTGCATACTTCAGTGTTTTCATGGCCTATGTGTGTTGATTGGTTAATATAAAGCAGTAGATTTTTTACCGTAGGGTGGGTAAAACCCACCCTCTGTCGGTATTTCCTTTTACAGCACTTGCAGCAGAATTTCCTTTGCCACCTTGCCGTCCACCAGTCCGTCTTCCCCGAAGTGCACTCCGCGTTCGTTGAACCGGCGTTCTATTTCATCAATGGTTTCCATGCCGATGCCTTCCTCGCTCAGGCGGGTAGTCAGTCCCAGAGAGCGGAAGAACTCCTCGGTCTTGCGTATCGTTTCGTCGATGCGTTTGTTGTTTGTGCCCGATGTTATGCCGAATACGCGTTCGCCCATCTGTAAGATTTTGGCTTCTTTCTCTTTACGCAGCACCGACATGGTACCCTGAAGGACGATGGCCAGCGTATGGCCGTGCGTCAGTCCGTGCAAGGCCGTCAGCTCGTGTCCAATCATGTGTGTGGCCCAGTCTTGCGATACGCCCATGGCTATGAATCCGTTCAGCGCCATGGTAGCCGTCATCATAAAGTCTGCCATGAGGTTGTAATCGTGTTGGTTCTCGCGTATTTTCGGCGCTATTTCCACCAGCGTCTGCAGCAGGCCCTCTGCCCATCTGTCCATTACGCGCGACTCGTTGGCTTTCGTGAGGTACTGTTCCAATACGTGTACGAACGTGTCGGCTATGCCGCATGCTATCTGATGGGGCGGGAGCGAGAATGTTACTTCCGGATCGAGGATGGAGAACACCGGGAAGTTAGAGTAGAAGGGATATTTTTCTTTTGCCTCATGGCGTGAGATGACCGCACCGCTGTTCATTTCCGAGCCGGTGGCCGGCAGGGTAAGCACGGTGGCCAGCGGTATGGTATGTGTTTCGTTGCCTTTCAGTACCAGGTCCCATGCGTCGCCCTCGTATAACAGGCCGGCAGAGATCAGTTTCGTTCCGTCGATGACCGATCCTCCTCCTACGGCGAGCAGGAAATCGACCTTTTCTTCTTTGCCGAGTGCGATGGCTTTGCGCAAGGTCTCGATGGACGGATTCGGCTCGATGCCCCAGAATTCTATCGTATTGTGTGCCTTGAGGGCTTCCTTTACCTGGTCGTACACTCCGTTTTTCTTTACGCTTCCTCCGCCGAAGGTAATCATGATTTTCTTGTCGACAGGGATTTCCGTACTCAGTTTGGCTATCATGCCGTGTCCCATAATCAGTTTGGTGGGATTATGAAAAATAAAATTGTTCATGAAACTTGGTTTTTAACGTTATATATTTTACAAATATAACATAAAACAGGCGGAAACCGGTCATATAAGGGTTGATTTAATATTATTTATTATTCGGCGGAAATGCGGGATGCCGTGCTTCAGTCTCTCCTGAAAATATCGCGTGTATAGACCTTGTCTTTCACGTCGTCCAGGGCAGAATCGTAACGGTTGGCTATGATGGTGCGGCTTTGGCGCTTGAATGCTTCAAGATCGTTTACCACGCGGCTGCCGAAGAACGTGCTGCCGTCTGCCAGTGCGGGTTCGTAAATGATGACTTCGGCTCCTTTGGCCTTGATGCGTTTTATCACGCCCTGTATGGACGACTGGCGGAAATTGTCCGAGTTCGATTTCATGGTCAGGCGGTAGACACCGATGATGCAGCGCTTCTCCTCGTGCGGATCGAAGTTCCCCCGGCTGTAATAGTCGTAGTAGTCGGCTTTGTGCAGCACGCGGTCGGCAATGAAATCCTTGCGTGTGCGGTTGCTCTCCACGATGGCCTGTATGAGGTTTTCAGGCACGTCGGCATAGTTGGCCAGCAGCTGTTTTGTGTCCTTGGGCAGGCAGTACCCGCCGTAGCCGAAGGACGGATTGTTGTAGTGCGTGCCGATGCGCGGATCCAGACATACGCCGTCGATGATGGCACGCGTGTCCAATCCCTTCATCTCGGCATACGTGTCCAGCTCGTTGAAGTAAGAAACACGCAGGGCCAGGTATGTGTTTGCAAAGAGTTTCACCGCTTCCGCTTCCGTGGTACCCATGAACAGCGTGTCGATATTCTCCTTTATCGCTCCTTCCTGCAGCAGGGCGGCAAAGGTATGGGCCGCTTCGTCTAGGCGGGCATCGCCTTCCGGCCGTCCCACGATGATGCGGCTGGGGTAGAGGTTATCGTACAAAGCCTTGCTCTCGCGCAGAAATTCCGGAGAAAAGATCACGTTATCCGTATCCAGACGCCGGCGGATGTTTTCGGTATAGCCCACGGGGACGGTGCTTTTTATGACCATGATGGCACGGGGATTGACGCGCTTCACCAGGCTGATAACCTCTTCCACGTGGCTGGTGTCGA